>CAZAVP010000004.1:0-160243 GCA_964488745.1 uncultured Chryseobacterium sp. | reverse complement strand
ATTCGAACTCGCGACCCCAACCTTGGCAAGGTTGTGCTCTACCAACTGAGCTACTCTCGCATTGTATTTCAAATATTGCTTAACGTTCTAAAGCGGTTGCAAAGATATAATTTAATTTTGTTTAAACAGCGTTTTATTTCATTTTTTCCATGGATAAAATGAAAGTTTTTTCATCTATTGCATTATCTTCTTGATAATCAATCCAAATTGAGTTAGCCCAGTGAAACGCATTTCTCAACGCTTCTTATTTCGAAAAATCTGCTTTTAGGCTCATATCCAAACTTTTAAAGCTGTGTGTTAGCGCGCCAACAGAAATAAATTGCACACCTGTTTCTGCATAAGCTCGAATGTTTTCCAAGGTAATTCCGCCAGAAGCTTCGGTTTCGTAGTGTGACGGAATGGTATTTATTACAGCTTTGATGCGTTCGGGGGAAAAATTATCCAACATGATGCGATCGACTTTGCCAACTTCCAAAACTTCTTTCAATTCTTGTTCGCTGCGAACTTCGATTTCAATTTTTAGTTTTTTCCTAGTTGTTTGTAAATATTGATTCGTTCGATCAATCGCTGGTTTTATTCCGCCCGCGTAATCTACGTGATTGTCTTTTAACATGATCATATCGTACAACGCAAAACGGTGATTTCCGCCACCGCCAATTCGCACCGCCCATTTTTCCATGTAGCGAATTCCAGGCGTGGTTTTGCGGGTATCCAATAATTGTACGGAAGTTCCTTCGATTAATTTCACGATTTGACGGGTTTGTGTTGCAATCCCACTCATGCGTTGCATGAAATTAAGAACCAAACGCTCCGTTGCTAAAATGGATCGAGATGAACCAGTTAAGGTAAACGCGATATCTCCTTTTTTAACTTCTGCTCCATCGTTGATGAAAATTTCCATTTTCAACTTGGAATCGTAGCGATGAAAAATCAGTTGCGCCAACTCCACTCCTGCTATTACGCCATCGTCTTTTACAAATAAAGTTGCTTTTCCTTGTGCGTTTTCTGGTACACAAGCCAAAGATGAGTGATCGCCATCGCCCAGATCTTCGCGAAGCGCATTGTCAATAATTTCATTTATCATGGGGTGAATTTAAGGATTATTCAGTAATACTAATGGAATAAATCACTTTATAAACATCAATTTTTGTCGCTCGACTTTCAATCGCATGAAACCAAAGGCTACAGTTATCATTTCGCCGTTAATTTCTTCCACGGTTCCTGATTGTTTGGTTTCTAGCATTTTTACGGTAGAGTTTACTTTGATTTTCGCTCTTTCATACGGATCCACTTCTGGTTTTCCAGGCTTGACCTTTTTTGGTTTTTTGGAATTGATTTCCGCTTTGAGTTTTTCCGCTAATTTGGCTTCTTCAATTCTGCTTCGCTCCACGGTCAGGTATTTCTTTACTTCGTCGAGCAAGGGTTTATTGGCATCTTTCTTTTTCGATTTGGTTTGAAAGCGATCGATAAACGATTTCATTTTCTTCCCCAATTGAACGTATTTGTTATCTCTTTCTGCCGTCTCTTGCATGTGAAAGAGTTTTACATCCAAATTCTTTTTCTTTTCTTCATACGTCACCCTGGTTGCTTGGGCAATTTCTTGCGCTTCGATGTGTTCGTTATTCAGTTTTTCCAAATAGGTTTTCTCACGTTGTAAATCACTCAGCAAACGATCCATGTTTACCTTGTGCTCATCAATCTTGGTCTTGGCATTTTCAATTAAATTCATCGGAATGCCATTCATCTGCGCCACTTCGAAAGTAAAAGAACTTCCTGGTTGTCCCACAGAGAATCGGTACAATGGCTCAAGCGTTTCCGTATTGAAAAGCATACAACCATTCACTGCGTTTTTCAAGCGATCCGCCTTGAGTTTGATGTTGGAATAATGGGTAGTGATAACTCCGAAGCATTTCTTATTATACAGTTCTTCAAAAAACACTTCCGCCAAAGCGCCACCCAAATCGGGATCCGAACCCGTCCCGAATTCGTCTAACAAAAGCAAGGTTTTCTTATTGGCAACATCCAAGAAATATTTCATCCGTTTCAAGCGATACGAATAAGTACTCAACTCATTTTCGATGGATTGATTATCTCCAATGTCTGTCAAAATAGACTGAAAGAAACACATCGTGCTGTTTGGGTGAACGGGAACCAACAATCCAGATTGTAACATCAACTGAACGAGTCCGACGGTTTTCAACGTAATGCTCTTTCCGCCAGCGTTTGGACCTGAAATGACCAACATGCGGGAAAATTTATCCATTTTGATATGTTGCGCCAAGGTTACTTTTCCTTGTGCTCGGTTGGTTTTCCATAAAATGGGATGAAAAGCGTCAATTAATTCGACTTGTGTTTCTTCTGAAATGGAAGGTAAATCTGCTTTTAAGTCAACCGCCAACTTGGTTTTCGCATTGATGAAGTCCAGTTCTGTCAACAAATCTTGGTAAGCGACAATCAAAGGCAGGAATTGTGATATTTCTCTCGTTAGAACTTGAAGAATTCTGAAAATTTCTTTGCGTTCATCGTCGGTCAATAATTCCAATTCGTTGTTTAAATCTACGTTGGCTTGAGGTTCGATGTAAGTCAAACTTCCCGTTTTTGAAGAACCAACAACCGAACCTTTTACCTTTCGTTTGTATGTCGATACAACAGTTAATACGCGGCGATCGTTGACAAACGTTTCTTTGGTTTCACCCAAAACGCCTTCTTTCATCAACTTGCGCATTTCTTTTTCAAAATTGCGGTTGATTTGATTTTTGACGGTTTGAATATTTTGTCGAATCACCATCAACTCTGGCGAAGCGTCATTTTTTACATTTCCTTTTCGATCGAATACTTTCTCGATGGCAACACTTAATTCCGTGGTGTGATACACTTCATGAAGCAAGAAATTCAATTCTGGAAAATCTTTTTCACGCTTGTCGAAAAACACCAAAATCGCATTGACCAATTCCGAAGCACGGCTGATACGCACAAAACCTTCTTGTTCCAAAACCGCATTGTAAATGGGAAGAATTCGAATTTCTTTTTTGAGTTCATCGAAATCCATGCCCGGAAAAGATTCTCCATCGGTTCGAATGGTATGAAACTCTTTCAACTTCAACAAATCCAACTTCAATTGTGCAAAGTCAGGGTTCGGTTTTAAATTCCGCAAACGTTCTTTTGCCGTTTCACCAATACCCAAATCCTCCAGCCACTCTTGAATGGTTGAAAATTCTAAATCATGTAAGGTTTGTTGGTCAAAGAAATTCATGGGACAAAATTAGTGAAATGATTGGTTTGAAGAGTTAAAAACAATTAAACAAAAATCATTGACCAAGCCAATAAAAAGCAAAAAAGCCATCTGCAAATTGCAAATGGCTTCATCATTCAGTTTAAATTTGATTATCTATTCAACATCACGGGCATTACCAACATCAAGATATCCTCTTCTGGATTATCTGTCGTAGCTGGTACTAATAAACCGGCGCGACTTGGTACGCTCATCATGATTTTAATTTCTGGTGTTTCAATGTTGTTCAACATTTCCATCAAAAAACGAGAATTGAATCCAATTTCCATGTCTTCACCGTCGTATGAACACGTCAAACGCTCGTATGATTCATTTGAGAAATCAATGTCTTCTGCGAAAAGAGACAACTCAGAACCCGCAATTTTTAATTTAATTTGGTGTGTCGTTTTGTTTGCAAAAATAGAAACGCGTTTGATAGATCCTAAAAATTGTGCTCGATCAACGGTCAATACATTTGGATTTTCATTCGGAATTACCGCTTCGTAATTGGGATATTTTCCATCAATCAAGCGACATAAAAGAACCATGTTGTTGAAGGTGAAAATCGCATTCGAAGAAGTATATTCGACTAAAATCTCTTCGTCTCCCTTTAAATTAGACCTCAATAAATTCAAGGGTTTCTTGGGCAAGATGAAAGAGGAACTTCCAGTAGCCTGGGTATCTGTGCGTTTGTAACGAACCAATTTATGGGCATCTGTAGCAACAAAAATAATCTCCGAAGGAGAAAATTGACAATAAACACCACTCATTACTGGTCTTAAATCGTCATTTCCTGTTGCGAAAAGCGTTTTGTTGATTGCTTTGGAAATAATTTCACCGGAAACACGGATACTATCTCCGTTTTCCATTGCTGGAGCTTTCGGAAAGTCGTCTCCGTTGTAACCACTCATTTTTGATTTTCCATTGTCATACGAAATTTCAATTCCGTACGTTTTTGTGTCCACCAAAAAAGTAATTGGTTGATCTGGTAAAACTTTCAAAATATCCAATAACAATTTCGCTGGAATCGCAACTTTTCCGGATTCATTCGCCTCCACTTCTAGAGAAGTTTGCATCGTTGTGTCAATGTCTGAAGCTGAAACAGTCAATTCGCTTTCTTTAATTTCAAACAGGAAATTATCTAAAATTGGCAATGTATTATTTGTGCTTAAAACACCGCTAATGTTTTGAAGATTCTTCAATAATGTGGTACTCGAAACGATAAAATTCATCTTATTTTCTCTTTTGGTAACAAATATACATTTTTACTTTTAACTCTTTGTTTTTTTATTGAATTCGTTTATTTTGATTTTACAGGAGTTGCATTTCCAAAATAAAGGTGTCCCATAATAAGCGGGTTGAAAACAAAATATTGTGCTTTTACTAATTCTCCATTGGGTAACTCACACCAGAAACGATTGATGTCATAAGAAACTGGATTTCCATAATCATCTTCTAGCTCTTCCCCACTTCCTTTCATTCGGAACATGCGTAATTTCTGCGTTTCACCATCTACTTTTTTCAACGTTAATTCACAAAACGGTTTGGTTCTTTTCAAACTATCGACTTGCTTGTCTGAATACTCATAATTAACCAATTCGAAATGAACTTTTTTATATGCATTCAAATAACGAACAGCCATGTTGGTATCAATTCCTTCCAATAATTCGCCGTTGTGCTTCACGATGTACTCATATCCGTTTTTCTCGACCGAAAAACTTCTTACTTTTTCGGTGGGGTAAAAAACATTTACCGAAGCTATTTCTTCTCTGGGAACTGCAAAAATTTGGGTACACTTCCATTTTCTTTTGTCAGCAAAAAATCTCGGTTCAATAATTCCACTCAAACCTCTCACTTTCATGATGACCGGATAATCACTTTTCTCCCGATTTGTTTCCAATAACATATACGTTCCGTAGTGATCTTGCGTCGCATTGCCTACGTACCATGTTTTGATCCATTTTCCTTTTTGAAAAATTTTCACTTCCGTATTGGTTGCAGCAACTCGATTGGTTACATTTTTCTTTGAGTTTTCGGGTACATAACCTTTAAATTCAATGTTTTTGAAAGTCTCTAACATGGTTTGAACAGGCTCTTGTATCACGCAATTTCCTTCAGAATCTGTCCAAACACCGCCTTCCCCTTTAACCAATTTGAATTCATTGTTATAAGCGTCTTTGATGTGAATTTGATCTACTGTACTGGTGTCTGCAATCGAAAACTCCAAAAGTTCACTGTCTGATTTCCCGCTATTTCGAACCAAGTTCGTTGCGAAAAAGGCCAGAACCCCCAGCACAACAATGCCAATGCCTAAAATGATGTTTTTTTTATTTTTTTCCATTTTGAATCTTTTTATATCGTTTTACAATCCGTTTTTTGTGTATTTTTTCCTTCTAATAAATAGCATCAATCCTGCAAAAATTAAGACGATTAAAGCGGGCAAAACCAAATTGATCACTTTGTAAAATGAAGCATTTTCCTTTACCTTCTCTTTGTCAATGGGCCGAATGTCAATTTGTTTGCTTCTCAAATCCAAAACAGAATTATCACCGGTCATGTAGTCGACCATGTTTTGAAAAAACTCTTGATTTCCGTAAATCAAATTGGGTGCACCTGGAATTTGAGCAGCCGCCTGATCAAATTTCAATTCATTGAATGGCAAGGGCTTGTACAAGTAACCTCCTTGCATTTGATTTGGGATGGAGTCATAGCTATTCTTTAAAAAAGTGCCATTTCCAACAACCAGTATTTTACCTTCCGCCACACTCGAATCTTTGTAATTAGAAAGTTTATTGTTCACATATTCATCAACGATGCGATTTTTGTAATGCGATTTAAATTTTCCTTCAACCAAACCAGCAACACAAATTTTATTTGCTTCATCCGTAGGATCGGGCGCCAATTTCGGATTATCTCCATAATTTGCAATCATCCCCAAACTAATTAAAGGTGCTAAACCAGTAACAGCGGAATTGGTAGAAGTTGTTAAAATCGGAGAAGAAACATTGTTTGCATTTCCTACAAATTGAATTTCAGACGCATATTTTAATAAAACGGGTTCGATGTTTCTCGCAATCGGGTGAGCTGTTGGCGTGGAACGAATGTTGAAATACCATGGAATAAAACCTTGTTTTGATTGGGGAACTATCAACGGTGAACAACGAACGTCAATGGCGTAATTGTCATTGACTTTGATTCCATAATCAAATAACATTCGATCCAAATCCAAATTGGTTCGATGGGTATGAGCCACCCCAACTTGCATGAGCGTATCCTCCTGAAGTCCTAATTTATCAATAAAACACATCAATCTTCCACCATTCATGACAAATTGATCGATGATGAATTTATCTTTTTCAGAAAAAGGCCTTGTTGGGCGAGCAATCACCAAGGCCGTTACCCCTTTCAAGGCATCAATTGAATCATTGATTGTTAGGTCTTCCGTGTTGTAATAGGGCGATATCAACGAGCGAATACGCTGTGTTTCAGCAGAAGTCAATTCTCCGTGACCTTGAAGAAATGCAATTCTCGGCTTTTTACTTTGGGTCGCGCGACGGATTCCGCTGATCAGCATGTATTCCAAATTGTTAATTGAATTTTGAATGATGGCATCCAATTGCTGATTTAAGGTATAGAATTTCCCTTGTGGTGTGCCGGGTAAAAACTGGATCGAATTGACGGTACTTCCAGCATAGTCAATTTCAGCGCCTGGCCAAAGTAGTAAGTTGTTTTGCGCACCATCTTTCAGGTAACTCACCCCCATCGGAATGATTCCTTTTCCACGGTTATAAAGGGTTTCTTGCAGGTATTCCCGATCAGAATCGCTGCCTTGCATTGGATCCACAAAAGAATACTCGATGCGGGTTCCTGCATGCATTTTAAATTCTTTTAATTTGTCTTCAATCGCATTTTTAAAACGCTGAATTTCAGCAGGAAGATTTCCAGAAAGGTAAATTTTAATGGAAATTCGATCCGAAAAATTTTCAGTATTTTCTAAGTATGTGATGGTGCCTTCCGAAAGCGAATACCGTTTATCAGAGGTTGCATCGTAACGACCGTAAACGTAAGCTCCAATGATATTTATCAAGACAATTGCGCCAATCAAAATCAATAAAAATGACCAATTGTAAACTCCTTTAAAAAGATTTAGTTTCTTCATCTTTTATTTTTTCAAAGATTTAATAACGGTTAATGCTGCTGCCATGAAGACCGTAATCACACTCAAGAAATACAAGATGTCACTGGTGTCAATTACGCCTCTTTTAATGGAATCGTAATGATAACTCACTCCACAATATTTGATGATTGTATCCAAGCCTCCTACTGCACTAAAGGAACCGAGTAAAGTTAAGCCATCGTATAAAATCCAGCATAAAAACATTGCTAAAATAAAGGCAACGATCTGACTAGAAGTAATGGAAGAAGTGAAAATCCCTACTGCAACAAAAGTGGATCCCAACAAGATAAGTCCAAGGTAAGACGTTAAAGTTGCTCCTCCATCGATGACGCCCACTGGATATCCTAAAAAATAAACTGAAATGTAATAGACAATCGTTGGAATCAATGAAATGATTAACAGCGTTACGCCCGCGAAATACTTCGCCAATAGGATTTGTAAATCAGATAAAGGTCGTGTAAAGAGTAACTCAATCGTCCCCGTTCTTCGTTCTTCTGCAATGGAACGCATGGTGATAGCGGGAATAAGTATTAGGAAAATAAGTGGTGCTAAATTAAAAAATGGAATTAAATCCGCTTCTGCCCCTTCTAAAATATTGGTGTCGTAAGAAATAATCCAAAGAAAAATTCCCGAGGTTATTAAAAATATCAGGATAAAGATATACCCAATGATTGAACTCAAAAAACTTCGAATTTCTTTAAAATATAATGCTTTCATTGAAAGATTTTAAATAAAGCCCAAAATTAGGATTATTGTTGGAAAAAGTCAACAGTATTGCGTGAATAGTGGTAAACGATGATTGATTAACTTTTAAAATTCTTACAACACCTTTTTTATTAGCGTTTTAACTCTTTTTTATTTCTTGTTTTCAATATACGTCATTTGCCGTATTTCAGCAAAAAGAGGAATGTGTGAAATTTGCAACATTAAATAAAATCAATCATGAAAAGAAAATGTTTAACCCTACTACTATTTTCAACTTATGTGCTCTTCCTTCAAGCTCAAAGTGTGAACTACAAAATTCTAAAAGATACGCCTAAAGATGCTGCCAACTTGTTTGTTAATTTTGAAATTTTACAATTAGAAGCCGCTGTAAACAATCTTTCTGGAAGCTCTTTCAACTTAGGGATTAGCTCTCTCTATCATTACAAAAATAAGTTGGGCGGTGAAGCAACTTTTAGAAAATCGTACTTATCACTTGGCTTAACAGGGCACACGCAAATTGCTGCAGGTGTATTTTACAACTTTGCAAGTAAAACGAAAGTTCGAAATCAGAAAGTTGTTTTAGACACCAAATCTTATACCCGTGGCGGAAACAGGTATACAGAAACCACCTCTTTAAAAGTTCCAGCTAGCATTCTAAAATCCTACGGTGTGCGTTTTGGAATGGATTTTACTTCTGAGTTTTTAAAAGCAGAGCTAGACATCCATGGATTTGCAGGCGACCACCAATACAGAACGACTGGTATTTACATCGGTTTTTTAAATACCAAACAAATGAATTACGTGATTGACACGGATTTATTTGGTTTGGCTGCACATCGCTTTATTCGGAGGTATTATTTAGATGGAATGATTTATCCAGGAAAAAACATTACGACAGAGCCTGGCGGAGTAAGATATACAGGTCCAACAATCGGAAGTGTTTTTGGATGGCGAGCGGGTCTTGAATTTTTGAGTCCTGAACCACGAAAAGTTCATGGAAATGCTTTTTATGCAAAACTGGAGCTTGGAATGCGTCCTTTGGATGGCATATACATGATGGTTGCAATGGGCGTCAGTTTCAAACGTAAATTAAAAGGTTCGAACGCCTATACACCATACAGAGAGAAAAACTAATCCAAATATAAGACCTTAAATTAAAATTATAAATTATGCGAAAAATATATTTTATACTCAGCATTTCATTCGTATGTATTTTTTCATCCATCCATGCACAACTAGAAAACATGGGGCCGTTGATTAATTCAAGTTATGATGAAATCTCCCCATACATTACCCCTGACGGAAGTAAAATTTTCTTTATTCGTGAAAATCATCCAGAAAACACCCGCATTGGCAAAACACAAGATTCTTGGTGGTGTAATTTATTCAATGACAGTGTAACTACAGAAGCGAAGCATTTGGGTTTTCCTTTTAACACAACCGATTACAACAGCATTGGCTTTCAGAGCGCCGATGGACAACTGAGAATCATCAAAGGCGTATATGACAAATACTTAAAATACACAGGAAAAGGATACTCTTATTGCACTTTGGGAAAAGATGGCTGGTCCAATCCAAAGAAATTAAATATAAAAGATTATGCCAAAATGACGAAAGGCCAATACGTGACCATGTGTGTAGCACCCAGTGCAAACGTCATGTTGCTTTCCTTTTCTGAAATTAGTGGGAACGACAAATCAGAGTTATACATTTCCAAGCGCATCAACGATGAAAAATGGTCAAGACCACAAAAGATAAACGGAACCTTGAATGGCGATTTTGCTCCTTTTGTCGCTGCTGATAACAAGACCATGTATTTTTCTTCTTATGCTCGTGGAGGATATGGAGATGCAGACATTTTCATGATGAAAAGATTGGATGACACGTGGCGCAATTGGTCAGAACCAATTAATCTAGGCGATAAAATCAACACCTCAAATTGGGACGCTTATTTCAAAGTTTCCCCCACAGGTCGCTATGCTTTTATGGTCAGTTCAGTAGGTGGAAATAGTGACTTATACCGCTTGCCTCTTTTTGCGAAGAAAAACGAAGAAGCTGTGATGGAAAAAGTCGCTAAACCAGACCCTGTAATTATCATCGAAGGAATTGTAAAGGATGCCGAAACGGGGCAAACACTCCAAACAACCTTGGAATACACCAATATCAATATCAATCAATTGGAAGGAATTGGACGTTCATCTGCAATAGACGGAAGTTATAAGGTGGTCTTACCGTATGGAAATAATTATTCCATCACCGCCAAATTAACCGGTTATTATGCTGAGAATTTAAACCTAGATCTATCTGAAGTAGGAGAATTTGAAGTGATAAAAAGAGATATTTTATTGAAACCAATCAAAGCGGAAGCGGTTATACGTTTAAATAACATTTTCTTCGAAACAGCCAAATCGGTATTGCTTCCAACTTCTGAAAGTGAGCTAGACGGATTAATAACCATCTTGAATGAAAACTCAGGCATGAAAATTGAAATCCGTGGACATACCGACAACGTAGGTTCTGATGCGTTGAATCAAACTTTATCAGAAAATAGAGCGAAAGCCGTGGTAGATTATATCGTATCAAAAGGAATAAGTACCTCCCGATTAATTTATAAAGGATATGGAGAAACCACACCTGAAACAACGAATGAAACAGAGGAAGGAAGAGCATTAAACCGAAGAGTTGAATTCAAAATCATCTCACTGAAATAAACAAATAGTAACCACTATTATTTGTCTGAAAGAACCAACGCGCAGAATTGTACGTTGGTTTTTTTTACGCTACTATTGCATATTGATGACCTCCCATCGACAACTAAATCCGAAAAAAACGTAAACTTGTATTTTGAAACACGCTTTTATGAAAATCAAAGTAATTTGCATTGGTAAAACGGGAAAAGGCTTTCTTGCTGAAGGAGAACAGGAATACATGAACCGCTTGAAACATTATGTTCCAGTAGAACGAATTGAAATTCTTGATATAAAAAATGCCAAAAAGCTGACCATTGATCAAATCAAAAAGCAAGAAGGAGATTTGATTCTTTCCAAAATTAATTCAGGAGAACAAGTGTATCTTTTAGACGAGCATGGAAAAACGTTTACTTCCGAGAAATTGGCTGATTTTCTTCAACAGCGATTCAATCAAGGCGGACATGCATTGACCCTTATTATTGGAGGTCCGTATGGATTTTCATCCGAAATGTATGCGGCTGCTCAAGGAAAAATCTCTTTGTCCGAATTGACCTTTTCCCATCAAATGGTGCGCATGATTTTATTCGAACAACTTTATCGGGGCATGACTATTTTAAAAGGGGAACCTTATCACCATCAATAAGCGCGCAAATAAATTCGAACCAAAACTTTGGAAATGTTGTTTTGATTTCATCAGGAATTAAACGTATTTCATACATTCATACGCCCTACAATCATTTTTAACTATATTTGCTCTCTGTATTTTTTGAATATTTACAGAGATATATAAAATCAAGAAATGATTATGAAAAAACACCTTTTAGCTATTGCTATTTTTGCCCTTGTTGGAAATGCTTGGTCGCAACGCAAAGTCGAATACGTGGAATATGATTTACCAAACGGACTTCATGTTATTCTACACGAAGAACATTCCACCCCCATTGTTGCTGTTTCTATTATGTACCATGTAGGTTCTAAAAATGAAGCTCCAAACAGAACAGGTTTTGCTCACTTTTTCGAACATTTATTGTTTGAAGGATCAGCAAATATCGGTCGTGGAGAATACAGTGAATTGGTTGAGAAAAATGGTGGCGCATTGAATGCAAACACCTCTCAAGATCGCACATATTATTATGAATTGCTTTCTTCCAATCAATTGGAATTGGGCTTGTGGTTAGAAAGCGAGCGATTGTTGCATGCAAAAGTGGACATCACAGGTGTTGAAACCCAACGTCAGGTTGTGAAAGAAGAAAAAAGACAACGCATCGACAATCAGCCATACGCATCTTTTATGGGAGAAATGTTTGCGAAAATGTACAAAGTTCACCCTTACCGATGGATTCCAATTGGTAGCATGGAAGATTTAGATGCAGCCCAAGAAGAAGATTTCATCAATTTTTACAAAACATTCTACGTTCCTTCCAATGCTGTTTTATCCATCGCAGGCGATATCAACATTGCGGAAACAAAGAAAATGATTGCAAAATACTTTGGTTCTATCCCATCGGGTCAAGCAATCAACTTGTACCGCGATTATCTAAATCTTCCAGATGCTGAATTTGAGAAAATGTACGCCATTTCAAAATCAAAATTTGATGCAAAAGATTTCATGTCTTCAAAAAATGCCGATGCGCAGAAAGTAATCAAAAAGTACAGCGCAATGAAAACGGTAATTCCAAGACCAGAGCGCAACGAGCCAGCTCTGAAAGGCGTTACTTTGGACACCATTTACGATAACATCGAATTGCCAGCTGTTTTTGTTGGATACAGTTTACCTGAACAAACGCATGCAGATGCATACGCTTTGGACATGCTGAACAGCCTGTTATCAGGAGGAACAAGCTCTCGCATGAATAAAAACATTGTAGAGAAAAAACAATTGGCAATGGCCGCATTTTCTTTTGCCTTCCCATTGGAAGATCCAGGGTTGGGATTAGTCGCAGCCATTGGTTCTGCTGGTGTTGATTGCAAAGTTTTACAAGATGCATTGGATGAAGAGTTAAAAGCGGTTCAAAATGAATTGATTTCACAAGAAGAGTTCGAGAAATTGAGAAATGGAAAAGAAAACGACGTGATTACATCCAACAGTTCGGTTGCAGGTATTGCTGAGAACTTGGCTCAAAACTACTTGTACTATGGCGGTACTGAAATGATCAACAAAGAGATGCAGAAATACATGGCTGTAACTCGAGAAGACATTCAGCGTGTGGCTAAAAAATATTTCACTCCTGAAAATCGAGTGATTTTATATTATTTACCACAGCCAAAAAATTAATTAAAATATAGATTATTAAGTTGTAAAACAACTGACTGTCTTTTTAAAATTCATTCAAAAAAATTCAAATGAAAAAAATAATTTTATCCTGTGCGTTGATTCTAAGTGCATCACTTGGATACAGTCAATTGGATCGATCTATTCGTCCAAAGGCTGGAACGCCACCAACCATAAACATCAAGGACTCTGAAGTTTTCAAAACGGACAATGGAATCACCGTGATTCTTTCTGAAAATCATCAATTGCCTAAAGTTTCTATTCAATTGGTTACGGGTTCGGATCCAATGGCTGAAGGAAACAAAGCGGGTTTATCTTCCGTTGCGGGACAATTAATCATGTCTGGAACTACCCACAGATCGAAAGATAAATTAGACAATGAAATTGATTACATCGGCGCAACACTTTCCGCTACTGGTACTTCACTTTATTTATCTTGTTTGACCAAACACCTTCCGAAAGGATTGGAATTGATGTCAGATGTTTTGTTAAATGCGAATTTCCCCGATTCTGAATTCGAAAGAATCAAGAAATTGAATGAATCTGGTTTGTTATCTGCAAAATCCAGTGCCGATGCCATGGCTGCAAACGCTGCGCAAAAAGCAAATTTCCCGAAAGGACATCCGTACGGGGAAGTAATGACTGAAGCTACGCTGGCTGCAATCACCAAAGCAGATGTTGAAAATTATTTCAAAACGGTTTTTACACCACAAGGAAGTTACTTGGTTATTGTAGGCGATATGAATAAAGCGCAAGCGAAAGAAATGGTCGAAAAACATTTTGCTTCTTGGACTGGCGGGCCAGCTTACAAAGAAGATTTAGGTGCTGGGATTTTCAACAAAGGAAATCGGGTGATTTTTGTAAAGAAAGTTGGCGCTGTTCAATCGAAAGTAGTGGTTACTTATCCAATCAAGATCAAGCAAGGAGATCAAAACCAAATTCCATTGACTGTTGCAAATGGTATTCTTGGCGGTGGTGGATTTGGAACACGCATGATGCAAAATCTACGTGAAGACAAAGCTTACACTTACGGTTGTTATTCTAGCTTAGACATTACCAACAACGGAAGTTATTTTTCTGTGGAAGGAAACTTTAGAAATGATGTTACCGATAGCGCGATTGTTCAAATCTTAAAGGAATTGGAAAACATCAGCGACAGTTATGTCAAAGATACTGAGATAGAACTTACGAAGTCTGTCATGGCTGGTAATTTTGCAAGGGCATTGGAAAACCCGCAAACAGTTGCTCGCTTTGCACTAAACATTGTACGTTACAACTTACCAAGTGATTACTATCAAACTTACTTGCAAAAGCTAGGCAACGTAAATACGGATGACGTTTTAGAAATGGCTCAAACTTATTTTACTGCCCAAAACTGCAACATCATTGTTGTGGGTAATGAAGAAATTTTAGATCGCTTGAAAGTATTAGATGCAGATGGTAAGATTGAGCTTTTCGACGCTTTCGGAAACGAAGTAAAAGAGATGAAACCGGCTACTATCTCCAAACAAGAATTGGTTGAAAAATACATCTTGACTACAACGGTTTCTACTTCTATGAAAGCGGCAAATAAGAAAATCAATAAAGTAAAATCAATCAAACAAGTATTGGAAATGACCAATCCTCAACTTCCTTCACCACTTGTTTTGACGACCTATTATGTTGCTCCAAACAAATCTGCTTCCAAAATGGAAATGCAAGGAATGATGATTCAAAAAGAATACTTTGATGGAACCAAAGGAGCTTCTTCCAACATGCAAACTGGTAAAAAAGAGTTGACAGAAGAAGAAATTGCTGACAAGAAAAAAAGTGCAGGAATCTTCTCCGAAATGAATTACGAAACCAATAAAACGGATTACACTTTATTGGGCATTGAAGAAATAGACGGAAAAGAGGTTTATGTATTGAAAGTTGTAGATGGTGAAAACCAATCTTTCAATTATTACGATGTGAACACTTTCCAAAAAGTAAAATCCATGAACATCCAAAAAACGGAAGACGATGTAGTAGAAGTTACTCGAACTTTTGGTGACTACAAAGAAGTGAATGGCATTTTATTCCCACATACATCCTCTTTGATGTTGGGCGAAATGAGTTTAAATGGAAAATTAACATCCATTGAAATCAACTCAAAAATTGAAACGACTGTTTTTCAATAGTTTAATTTGAAATTAATGGAAAGTCCCGCGCAGTTAATGTCGCGGGACTTTTTTGTCTATTGATGTTCAGTGATGTTTGCGTGAGTGTAAAGACTTTAGCCACGGATGCACGGATTAAAATTGATGGCCACGCCCGAATGGCACGGATTTAGAAGAATCAGTAGATTCTTTGATTAAAATAAGAATGCTGTGCATTCTCTCCGCGTAATTCGGATATGCACGGGAATCAACTTCAAAAAAAATCTTGTGACCGCGTAGCAGCTACGACGTAAATCCGTGGCAAGAAAAACAATACGCCTGAACTTCAAAAAACATTCGTGGCAAAAAACAACTTTTAAATTTGAACACGAAATACAACCTTGATTTTGTATATTTGTCTCAAAAAAAATAAAGCATGTCAGAAGCAATCAATCAAGGACACGTCCACTATGAAATCAACGATCAAGGAATTGCAACCGTAGAATTCGGTCATCCGTTAAGTAATTCTTTACCTGGAAAAATTCTTCAGAAATTAGCGCAGACCATTACTGAAATGGGGAAAAATGAAGCTGTGAAAGTAATTATCCTAAAATCTGCTGGTGAAAAAGCATTTTGTGCTGGAGCGAGTTTTGATGAATTGATCTCCATTCAAGATTTGAACGTGGGAACAGTTTTCTTCTCCGGATTTGCAAATGTCATCAACGCTTGTCGCAAATGTCCGAAATTAATCATCGGTCGGGTACAAGGAAAAGCCGTAGGTGGTGGTGTTGGAATGGCTTCGGCTGTTGATTATTGTTTCGCGACTGAAGATGCCGAAGTGAAACTTTCTGAGTTAGCAGTTGGAATTGGGCCATTTGTAGTTGGACCAGCGGTTGAGCGTAAGATTGGCACCTCCGCCATGAGTCAATTGGCTATTGACGCAAGCTCCTGGCAATCTGCTCAATGGGCAAAGGAAAAAGGTTTATATGCTGAGATATTTCAAACAACAGCAGCAATGGATCAAGCAATTGAAAAATTGGCCACCACATTGGCGTCATCCAACCCTGAAGCGATGTCGATGTTAAAACAAATCTTTTGGCAAGGAACAGAAAATTGGGATACGCTTTTAGCTGAACGCGCAGGTATGAGTGGAAAACTGGTTTTATCAGATTTCACCGTAAATGCAATTCAGAAGTTCAAGAAAAAATAAGCAATTGATCATTCGTTTAAGAGGCTTTTGGTTTGATAACTGAAAGTCTTTTTTATTTTCTTTCTTTCAAACATAGGATTAAGAAGCATGAGAGACTACCTCAGTTTAGCACCTTTGCAAAGTTTTACCGATCGACATTTTCGAAATGCTTTTCAGGAATTCTTGGGTGATGTAGATCAATTTTATGCGCCGTATTTGAAAATGAACAACGACGGAACCATCAAAGAAGGCCCGAAAAAAGATATTTTACCGCAAAACAATCCCTTTGAATCTGTCATTCCGCAATTGATGGCGTGTTGTGTCGAAGATTTCCTCATTATGGCCAATTACATCGCTGATTTAGGTTACACCGAAGTGAATTGGAATCTCGGTTGTCCCTACCCGATGGTCGCAAAACGTGATTTGGGTTCTGGAATTTTAAACAAACCCGAAAAAATTATTCAAATTTTAGAGGAAGTACTTCCCAAAACAACCCTGCAAGTGGGAATTAAAATGCGGATGGGTTATGAAGACACCAGCGATATTCTAACCATTTTGCCTGCGTTAAATGATTATCCTTTGACTGAAATTATCGTTCATGCACGATACGGCAAACAATTGTACCAAGGAGAATGCGATCGAGAGCGATTTCAAGATTGTATTCCTTTAACGAATCATCGGTTAACTTACAACGGTGACATTCGTTCCGTTTCAGAGTTCAGAGCCTTAAAAGCGATGTTTCCTACTGTCAATCATTGGATGATTGGACGTGAAGCCATCGGCAATCCGTTTATTTTTGAAATGATACAAGAAGACAGCGAAGCATTGCCTGAAGATTGGAGATGCGTTTTTGAATCATTTTTGATTCGATTGCTAGAAAATCACCTGTCAGAATCCGACAATGAAGGAAACATTTTTTTGAAGACCAAACATTACTGGGAATATTTCCATGCGGGCATTTTGAAAGAAACAACCGATTACCGCAGGTTCAAAAAATTGAAGAACTTAGCTGAATACCGTTCTTTTCTTTCTGAATTTGAATAGGTTTTTTGAAAAAACCAAGAAACAAACTACCCAATGATCTTTCTTTTCTGTGCTTCCTGAATTGCTGCAATTTTCGAATGTACTTGTAATTTTCGATAAATGTTTTCAATGTGTTTTCGGATGGTGTATGGCGAAAGAATCAAATTTTCAGCAATTGAATTGTAATTTAAACCCTTGCTTAATTGTTCCAAAACTTCAATTTCTCGTGCGGTTAATTTAATTTCATCAGACTCCATTTCTTTCTCCACAATTATTGGATTCCGAAGTAACTTAAAGGTCTTCAATGCAATGGAAGGTGTCATCGCAGCGCCACCGTTTAAAGTTTGAACAATCCCATCGTAAAGTGTTT
The DNA here is from genome assembly GCA_964488745.1 of uncultured Chryseobacterium sp. GTDB lineage: Bacteria > Bacteroidota > Bacteroidia > Flavobacteriales_D > Crocinitomicaceae > JAQVCM01. The sequence goes on along the minus strand of CAZAVP010000004.1, from coordinate 142,429 downwards.
GCGGATCCACTTCTTTTAAGAAATAACCGTCTGCGCCAGCTTGAATGGCTTTGAAAATACTTTCATCGTTATCCAACACGGTCAACATGATGATTTTGATTTGTGGATGCTCTTTTTTTATCAACTTCGTTGCCTCAATCCCATTCCTATTCGGCATTTCGATGTCCATTAAAATCAAATGAAGATTGCGTTCATCTTTCACTTTTTTACACGCTTTCACACCATCCGAAGCCGTAAATTTAACCCGTATATCTGGGAAAAATGACAACTTATCAAGAATTGCTTTTGTTAAGAACGCATTGTCTTCTACTAATCCGAGGTTTATTTTCATGGTGTTTTTCTGTTAACTGCCTGATTCAATGAGAAAGTCAAACGAGTTCCTTGATGCGAACTTGTTAATTCGAAACTAATCCCCACTTCTTCTGCCCGTTTTTGCATGCTAATTAATCCATTCCCTAAGCGACTATCATCCACTTTAAATCCTATTCCGTTATCAGAAACTGCAAAAAGAATGTTTTCATCTTCCGCTGTTATTTTTACGATAATCTCAGAAGCTTGTGCATGTTTTATCGCATTGTTAATCGCTTCTTGAATGATGCGATAAATGTTCATTCCTAATTTTGAGTCGTATTCTGGCCTTAAGTGTGGAGGCACTTCATCTTGAAAAGAAAAGTGAATGTTGGGAATCGAGCGCATTGCATTCTCAATAAAATTGGAAATTCGAATATTCAAATCTTCAATGCTGATGTGGTGATGGTTCATCGCCCAAATGGTATCTCTTAATTCCACGATCGTTTCTTTGACAAAATCACTTACAACCGTTAATCGATCGCTGACTTGGCTGTCTTTATTTCCGAGGAAATACTTCAAGGTATCTACAGACGAAATGACGAACGTAAGCTGAGAACCAATGTTATCATGTAAATCTCTCGAGATCCGCAAACGCTGTTCTTGCAATAAACTTTCTGCTTCTACCCGTTGAATTTCAATTTTAAGCGCGTTTTCTTTTCGTTGTTGCTGAATTCGCATTCGTTGCTCTTTGTAAATTAAAAATCCGATTATCGCGATCAAAATGGATAAAATGGAAAGTCCTACAATCCACTGATTTCGATTTTGAATGTTCGTTTCATTTCTTTCAAGCTCATTTTGCTGAATTAAAATTTGTTTTTCTTTTTTTTCAGTTTGGTACTTTTCATTGATATTTTCAACATTCTTGATTTTTTCAATGTCGTACAAGCTATCTCTTAAATGCATGATTTGTTTTTGCAACTTCAACGCAGTTTTAAAATCTCCTTGCGACTCTGAGTTGACTAACAAGCCTTCTAAATTTTCAATTTGTATGTCTGGATATTTTATTTTACGGGCAATCTCCATGGATTTACCAATGTAATAATTGGACTTTTCGTATTGATTAGTTTTGGAATACAATTGCCCCAAATAACAGAAATTATGGCACATTCCAAAGGAATCCTTACTTGCTTGAAAATAATTCAATGACTCGAGAAGATAACGTTCGCTTTCTTTCCATTTGGATTGTAAAAAGTAGTTATATCCAATAAATTCCAAAGCATAAGCAATTCCAGTGGTGTCTTCTCTTTCTTGCTGAATTTTTAAGGATTTCCGATACCGATTTTGAGCCACTTCATAATTTCCCATTTGTTCATAAACTACGCCACTTTCGTTCAACGCAACTCCTATTCCTTCTTGATTCCCCGCTTTTTCCTGTATATTCAGCAGCAATTCATAATAACGCAATGCTTTGTCGTTGTTTCTCAACTTTCGATGAACTCTTGCAATTTCATTTAAAACGAAGCTTTGTTGTTTCTGGTTATCTTCTTTTTCATATAAATGAAGTGCAATCAAATGATAATGCAAGGCTGAATCCATTTCGGATTTCAAGTGAAACGCTTTTCCTAACGCTGTTGCAAAAAATGCGATGTCCGATGGTGATTTTGATTTTTTAGAAAGAAAATATCCTTTTCGACTAATTTTTAAAGCGCTATCAAAATCCAAGGTTTTTGAATTTTCTATTTGTTTGCGCAACGATTTCATTTCACTTGCATCAGCTGATTGAGCAAGCAAACATTGAACTTGGGTTAGCAAAAGAAATATGACAACGACGTATCTCAAAAAAATCATTCTTAAGACAATGAAGGTATTATTTATTTCCCTCACTTTTCATTTCTTGCATGAAATTTATTGATTTATGTATCTGTTGCATGGTAAACTGCGTGTTCAATTCCATTATTTTGACGGTTTGCAAATCAAGTTCCGTTTCTGTCGAAGTTTCTTTCAAATGTTTTAAATGCAAATCAATTTGAAGCATTTTTTCTTGCATGTGTTTTTGATTCGTTAAGAAAACAGATAGTTCTTGTTGTCGTCCTTGCTTAACTTTATTTTTTTCATCCAATATCCGTTGTAATTTCTCAGGGTTCTGGAGTATTTTTTTACGCGTTTGAGCACAATCCCTCATTAAGTAAATCAGGATAAATATCAACCAAATGACTAAAAAATAAAGGATGTAAATAAAAGTCATCTGCTAGTTAATTATACACTCACAAAGTTGCACCATTTATCATTATTTCAAAATAGGGCAATTGTCGTATTTGTGATAAAAATTCAATACACACACAAATTACCGAAATGGAAACCAACATGTTTCGCGCCTACGGAGCTAGAATTACGAACCGAATGTTTTTTCTACAAATGTGGAGCTCCTAGGGAGCTATTAAAAAAAACATCCGATTGATTTATTAAATCTGCGATTGGATATTTAAATGGTTACATTTATAAACATCTGCTGGATCAGCATAGATTATATTTTTATATCTTTAAACTTGTTGTCGCAAACTAAATTTTATTTGGAATTACAACCGAAAACGAATAGAATCAAAAAATAAAAAAGAATCATCCATGACTAAAAGAGAAGTACGAAAAATAGCAAAAAGAAGTATAGCAGATGGAAAATCAAAGCAAGATACATTCAATGATCTAAATGAACTAAAGAAAATTCCAATGGAAGATTTAGCTCAAATTATCAAAAAAATCTCTTCTTTTAAAGTTAGAAGCAAATACAGAATCCTAAATTATATTTTAATCATCCTTTTATCCCTCACGATCGCGTTAAGAATACTAGCAGCAATTCCCGAAGTGTTGGAAAAAGGTTTAACTTGGTTGCCCGTTATTTTAATTTTACCAGCAATATACATTCTTATTCTCATAGGAGTTGCATCCTATAATTATGGCAGTTATCTTTTGATCTCAATTTTAGCTATACTTGGATTGTTAGGCGTTTTACTCAATTATTCCACCTACGATAGCTTATTGCTTTATTTCGCCGACATCTTGTATGCCAGCTTGTTCAGTTTCCTCGTTTTATTTTTGAAAGCAAAGCTTTTTCCATTGTATCAGACTAAAAAAGAAATTTATCAAAATGAGTTTGGTGAAAATAGAATGCGGTATGTGTTTCAGTTTGAAGATTGAAATATAGCACGTCGCGCGAAACAAAGTCACATCCAAACGATAGTGCAATGTGCGATTAAAAGTTCACGATTTTTCTTTACATTTGTACATCAACAAACGTTACTATGAAACTATTTATCAGCACTTTTTTAATTTTTATGGGGTTGAATGCCTTTTCACAAGAACACTTAACGTGTGGAACCGACGAAATGCACCAACAATTATTTCAAAAACATCCCGAATACAACGCGGGAGTTACCCGAGCATACCATCGTTTACAGGCAGAAACAGCTGGTTACATGCAACAAATGACCCCTAAAAACGGAAATCCATACGTGATTCCAGTAGTTTTTCACATCATTCACAATTACGGTCCAGAGAACATCAATGATTCTCAAGTTTTGGACGCTGTACGATTAATCAACGAACAATTTCGCAAAAGAAATGCGGATACCAGTAGCATCGTTCCTGCTTTTAAAAACATTGCTGCCGATTGTGAAATAGAATTTAGAATCGCACAATTGGATCCCAATGGGAATTGTACCAGTGGAATTACACGCACCGTTTCTTCTTTAACACACATCGGCGATCACCAAGTCAAAAGTCTGATTCAATGGCCGCCAGACCGTTATTTGAATGTTTATATTTGTGAACAAGCTGCTGGTTTAGCAGGTCATGCCATGATGCCACCAACAGCGGATACCATTCCCCAATGGGATGGCATTGTGATGCAACACGCTTATGTAGGTTCAATTGGCACTTCCTCTCCATCCAAAAAAACCGTTTTGACCCATGAAATTGGACATTATCTAAACTTGTATCACATTTGGGGCGGAAACAATGTTCCCAATTACTACTATCTTCCAGTTGCTAATGCTGGAAACTGTGCATTTGATGACGAAGTTGCAGATACTCCAAATACCATCGGATGGCAAACTTGCAATACAGCAGGACAGTCTTGCGGTGGTTTAAATAACGTGCAAAATTACATGGACTACTCTTATTGTTCTATGATGTTTACCGAAGGTCAAAAAGTGAGAATGCATGCTGCACTCAATTCTAGCGTAGCCAATCGAAATAACTTATGGCAACCAGCCAATTTAATCGCTACAGGAACGGATGATGTGACTTATTACTTATGTAAGGTACAATTTGACGTTTCCAAAAAAGTAATTTGTGCTGGAGAATCCGTTGATTTCACGGACATTTCCAGTCATGGAATTTCATCCAGAGCTTGGACATTCAACGGCGGAACAGCTACCAACACCACCGATTCTTTAACAACAGTTACGTATGCCAATCCAGGAAAATATGCTGTTACCTTGAAAGTTGGAAATGGAATTAATTTCATCGACACTACTTTGGTGGATTTCATCACCGTTTTACCTGCAACGGGTACGATTACAGGAATGAACGAAGGATTTGAATACCAACCTGGTTATTTCCAAAATTGGATGACAACACCCAAAGATACACCAATCAATTGGGATTTTACTTCGGTTGGTTTTGAAAGTAATAACGCCTTCTTTCTAAACAACCATGCTTCCCCCGTTACAACAACGTATGATTTTGTCAGCATGCCAATGGATGTCAGCACCTTAAATCAAGTAGCCATTTCCTTTGATTGGGCGTATGCTAAAATCGTTGGCTCTTCTTCCGATCAATTGCGGGTAGCAATTTCAAATGACTGTGGAAATACGTGGCAAACATCCAGAACATTGGTTGGTAGTGCATTGAAGACCGTAGCTGACATAACGGATGGACCTTTTATTCCTGCTGATGATTCTGCTTGGAAGAAAACACTTGTCGCTAGCATTCCAGCAACTTTTCGGGTAAATAACTTGATGGTTCGATTTAGTTTTGAAAACAAAGGCCAAAACAACATCTTCATCGACAACATTCAAATTGGTCATCCAGACGAATTGAAAACTCCGAATTTGAAACCTGTACATTTTTCCGTTTACCCTAACCCAGCAGAGAAAGAATTGAATTTTGAACTAGGTGCAAATCACGGTGTAAATCAAATCCAAATCATTTCGACAAATGGTCAAACGGTAAGAACCATGCAACACGTTCCCACTAGTGCTAATTTTACATTGGATCTAAATGGAATCGAAAACGGCATGTATTTGATTCAGCTGAATGGAATCAACGGCAATCACGTGGTTCGTCAAGTAATTGCCAATTAATCAAAAGTCCTTATTTCAACCGTTTTTGAGTTGAAATAGAAACGGGATATATTTAGAAATATCACAATCCATGGCAGGGCGCGGTTATTTGCGCCCTCCTATTTTCGGGGATTATTTTATTTTGAAATAGCTAGGCTTCGATAAAAAATATCCGAGAACTAGAACGAAAAATCTCATCAACTAAGATCTTTTTGAATTTCACTTCGTTTCATCTCAGCACCACAAAATAATTTTATCCCTGTTTGCGAGCAATGTGATTAAAGTGAAAAACCAATGCTAAATTTAACCACTAAGTTATCTTCAAATTTTGGAATTGCATAATGTCCGTAATTGGTAAAGAGACCTGCACCAATAGAAAGGAAGTTCGTTCTCAATAAATTATCAAAAATGATCCCACCTTCGTAATATCCTTTTTCCATGGTTCTAAAACCGACGTTGTGATTTTGTTGGTTTTTCATGGTTCCAAAACCAAGCGCATGGTGAATCGATAATTGGGGTTCAAACCATTTTTTAGATGTTTTCCAGCTTAAAAAACGCAAACGTGTGAAAAGACTTACCTGTTGGTCGTTGTAAAAAGTATGTGGGGGCATTGCTTCAAACGTATTTGGAACGGTTAATCTCCATCGCACTCCAGAAGCATTTGCGGTGTGCAACAAGAACAAAGGCACCTCTCCTTCTGTTTTAGAAGCGCTCATGACCCAAATGAAATTCCCAAATCCGCGAAGAGAGATATCCTGTGACAATTCTGCATGCATGCGTAGATACTCGTATTGCGAATCAAAAACTCCCTTTATTCCATGTGTTGCTCTTACTTGCAATTTTGGAAATTTGGATCCTTTTGAAATTCGCTTATTTCCCAATTGCATTATTTTTTCTCTGAAATGCCACGAAAACTCCAAACCTACCTCCGAAAGATCTATTTGGGTTGGCTCCAATACTGAATTACGTGCAAATTCATATCCTTCCGTATAATAAAGTCGCTGATAATTACCAAAAACAGCTAATTTCATCGTAGGTGTCACGTATCCCGATAAAGCAACTTCCGCTAGTCGCTTGCGGTCTTTTCGCTCTGCGTATAAATTTCGCAACATTTTGCTCAGATTCAAGCCGTCATTAGTATAATAAAACAAATCTCCTCCGCGTTCAGCGACATCTTGTTGGTATTTTAAATGGATTTTAAGATCCTTTCTTGGATACAATTTGAAATCACTAAATCCACCATATTTCCAATCTTTGTCGCGTGTTGCCCACGCAAAATAACCTCCCACAGTGACACGCTTCATCAGCTTCTCAGAGGTTTCTAATCCAAGACCGAAACGAAAACCTTCATACATGTTGTAATTCAAAATTCGCATCAAGTCCACATTTATGTTACCCAGTGACAATTTTGCATCGGTTAACGCCATTAAAAGTTTTAATCGCAACTCCAATTTATTTTCTTGGGAAATGCTATCAATCACTTCATAGGTTTGACGTTCTTGATCAGTTAGGTTATAAACACGGGTTGAATCCCAGTGATTCTGCGTTTTTTTATCCGCATTTCGTTCCGTTTCAAGCGCAATACTCGTAAAATCTCGTCGCCTTAAGTCTGGGTCAAGAACAATGTTGTCGATGTATGTATTTCCTTTTCCAACAATCATGGAATTTTTAATGGTCGGATTTATTTCCAACAACGGAATGGTCATTTCGGAACTTAATTTTATCGGAAACCATTTTTTACCGTCAATGAATTGATATTCTTGCACCACGCGAATGGTAAGCGCATCACTGGTTTCGTTGGGTTCTGAAATTACTTTTTCGATCGCCCAGCCGTTGGTATTGATAAACAATTGACCTTTCAAGCCGTCAAAATTCTTACCGTCTCTAGGTCGATAAGAAATGGTAAAGGTAGTATCTAATCCAACCACAGTGGTGTCTTCAAGTAAAAACCAGTAACGTTTGGTTCCTCCTAAAGCAATCGGATTGATGTATGATTTGCCCATCAATTCGAATTGATTGTCGTAAAAACTAAAGGATTGCATTTCATTGGCAAAAGTGGAAAACATCGGATCTTTAAATCCAGACACTTTGTATGCAGTGACAATTTCATTGTCGCGATTAGGTGGCATGAACTTCCGAGTGGAGCTGCTTTCCATCAAAAACAAATATTGGCTGGTAAATAAATTTCGAATCCGAATCAAAGAACTGTCTTCCGTCTCTGCTGGAATTTGTTCCAAAGCAGCTGGATCCATGGTAAAATAGAATTTGCTATAACTGTTGTATTGAAATGCATTGTTTGCCAGTGGACTATTTTTCTTTCGATTGGCAATCACCTGATCGATGATTCGATGTGCAGGATTTTCTCCTGGAAGAATTTTTACCTCATCAAGTAATTCCACCTCCGCATTCAAAAAGATTTCCTGATTGGTAATATCAATGACAGATATCGTGGTGTCTAAATACCCTAATGTTCTTATTTTTATTGTTTTAACAGAATCTCTATTCAAGGTAAAAAAGCCATCAATATCAGCCAAAACAGCTATTTTGTTGTCAAATGTAATTTTTACAAATGGAATGGTTTCTAAGGATCGTATGTCTTTAACTTGTATTCTTTCCTGAGCGTTAGCAGAAAATGTAATAGCTAAAACAGCCAAAATCGTTGTTAAAATTAGTGCAATTTTCATGATGCAAAAATACGGTATTATTTTTCAATCCTTTATCTTAATAATTCTAAAAAACGGAATAAAGAATTGGATGTTTGGAAGCTGTTTGTTTTCTCTATCACCAAGCTATAAGCACCCAATACCTAAAACGTATAAATATATTGTATCGAAGTCGTGCGTGGAGCCTCTACTTTCATGGGTCTTAATGAATAATTCACGTTCATTAAATTATTGCAAATCAAGGAGATTCTATGTTTTTCTAATAACTTATAGCTGAATCTCGCATCCACCAAGTGATAACCCTCGTTGGTTTTCCAATAATCTAAGATCTTAATTTTCTCGAAAAAGGGATATGCATTTTCCGTTAACATTTCAATGTCCCCCAAAGACTTATCTACGTTTTCCATTTTGCTATAGTAACGGTAAGAAAAACCCAATACAAATTGGGTGTAGGTAAATTCTAAATCTCCTTTTACCAGGTGTTTGAAACGGTATTTTAAAACATTTCCAGCCGTATTGTACGACGTGCTGTTGTAGCTCAATTCTTCTCCTTCCGCATTGCTTTGTAAAGCACCCGTTACACCATAAATCAAATCTGGTTGCAAACTGATTGGATCTACAAATGTATATCCGAACATTCCCATCATGCTAAATTTCTTTTTTTCATCTGTTTTTCCAACTACGCTGATATCGATTCCACGAACACGAGATTCTCCGGTATTCATGAATTTAAAACCAACAATGGTGAAGGTAGGATCCCATACTCCAAACAAATATTCAATCGTGTTTTCATAATGTTGATAAAACCCTGCGATGTCGATATAACCCATAAATCGACCTATTCTATATCCTTGTTTTATTCCCAATTCATAACTTTTACTTTTTTCGGGCTTCAAGTCTGGATTGGCGTACGAACCAAAAAGTCCTGCTTTGGTCATCATGTATCGCTCCGTGATGGTTGGGTAACGATATCCTTGTCCGAAAGAAGTGCGCACAAAGGTTCCTTTCGATAATTGCAAGTTGGCTCCTGCACGTACAATCGGCGTAGCTTCGCTATGCAACTGATTGGTTTTGTAATATTCGTAGCGGATACCACCCGTCAATTGTAAGATTTGCCACATTTTTTTATCCAATTGAATGTATCCTGCTGCGTTTTTATTGTCGTTCCGAGACTGACCACTCGAGGAATACAATTCAGCTTCCGAAGAAGAAAGGCTTGCCACCACTCCTCCCGCAAAATTCAAATCGATGGTTTTAAATTTTTTCGTGTATTGATATTCGCCATAATACAAGGTTCCGCTGTTCGATTGATTGTTCGAAATGTAGTTGTCTGAATGAAAAATACGGGTGTTTAAATTGTGAATTGCTCCCGATTTGGAAACAAATTTCACAAAAGGATCCACATTTATCAATTTCTGTGTTTCCATAAACAAAGCTCCTGGATAGGAACGATATAAACCCAATGAATCATCTAGCCATGCAAAAGGTAAGTTGGTTTTGTTGTACATCATGTTTCCGTTTACGCCGTATAACAAACCTTTGACTTTTTCAGAACGGTAACGCAAATTAAAATTCAATCTTCCACGGATTTTAACCATGTCTTGATTGGTATAAGTAGGAATGGAATCGGTCATCTTAAATGCTTCCTTCAAATCATCTGGCATGTATGGTTGATCTGGTGCTGGACCAATGTATCCTTGATCGACATTGAAGTTTCCTCCAATGACAAAATCCAAGCGTTTTTTGATGATGCGCGAATGCATAAAATTCAAATTCGTATATCCTGGAATGGAATTTCCATACCAATCTTCTCCTCTACTCGGCTTGGAATACATTCCAGCGGAATAATTAATCACCGTTTTCGGTTTGCTTCGCGGATAGGCTGTTCGGATGTGAATCACGCCATTCATCGCAGAAGAACCATACAGAACAGAAGATGCACCTTTGATGATCTCAATTTGCTCGATGTTTTCTACCGGGATGTAGGTCCATTCTGGCTTGCCAGCATCCCCACTCAACAAGGGAATCCCATCAACGACAATCGCAACGCGTGAACCAACTCCAAAAGTAAACCCGCTTCCACCTCGAATTTGTGGATCGCCGTCGATAATCGCCACTCCTGGAACGGATTCCAAAGCTTGGTCAATGGAGGTTGAATTTTTGTTGGTGATTGCCTCTGGTTTCATCACTTCCAATGAAATGACTTGTTCTTCTAATTTTTGTTCATATCTACTGGAAGAAACCACAACTGTTTCCATCATCTTGGTAATTTCATCCAACGCAACATTTCGAACGACGGTTTCTCCTGCTTTAATTACTACGTGAAAAGTATCACTGGCTAAAATAGGAAAACCACACACGAACTGATACGTTCCTGCATCTAATTCCAATTGGTAATTTCCATGGATATCGGTTCGGGTTCCCATCGAAAGATCTGCAATATTTCTGACCGTTGCTCCAAAAAGCGCGTCTCCATTATACAGCTCCGTAATGGTTCCTTTTAAAATTCCTTTTTCTTGCGACCAAGATGTGAACGTTAGAAGTAACGCTATAATGGCTATCAAGTATTTCATAGTAACTTCCTTAAATTAGAAAACCTTGCAAAAGTAGCAGGGTTTTCTGAAATAATGTTAAAATGAGGTAAAATATTGTGGAATTTTGGTGGAATGTGAGCGTGTTATTTTTTTACCGCAAAGAAGGCGCAAAGTTTTTCGCAAAGGACGCGAAGGAGTTGTAGAGAGCGATTTGAGCAAAAGCAACTCAGCTCTTCTTTTCTCTGCGAACTCTGCGCTTTCACTTCCCGCTCTCTGCGGTTAATTAACACCCATTCAAGTAGTTAATTCAACGTAAAGTTTTTCATTAAGATTGAGGAAAATGGAAATATTGTGGGGCTTTGGTGGAATGTGAGCGTGTTATTTTTTACCGCAAAGAAGCGCCAAGTTTTTCGCCAAGTACGCGAAGGAGTTGTAGAGAGTAATTTGGGGCAAAAGCAACTCAGCTCTTCTTTTCTCTGCGATCTCTGCGCTTTCACTTCCCGCTCTCTGCGGTTAATTAACACCCATTTTAGTTAATTTATCGAGGTGATAGGATTGACAAAAAAAGGGTAGAACCAAAAAGTCCTACCCATTTATCAAAATTATTAATCGATTATAAAGCGATTTTACCTGTTTTTTGAATTTTATTTCCCCAAACGGTATAAAAATAAGTACCTGTTTGCATCGAAGCTGGGATTAAAATGCTGTTTTTCTCGTTGGCATTCAATTTCACTTGCATCACTTCTTTTCCTGTTAAGTCCACAATTCTTAAAAAAGTGTTCGTTTCTGCTTGTTCAGACAGGTCCACAATGATTGTTCGCTCGTGGGTATATACGCTGAAATTTTCGAACTGATTTTCTTTAACCCCTACTCCTGAACCAAATGTAAAAGTTTGAGTAAGCATGCTCGAGACATCTGAAGTTGCTTGATCACAAAGAGCAATTACATACGCATTATACGTTCGCCCTACAATTAAATTTTCTGAAAATTGTACAGTCGTTGCTGCAATTCCAGTAACAGATGTATTGGTTGTTGCAACGAAAGGAATTGGCGATTGCGCTGAATCTGCTGCTATTACAGCATAACCATACCCGTCCGCAGGAACTGTTGCTGCAGCTGTCCAGGAAAAATCGATGGAAGTAGCGTTCTGTGTTAATACCAATCCGGATGGTGCATCACAGATTGTTGAGGTTGGGTTGTAAACAACTTCTAAATCGTCTAGCCATAATTTACTACCAGATGCATTGGTAGTTTGATTGCTAGAGGAAGTCATATTAATCATCGCAAATTCGGGTGTTGTTCCATTTACATAAACGAATGGTACTGAAAAACGCTTCCATGTTGTTTGATTTTGAGAAGGCGTAACGAATAAAGCAGTTGCTATTCTATTTGCTGAAGTGTTCCCGCCATTGGCGTTTTCAGGTGCATTATACTGATCCGTGTGCAAGAACATCTCCACTTTTCCTGTTTCAGTGGCAGCGTCTGATCCACTTGTTGCTTTGGTATATTTATACCAACCTACCAAACTATCAGGTCTTCCTACAAATGCCAACCGACGAATGTCACTTGCAGATGAATAATTAACCGTTCCAATATACCCTTCTGATTTCGTGAAAGATGGTGCATTGATTACACCCGTCGTTAAACTTCCATTAACTGGAGTAGTCAAATAATTTTTTGTTTCTAATCTCAAGCAGGACGTCCCAGAATGAGGCGATGTGGTTTCGTTGTAAGCTGTCTGTGGCCCCATTTGAGCAATAGTTGATCCTGATTTATTAGAATACCAACCCGTGGGTTCTGCTGAAACACCTGGAGAAGGATTACCACCCCAATTTTCAAAATCTCCGTTTGGAATGGTTGTTTGCGCTGAAACCGAAAGCGCCATTGCAGTAAATGCAAGAAATAAAATATTATTTTTCATAGATTGTTTTTTATTTTCAAAATCAAAGGTACGTTAAAGTTTATCAAATGTGAACAATTCTTTGGATAAAAAAGGGGAATTGAAAAAATACCCTCTAACAATTAAATGATTAACAAATTCCTAGATTCTGGTTAAATAATTCCATTTAATTTCCGAAATAAAGGGGCGTTCACTACTTGCTCAATCCCTTCTTTTATGGGCATAAATTCACGCTTTAACAAATTGCGTACATTGGTGGTATCTGGCTGACGTTTGCTCATGTCTCCTTCTTTTAACGGAGGGAGATGAACAATTTTAGAGGTAGAATCGGTCGCTTCAATAACCATTTTCGCCAATTCCAAAATACTCGTTTCGTGATCATTCCCAATGTTTAGCACATCATTTACATGTTGTTCGTTTTCAAAAGCAGCCATACACGCTTCGATGTTGTCTTCGAAATAACAAAAAGTACGGGTTTGAGATCCATCGCCATAAATGGTAATGTCTTCTCCTTTCAATGCAGCTGTGATAAACTTACTCATCACAAAATCAGCACTTTGTTTTGGGCCGTAAGTATTAAAAAAACGGAAAACGGTGTATTTTAACCCATACTCGTGTAAATAAGAACGGCAAAAGGCTTCTCCTAAATTTTTGACAATGGCGTAGGGCAATTTGGAGTTTAGTGGCGTGGTATGCTCGCGTTGTGGCATTTCTACGGGCTCTCCATAAACTTCAGAAGAAGAAGAAAAGAAAATGCGTTTTACGTTGGATGCAGCACTTAATTCAAAAATATTTTTTAACCCATCGATGTCTCTCAGAACTTGTAAAGGAAAATCCGTTGTGCGCTTTACGCCGACTACGGCAGCATAATGAAATACATAATCAAACTGGTGTTTTTCGAAAACAGCTTGCATCTCAGATAATTCATTGCAATCTGCCTCCATGAACTCAAAATTATCAAATTCACTTTTGGAAATTTTATCACGATGTCCGGATAAGAAATTATCGACCGTTACAACATAGTAATTCGGATTTAATATAAGCCTGTCAACTAGGCAACTCGGAATAAATCCTGCGCCTCCAGTAATAAGTATTTTAGTTCTCATTTGATGTTGAAAAATGATTAAGAGGAAAAAGCCTCGGAAACTGTTTGCAAAACTACTCAATCTTAAACAATTAATTCTTTCAAATTATTTTTTTTTAGTAAATACGTAGTAAAGTTAACAATTAGGAAATGTTAGCGAGCCATCCGCCACTCAATAGAACGCAGATAAAGCAGATCAACACAACGTTTTTTTAACTTCTTCGAATTAATATAAAAACCCAAATTGAAAAGTGTGCTAGTTCAAAAATCCCGAAGGGATGAAATTGTTTTAATCTATCACAAATCACCAAAACCCCCTAATCCCGAAGGGATTATATGTTTATAAAAAAACACCACACGCGTGATTACGACCCCGAATGGGGTCGAATGTTCTTCACATCTGTTTTTTTATAAACATTTGACCTCTTTGAGGTCATTCTTTCTCACTCAATCCAAATCCCGAAAGGATGAAATTGTTTTAATCTCTGATAAATAACCAAAACCCCCTAATCCCGAAGGGATTATATGTTTATAAAAAATACCACACGCGTGATTACGACCCCGAATGGGGTCGAATGTTATTCGCATCTATTTTTTTATAAACATTTGACCTCTCTGAGGTCATTTCATATTTTCTTCATCCCATTTTGTTATGTACACTTACTTCTTTACCCAATCCATTCAAATAAATATTCATCTTTATACTCTATTTGAAATTTGGCTAAAAATGTTTTGTACTCTTCTTTAAAAGCTTGCTTCTTGTGATGTTCTTTTTGATTCCCGATATACTTTATCACATTGTCCAGAGCTGAATGACTATATGAAAATGCACCATAGCCCTCTTGCCATTGAAACTTGTTTTTTGAAAATTTACTTTCTTTTATAAATTCATTGGATGCTTTTTTAATTTCTCTTACTAAATCAGATAAGCAACAACTTGGTTTTATTCCGATTAAAAAATGGATATGATCTGGCATACCATTTATTGCTATCATTTTTTGCTCTTTGTTTCTGACAATACCTGTAATGTATTTATACAATTCCTCTTCCCAAGATGAATGTATTAAACTTTCTCTGCCTTTAACAGCAAAAACAACCTGAATGTAGATTTGTGAAAATGTACTCGACATAATTATTCATTTTATATCTAAGATACATTTTTTCCATTAAACCATTGTTATTTATTATGTTATTACTCAATCTAAAATCCTGAAAGAATTGAATGTTTATAAAAAACATTTCGTGCGTGTGATACGACCCCGACAGGGTCGAATGTTCTTCACATCTATTATTCTATAAACATTTGACCTCTTTGAGGTCATTCTTTCTCACTCAATCCAAATCCCGAAAGGATGAAATTGTTTTAATCTCTGATAAATAACCAAAACCCCCTAATCCCGAAGGGATTATATGTTTATAAAAAATACCACACGCGTGATTACGACCCCGAATGAGGTCGAATGTTCTTCACATCTATTATTCTATAAACATTTGACCTCTTTGAGGTCATTCTTTCTCACTCAATCCAAATCCCGAAAGGATGAAATTGTTTTAATCTCTGATAAATAACCAAAACCCCCTAATCCCGAAGGGATTATATGTTTATAAAAAATACCACACGCGTGATTACGACCCCGAATGGGGTCGAATGTTATTCGCATTTGTTTTTTTTTATAAACATTTGACCTCTTTGAGGTCATTCTTTCTCACTTAATCCAAATCCCGAAGGGATGATGTTTTTTATGTGTGTGAAGAATGTCACCCGCTTCGGGGTTTTTAAAAAATGACTAATCGCTTTTTTTTAAATAATTTCAGTCCTTCGGACTTTCGAAAAGGGAAGGAATAATGGAACATGAACCACAAAAACGTCATTCTCATCAACTATCGGTTTTTTTCCTCAATTACAATTATGGATTTCAACAGCTAAATCATCAATATAAAAACCCAAACAGCCAAATTGGAATGACTTGGTCTCTGCCGATTTCAAGGTCATCTTTCACAACAAACGAATTTGGTTTTCCTAAGAGTTGCTTCTTGGTTTTATTTCTACCGCCGATTTCAAAAAAATAGGTGTCATCGACTGAAAAATCAGTGTGAGAAATGGAATGAAGTGCATGTTGGTAACCGACTTGATTTGCAAAAAACGTTTCTCTTAAACTCCCTATATTTACTTGATCTCGTGCTAACAAGTACATTAAATTGGTGTTTTCCAAATAAATTTTCATGGGTTTCTGAAGGAGATTGATACCCGTATTTTCTTTGAAGAGATTTTTGGTTAAATTTACCTCATCCAAATAATGAAAATAGGTCAATAAGGTATTCCGATTGAGTTGTATTTTCTCACTTAATTTAGAAACATTGGGACTAAACGGCACTGCTCTGGCAATAATCGACAACAATTGTTTTAATTTCGAAACATACGCCACGTCCACTCCGCGAAGCAATGGCATTTCAATTTCTAACATCAAATTAATCACTTCATTCAAACGCATGTAATACAAATCCTTTTCCTCTTGATAAAATGGATAGTAACCCGTTTTCAAATAATCTTCAAAAAATTGCAATGGTTTTAGTTCCTCCAAAATGGTTCTTGCAATGGCGGTATGATTTTGTAAAATATCCTCCAATTTCAGCGCTGGGAATTCCAATCCTTTTTCAATTTTCAAATATTCTCGAAATGAAAGTCCTTGCATTGAATAGACGACCGCTCTTCTACTTAAATCAGTTCTTGCATTTAAAATCTCCAGCAAGGAAGATCCTGTAAATACTATTTTCAATTCCGGATATTGGTCATACGCATTCTTAAGCTCTTGCGCCCAATTGGGGTATTTATGCACCTCATCCAAAAATAAATACTTTCCTCCTTTTTGAGAAAATTGCCGAACCAAATCGATTAATGAATTTGAATTAAACCACACTTGATCCAAAGAAGTATATAAGGTTTTATCCAAATCTTCTTTCAAATGAATTTTAATGTATTGCAGTAAAAGTGTTGTTTTCCCAATGCCTCTAGCGCCTTTAATTCCAATTAATCTTGCTTTCCAGTTGATGTTTTGCAACATGCTTCTCACAGAATCAACTTGGGTTCTAGCAATTTGATTTTCAGATATTTCAATTAAGTTTTGCATAGTTTGCTTATTAGACTATGCAAATATAGTTTATTTTGCTTGTTGAAACAAGCGAAATGAGGTTGTTTTGTTGGTTGTGGTAATCAAATGCTTTGTGGAGCGTGGATAAAACAAATCTTTGAACACAGATAAACACCAAATTCTTTCAAGTTTTTCAAAACTCATCTTTGCAATTATAATTTCTACCAAGAAACAATGAAAACAAATCAATGAGACTACTTTTGCAATAAGATAATCCTTACTTTTACATCTCACAATTCAGTAGCAAATTAATGGATTTAGACAATAATTGCATTCAATTTTCAGTTGTTATACCAACCTATAATAGGGCACACCTTATATCCAAAACAATAGACTCCATACTCCATCAAACCTATACCAATTATGAAATATTGGTGGTTGATGACGGAAGTACGGACGATACCGAGGAACTCATTCTAAATAAATATCAAAATCAAGTTCGATATTACAAGAAAGAAAATGCCGAACGAGCTGCTGCAAGAAACTTTGGAACACAACATGCAAAAGGAAAATATATTCTATGGTTTGATTCTGATGATATCATGTATTCGAATCATTTAAATGTTGCTTCTCAGTTCATTCAAAACAATAATTCTCCTGAAATCATTGCGCTTTCGTTTGATTTTTGGAATATTGAAGATGACGTGGTTAAAACCGAAATTATTCCGCAGGAAATCAACGCTAATTTATACAAAGGAAATCTCTTATCTTGTGATGCTGTCTTTGTGAGAAAAGATATTGCTTTGAGTAATCCATTTAACGAAGACCGAAATCTATCTGCCAGTGAAGATTACGAATTATGGTTACGACTTGCTAGCCAATTCAAAATCTGGTCTTTTCAAGATGTCACTTCTGCTATTGTTTTGCACGACGAAAGAAGCGTCGCAACTATGGCGGATGCGAACAAACTAATCAATCGTTTTGAAAAATTCTTAAAATACACCACTGAAAATAAACAATTGATGGATTATTTTGGTGAAAACGCTTCTTACTTCATCATGAAAAACTATTTGATACTAGCTGTAGACTTAGCAGTGAATAAACACAAAAAAGAAGCTCAGAAGTATTTGAAATTAGCGATTCAAGCGGATAAAAAAGTATTTTTGAACAGAACGTTTTATGCTACGGTGAAGCATTTGATTGTTTAAATATCTTACTTTGAATTTATTTTCAAATACAAGTCTTCCAAAGCTCTCATTTTCTTATTAGTTGTAAATCCATCTACCGATTTTTTACCATTCTCAGACAATTTATTTCGCAATGTGGCATCATCTAACAAACGTTGAATGGATTTTGCGATTTCTCCCGAATTATGATAATCCACCACTAATGCATTTTCTCCATCAAGCGCAATTTCATTGGCAATGCCTGAAAGCGTGAAGACACTTGGAATACCAAACTTAAGCGCCTCCAAATATGTCAAACCAAACGCTTCTGCTTCTTTGGAAACTGGGACATGAACAAAGACATCAAAACTTCTAAACAAGGCTTCGTTGTCGTTTTCAAAAGAGATTTCGGTATAGGAATGTTCAGGAAGCTGCTTTAATAAATGTTCAATCTCATTTTTGTAATCGCCATTTGCATTTGCCAATACCAAATGCAACTTGTCATTTTTTTTTTGAAGTTCTTTAAATGCTGGAATGATGTATTGAATCCCTTTCCAGGAAGTATACCTAGAAATAACTCCAATCACTGTTTTATCTATTGGTATTGAATGTTTATTCTTAACAAAATCAATTCGATGTTGAACAGAATCTTCACTTCTTTGAATTTTGATACCATGATGTATCAAAGTGATTTTTTCTTTCGAAACGTTTTCTTTCTCAATCAAAATAGTTTGAACTACAGCTGAAATCGCTATAATATGCGTTGATTTAGCGTTAATCCATTTGTCAAACTTTAACCCGTTTGGATGATATACGTGATGAAAATCAGAATAGTGACGCGTATAAATTCGATGTTTGACTCCTGCCAACCAAGCTGCAGTTGTTCCAATTAAGCCGCCTTCAAAAATATGACTGTGTACTATTGCCGGATCTATAGATTTAATGATTTTCCGAGATTTTAAAATTGCAGATAACAGATCTTTTTTTCCAGCATAAACAATATGAAAAAATGGAACTTGATTGGCTTCACAATGTTTTTTCAGACTGGTTTCTGCTTTACTTCCAATGGAAATAAAACTCAACTCAAATTGAGAACGATCTATATCTGAAATGAGCCATTCGAATTCCAAGGCTTTGTCGATGCCGAAAACAATGGTGGTGATTTTTATCATTTTATTGTTGGTTTTGCAACTACATCAAAATGACAATTATCGAAGTTGTCATCAGAAGTAACTTTAGTTCCTGTTTCAGCATTTGCTACATTGTAATTTAATTGAATAAAATAATCTATCACCTCTCTTGCAGAGCTTCCTTGTTGCCTTAAATTCTCATCATCTAATTCAACAAAACAAATTGGTTTAAATTGCTTCATGGTTTCGAGTGAACCTTGCAAAACATTCATTTCAAAGCCTTCTACATCTATTTTAATCAAATCAATTTGTTTAATTTGTTTTTCAGAAACCCAATCGTCCACCTTTCTAATTTTTATTTTTTCACTGTTTTGATTCGGCTTATCTGACACTTTATTACGCCCTCTATTCGATTCACTTTCAACAACCATAAAAAGCTCATCTTCAGCAGCTCCTAAACCTATATTGGCTACTTCTACATTTTTAAAATTATTCAATTGCAATTGGTTCTGACATATTGAATAATTAATTTTATCAGGCTCAAAACCGAAACAATAACCTTCTTTGCCAACTAATGAAGCAAATTGCAATATCGTTGTTCCATAATTTGTTCCAATATCAAGCACCACAAAATCTGGTTTTACTAATTGCATCAATTGTAAATGTCCTTTGTCTTTGAATCCAAAATATAAATAATGACTCACATAGTCATGAATATCTAATTCGAATATTACTCCATCTTTTTCAAATTTACGATACGAACCCAAGGGATATTGGTAATTATTTGGTACTAGTTTGCCTAATATACTTTGGCTGTCTTTTCCTATAACCGCTTTTCTTAATCTTTTTTCCAAAGCAGAATTTTGAAAAACTTTTCTAAGTTGATCTAAAAATTTTCTTTTCATAATTAATAGCTTGTACTTATCTTTTTTTTGAAATAACCTTCATATATGTAAATGCCGAGTAGTCTGTTCATTAACCAACCATATATGCTATCCCATTTCTGTTTGTTGGGAGTATTATTAATCAAAATCAAAATCACTGGTTTGAAATTTGTTAAAATAAAATAATATGATTTTTTAGATAAACTATAGTGAATTTTAAAACTATCATAACCCAATTCTAATCCTATTTTTCTAGTAAAAGCACCTCGTTTCTTTCGTTCCAAAAACGGTAAAACTTGCATTCTGTCAATTTCATTATGAAATACCAACGACGTTGTATCTATCACGCAGTTTATGTTTTTATTTTCAATTGCGGTGCAAAAAGCCGCATCTTCAAAACCCGCAAAAGGAAATGCTTCGTCATATCCTCCAATCGTTTCGAAAGTTACTTTGTTCATCATCATAAACTGAGAAGTTATTCTTTGCACGGAAATAAATGAATTTTCCGTCCATTTTACACCATAATTCCACCCTTCTAAACTATGAAATCCTATTTTAATTAAATACCTCCCGAAAGAAGTGTTTTGTAATCTTTCAATATCTTTTTCTTGATACACCCAATTTGCATTGACAATGCTAGATATGTTTTTTTGCAAATAGTTAAAAGCGTTATTTACGGACTCTTGATTTATAATCATATCATCATCGACAAACAGCACCACATCTCCCTGGGCGTGAGCCGCTCCCATATTTCTTGCAGACGCCACTCCTTTCTTTGGATTATTGAGTATTGTTATTTTTTGATTTTTGATATCTATTCCATCAAGAGAAATAATTGCTTGTTTGTCGTCATTTACTACAATAATCTCATCTAAATCAGTTATACTATTAATTACAGATGCCAAACATTCATAAAATATATTACCTCTTTTATAAGTAGGAATGATAACAGAAATCCGTGTGTTTGTATGTATTGTATTCAATGTTATTTTAATAAGTTTAACAAAAATCGATGCACAAAGCTGTAATTTTTCTTTAAGAACAGTTGATGGTTTTCGTGAGTCCATTCTTGCGCTTTCCCAGAGCTACCTCCAAGTAAATGTATAATTTTTATTTGAGGCAGATAAACAATTTCATATCCTAATTTACGAAACTCGTAGCACCAAAGCATATCTTCGCCGTACATGAAAAAATCATCGTTGAGTTTATGTGTTGGTAATTTTTTCAAAATTTCTTTTCGAAACATAAAATAAGCTCCCCAAACCCAATCAGGTTTGCCTTTTTGGGTATAATCAAAATAAAACCCTTGCAAATATGAACTTTTCTTGCTTTGAGAAAAAAGTTTATGCAAGCGTGTTTTTTCTATTAGTGATTTTGAAAAACGAGGAAATGATTGACAATTATGTTGTAATTTTCCATCGGGGTAGATAAGTTTTCCAGTTACCACACCCACATCTTTATTTTCTTTCAAAAAGTCAATTCCTATTAACGTAGAGTCGTCTTTCAAAAATGCATCACTATTTAACAATAAAATATATTCACCCTGCGCATTTTGAATTCCTATGTTATTTCCTTTTGCAAAACCAACGTTTTCCTTGTTTTGAACTAGTGTTATCTGAGGATAGTTTGCTTTAAAAACAGCGGGATCGCTTTCTGTTGATGCATTATCTACTAAAATAACTTCAAATTCTATTCCCGCTAAATTATCATAAACGGAATGTAAACATTTCGACGTTAAATCAAATGTGTTGTAGTTTATAATGATAATTGAAAGATGGATGTTATTTTTCAAAACTTCTTATTTTAAAAGTAATCAGCTGTTTCAAAACTGAAAATTACGCTAGTTGTTAATAATCATTTCGATTTCTTTTCTAAAAGCATCGGTAGGATTTAGTGTTTCTACCTTGCGTAATAACTCTTGCTTTAGTTTTTCATCTACTACTTTTACTGATTTGTTATTGTTATCAATAACTTTTGGCTTAATAAATAATCGATAATACGCACCTTTCAAAACAGGAATATATTTAAATACGGCATACATCTTAAAGATTAAAAAATATTCTTCTAATTGACTCTTCGATAAAGTTTATATCGTTGTAAACAGGCATTCCTATGGTGACTTTAGGCATTTGCATTTTTTAATATTTGTAAAGATTAAAATGATTTAAAATTAATTTGATTGTCTTTTTTAAAATATTACCTGAAAACATATTTTCATCTTTAAATTTTCGCTCATACAATTCACTAGCATATAATTCACTTAAATTAGCGACATTATAGGTTAGAATTTTTATCTGAAAATCAACCGGAACAGTCCTTATCATCGAATTGCTTAGCACCCTATATTCAAAACAAATTTTATCTAAATATAAAAACTGAAAGTCTTTATCAATGCATTTTAACCAAAAATTCCAATCTTCACACCCCATGTAGGGCATGTCTTCTGCATAGCCATTCACTTCTTTCCACACTTTTTTTCTAAAAATGGCACAGGCATCAATTTGGTTGGCTATTAACAATCTCTTTTTGTCTAGCGCTTTGTTTTTCCAAATCCCCGTTTTTTCTCCAATGTATTCAGCATCACCATAAACAATATCTACATTCGTATTTTCCAAGATGTCGACTGCTTCATTCAAATACGGTGCACATACCTTATTATCGCTATCCAATGGCAAAATATATTTTCCTTTCGCAATGCTAATGGCGTTATTTCTAGCTTTTGCTAATCCTTGATTTTGTTGATGCAACACGAAATAACCTTTCTTTTCAACGCGAGTCAATACCTCCAAGGTATTTGCATCTGTTGAGCCATCATTTACAATAATAACTTCAACAGGATATTTGTCTTTTGAAAGTTCAATGCTCTCTAAAGTCTCTTCGATGTATTCTCCATGGTTATAACATGGAATCACAATGCTAACAATAGGGTCACTAGTCATTTAAATGTAATTTATTAATTGCGATTGTGGTCTCAGCTATATCCATTAACATAAATCCATGATGTCGTAACAACGCATAAATACCTGCTCTGCAATCGTATTCATCATGAATTTCAATTGCGATTACTTTGGTTCTTTCTAAAAATGATAAATCGGTTTCATTTTCTAATAAAAATGTTTCAGCTCCTTCGATGTCTATTTTTAGTAAATCAATTTTCAATTCACCGTATTTATCTAATAATTCTGGAATCGTAGTACTTTTAATATCAGACTCCTGATCGCTAATAATGGTTTGTTTAGCCCAAGCTCCTCCGCCTCGAAAACTTTCTCCTATTCCTAAATTTAGGTTTAACCTTCCCATCAAGCCAGCATTTTCAAGAAAAACAGACTGATTTTGGATAAAATTAGCAAGGTTGTTTTCTAACATCGAAAAATTAGATTTATCTGGTTCGATGCAAACCACTTTCGCATCGGGGAAATTGTTTTTAATAAAAATGGTTGTCAGTCCAATGTTTGCGCCGGCATCGATTACAAATTGTGGGGTGGCTTGGTTATTTCTAAAATAGGATAGAACTGGGTCGTATTCCTTATCAATAAAAACCTGCTTAAATACTAAAAAGTCGGATGTATTTTTTCTAATTCCGATAACATTCTGTTCTACCGCAATGTACTTAAATTCAATGGCGTCCTTTACAACTGTAAATCCTCGGTTATTGATAAATTCATTTTCCCTTTCATTATCAAGTTTTTCTTGGTTTATGAAAAGTACTCTTACTTTATTTTTAATTCTTCTTAGCAACGACAACATAATTAATGGTATTAAAATCGTTTTGATGAGTGTTATCCATCTTACCAAAGATACGATTGATACTCTTTTTTAGGTTTAATCGATGATAAATAGAAATAAGTAATCTCATTCTAAATGTAGTTGGTTTGGTGTTTTGAAATGCGTGAATCAGAGATAAACCTGCGTTTGCCCACATCCCGCCATTTGACTTTATCTCAATCACTTCAAACCCTCCTTTTTCCAATATGTATCGAAAACCATGTTTCGAAAATCGAAAAAAGTCATAAGGTTCTTCATGTAGTGGCCAAGTGAAAGGTCCTGATAATATAAAATAACCTCCAGATTTTAATAAGCGAAAAGCCTCATTGACCAATCCCTGATGATCTTCAACGTGCTCAATAACTTGCGTAGAAAAAACGGTGTTAAAAGATTGATCAGACAGCGGTATCTTATTGGCTTCACAAATAACATCTACTTTATTGAGATTTGATTGAATGATATCACAGCCGACATATGACTTGATAAGACCTTCAAAAAGATTTTCGTATGGTTTGTTTCCACAACCTATATCCAATAAATTTCCTTTCGAATACTTATGAATCACTTTTTTTAGTTCTTTATGATAAGTAACATAATGTAAATAGAATGAACTATTTATATCAATTTCAGCAGAAAAAAGTCTATTCAAATTTTGTTGTCTATGCATCTATTTTGATTTTTGATTTTGAGCCTTAACTTTTTCATGACCAATCAACCAAGCGCCAGAATCAAAATACTGGCAAACTTGATTTTGCCAACCCCATTCTGGCATTTTATCATTCAACATTCTGACTTCAAAATTACAAACATCGACAACATCAAATTTTTGACGTAGATTATTTGTTTCAGATAAATGTACTCTGATAAAATAATTACCTTCATATAATCTAATTTCATCAAAAATAAATTCAAAGCTATTTATTCCTGGATTTCTACAAATACTTTTTTCCTGATCAAAAATCCAATTGTAAGTTACTGGATTACCAATACTATTCATTATTTGAAATGAAAGTGCCATTCCTTCCCTTCCCACTGGCATATTTATATCAATTGAAACTTTAAAGCTTTTACCATGACTTTGTAGTCCACCTCCTTCAGATGTTTTTATTTGAACTTTTAATATCGAAGGTTTCTCAGCATCAATACTTCCATGATACTCATCGTCTTTAAAATCATTTGAATAAGACTTTAAGACTAATTCCATGCTTCCTAATTCAGTAATACAGCCTTTGTTTAACAGAACTCCTTTATTGCAAAGTTGCTTCACCGCTGCCAAATCATGACTCACAAAAATCACCGTCCGACCTTCGCCAGCCACATCCTTCATCTTCCCCAAACACTTCTTTTGAAACTCCGCATCTCCAACCGCCAAGACCTCATCAATGATCAATATTTCTGGTTCCAAATGCGCCGCTACGGCAAATGCCAAGCGCACGTACATGCCCGAAGAATA
The DNA here is from genome assembly GCA_964488745.1 of uncultured Chryseobacterium sp. Classification (GTDB taxonomy): domain Bacteria; phylum Bacteroidota; class Bacteroidia; order Flavobacteriales_D; family Crocinitomicaceae; genus JAQVCM01. The sequence goes on along the minus strand of CAZAVP010000004.1, from coordinate 117,131 downwards.
ACGTTTCACAGGCGTGTCAATGAATTTTTCCACGCCAGAAAAAGCAACAATTTCATCAAATTTTGCGGCTACTTCTTTTCGAGTCATGCCTAAAATGGTTCCGTTGAGAAATACGTTTTCTCTTCCTGTCAATTCCGGGTGAAAACCCGTTCCCACCTCCAACAAAGAAGCCACGCGGCCATTGATTTCGATTCTACCTTCGGTTGGTTTGGTAATTTGAGATAATATTTTGAGCAAAGTTGATTTTCCAGCCCCGTTTTTACCGATGATGCCCACCACGTCGCCTTTTTGGATATCAAAAGAAACGTCCTTCAACGCCCAAAAATCTTCTTGCTTCGCCGATTTTTTAGAAAACACTGTACCCAACGTTCCGCGAAGACTTCCGTCTTTCTCCTTTCCGATGGTGTATTTTTTGGAGACATTTTCTAATTTTATAGCGATGGAATCAGGCATTTTTGTTGGTTAAATTGGTGCAAAAATAAGAAATAATTCGATATCAAAGCAAATTTTTAAAATCCTCCTCCTTAGGCCTCCTCCGAAAGGAGGAAACTCGATTATCGCTTTAGAAATAATTTTAACCAACTCAAAAATAAACTTTTGTAAAACTGTTTTTTTCATATCTTTGGAATCGATTTTAATCCTTTGCATCCATGTTAAGACAATTCCTGCTATTCATTTACTTGCTTTTTTTTGGAGTGAATCTTTTTTCTCAAGTAGATCTCGTTTTTCCGAAAAACAACGCTGTTTTTGACAGCACCCAAATTGGCTTCTCTTGGAATGCGTATCCCCTCGCCACGGATTATCAAATTCAAATAGCCAAAGACACTTTTTTTACCCAAATAATTAACAACCAAACTCTTTCAAACACAGACCATGTTGCAGGACTTGTTGCCAATGAACGCTATTTTTGGCGGGTAAAAGCCAACAATTCTTCGTGGTCCATCGCACTATCCTTCCGAATCATCGACTTCAGAACTTGGACAGAAATCGCTTTTATTTTAAACCCAGACAGCGTCGTTTTAGACGCCAATGGAAAAGTACAACAATGGACCGATTTGAGCGGGAATGGGTATCATTACACCCAAAACACACCCAATAATCGTCCGTCTCGCATCTTAAATTCCAACTATAATAACCAAACACTCATTGATTTCAATCCTGCCTTACAAAACCATTTAGGAAACGTCAATTTATCTAGCTTAACGCAGGGTGAAATATTCACGATACTAAAAAAGCACGTTCACCCTACTACCGTACAAGCCAATACGGGTTTATGGGTTATGGGGTCTGCTGCTCAAAGTGATCATTATACATGGACAGATGGGAGAATATATTCCGGATTTGGGCAAAATAGCAGATTTACGGTAGGGTTAGTAGGCAATAATATCAATTTAACCCATCCAACACTTTTGAACATTAGCTCAAACATTACATTCAAATACAGACTCAATGATTCGTTATTAAATACTTCAAACGGTACTAGCCAATTCCCCAACCAATCAATACTCGGTAAATCTATTGCCGCTTATTACTTCGACGGTTCACTAGGAGAAACCCTGCTTTTCAAGACCGTTCTAAGCGATTCGCTCCGCAATTTGGTCAATGCCTTCTACCAATACAAATATGCTCCGCCTATCAATTTAGGAAAAGACATTTCCCCCAATACCTGTTCAACTACCATTTTGAGAACTTCCTCTTACTACAAATCTCATCTCTGGTCAGACGGATCAACTGCTGATTCACTCGTCGTTACCCAATCCGGTCAATATTGGTGCGAGGTGGTCGATATTTTTGGCAATGTTTCGAGGGATACCATCGCTGTCAGTATTTTTCAAATTCAACACCCCACATTTACCTCATTCTGCCCTGGGAATAGCATTACTTGGAGTCCAGGCTCAAACAGTACATACACCTATAGTTGGTCGGATGGTTCTAGTGCCGACAGTTTAAACATCAGTAGCGCTGGAGATTATTACGTACAGGTAACCGACACTGCGGGCTGCACGCAGTATTCAGACACCTTGCATTTCACAGAAGACACCTTTCAAATGCAAGTTTCATTGGGTTCAGACACTTCGCTTTGTGCGGGAAATTTTATTAGTTTAGCAACTGGGGCTTCTCAGACTACTTCGTACCTCTGGAATACGGGAGAGATTTCCCCTTCCATTGCCGTTTCCACTTCTGGAAATTATTCGGTTATTGTGCAAAATGCCAACGGTTGCGAAGCAAAAGACACCATTCAAATCAACGTGGTTGGAAGTGCGCCAACCGTAGATTTCACCATTCCTCTGTCCGCCTGTACTGGAGTTCCCATACCTTTTCAAGATTTAACTTTCACGACAGACGGATCTACCATCGATTCCTTGCATTGGAGTTTTGGCAACAGCAGTTTGGTGAATATCTCTCAAGGAAATTTCATATTTGATACCGTCAATGCTTACCCAGTAAAATTATATGCCCGCACCACCTCGGGTTGTTCACAAACATTGACAAAATCAGTCGAGGTGAACCTTTCACCGGTGGTGAATTTTGTTTCTCAATTAAATTGTGAAAATCAAACCATCAACTTTGTGGGAACCCAAACTCCCTCCTCGCTCATCACCAACTGGGAATGGAACTTTGATGATCCAAACAGTGGAAGCAACAACCTTTCCACTGGACAAACAACTGGACATCAATTTAGCACGTACGGAAATTTCAACGTTCAACTAGTTGGAACGGATGTCAATGGCTGCGCTGATACGGTTATTTTAATAAAAAACATCAATCCTACACCGAAACCAAATTTTAGTTTTGAAGAAATTTGTACAGGCGGAACGACCCAATTCACGAATTTATCCTCCATTCCAGGAGGAAATACCATCACGAGTTACACTTGGAATTTTGGCAACGGTTCCAGTTCCCAAGTGCTCCATCCGTCAGCGACTTACAGTTTTCCAGGAAATCACAACGTTCAACTTTCTGTTACTAGCAATCATGGCTGTTTAAACGATACGTCCATGGTCATTCGGGTACATGATTTACCCGTCGTCCAACACCTTATTTCAAACAATTGCGCAGGATTGAACACTCAGTTTACGAATGCTTCCATCGTTAATGACGGAACGCTCGATCAAACTACGTGGCAATTTCCTGACGGAACAGTTAGCAACGGAAATACAGTTCTCCATTCTTTTGAAAATGAAGGTTATTTTCCCGTTATACAAACCGTTACTTCTTCCTTTGGCTGTACCAACACCAAAAGTCACAACGTGCTTATTCACAACCTTCTTCAAGCGGGATATACAATAACAACCGAAGAGTTGATGACCGGCTATCCAATTCAATTTAACAACACGAGTATTGGCGCTACGGATTACCGATGGAATTTTGGAAATTTTGCTTCTTCGCAACACTTCGATACAACCCTCGTTTTTCCTGATAACTGGATTGATTCAATGATAAACATTCAATTAATCGCCAGCAATACTTTTGGCTGTTCGGACACTTCTTCCTCCATTTATAAGATCAACAGATGGGAGATTGATTTAGCACTCAAAAAAATCCTTCACCAAGATTTCAATGGCTACACCAAGATGGGAATCCTCTTAAAAAATGAAGGAACAGTACCGCTTACCAATGTTCTTTTGAAAGTCAATAAAGCTGGTATTGGGATTTACCAAGAAGAATGGACGGGAATGCTACTCAGTGGAGACAGCACCGTTTATGTGTTTCATTCCATGCCACTCGCTGTCATTACAGACAAAGATTCTATTAAAAATTACATTTGCATCGAGGGAAAAATCCTTCAACCAACGCAATTCTCAGAAGTATCTCTTTACAACAATCAGATTTGTAAAGCATTGTCAGCCGTAGAAGCGATTATCATGGAACCGTATCCGAATCCAGTTAGCGACGAATTGATGCTCAGAATCATTGTTCCACAAGATACCGAAGGTAAAATCGAAATTGTCAATACCATCGGAAAATTGGTTTATGCTACTAAGGAAATTATTTTCACCAAAGGACTGAACGAAATGGAAATCAACACGTCTGACTGGGCAAAAGGAAGTTACCGAATCCTCTGGAAAGGCGCCACCAAATTGCCCAGTATTGGATTTGTGAAAAATTAATTCTGACTGTAATCTGCCAATCTCCCCAACTATCCTCCTCCTTAGCCCTCGTTAGCTTCGCTGCATGCTTCGCAAGTCAAAGGAGGAAACCGAATTTCCACTTGTAGGAATAATTTTACTAAAAAAACAAACAGTTAATCTGCAATCTGTAATCTGCCAATCTGCAATCTACAATCTGCAATCTGTAATCTGCCAATCTACAATCTGTAATCTGCCAATCTTCGCCTAAACAAAATCTGCCATTTCATCTTCTACCTTTCTAAAATACAGCAAACTAGAAACAAAGATAACCACAACCATCACCAACGAAACATAAAACAAACCGCTTGGAGGAACTCCACCAAAAAGCGACCATCGAAAACCTTGAATCACTCCAGCCATGGGATTTAAGAAATAAACAGTTGCGGCCCATTTGGGCAAATGTTGCGTTGCAAATTCGGCGGGATATGCCACGGGAGTAATATACAGTCCGATTTGCACAATGAACGGAACCACGTGTTGAAAATCCCGAAACCGAACAGTTAATGCGCTAAGCCAGATTCCTACACCCAAAGCAGCAATCATCCCGATGAGTATAAAAACAGGTGCCAACCAGATGGTTGCAGCTGGTGTAATGCCATAATAAATGAAAAAGAAAATTAAAATAACACAGGCAATGCCAAAGTCAATCAACCCCACAATTGCTTTGGAAAGAGGAATGATCAAACGTGGGAAATAGATTTTCTTCACCATGTCTTGACTGGCAATGATGGAGTTTCCTGAATTGGTTAGGACATACGAAAAATACGTCCAAACACTCATTCCTGCCACGGTAAACAACAAATGGGGCACTTCGGTTTTGACCCCTGCAAATTTCCCGAAAATCATGGAAAGAATTAATATCGTCACCACAGGTTGTAGAATGGCCCATAATAAACCGATGGTTGTTTGTGCATACCGCACCTTAAAATCTCGCCAGGCGAGTGTTACAAATAAATCCTTATAACGAAATAGTTCTTTAAAGTCAGGGATTATGGAGCGGTGGTTGGCGTCAATTATTTTTTTGGTCATTCTTGTTTAATCTTGTTATAAAACAAGGTCCAAAGTTATGATTTTAATTGAATTGAGCGATTAAAAGATAGATAAAAATGATTTATCCGCTTATAAACTAACTATGTTTCTAATTCAATTGAAAAATCACTTTTTACTTTTTCGCATTCCTTTTCTCTTCTCCACGAGCAATGATGGTTGAAACCGTTGCATCACCCGTCACATTCACCACCGTTCTACACATATCCAGCAAGCGATCGAGTGGCATAATCAGCACGACCCACATTGGGTTTAAACCAGTTGATGAAAGCACAATCATCAACATGATGAGGCCAGCACTGGGTACGGCGGCAGAACCGATGGAGGCCAAGGTGGTGGTGACTACAATTGCGAACTGTTGCGTCAAACTCAGGTCAATGCCGTGAAATTGCGCCAAGAAAACAATGGCTACTGCTTGGTAGAGCGATGTTCCGTCCATGTTTACCGTTGCGCCAATCGGCAGCACAAAATCGGTAATGGTTTTCGGTACTTTCAGGTTGTTTTCAACACAATCAATGGTAACTGGCAAGGTAGCAGCACTCGAACTCGTAGAAAAAGCTAGAAATTGCGCCGGACTTAAGCCTTTGAAAAAATCACGGTAGGAAATTCGAACGCCAAAAAACTTCATCAAGAACGGATAAAATCCAAACAACATCAAGAGCAAGCCCGACAAAACTACCAAACCGTATTTACCCAGTGAAACAAAAATATCCAACATTTGCGTTAGGTTGTCCGCACTTTTCGCTAAAATACCCGCCATCAAACAGAACACAAAAAAGGGAGCAGCCAACATCACGATGTGCACCATTTTGACAAAAATCTCATTCATTCCCAAGAAAAAGGCGTGTACTGTATCTACTTTTTCCCTCGGTAGCAATGCCAATGCAATGCCAAAGAAAAGCGCAAAAAAGATGACCTGCAACATGAGTGCTGGATCCATCATTGCTTTTAAAATGTTGTCTGGAACAATGTCCACCAAGGGCTTCAACGGACCACCACTGGAAGTTTCAACCGCCTTGGAGTTTTTCGCAGACATCGCTTGATAATCGGCACTACTTTGTTCTGCTTTGTATTTTTCTCTTACCCGCTCAACCGTTTCAGCATCTGCTTTCAAGAGCCAATTTTCGGTATCCACTCGCGGAGTTTGCGTTTCCTCGGCCCACAATTCATATTTCAACCTGTTTTCTACCTTTGTTACCTCATTACGCTGTTTTCCAGGCTGAAAAAAATTAACAAGTCCCAAGCCAATCGAAACAGCAGTAACGGTAGTAATCAGATAGAGAACCAGCGTTTTAGCGCCCATGCGTCCAAGCTGACTGATGTCTCCCAAACTTCCAACACCTGAAATGATTGAAAACAACACCAATGGAATTGCCAAAAACTTCAGAAAATTAATAAAAATGGTTCCAAATGGATCAATCCAATCAATTGTGAAAGAATTCAAACCAAAATACCCCGAAAAAATCGCCCAAATAATCCCAAATCCCATGGCGATTAAGATTTTCCAGTGCAGTTGTATTTTTTTCATGTAAGTCGTTTATTTAGATGTTTCAGCTGTTCACATGCGTACCATGTTATTTAGCAGAATCAATTTAAAACGCTAAAGTACCGAAAAATTTGTTTTATGAAAGGTAAATAAGTTACAGATGGTGTAGATTACAGATGGCAAATTGCAGTTGGCAAATTAACTGCGGTACTGCCTTCGGCGGTGCAGGTGACAGGTTGGAAGCTCGTTGGTGTTTGGATGGGGGTGAAAATTGATGTGTGTGTTTTTTTTCTAAACGCAAAAGGGTGCTCGGTTTTAGGCAGAGAACTTTTGACGTGTTTAAGAGGAAGTGAATCGCGTTTTTTTTGCGGTTTTTTACGGTTTTTTGCGTTTAAATTAACCCGCATCTTCGTTATCTGTAAGCGTTCCATCCACCTCTTTTGGAGGTTCGACTGTTAAGAGCAAGCCGAAGAATGGCAGTAAAGGCGCTCGAAAACGAACCAAAACTCCGAAGAGTATTGAAATAAATCCAGCGATAAAAGCCGTCAATAATGTAAACACAAAAGCGTAATTCAAGAAACTTTCTTTTTGTATCATAGCAATTCGCTTGCGGAAATCTCGAACAATAAAGCGTCCAGAAAAAACCAGCAACAAGACACTTTCAAAACCGTTAATGATTAGAGAAATAGACAAAGCTTCCCACAAAAAAGGACGATAAATACCCGTACTGATAATGAGTGGGGTCTTGGCCAGAACACCAAAAAAGTTGGCATCTTTCAAGTTTAAATCGTACTTGTTATCTCCATAGGTTTGATTATTCGCAAAATCTTGTTGCTTGATCATCGCCTCGCTGAAAGTAGCGCTTTCCATAAGCACCGTATCCTTCACGCTGGAAAGCAAAAAAGAAATTAAACTCACTCCAATGATGAAGTTAAATGCAAACTGCGTCACCCTTTTGAAAAAGGAATAATCATCCATGAGCTTATAAACCTGACGCATGGCCGTAAAAAGAAAGGGCAACAACACGATGGTTAAAATCATGGAACGAATCTGAAAAATCAGATAGACATGAAACAAAATCAGCAAGATGGAAATCCAACTAAATGCTTTTTGTTTCCACAACATACTATGCGCAATATACACAATGTGAAAAATGGAGAGCATCACCAAGGTATCTTTGGAAATTCCAGAAGTCCAGAAAGCAACCGAAGGAACAAACAACACCATCAGCGGCATCCATTTATTGGTCTTTAGATTGGAGTTTTTAATCATTTTAAAAAACCGCCAATGCACATCTGCTGTTAAAAACGCCAGAATGAAAGTGCCTGCCAAATACCCTTTGTAGGTGATGATTGCCAAAATGGAAAACACCTTGGATGTGAAGTAATTATCGTGGTTGAAATAAATATCACCTGAAGGATAGCCCGTTTGGCTGTTGAAATACAGGTAGCGATTTTGGATCGTACTTTCACTCAAGAGGTGGCTAAAATACTTGGATGGAGAATCGTAAAACATGTCCGCCAGAAGAGATGCTGTCTTCCAATAGGAATTGGTATCTCCGCCCTTCAAGATTGCGCTGTAATAGAAACCAAACGCCAAGGCAAACACCATTTTAAACAAGACACTCCACGTGTAATATTTGGCTAGGTGTCTTTCGCGGATGTTGAAATGAATGAAGAAAGTCACCATTCCGATCATCAACAACCAAATCACCGCCATCGTAATGTCGATAAGCGAAAGGTAATTTTTAGCGAAATAGGGCCAATCTATCATTTTTCAGTTTAGCAATTATGAAATAAACTTCATTCTAGCAAGTTTAAAAGTAGTCTTTCTATCTCGTTAACGAACAAAAACCCATTCCTTTTCAGTTGAGTCATTTTCTGAATACTGGTAACCATCTACGTTGTAAAGTTTCAATTGTTCTACATCCTTTAGATCGTTTTGAATCAGGTAACGCGCCATGGCACCGCGAGCATGCTTGGCATACATCATGATGATTTTGAGTTGTCCGTTTTTTAAATCCTTGAAAACAGGCGTAATGATGGGGGCATTTATTTTTTTGGTGTCGATGGATTTAAAGTATTCCGTAGATGCCAAGTTGACAATTACCTCATCGCCATCCGCTTTCATTTCTTGGTTTAACTGCGGCGTGATTTTCTCTTTCCAGAAACTGTATACGTTTTTATTTTTGCTTGTAATTTCCCATTTGGTTCCCATTTCCAAACGGTATGGATAAATGACATCCATGGGTTTGAGCAAACCGTACAGGCCGGATAAAATTCGAATCTTTTGCTGCGCAATTTTCAATTCTTCTTTCGACAACGATTGCAAATCCATTCCTTTGTACACTTCTCCTGAAAAAGCCAAGCCACACGGATAATTTACTTCTGAAGGAGCCGTTGGTTTTTCCCAGTTTTGGTATCGTTCGTAGTTCAAATCTGCCAAAGCCGTTGAGATTTTCATCATCTCACCAATTTTAGCCGCCGACATTTTCTTCAACTTCTTGGCCAAGGCTTCCGCTTCATCTACAAATACGGGAATGGAAGGTTGAAACGACGGCATGGAAAAGTCAAAATCCATGGATTTGGCAGGAGAAAGCAGTATTTTCATGATGTAAATTTAGCGTTTAAATTGATTCTTAGAAACGTACAATCGAATTTCAGTTGCGCCCTTACCGTATTCCATGTATGAAGCGTCGTAAAATTCGATGTTGTCTTTTTTGGCGAGAAACATTCGAATTTCATTTTTCAAGACTCCTTCGCCTACTCCGTGAATGACGATCAGTTTTTGAATATTTTTCTCTTGTGCCCGTTTAAAAAACGAACGAAATTCAGTCATTTGTTTCATCAGGATCTCGGTATTGGTCAACCCGCGATGCGTGTCGAGCAATGACTCAATATGCAAATCGATTTCCCACAGGTCCGTCGCTTTTTTATTGCCATCCAATTGTTCTTTGTGAACGATAAATTTCGCTTCGCTGTGCGTTTCATCCTCATTCAACAAATGAGAATAGCCATCCATGTGGTATTCCGTTCCGTGAATTTTCACAATTTCAGTTACCAAAAAAGGCCGTTCGAATCCCGTTTCGTCCATTACAATCGCTCGTTGTTGTTCATCAAATCGCAAGATGATCCCACCCCCTTTCTCGTAGAGAAACCCTATTTTTTCACCGATGGAAAATTTCATTTTTGAATCTATTTGGAAGTGTAAAAATAAAGAAAATATGTGGACGTAAATATTTTAAATGCAAAGGCGCGTATAATCGCATCTCTACATTTAAAATATGGATTTTTTCCGTAATTTTACCTCCATAAATATTCCATAATTTGAAAACATTTTTCCTGTATTTTTTTGCAATCTTATTTCTACCACAAACATTTCTAATCGCTCAAAGTGAAGAAATTGTCGCGAAATATAAAACCGAACACATCGTAGTTTTAGTCATTGACGGTCCGCGTTACACGGAAACTTTCGGAGACAGTACTTGTCAATACATCCCACGAATGGGGAAAGAATTAATTCGTGAAGGGGTTTTATACACCAATTTCAGAGCAAACGGTCCAACTTATACCAATTCGGGACATACAGCAATCACCACAGGGGTATATCAATCCATCAGCAATGCTGGAAAAAAACTTCCTAAAAACCCTTCTTTTTTTCAATATTATTCGAAAGAAAAAAACATCGATAAATCAAAAACATGGATTATTTCCAGCAAAGGAAAATTAGAAATTTTAGCCAATACCAAAAATAAAAAATGGTGGAATGCATACATGCCCATGACCTATTGTGGGGTGAAAGGTCAAAGCACTGAATACGTGGGCGACATTCAATCGTTCGAGAAAGTAAAAGCAGTTTTTCGAACAGATGCTCCTTATTTGACCTTGATTAACTTTCTGGAAGTCGATGCCACTGCGCACCAAAATGATTGGAATAATTATTTAAGAACTTTGAAGAATTGCGATGAATATGCGTATCAACTCTGGCAGTTCATCGAGTCAGACCCTGTGATGGCAGGAAAAACAACCTTGCTAATTACCAATGATCACGGGCGGCATTTGGATGGAGTCAAAGACGGTTTCAAAAGCCACGGTGATAAATGTGAAGGTTGCAGACACGTCAGTTTGTTGGCCATGGGGCCAGATTTTAAAAAGGATGTGGTGGTAACTACACCTGGAGAATTGATTGACATTAGCGCAACGATTGCTGAAATTTTCGACTTCTCGATGCCCACAAGCAAAGGAAAAGTATTGGAAGACTTATTTGAAACGAAATAGCTTTTAACATGGAAAAAAATTCAATTCACCAACTTATTACCCAACATGCGAATGAAGTATTTGACGAAATTGTAGCACATCGCAAACACTTGCATGCGCATCCCGAATTGTCTTTTCAAGAATTTGAAACAGCACAATACGTAAGTGATGTTCTCAAAAAGTTAAACATTCCTCATGAAATTGGTGTTGCAGGAACGGGAGTTGTTGCACTGATTCGGGCGGATCACCATGCGAAAGACGCTCCTTGTATCGGACTGCGCGCTGATTTAGACGCTTTGCCGATACAGGAAGAAAACGAAGTCGATTACAAATCCCAAAACGAAGGCGTCATGCATGCATGCGGTCATGATGTGCATACAAGCATTTTGTTGGGGGTAGCTTCAATTTTAAATCGAATGAAATCCGAATTGCCTCACCCTGTAAAATTAATTTTCCAGCCTGGAGAAGAAAAAAGTCCAGGGGGTGCATCGCTAATGATCAAAGCAGGCGTTTTGGAAAATCCACGGGTGAAAGAAATGTATGCTTTGCATGTATATCCCGAATTGGAAACGGGAAAAGTTGGATTCAAAGAAGGCTTGTACATGGCTTCCTGCGACGAAATACACCTTACGATTCATGGGAAAGGAGGTCACGGAGCCATGCCCGACCAATGCATTGATCCCATTTTAATTGGCGCAAGCATTGTCAGTTCATTACAACAGGTTGTCAGTCGTCAATGCGATCCAACGCTACCTTGTGTATTGAGTTTCGGGTATTTTGCTGGTTTGGGCGCAACGAATGTCATTCCTTCCACCGTAGAATTAAAAGGTACGTTTAGAACAATGGATGAAGCATGGCGAGAAAAAGCATTAACTTTAATAAAAACACAAACAGAACTGATTGCAACATCTTTCGGTGGGAAAGCAAGTGTAGAAATCATTCGGGGTTATCCTTTCTTAATCAACGACAGCGCGCTTACACAACAACTTAGAGGAAATGCGCAACAATTATTAGGAACCAACCATGTCATCGAACTTCCGCTCCGTTTAACTGCCGAAGACTTTTCGTTTTATTCCCAAAAAGTACCTGTTTGTTTCTTTAGACTTGGCGTTAGGAATGAAATAAACGGAATAATTCATGGAGTTCATCACGCTAAGTTCGACATAGATCACAAATCTATCTTAACGGGCATGAAAACCTTGTGCTTGACTGCTTTTAACAAATAAGAAGCGTGCAAAATTGAACAAAATAGTTTGTTTTCTTTTATTCTTTCTGTTAAAATTTAAACAACCAAAGTTTTAAACACATTGTATTCTAAATATATGTATTTTATTTTTAATTTTTTCTTCTTGATAGGAATCCAATATTCGTGCAATTTTACAAACTATAAAACATTTATTTTATTCGGTTAATTAACAAAAACCAAAGTTAAATAAAATTAAGGCTACAAAATCATCCGATTTATGAAGGTGGACAAACTTATAAACGAAAAATAAAGGATCTTTTAATTAAACTGAAAGTTAGTATATTTGTCACAAAGTTAATAAAGCTTAGGCTTTCATTAGACTTTTTCAGTGAATAGTGGTTAGGTTAGGTTAACAGAAAGTGGCTCATCCCTGAGCCACTTTTTGATTTTTACAAACTTGTTTAAACCCTTTTTATTCCCATTAGCGGATCAATTCTCAGAAATATCGCCTAAAAATTGGAATGCGATCATTGAGGTCTTGAAAGAAAAAGACGCTGATTTTCATCTAAAAACATTCCAGAATAACCTTTATCTTGTTTTTATCCATCACCATACATTAAAAACCAAATCTTTTTACGGTTTTGGATTCCTTGTATTTCCACCTGCTGGGGCTGGAACCCGAATTGTTGGTTTTCTAGAAGGTGTTTTGATAACAGGTTCTCCTGATTCTTGTGGAACCACAATTTCAGGATTAACTTCATTCGGCTTTAAAGTAGGCTTGACTGTTGTTTTTAGAGGTTTAATCACACAAGTTTTATTGGTGTTTCCGCCTGCATTTGATGCAACAACCCGAACGGAGATATCTCCCAGTCGAACAGAAATCGTTATCGGAATCGTGAATAACAACTTACCATCCAACATTTCAGTTTGAGCATTGGTAACTGCTTTCCCTCCGATTTCGAAAACAACCTCATCCACTGATTTTACATTGACAACATTTCCTTTGATTTCTTGATATCCTTCGTTCATGCTTGCAGGACATCGCGCTGGATTTGTAAATGTAATTATTGGTTTAGGAGCTACGGCAATTGGCTTTCGGTAATTCACCACGGTACTTTTTTGATCCGATCCATCTTGATTCGTGCCTTTCACTTCAATTAGGGTTGCACCATTTGCCAAACGAATGTTAGAACTCACCGTTGAATTATTAAACGTGAAATTAGTAGTCGCCTGTCCATTGATTTTCACTTCCACTTGATTCTTAGAGGTCACATTCAAAACAGTGGCGGTAAAATTCAAATTTTCTTGACTGGAAGCAAATGGATTGATGGTTGGATTTGTAATTGTTACAACGGGTGGTTTAGGCGTGTAAGCAATGGGCTTTCGGTAATTCACTACCGTGCTTTTTTGATCCGATCCATCTTGATTCGTGCCTTTCACTTCAATTAGGGTTGCACCATTTGCCAAACGAATGTTAGAACTCACCGTTGAATTATTAAACGTGAAATTAGTAGTCGCCTGTCCATTGATCTTCACTTCTACTTGATTTTTCGAAGTCACATTCAACACAGTTGCAGTGAAATTCAAATTTTCTTGACTGGAAGCAAATGGATTGATGGTTGGATTTGTAATCGTGACGATTGGCGGGTTTTTAGAAGCTCTTTCATAAATCACAAGGGTTGTAGCTTGGGCTGAACCATCTGGATTTGTACCGATAATTTCAAATACATTTTGTCCACTATTCAACGTTACATTCGATCTAAAATCTTGCGTTGAAGGATTGTAGCTGAAACTAGAATTAGTTTGTCCATTTTGTTTGAAAGTTACATTTTGTTTATTTGAAACATGTAGTACTTTCGCATCCAAAGTGATAGAATTGGAATGAGAAGTAAATGGGCTTCTGGATGGATTCACAAAGTAAACTACGGGAGGTTGTCGGTTTACATTTGGGTTGACATGGTTTGGATTATATATAATTGCCACTGTTTTACTATCTACCCCTACTTCATTCGTTCCCACGATTTGAACGGCATTAATACCTACATTCAAGTTGATGGCTTGACTTAATTTTTTGGTGCTTGTATTGAAAGTAAAAAAATGCTGTTGATTGCCATTCACTTCCAATCTCACTTGCGATTTTTGATCCACATTTAAGATGGTCGCATCCACATTAAACACATCCGAAGTGACCGTTATAGGTGTTGTAGATGGATTTTGGAAACTCACAATCGGTGGAACTGGATCTGGTTTTTTATAAATTACCACAGTTGTTTTTCGATCAGTGCCATAAACGTTAGAACCAGAAATTTCAAAAGTATTTTCACCTTCAATTAAGGAAACGTTAGACTCAAATTTACGAGAAGAAGGATTGTATGAAAAATTCGCAACATTATTTCCATTGTGGGTAAAAGTAACATTTTCTCGATTGAATACATTTTTGACATCCGCACGAACGGGGTAGTTTGCGACTTCGGAAGTAATTCCTGCTCTTGAAGGATTGGTAAACTGAACCGTTGGAGGTTGCATGTCATTTTCAGGCTGATTGTAATTGTTTGAATGTGCATTTACATCCGTGCGGTGTTTTCTACCCGCTTTAACGTAAAAACGTAAGTATATACTCGAATAATGATACCAATCATTTTTAATAAAGCTCGTTTGATTCACAATTCCATCGAAATCGTCGATTCCTGTAAAGGTTGTTTTATGCTCAAGCCCCAAATAAACACGAGGAGAGACTTGTTGTCCAATCCCAAATCCAACACTTGGCATTAATCTCACATTTTTTTTTCCTGAAGTTGAACCGTTTAAATAAGTGTCATTTTTTTTATCTCGCAAAGCAAGGTATTCTTTGTTGGTCAACTTTTCTTCCCAAGAAGCATAATCATACATTCCTTCCGTTTGGTTGTATTTCGGTTCGGTATTCAAATAATCACCTTTTGCTCGATACCATGAATATCCGATTCCTGCAAAAATATAGGGGTCTATTTTCGTTCTTTCTCTCACTGAATTAAAATGCATGACAAACTCCAAGGACATGCGTCCCACTTCGTCACTGAAGTTCCGAAATACATATCCCAAGCTGTCTTTGTAATTGGTTTCCCCCATACTCAAAACATCATCAGACGCAAAGAAGTCTGTTCGTTTTCTGTCGATTCCTCTCCATTCACCATATAACAAGCGCCCACGAACATCAAAACTGACCTTCTTTCCATAGTTGTAATTAAAGGATCGCCCAACAGTTAATCCAAGTCCAAAGCCTGATTTGTTTTGAACATCTGTTGTATGCCAAGTTCCACCTGCATTTAACTCCCAAAACCACTTTGAATTATTGTCGTACCCAAGATCTTGACTAAAAAGTTGAATCGAGAAATAAAAGATGCCGATTAAAAGTGTAATAATTTTTCTCATAATGCCGTTATTTACAGATTAGGAAATTTTCAATTGAAAATAATGTGCCAAAATTACGTATCTTTTTCTTGCTTATATTTATAAATCCCATTTTTAACAACCATTTATCACCTTAAAAATTGTAGTTTTGTTGAAAATTAAGCCTTTTCGAATGAGTCAATTCAAAATCGTTAAACTTTTGTTAATCCTTTTATTGGTTAGTCCAAACCTTGGCTTTGGTCAAGCAACATACAACAATTGCGATCAAGCGCTTTTGCTTTGTCCCCAAAATCCCCAAACCATTACCAATATCGGTGCAACCAAAAGTTTATGCCCATTTTGTGAAGATGATTTTACGTTGTGCTTCACACCCAATAACAGCATTTGGTTAAAATTTGAAACCAACACAACGGGCGGCGATGTTACAGTTAATTTTACCAACGTTGTTTTTGAAACGGGTGTTAATCAAGGAAATCAACTCCAAGCAACCATTTTTCACGCCCTCGCACCTTGCGATGGAACCACCTACTCCATGGTTGGAAGTTGTGAAATAGGAGTCATTGGTAATTTCAGTGTCAACGCTCTGGGATTATTGCCTTTAACAACCTATTACGTGGTGGTAAATGGAGCTCAAAATGGTGGCGCAACTATGCCGGCCGAAGCAACAATGGATGTAAGCGTCAGTGGCAACGGTTTTGACAGACCCACACCCTCAATTGCAATCGGAATTCCTAACGACACTTTGTGCCCTGGTGAAACCTATATTTTTTACACCACACTTACCAATTGCACAGATTCTTCCACCTATCAATGGTTCATAAATGGTGCTTTAGTTGCGGTTACTGATTCGACATTTTTCGAAACAGCTGCAATTAAAAACGGTGATGTTGTTTCTGTTTCCAATACGTGTTTTTCTCAATGTCAAATGGAAGTAATTGACAGCTCTATTCCATTAACCGTATTGGACTTTGCGGTAAACGCTGGAAATGACGCAACCATCAAACAAGGTCAATCCATTGTATTGCAAGGAAGCACAAATGCGGATTCTTATGTATGGACACCTGCTTTTTTCTTAAGTTCAACTTTAACTCTTACACCGATTGCGAGTCCCGAAGTGACCACAAATTATTACTTAGTCGGAACAAAAAACGGATGTACCTTGAGTGACGGCGTCACCATTTTTGTGGATAATATGCTCGAAATCACCAATACTTTTACTCCGAATGGAGATGGGTTTAATGACCGTTGGGAAATTCCATCTTTAGAAAGTTATCCCGACTGCATCGTTCAAATTTTTGACCGCTGGGGACAGTTAATTTACCAAACGACTGGCTACAACTCCAACAAAGCATGGAACGGAACTCACAAGGGAAAAGAAATGGAAGCGAGTGTTTATTTTTATGTCATCGAAGTTCGCGCTCCAGAATTTCCTAAACCGATCCACGGATCATTAACTTTGGTTCGATGAATAAATTATTTATTACCTTACTTTTGGGATTGATTTCTGCTACCGTTTCTGGACAACAGTTGCCCCAATACACGCAATGGTTTTGGAATCAACTGATTTTAAACCCTGCTCATTCAGGAATCAAACCCTGCGTGGAAGTAAAAACCCAAATCCGAGCTCAATATCTTGGAATTGAAGGTGCACCTAACAGTGGAAACTTCACTCTTTCAATTCCTATTCCCACCGTTAGAAAACGATTTTTAGGAACCCGTCACGGAGTAGGATTGAATTTTGAACGCGATCAAATTGGTCCTTTCTCTGGAAATCGATTCAATTTGAGTTACGCGGTGCACATGAATTTTTCTCAAAACAATCGTTTGTCCGTAGGAATTGGCGCTGGAATGAAACAATGGTCGTTTAACAAAGACAAGAGCACTACACTCGTTGCAGATCCTGTTTTAGCACAAAATGGATCCTTTCTTTCGCCCGATGCCAACATTGGTTTTTGGTGGAATGGAGAAAACTATTATTTAGGTTTATCCCTCAATGAATTAGTCCGAAATCGATGGGATAATATTTCCAATGAATCTCGTTTTAAAATACATTATTCCTTGAGTGGTGGATATCGCTGGGTTCTGAAAAAAGGAATTACGCTGATGCCCTCGATGATGTTAAGATTTCCTCCAAAAAGTAAAATTTCAGCAGACTTAACTTTGATGGCTGATTTTAATAATCAGTTTGGATTGGGGTTTGGGTTTCGAAACACAGACGCTTTCATGACTTATTTAAATGTCAAAATCAAAGAACAGTTTCAAATTGGCTATTCCTTTGATTACGTCATTTCTCCCCTTGGCGGAAATCGTTTTTTTACCCATGAAATTTCAATAACCCTAAACGGATGTAAAGTATATACCCCAACGACAACTGGTTGTTCTCTTTTTTAATCTTTGCATTCATTTTTCTATTCTTGAAGCACAATTCATTTCTTCCCAACAAAAGAAAAATTCAAAACAATTAAACTTTCACTGTTTAAAACTATCTGTTCTCGAGCACGAGGCTAATCGGAATATGCCGATATTTGAATAGAATTAAATTGCGGCAATTAATTTGAATTTTCACATTTATTCAGTCGTTAAAAGTAAATTATATGAAAAAATCAACACTCTGTTTTACGTTATTATTTGGAATTCTATCCGCCTGCGTTCCTGCAAAAAAGTACAACGATTTAGTAGAAAAAGAAAAAATCTGTGCTGATGAGTTATCTCAGTACAGGAATAATTCCATTCTAAATGAAGGTCTTGCTAAAGACATTCAAGCAAAATATGCTGTTTTACAGAATGAAGTTACTGCGCTGAGAAAAGACACCAACCAAATCGGTGATAAATACCGCATGCTTCAAGCGCAATACGACAAAATCGTGATGCAGAGCATGGCTTACGAAAAAAGGTTAGAGCAAGAACGAAAAACGGGTTCTCAAACTGCATCCGCACTTCAATCAGACTTAGAGGCATCCAACATGGAATTGCAACGCAAACAAGGTGTCTTGAACGATTTAGAAGCTGAATTAAAAGCAAAGCAAAATTTATTGGAAGAACGTGAAAAGCGCGTGAATGAATTGGAAGAAATGATTCAGCGCAAAGACGAAGCTGTGAAAGCTTTAAAGGAGAAAGTAGGAAATGCTTTGCTTGGTTTTGCGAACAAAGGTTTGACAGTGGTTGAGAAAAACGGAAAAGTTTATGTCAGCTTAGAGGCAAAACTATTGTTCAACTCTGGTAGTACTTTTGTTGAACCAGAAGGCAAAAAGGCATTGATTGAATTGGCGAAAGTTTTGGAAAAAGAAACGGATTTGGAAATCATTGTGGAAGGCCACACAGATGTTGACAAGCTGTCATCTGCTTCACACCCAAAATCCAACTGGGAACTTTCGGTGCTGAGGGCAACTGCTGTGGTTGAGATCATGGTGTCCAATTCCAAAGTAAATCCTGCATTATTAATGGCAGCAGGCCGCTCAGAATTTCATCCTGTAGATCCGAAAGACAAAGCGAAAAACCGAAGAATTGAGGTGATTATTTCACCAAATTTGAATGCGCTTTTTGAGCTAATTAGTAAATAACTTCGCCTTTTCTTACCGACTTGCTAACATCATCTTTTTCTACTGCATTGACTTAGACGAAAGCACAAAAAAAACATAAACAAATCCATAAAAAAACCTCGCAGAAAATTAAGCTGCGAGGTTTTTTATTGAAAAAAATTCTGTTATTTATTCTTAGAACTTCAACAATTCATTAAAGGTTGCGCTTGGACGCATCACTTGGTTGATGTTGGTTTCCGGAGCATTGTAATACCCTCCAATTGGTGCTGGTTGTCCTTGAACTTCATTCAATTCCGTAACGATTTTGTTTTCGTTTTCAGTCAATCTTGAAGCGATTAAAGTGAATTTCGATTGCAAATCAGGATCTGCTGTTTGTTTCGCTAATTCTTGTGCCCAATACAATGCGAGGTAAAAATGACTTCCTCTGTTATCCAATTCCTTCACGTTTCGTGAAGGGGATTTCCCAGACATTAACAAAGTTACCGTTGCATTATCCAAAGTATTTGCCAACACTTTCGCTTTTGAATTATCCGTAACTTCCGCATAGTGCTCTAAAGAAACAGCCAAGGCTAAGAATTCACCTAACGAATCCCATCTCAAATGATTTTCTTCTATTAATTGATCCACATGTTTTGGTGCAGAACCACCAGCTCCAGTTTCAAAAAGTCCACCGCCATTCATCAACGGAACGATGGATAGCATTTTCGCACTCGTTCCCAATTCTAGAATTGGAAATAAATCCGTTAAGTAATCACGCAATACGTTCCCTGTTACAGAAATGGTATCTTGACCTGCTTTCGTGCGCTTCAACGAGAACAACGTAGCTTCAAATGGTGACATGATTTGGATGTCTAATCCTGTTGTATCGGCTTCTGCTAAGTAGGTTTTCACTTTTTTGATCAACTCACGGTCGTGTGCACGACTTTCATCCAACCAGAAAACGGCTGGAAGTCCGCTTGCTTTTGCGCGGTTCAATGCCAATTTAACCCAATCCTTAATTGGTTCATCTTTGGCTTGACACATTCTCCAAATATCTCCAGCTTCAACGACATGTTCTAGCAATGTATTTTCATTTGCATCGATTACTCGAACAGTTCCATTTGCAGGAATCTCAAACGTTTTATCGTGCGAACCATATTCTTCCGCTTTTTGTGCCATCAAACCAATGTTTGAAACACTTCCCATCGTACGCGGATCAAAAGCTCCATTTTCTTTACAGAAATCAATCGTAGCTTGAAAAACAGATGCATAGGAACTATCTGGAATTACCGCTTTCGTATCTTGTGCTTTGCCTTCTTTATTCCACATCTGTCCAGAAGTACGAATCATGGCAGGCATGGAAGCGTCCACAATTACATCACTTGGAATGTGAAAGTTGGTTATTCCTTTATCCGAATTCACCATCGCGATTGCTGGACCATTTTCCATTGCCAAATTTAAGTCTTGGAGGATGGTTTCTTTTTCATCTATCGGTAAATCTTCAATTCGTGCATAAATGTCGCTCAAACCGTTGGTTACGTTCACTCCGATTTTATCGAAAGTGCTTGCGTGTTTTTCAAAAACAGATTTAAAATATTCGCGAACCACATGACCAAAAATGATTGGATCGGAAACTTTCATCATCGTTGCTTTCATGTGCAAAGAAAACAAAACTCCTTTCGCTTTCGCATCTTTAATTTGTTCGTCCAAGAAAGAAATCAGCGCTTTTTTGCTCATCACCGTTGCATCAATAACTTCTCCTTTCAGAATTCCGAAATTATTTTTCAAGACGGTTTTGGTTCCATTAGAGTCCAATTCAATCCGTACAGAAGTTGCCTCGTGTAAAGTAACTGATTTTTCATTGGCTCTAAAATCACCTGCGTCCATGGTTGCAACATGCGTTTTAGAATCTTTGTTCCACGCCCCCATTCTGTGTGGGTTTTGCTTCGCATATTCTTTTACTGCTCTTGGTGCACGTCTGTCTGAATTTCCTTCTCGTAAAATCGGATTTACCGCACTTCCTTTCGCTGTATCGTATTTTGCTTTGATGGCTTTTTCTTCGTCAGTTTGTGGATCCTCAGGATAATCAGGTAATGAATATCCTTGCGATTGCATTTCGCTTATTGCTTTTTTGATTTGGGTTACAGAAGCTGAAACGTTTGGTAATTTAATGATGTTTGCTTCTGGTTTTTTCACCAATTCACCCAATTCTGCTAAATCATCGGCTACTTGTTGTTCTTTGGTTAATAACTCTGGAAATTTAGAAAGAATTCTTCCCGCTAAAGAGATGTCTCGCGTTTCAAATTCGATTCCCGCTTGAGCTCCAAATGCACGAATTATCGGCAATAAAGAATGGGTTGCCAACATCGGTGCTTCGTCCGTTAGCGTGTAGATAATGTTTGATTTAATGGGTGTCATACCTCGATTTTATATTATGAGCAAATGCTCGATTTTGTATTTTTTTTTGCGTAGCAAAGATACTAAAAAATTCATTTGTAAAATGGAATTGAAAAAGCGATTTCAGAAAGCAATTTTCAAAGAATAAAACACAAAAAACCACATCCATTTGATTGCTCAAACCAATGTGGTTTCTTTTTAATTTGTGAATTTACTCATGAGCATGCCCGCCAGGCTGGCAACATTCGGGTAATTCTTTCTGTGCATCTGGATTCGCTTTAATATCATCGATGTCGTAACCCAAATTGGAAACGATCGTTTTGATTTCATCCAATGAAATTTTCGAAGGTCTGAACTTAACAGTCAACATTTGCGCTTTGTAGTCCAATTCCGAGAAAACAATTCCTTTCGTATAATTGAGTTTTCCTTCGATTCGCTCTTTACAATCTCCGCATTCTGCTGATGTTTTCATCGTTACTTCCCGTGTTTTTGGCTGTTTTTCTTGTGCGTTTAAATCTGATAAATTCAGTGTGATAAACGCAAAACAAATAAAAAGAAATGATTTCATAACTTGTGTTTTTAGAATGATAATTAATGATTCTTGTGTTTGATTTTATAACGGAATCCAACATACACATTCACGCCATGTATGGGTGCCCACACGCGTGTCGCATCAAAATACGAACCAAAAGGATTTTCCGCATCGATGATGGGATCTTTTTGCATGTAATTGGTCAAATTTTCTCCACCAACATAAAAATCCCAGTTGCGGTAAACGTGTGTGATTTGTGCATTCAACATTGGATAAATTCTTGATTCGTTGTGAGAAGATATGACACCTGATGCCAATTCCACAGCGTGTAATCTGCTTTTTCCAAACACCGAAAGTGTCGCGTCGTATTCCCAACGTTTGTTTCGTGTTTTATACGCTAAATTGATGAATCCTCTGTGTTTTGGAATCATCACTTGTTGTTGCAATTTCCCACCATAGTTGGACTTCACATCCAAATATTTATACGCAATACGAACATCAAAATTAATTAAAATCGGCAAGGCCAATTCTGCTTGAAAACTGTTGGAATAAGATGTCCCAGCCAAGTTCGATAAATAAATATTACTGTAATCTTGATCGCGATCTACCACCAATTGACTTTCAAACAAGGTGTGGTAATAATCGATGCTGATGTTTGCTTTGCGTTTAAAAAATTGAAAATCTTGCACCAAAGATCCGCCCATGTTCCAAGAAACTTCCGCCTGAATGTCTGGATCAATGATCCAATTTCGAGAGGTTGCCAACAGCGAAATGTTGTCGATAATTACGTTTGGCGCTCTAAAACCACGTCCAGCCGTGAATCTAAAATCCAATCTTTCGGTGAGTGCAAATTTTCCGTGTAAACGAGGTGAAACCTGAAAACCGTATAAATTATGGTAATCACCACGCAACCCCAAAACAGTGGTTAAACGGGTTCCCGTATAAGTATATTCACCAAACACACCAGGAACGTATTCAATTCTAGGCAACAGCAAGGAATCCAATTTCTGATTCAAATCTACATACACAAAACTCAAACCTGTTCTGATTTTATGGTTGGTATTTCCTATAATTCCATCAAAAATTGCGTTTATATAGCCCCTTTTTTCATCGCCATTGAATTGGCGTTTTCCAAACAGCGCATTTGTTTCTTGGTACTTTAAGTTGTAAACGATGCCGATGGATTGATACGGTTTATTGGCAAAAAGAAACCCCGTTTTCGCAAAAACATCGATGTGCTTACTTTCGATGTCAACACCATATTTACCTAAATTATCGCTCCGGCGATAACCTGTTTGTCCCCCTACTTTATTCTCATAATAAGAATTTACGCCCAATTGAGCTTCCATTCGTTTGCCAACATAATTCCAACGATTCATAAAGGACAGGTTTTTCCCCAAAGGAATGTCTCTAAAACCGTCTTTGTTTTGATCAATTTCACCAAACATTCCGGACGCATGCGCAAAATAACCAGCATGCCATTTCTTCCCTACTTCATGACCGCCATGCAAATTAATTTCACCCCGACCAAAGATATTTCCGTATGCATTCACATAGAGTTTTTCCATGGTTTGAGGTTTCCTCAATTCCAAGTTCACTAGTCCCGCCATCGATTCGTATCCGTTGACCACATTTCCAGTTCCTTTGGTTATTTGAATCGATTCCACCCAAGTTCCTGGCATAGAACCTAAACCAAAAGCGCTTTCTAATCCACGCATGTAAGGGACATTTTCCATTTGAATTTGCGTGTAAACACCATCCAATCCCATCATTTGGATTTTCTTCGCCCCAGAAACTGCATCCGTAATGTTCACATCTACCGAAGCGTTGGTTTCAAAAGATTCGGACAAGTTACAACAAGCCGCTTTCCGCAACTCACCTTCTCCAATCATCTCGACGTGTAAAGTTTGGAGTTTCATGATTCCATGCGACTGACGCTTACCTTCCACCACAAACTCTTCCAAGATTCCGTCTGCATATAAATTGATTTCATACAATGCAAAACGATCTTTTTTAGACACAATTAAAGTGTCATTTTGAAAGCCAAAAACGGTGAATACCAAGGTGTCGGGAAATTGTTTTCCCAAAATCATCTCAAACGATCCATCTTCTGCTGTAAACACACTAGAACTGGGGTTTTGCAACGATTTCACTCTTACGCCAAAAAGTGGCTCTTTTAGATCATTTACTGATTTCCCGTAAACGACCCCTTTCATTTGTCCAAATCCTTGCAAGAAGAACAATGAAAAACAAGTAATTAAAATGTATTTCATAAATATAAAATTAAATTGTGACTCAAATCATTGAATGACAATTTATTTTACAGTCTAAAAACCTGATTTTGAATAAGCAATGCTCGTCCCCATTTGGGAGTGGGTTCTTTAGCGTTGAAATAAGTTAAGCTCGAT
Source organism: uncultured Chryseobacterium sp. (assembly GCA_964488745.1). Classification (GTDB taxonomy): domain Bacteria; phylum Bacteroidota; class Bacteroidia; order Flavobacteriales_D; family Crocinitomicaceae; genus JAQVCM01. The sequence continues at coordinate 92,781 of CAZAVP010000004.1, read as the reverse complement.
TCGATTTTCTCAGATACAAAAACATAACTACCTGAAGGATAAGATGAGAAGAATGAAAGCAATTGAAAATTACCAACCTCTTTTTGAAAAATTTCAGAAGCTATTTTGAAGGAAGTAACTTCGTCTGAGCAACAGTCTTCTTCTATTTGAATAGCTTCACTCGCTGTTTTTACATCTGACAAGCAACAACTCGTTTCAACTTTTTCTTTCTTACAATGCTCCTCTTTTGGTAAAATAAAGCTATAATCAACCCCATCAATTTTACAATAATGGGCAAATACATTGACTCCGACGGTACCTGTAAAGATTACCGTTGCGAAAAAGAGAATAAGTATTTGTCTAAAAAACTTCATGAATTACAAAAATACAAAACTTCAACAAGGTTTGTTTCAATCTTAGCCAATAATTAACAATTTGAGACTAGTAACCTGGTTTTGATCATTCTACTGAATTTAGATTACTGATTATCAGTTCAAAATAAAATTACGGATTTCCTTTGTCCAGCTTTTCGATAAATGACATCTTACTTCGTCATTTAAGTAAAAATAGTCCATTATTTTACATTTAAAATTTATCGTAATCTACTCATTCATTGAAACATACACTTCAATCCCACAATCGAACTCAGGTTAATGTTTAAAATACTTTTCCACCACATCTTTCGCACCCGTTCCGAATTGGTCATTACTCCAGATTTCACTTGGAAGATTATTTTTAACCATCACAAAAGATGGGAAAGAGTAATTTGCTAAAGCAGCCATCGAGTCTGAATTAGAAGCCAATTGCAAATCAAACGATTGGTCAATTTGGTCTTTATAAGGCTTTAATTCTTTTGAATTAGAGGAGCAAACAATCATTCTAATTCGCAAATTTGGGTTTCTTCTTTTCAACAATTTAAGAGCAGGAATAGAGCCGTGACAATATTCACATCCGGGTATGGTGATAACTACTAAATCTGCATTCACAAAATCACCATAGCTAATTTCTTTTTTAATGACTCTTCCCTTTTTTGAAAAATCCCCTTCGTAAATTCGATTAAAGCTAAAACCTATCACAAATGGCGACACTACAATCAACCAAAATAAAATTCTTTTGAGCACTTTTGGCAGGGAGATGTTTTTCCGAAACCACATCGCACTTAATAGTCCGCCCAACACCAACGTTAAATAAGGTGCCAATTTTGAAAAACTCCACGAAATAGCTGAATTAAGCAGGTAGTTTTCCAACCCGTTAAATTGCCAAATTGTCAAGACAATAATTAATAAATAAAATGCCATTTTAATCCATTTCATACATCATTTTATTTTAAAGGACATTTCGCCGGTGATAATTAAAAAAATCCATGCGTTTTAAGAAAGCAAAGAAAACAAAAAAAAGAGAGACTCTTGCCTTCTTACATTTAAAAATTACAAAAACGACGTGATTTACAAGGGAAATTTGATTTAATAGGCATTCAATCCTTGCTTCAATTCGAATATACAAAAATGGTTTTAAGTGGACGAGTCCATGTTTCAAACTTTATTTCAATTTGCATGTTTTTGTAACTCCGAACGAAGTTCCAGAACCATTTTCACAGGCTGTTTTAGCATCCTTGAAAGTACGGTTTTTAATCTCACTGGTGGTGATAATTGCTGTTTCTTCACCTGTCCTGCACTCGCAAGTATAATCTTTCTTACAAGACGACAACGAAACAATTGACAATCCTACAGCTATTGCTATTCTTAACATACGTACAACTTTAAAATGTGTAACAAATCAAATATGGAGACTTCTTTTGCGAAGTCTCCATATAAGGGATAGGGTTATTTGGTGGTAATGGATTTATTTAATTTTACAAGTTCTTGTAACACCCGCAAATGTTCCCGACTTATTGTCACATGCTTTTTTAGCATCTTTCAATGTTTTGTTCTCTATGGTAGATGATGTTACGACTGCTGGATCATCTCCTGTTACACATTCACATGTATAGTCTTTCTTACAAGATGACAATCCTACCAATCCTACTACTGCTATTGCTACTACTTTTAACATAATATATAATTTAAGGGTTTACAATTTGAATAATTCAAAGGTAAGTTCCCGCTTTGGGTCGGGCGATATAAATTAACTTTTGTTTGAAGGTTTTAGGATTTGTTGGGAAGTGAATAAGCTTCCTATTGCGGTTTAACTCGGTGAAATATAAAGAGCTATTTCAATAAAAAACCCTCCATCTATTAATTATTTTCCAAATCCTTTGTAATTAAAATCTTTAAGTTATATCTTTGCACCCCCAAATTAGGGGAATTGTCTTATTTAATTAATAATAATTGTGGATACATTAAGTTACAAAACGAAGTCTGCCAATACAGAAACCTCTGGAAAGAAGTGGTTATTGGTAGATGCTGAAGGCCATACAGTTGGTCGTTTGGCAAGTGAGGTGGCGAAATTGATTCGTGGAAAACACAAGCCAAATTTCACCCCACATGCAGACTGCGGCGATAACGTAATCGTTATCAATGCGGAAAAAATATCATTTTCTGGTGATAAATTAGTGAACAAAGAATACGTTCGTCACACGGGTTACCCAGGTGGTAGAAAAGTTCTTACAGCTGAAGAGATGTTGGCAAAACATCCTCAACGTTTGATTGAGAAAGCTGTAAAAGGCATGTTGCCAAAAAACACTTTAGGTCGTGATTTATTCCGAAACTTAAAAGTGTATGTTGGAACAGAACACAAACAAGAGGCTCAAAAGCCTGAAGTGATCACTTTTGACTCCAAAAAATAAAGTATGGAAATAATTAACACATTAGGAAGAAGAAAAACTTCTGTTGCCAGAGTTTACCTAAAAAAAGGTACTGGTAAAGTTATCGTAAATAAAAAGGAATACAAAGAATTCTTTCCTGTAGCCATGTTACAGTCAAAAATTCAACATCCATTCCAATTAACAGATACAGTAGATCAATACGATGTAACTGTAAACGTTATGGGAGGTGGAATCAACGGACAAGCAGAAGCTATTCGTTTGGGAATTTCAAGAGCTCTTGTAAAAGTTTCAGAGGATTTAAAACCAGTTCTTAAGGCAGAAGGTTTAATGACACGTGACCCAAGAATGGTGGAACGTAAAAAACCAGGTCAACCGAAAGCTCGTAAGAAATTTCAATTCTCTAAACGTTAAAAATAATATATTTTGGCGGTTGTTTAGTATCCAAGCGACGAGCAAATGCATTCAAGCTCCCTCGTTCAGCTGATTACTAAAGGAACGTAAACAATTAAAAAAAAACTAACATGTCAAAAATAGGTTTTCAAGAATTATTAGATGCCGGTGTTCATTTTGGACACCAAAAAAGAAAGTGGAATCCAGCAATGGCGCCATACATCTTTGATGAGAAGAAAGGTATTCACATTATCGATCTAAATAAGACAATCGCTCATCTTGATCAAGCGTGTGCTGCGATGACACAAATTGCTAAGTCTGGCAAAAAAATATTGTTTGTTGCTACCAAAAAACAAGCGAAGGAATTAGTTGCTGAGCGCGTTAAAACGGTAAACATGCCATACGTTACTGAACGTTGGTCTGGTGGTATGTTAACAAACTTCCAAACAACGCGTAAGTCGATTCGTAAAATGGCGACTATCGACAAAATGAAAACAGATGGTACTTGGGAAACACTTTCTAAAAGAGAGCGTCTTTTCAAAACTCGTCAGCGTGAGAAATTAGAGAAAACTTTTGGTTCTATCGCGGACATGACTCGTCAACCAGCTGCAATTTTCTTGGTAGACATCTTAAAAGAAAACATTGCAATGCACGAAGCTAAAAGATTGAACATTCCAATCTTTGCCATGGTAGATACCAACTCCAACCCAAAATTCGTCGATTTCCCAATTCCTGCGAATGACGATGCTACCAAATCAATTGCGATCATCATGGACGCAATCTGTGACGCGATTAAACTTGGTTTGGAAGATCGCAAAAGCATGAAAGACAAAGCGGATAAAGCTGACGCTAAGTCTACAGAAGAAACAGCTCCTGAGGTTGCTGCTACTGAAGAAACGAAAGAAGATTAATTATAAACATTAAAAATTTTACTATCATGGCAATTACAGCTGCAGAAGTAAATAAATTGCGTCTTCAAACGGGCGCTGGAATGATGGATTGCAAAAACGCCTTGGTTGAATCCAATGGTGATTTTGAAACAGCAATCGACATTCTTAGAAAAAAAGGTCAAAAAATCGCTGCAAAACGTGGTGATAACGAAGCAAAAGAGGGATTGATTTTCGCGCAAGCTTCTGAAGACGGAAAAACAGGTGTTATCTTGACATTGAATTGTGAAACGGATTTCGTTGCGATGAATGATAATTTCAGAGAATTCATGCAGTCATTGGTTGACATCGCGTTGAAAAACATGCCTAACTCAATCGAAGAATTAGTTGCTCTTCCATACAACGAAAAATTATCCATTGCTGAAAAAATCACAGAGCATGTTGGAGTTGTTGGTGAGAAATTGGATCTTTCTGGATATGCTAAAATATCAGCTGAACAAGTTGCTGCTTACAACCACCCAGGGAATCAAATTGCTACCTTGGTAGGTATGAACAAGCAAACTGGTGAAACTGCTGATGCAGGAAAACAAGTTGCTATGCAAATTGCTGCAATGAACCCTTTGGCATTGAACAAAGAAGGGATTGATGAGAATACGATTTCTAGAGAACTCGAAATTGGAAAAGAATTGGCTATTCAAGAAGGGAAACCTGCTGAAATGGCTGAGAAAATTTCTCAAGGTAGGTTGAATAAATTCTTCCAAGAAAACACTTTGTTAAGTCAACAATTTGTTCGCGATAACAAAATTACTGTTGAAGAGTTTTTAAATTCTACAGAAAAAGGATTAACGGTTACTTCTTTTTACCGCTTCGCATTGAAATAGGATTAAGAATAACTTGACTTTTAAAAAGGCTGGACATTTAATTGTCTGGCCTTTTTTTTTGTGGATTTGGATTGGGGTTGTTTTAACCGCATAGGAGGACACAAAGGAAAACACATCGAAAACGCTTAGCGATGTGTTATTCTTCTTAGATGTTTCTATTTTTATTTTAAAAATTTTGAATGATTATTTGTTTCAGAGGCTATTTTTAATTCAATTAGATAGATGACAAAAAATCAAATTGCTACAAAAACATTGTATTGCGCTATAGAAGTACACAATGTAACTTGGTTCGGGATTGTTGGAGAACGTCTATCAGGAGTGTTTGTATTACAAATTGGTGAAAGAAGGAATGGTTGTAGCCAAAGAAAAAGCGTCAACCGAATAAATCAGTCAACGCTTTTCGCCAATGTTTAAAACGAGTTCTTACCGAACCAATTCCATTTCATCTACCAAATGTTTTGCTCCAGCGTATTTGTCGATTACCCAAAGTACGTATCGGATATCAACCGCAATGTTTCTGCAACGCGTTGGGTCAAACATGTAATCACTCATGGTGCTTTCCCAACTTCTGTCGAAATTTAAGCCCATCAAATGACCTTTTGCGTTCAACACAGGTGAACCCGAGTTCCCTCCTGTTGTGTGATTTGATCCAGAGAAACAAACCCACAATTCGCCGTCTTGCGCGTAATCCCCAAAATCTTTTTGTTGATACAACTCCAACATACCAGGCAGCAATTCAAAATCTGGATTTCCACTCCGATTTTTCTCAATGATTCCAGCTGTTGTCGTGTGGTTGGTGTAAGCCATACCATCCCTCGGGAAAGAACCTTCTAATTTCCCATAGGTAATTCTCAACGTTCCGTTTGCATCAGGCCAGTGTTTTTTAGCTGGAAACATCGTTTGTTTACCTTCGATGTACAATTTGATGTATTCGTCCATTCCAATGAACAATTTTCTTAAGCTTGGAATTATTTTCTCTTGATATCCGCTCATTAACGCAGCATTTAACATAAAAGCAGGATCCTTTTCAATCTTTTTAATAGAGCTTTCCTTGAAGTTGTCATAAAAAGAAATCAATTTGTCTTGATTAACAAAAACCGATTTTGTAAAAATTAGTTTCGACCATGCAACCGTATTTTTAGCGGTCACATCTGCCGAAATTAAACTTGGATCCATTCGCTGGATAAACGCTTCATGCAACAAGTTAAAAACTCCTTGATCAACAGTCATGTTGTAATTTTTGAAAAAACCTTCCGCCGATTTTTTGTAGCTTTCAATTTTACCATCCAGTTGATTATTTGCTTTGTATTTTTCATAATTCGTTACCAAATCATTCATGTTTCGAACTTGAGCGAAAAACTCAGGTCCTACAAACAAATACTCAACGGTCATCGCGTAACCAAAATCAAAAGCATTGTTTTCTTGAATCAATCGATTCATATCAGCAACCAAGTTCCCGTATTTCGCCTTCCATTCTGGTGTTGAATTGGCTTTATCGTTAAATTCTTTTTCAGCAGCGATTTTCACGTTAATGGCATCCAAACGCTGTAAACCATCAACTTGTCCAATCCATTTTTTATATGCATTGGCTATTCTCGCTTGCTTAGAAGAATATTGAATCCGAATTTCATCTGATGAACGCATTGCAGCATCAATTACCGAAAGCGATTTTTCTCGCATCGCGATACGCGCTGGACGTTCTTTTTCCATGATGTACTGAATTTGAGAGGAAATCAGATGCTGTTCGGTTTGACCTGGAAAACCATAAACCATGGTGAATTCATTTTCCACTCGATCGCCTGCTGCAATTTTCAAAGAATATAAGGGAGCGTAAGGAACGTTATCTGCCGAATACGCTGCCGGTTTGTTGTCTTTCCCTGCATAAATACGAAAAACAGCAAAATCTCCTGTGTGACGTGGCCAAACCCAGTTGTCTGTATCACCTCCAAATTTTCCAATTGCATTTGGAGGCGTACCAACCAAACGAACGTCTAAAAAGACTTCTGTCACCAAGGCGTAATAACTATTTCCGTAATCAAATGCCTTTATCTCAGCTTTATAATGTGTTCCTTCAACAATTGAAACTTGTAAATCTTGGATGTTTTTTTGAATAAGAGCCATTCGCTTGCCCAAATCTGCTATACCATCTGTGCCTTCTAAAACTTGGTTGGTCAAATCTTCAATTCGAACAATTCGAGTAGCAGTTAGTCCGTCATTTGGTAATTCTTCCGATAGTTTTTTAGCCCAAAATCCATTTTTTAAATAATCATTTTTCAACGAAGAATGCGATTGAATTTGGGAATAACCGCAATGGTGATTCGTCAATAAAAGCCCTTGTTTGGAAACGATTTCAGCGGTACAACCGCCACCAAAGTGAATGATCGCATCTTTGATACTTGCCTGATTGATAGAGTATAAATCTTCAGCGGATAATTTCATTCCCATGGCCTTCATGTCATCTTCAAATGCGGAGATTAAAGAAGGGATGAGCATTCCTTCTTCTGCTTTTACGGTAAGCAATTGCACAGAGAAACAAATAAATAAAAGTATTCTTTTCATTTTTTTAAAAATTTTAAGACTCAAAGATATCAATAATAAAGGTTAAATAATTGAAAAGAGGTAAACCTTTCAAAGAAATTACGCATCTTTGTATAGTGGATTTTTTAAATTTAGCATTCCGTTTGGGCGTAGTATTCGCGATATTCAGTTTTCTGTGGGGAATTTTGAACATCGCTCTAAATCTCATTCGCGGTCAAAAACCTCAGTCAGTTTGGGAAGAATACGGACTCAAAATCGTTCAATATGTTTTATTAGTAAATGTTGTATTTCTATTTTCTGTTGAGAGAAATCACACAACAGCAATTCTACCAAATGAACTGATAACTGTAGCTTTAATTCTAATCCTTTACTTTTCAGGCAAACTTCAAAAACAAAAACGCCGTTCGGGAATCATTCAAAGTTTAGGTCCTAATATGCCTCATTTCCAATCAAATTTTAACCTAAGAGCGGAAGTTATTGTCATTTCTCTTTCCATCCTCTTTTTTGTGTTTTTCATTTTCAAGCCTGATATAGCCATCAATCCAATTGGAAATTGGTTTTACATGAGCATCTTGGAAATAGAAAGTTTACCTATCTTGGGTTTTATTTTTAAAGTGATTGGGTTCTTTGTATTGATGAGTATTTTAATGAAAATCATCAATGGATTTGCTTTTTTATTCTCTGGGGCACCATTAATCACTGTCAATAGCCACATACACAATCCGAACGCTTCGGAACAAGACAACGATAATTTTGATGATTTCGAAGAGATGAAATAGTCGCAATGTTTTTATCTTTGTCAAAAACGCACCCAAAATGAAAATTATTTCTTTCAATGTCAATGGAATCAGAGCAATTGTTCAGAAATCATTTGTACAAGACATGCAACATCTCGATGCTGACATCATCTGTCTTCAAGAAACCAAAGCTTCTGAAGAACAGGTCAAAGAAGCTTTATCCTCTTTAAGCAATTACCATATTTACGCCAACGAATCCGTCCGAAAAGGATATTCTGGAACTGCAATTCTCTCCAAAACAGAACCCTTATCTGTCACCTATGACATGAATATTGAAGCGCACGATCAAGAAGGTCGCGTGATTTGTGCTGAATACTCTGACTTTTACTTAATTACCGTTTATGTTCCCAATTCCGGAAGTGAATTGTTGCGTTTGGATTACCGACAACAATGGGATGCCGATTTTTTCAATTATTTGAAAACCTTGGAAGCAAAGAAGCCTATTATCGTTTGTGGAGATTTGAACGTTGCTCATCAAGACATAGATCTGGCTCGTCCGAAAGCGAATTACAATAAATCAGCAGGATACATGCAACAAGAAATTGATGGAATTCAAAGATACATCGCTTCTGGTTTAAAAGACAGTTTTAGACATTTTTACGAAAACGATGTGAAATATTCTTGGTGGTCTTATCGCGGTGGTGCACGTCAGAAGAACGTAGGCTGGAGAATTGATTATTTCTTGGTATCTGAAAGTTTCATGCCCCAAATAAAAGATGCTTTTATTTTGAACGAAGTATTGGGGTCGGACCATTGTCCTGTCGGGATAGAAATCAAGTTGTAACTTGATTTTAACGAACTGCAGCAGTGCTCTTTTTCATTTTAAATTTATACCTATATTTGCATTCAGCATACAAACCTTTTTTAAATGAAATACAAACGCATCCTTCTCAAATTAAGTGGAGAATCCCTCATGGGAAACAAACAATTTGGAATTGACAATGTTAGACTTAACTCTTATGCCCTACAAATCAAAGAGATTTGCGATCAGGGAGTTGAAGTAGCCATCGTAATTGGTGGCGGTAATATTTTTAGAGGCGTTCAGGCTGAAGAGGGAGGAATGGATCGCACGCATGGCGATTATATGGGAATGCTTGCGACCATGATCAACAGCATGGCTTTGCAATCTGCCCTCGAATCGAATGGCATTTCAACGCGTTTACAATCTGCGATCGAGATGAAAGAAATTGCTGAACCTTATGTCCGAAGAAAAGCCGTTCGCCACCTTGAGAAAGGAAGAGTTGTGATTTTTGGAGCTGGAACAGGAAACCCTTATTTCACAACCGATTCGGCAGCATCTTTAAGAGCAATTGAAATCGACGCTGACGTGATTTTAAAAGGAACTCGCGTTGATGGCATTTATACTGCTGATCCGTTGAAAGACAAAACGGCCACGAAATACGACACCATTTCATTTGATGATGTGTATAGAAAAGGACTTCAAGTGATGGACATGACTGCCTTTACGCTTTGTAAAGAAAATAATTTGCCGATTATTGTATTTGACATGGACACGCCAGGAAACTTAAAAAAGCTTTTAGATGGTGAAAAAGTAGGAACCATTGTTCAAAATTAAATTACCAAATCTCTAAAATAAATTTTCTCATGACAGAAGAAATTCAAATGATATACGACGAACTGAAAAGTTCTTGTGAAAAATCACTGGTTCACTTAGCAGGTGAACTCCAAAAAGTAAGAGCTGGAAAAGCAACTCCCTCGATGCTAAACAGCGTGATGGTAGATTATTATGGAACGATGACTCCGATTGCTCAAGTTGCCAATGTATCTACGATGGATGCGCGAACAATTACCGTTACTCCTTGGGAAAAATCACTTCTGACTGAAATCATGAAAGGAATTGTAAACTCTAACCTGGGATTTGCGCCTCAAAATAATGGTGAAATGGTCATCATCAATGTCCCTGCTTTGACAGAAGAACGTAGAAAAGAAATGGCAAAAAAAGCAAAAGCAGAAGGGGAAAGTGGAAAAGTCGCTATTCGTAACAACCGAAAGGACGCCATGGAAATGTTAAAATCATTGAAAGCGGATGGTTTATCAGAGGACACCGTTAAATCTTCCGAAACTGAAGTTCAAAGCATCACGGATAGTTACATCAAAAAAGTGGATGAAATGGTAGAATTGAAAGAGAAAGACATACTCACCATTTAACCAATTGATTTAAAAAAACCTGAATTGAATTCAGGTTTTTTTTGAATTCTAATTTTTATACGCTCTCAATCAGCTATCTTTAAACCTTTGATTCTTCGCTAGCGAGATTACTACTTTTTTAACAAACAAACAGCATACGCTTTAATTGCTTCTCTGTTTCCAAAAGAATCCACTTGTTCGTGCGTAGTTGCTTTCAAAGAAACTTCTTCGTCCGATATTTTCAAGATGTTCGCAATAATTTGCTGCATTTCTGGAATGTGAGGATTTAATTTGGGTTTTTCTAAGATAATTGTACAATCTAAATTAACCACTTGGAAGCCCTTTTCTTGAATCAATTCATAAACGTTGGTCAACAAGATTTTACTGTCAATTCCTTTGTATTTAGGATCCGTATCTGAAAAATGAAACCCAATGTCTCTTAAATTTGCAGCGCCCAGCAAAGCGTCACTAATCGCATGCAACAACACATCTGCATCAGAATGACCAACTGCACCTAAATCGGAAGGAACCTCAATTCCTCCCACCATTAAAGGCAATCCTGTTTCCAAACGGTGTACATCAACACCAAAACCAATTCGAATGTTCATTATTCTACACCAGATTCAGCACTTGATTTGGATTTACCGTTCTTTGGAATTTCAAAGCGCAGCGTAAAGCGCACGGTATTCGCCAAAGGATTTCCAGGTCTTAACCCAGCTAAATAAGAAATATCAATTCCGATGATTTTATATTTCAAACCTACACCAGCGTTAAAGTATTGACGAGATCCTTTGGTATAGTGCTCATAAAAGAATCCAGCTCTGAGTGCAAACATTTCATTGTACCAATATTCTAACCCTGTTGCAATGTTAAACTCTCTTAATTCTTCTTTCAAACGAGAACCTTTTTCAACTTGGTAAGATCCATCCGCATTTTGAATGGGTGCACCTTGATCGTCCTTCATGACAACTCCAGGAGCATCGTAGAAAGATTGCAACATTCCTGAAATAATACCCACATTGTTGTTTTTTCCAGAATAGATATCCCCATTAATCGGATTTCTTGCTGGCGGAGTTGGAACTAGCAATTTGTGAAAATCAACAGCCCAAGTCAACGAGTTAAATTTGTCAAACTCCATGGTATAGGCATTTCCAATTTTCAAATTCATGGGCAAAAAATCTCTTTGATCAGTTGAAACTTCGGAATAAGCTACTTTGTTTCCGATATTATTAATCGTCAAACCAAAAGTGTAAATCCCATCTCTTTTTGCCAATTTTGCTTCATCGTTGTGATAAACAAAAGAAATGTCAGTTGCTCCTGCAATACCTGCTTTACTTGTTCCTCCCGGAGTGACCAAACCACCTGTCAAATTAGAATAGGCAAATTTCCCATTGATACCGATACTCAATTTATCAGCCAACTTAAAAGCGTAACCGCCCACAATTTCGTATTCAGAAGGTTTATCGTCTCTTAATTTAGCACCTTGTGAATCAGTAAAGGTAATTTCTCCTAAACTAAAAAACCTCAATCCCAACGTAATGGCATGCCTTGTTCCTAATCGTTTATAACCAGAAACATACGAAAGCGACATGTCATTTGTTAATTGTCTCAACCAAGGAGTGTACGAAACACTCACTTCCGCATCTTGTTTAGAGAAGTTCAACATGGCCGTATTCCAATAGATTGAATGAGAATTTGCACTCAACGCTGTACCTGCATCTCCCATCGCTCCAGCCCTAGAGTCAGGCGTAATACTTAAGAAAGGCATGGCAGAAGTGATGGCATTCAATTGCAACTGTTTATTGGTAACTCCTGAATTGGGTTGGGCTACTGCAATTAAAGGCAAAGTAAACGTAATTAATAACAATAGGCTAAATTTCTTAATCATATGGATTTTAATAAATTCTAATTTCAAAACAACAAATATACGTAAAAGACAACTTAATATTGTGAACGGTACTACAATAATATCAACAATGCTATAATAGTACTAATTTTTCAATTTTTGAAGCCACATCGCCCTCCGTTGTCTTTGCAGACAATTGATAAACATATACGCCACGCCCGATTTCGTCACCGAAGTCATCTCTTCCATCCCACGCTATTCCTTCGGATCTATACCCGTTAGTTTTCACTTGTTGATTGATGGTTTTGACTAGTTTTCCAGAAACAGTAAAAATATGTATTTGAACTTCTAAACTTTCACAAACTTGATTGTGCTCAAAGAAAAACTCCGTTCTAGTCGTAAACGGATTGGGGTAATTTAAAACATGATCCAAAGTAATTTCCTTCTTTTCAGCAACAACAAAATCAATGTTCACTTCACTGGAATTGTTATTCACGTCAAATACTTTAAATGACAACGTATGGCGGCCAACAGCTAAATTTTTAAAATCATAGCTTATTTTTCCAGACATGTATGAATCCAAATCCGCAATGTAATATTCATTCAACACGATTGGTTTAGCGGTGTTGTTGTCTAAAACAGCTACAATATCATGTCCAATTCCGTTTCCAACAGCATTTATTCCGTTCTCATCAGACACTTTTACAATCAATGTCGGATTTTGGTCTGTCAAACCACCTGAAACAAAATTTTCATCATTCAAATACAATTCTACAACAGGTGGAGTATTATCATTTAAACCCGCTTGATTAAGCCCTCCAACTATAAATCGCTGATCACTGCCACCAGCATCCAATTGATCATTGTTGCCATAATAGGAAATTTTGCCATTTCCATACGCATAATTAATGTCTTTCGGAACGATAAACGAAAAATCAAAGTAACCATTCACAACGGAAGCCTTTCCTTTATAAAGGGCATTTTTCTGTGTTTGAAAATCAATAACGGGTGAATTCGAGTTTTGTCCCAGAGTTTTAATATTCTTTGGTTTATCAAAAATGGTGGGCGATAAAACACCGTTGTAAGTTGTAACTACGTTCCCCAAGTAATCTTCTATGTGTCCTTTGATGTTCATTTTACTCAAAGCTCTTACGGTATCCATCAGTAAATTTGGATCTTTGTGGTTGATACTGTCAGTCACCACTTTCCATTTGGGTAAGGCAATTTTTAATGCAGGATCCCCGATTAATGTAAAGCTTCTTTTGTTGACCCCACCTGTAGCTGCATTTTTTGTTAATCGCATAATTTCTCCGAATGTAAGAGGCTCTAGATTTGCATCTCTTAAAAAAACATGCTTAAAAAATTGTTCGCCTGTGCTCGAATTCACATTAAAATAAACGGAGCGTGTTGTTGTCATCATCGCAATAGCTCCTCCAATTGGATTCAAACAGTTTAGTTCTCCAGCAGACATGACCGTAGGATCATCAAATTTTGTAAATTCACAAGTTGCAGAAACAAATACATGCAGTTTATTCAAATTGGTCCACGAGTTAATCATCGGAACGTTAATAAACCGTTCGTCTCCAGCTCCATTAATGCCTCCATGTCCCACGTAATTAATGATTAAAGCCCCGCGTTGAACTCGCTCTGTAATTGCTTTTTCCAATTCAGGATAACGCTCACCTCCTGCCCCAGAAACTTGCGGAAAAGCATCTGAATACAATTTATCAGCATTCATTTCTGGATGATTTGCCTTCACGTACAAAGATTGAGGTTCGCAATCAACATTTAAAAAATACCCGTGTTCCTCATCATCTGCAATCTGAATATAATTCAAACGCCAATCACCGTATGTATTATTACTGTCCTCCTCTCCCTCTCCGCAGCAATTGGAAGTAGAAAGTCCCATGTTGTTGGTGTTTTTCATGTATATTTCCACTTTATCCACTTGCTCTTTCGCAATTTGAATGCTGTTGATGATCATCCTTCCAACTCCAATATCCAACATGTCACCATCTGCAATGGATTCTGAATCATCCAACATTCCAAAGTAATCATCCATTACCAATGCTCCGATTTGGTTTTCGGAATATTGCGCTTGATAAGTTGGGATGAAATTAGCACCCGAAACGATTCCTTTAGGGTCAAAAGTTCCACCGCCAAACAACAACAAACTTTTTGGCATTAAAGCCACATTTCCAGCCGCTCGATCGTAAAACATTTTTGCAAAAAACTTGATAGCGGTTACATCTTGGGCTCCCGAAGAAAATTCATTGTAAACTTGTTCCGTCGTCACGACATGAACCGTCATGCCTTGATCTCGGTGTAAATTTGCCAATCGGTCTGCTTGAGACTTAAAAGCGGCAGGTGTAACAATAAGTGACTCTGCACTTTCTAACGCGTGTAAATTTTGAGGTTCAACTACTTTTACAAACTCTGGAGTCAGAAAAGCGCCTCCATTCGATGCTGCAAAAGTTTTAAGAATATCGGTTGTGGTCGAAAAACTGAAAGTAGTGCCATTCCACGTTCCATCCATCCGTTTTGGCTTTTGGCGGTCTGTAACATCCCATACAAAACCATTGTTGGGCAAATTACTTACTTCAAAACTGGATATTTTTCCTACACCAACGGATTCTAAATCTCGAAATTGCATGTAATTTCCGTAAAAACTTAAGGTTCTCCTTGTATTGAGTTCGATTTTATCCAAATAAGTAAGGATAGAAGGGTTCGTGCGATTAACGGTTATTTTTAAAGGTAAATTGTTGGTCGCATTTGGTAAACTAAAATTGACTTCGCCTTTATAATAATCCTCCAAAATTGGAGTGATTGCTTGATTCAACAGCAAGGAATTCCCAACCCTAAAATCAATTGAATTTCCTGCCGAACGCGCATTTGAGGCATAAATCACCTTAAAGTCTGCGGGAGAAGTAGAAAGCGCGTTTGGCACATTAAAAGCAAACGTTTTAGACAGTTCTGCATCAAACAAATCACCATACCATCTTTGTCCACCGTTCACCAAATTCACCAATTCTTTTTCATACACTGAAAAGAAGTTATAGGAATTAACCGCTGTGTTTGGATTCAAAGCGCTTGTTTGATTCTGCACGCGAGCGGGCGGTTCGAAACTACTAATTCGAATAAAATAATAAGAGTGAGTTGAGTAAATATTCATCTCTCTTTCCAATTTCGTGTTTTTTTGATAAATCCGATTGGGTCCCCAAGCATGAAATAAAATAAAATCTTCTGCGTCAAAAACGCCATCTGCTTCTCCCGATATTAAAATGTCATTTTTTACGAGGTCATCTTCTCTAAAAACGCTATTTAACTCAGGAAGTTTCCCTGAGCCATTTCCATAAATATTGATATGAGCAGGATTCAAATTTGAGACGTCAATGCCCATCGAAGATAAAAAATTGCGATCTATTTTATGAATACCGTCTTCGGTCACTGAAATTTTATACCACTGACTGTTCAAATCGCCCAATACTGATGAAGCAACAAAACTTTTGGGCTTTATTACCAAAGACTTGGGTGTCAAAGAAACTTTAAAACTAACAATTCGTTGTAATTGACCGTTCGCTAACACAAAAGGATTTAGATCAACCACAATCCGTCTTTTACCTCTAGAAGTGCTGATTTGAGCTTGATATTCTGGTGAAGAAGGGGCAGAAATGAATTGCGAATTAAAAAAAACTTGATCTGTTGCCAGTGCAGACACAAATTGAAAATCCGTTACCTCCACTTCAAAATCGCCCGAACCTGAAAATTCTTCTTGCCATTGAAAATGTGGCATTTTCAATCTATAATCTTGATCTTTTATATTCGGAAAAAAAACAAGCTGATTATTTCTGACTTGTGAGACAGAAGAACCCCACGCTACACTTATAGAATATGTATTGCTTTGAGCTTTTAAGTTCGTAGTTATCAAAGATAAAAGGAGGTAAACCAACATGAATCCACCTTTGATTTGGTAAAAAAACACAGTGCTTATTTTCATTTTACAAATATCGAAATAAAACAGAATTATTATAGACCAAACGGTCGATCCGTTCAATTATTGTCAATGAATTATCATTTATGTGGTACGATTTGTTTTTTTTTTTGTAACATTGTCCTGAAAATTGCGTTTTAGTACTAATTTGCTATTATTCAGAATTGAATGAAAAAACTTAAATACTTAGTAATATTATTGATTGGCTTCGCGACAAATCAAGAGGCACTGGCACAAGACCCTACGTTTACGCAGTTCTATGCCAACCCCTTGTATCTAAATCCAGCCTTTGCAGGGACCAATCGATGCGCCAGGTTTGGCTTGAATTATCGTAATGAATGGCCTAAACTTTCAGCTAATTACGTTACTTATAGCGCATCTTACGACCAATATTTTAAAAATATCTCAGGTGGTATTGGGGTTCTTGCAACGCATGATCAACAAGGTCAGGGAACAATAAATACTTCCATGCTTGGCTTGGTTTATTCTTATCATTTGAAATTAAATCGCAAAACATCACTGCTATTTGGAGCTCGCGCTGCATGGTATCAAAAGTTTTTAGATTGGGATAAGTTAAAGTTTGGAGACATGATTGATCCAAGAAGAGGTTTTATTTACAAAACCGGAGACATCAAGCGTGGGGGAAGCAGAGGATTCTTTGATGCTTCTGCTGGAATGTTGATTTACACAAATAGTTTCTTTGCAGGTGTTTCTGCACATCACTTAAACATGCCAGATGAATCCATGATTTTGGGAACAGGTTCCAGATTACCGATGCGTTTTACAGCACATGCTGGAGCAGAAATCAAATTAGGTGGCAAATCTAAATATAGCAATACAACCTCTATTATGCCAAACGTCATTGTTCAATACCAGCAAGGATTTATGGAAGTAAATATCGGTACTTACTTTAAATACGGTGTGTTTACTGCTGGTACTTGGTTTAGAAACAAAGATGCATTCATTCTCTCTTTAGGTGTAAATACTGGAACTTTTAGAGTGGGTTATAGTTACGATGTAACTGTGTCAAAATTAAACAATGGTATTTCTGGTGGATCTCATGAAATATCCCTAGGCTACAACGTGAATTGCAAGAAAAAATCACCTTCTTGGAGAACCATTTCTTGTCCTTCTTTTTAAGAAAATTTAAGAAAATTGTAACTTTATTTTTAAATTACGTTTATGCAAGTAACTTTGCAAAATTAGTACTATGATAAAACAACCAAAAAATATGAAAAAATTTCGGATTTTAGCCCTAGCAATATTTGCAGTTGCGTTGGTTTCTTCTTGTAATCGCGAAAGTTCAAGCTCTACAGGATGGGAATTTAACAATCCCAACGTCGGTGGTTTTCAAAAGTTTCCGTTTGTAGATCAAGAGACTGGGCCTGGACTTTTATTGGTAGAGGGTGGTACTTTTACCATGGGACGTTCTGAGCAAGATGTCATGTTTGATCACAACAATCGACCAGCAAGAGTTACGGTTTCTTCGTTCTACATGGATCAAACAGAGGTAACTAATTTTTATTGGTTAGAGTACCTTTATTGGTTGAACAGAGCCTATGGCGAGACATATCCAACTGTTTATAAAAACGCATTGCCTGATACCCTTTGTTGGAGATCACCCTTAGCTTTCAATGAAAAATATGTTGAATACTATTTAAGACACCCGGCGTATAGAGATTACCCCGTTGTAGGTGTTTCTTGGTTACAAGCATCCGATTACTGCAAATGGAGAACAGATCGTGTAAACGAGTATATCTTAATCCGTGAAGGCATCATGGGATACAACATCAGTCAACAAAACGAAAATACATTTGATACAGAAGCTTATCTTTCTGGTCAATATGGTGCTGAGGAAGGAAAAGATGGTGTGGTAAGAAACTTGCAAAACTTAGATCCATCAAAAGCAACTGGAAAATCATTGTCCAAACGAATCGTTCGCATGGAAGATGGTATCCTTTTACCTCGCTACCGCCTACCAACAGAAGCTGAATGGGAATTTGCATCTTACGGCTTGATTGGGAATTTAGAGCCAGGTTCTGAAGTAATTACAGACCGTAAAATCTATCCATGGAATGGACATTGGGTTCGTCAAGACGATCGTCAGTTTCAGGGTGAAATCCGCGCTAACTTTGTAAGAGGACGTGGGGATTACATGGGGGTAGCTGGTCGTTTGAATGATAACGCGGATGTAACTGCTCCTGTGGATGCTTATTGGCCAAATGATTATGGCTTATACAACATGGCAGGTAACGTTTCTGAATGGGTTATGGATGTTTATAGACCAATGACCTCCGAAGATTTTGATGAATTCAGACCATTTAGAGGAAATGTTTTCAAAACCAAAGAATTGAACAATACGGGTTCTGTAGACATTAAGAATGCGCAAGTAATGTATGATGTTCATGGAATGAAAGAGTATGTGAATGAGTTCGAACGCATTCGTTTCCAAAGAATGTCTGCTGCGTCACATGATCCTAATGATACGGTTATTCCTGCTGGAATCATGTCCAAGGTTAAATCGAGAAACCCAGACAAGCGTGGATATGCTCCAGACCCAATCTTCACTTCTCACAAAAATGTCAAAGATTCTGTAGAATTAAGGTTGTTAGGAAGAATCAACGTAATTTTGGATTCAGCAATCAGTTTGAAAAACAAAAGAGATAATTTAGCAGCGTCTGAAGCTGTTCAGACATTGATTATGGATGAAATGTTTCAGGATGAATTCAGAGAAGGCGTTAACGGAGACGAATATGCATTTGAAATCATTACCATGTTGAGACAAGGCTTCTCTTCTTTCATTACGAATACCCCTGGTAAATTGAAATATAGAAATGTCACTGAAGAAGAAAATATTGGTCGATTAAATTACCGAAAAGATGATTACATCGATTACTTAGATGGTGATATTGAGAGTTCTATTTTCTTTGATAACGACGACTACAAAAATTCCATTAACCAAGCAACACGTGACCCTAATTTGGTAATGTACCAATCTGAATACGAAGAATACGGTTTGGATGGTGTGCAAATCAAACCAGGCGATAGAACTTCATGGCCAACAACGTTGATTTCTGATAAATCAAGAGTGTACAAAGGGGGTTCTTGGAAAGACAGAGCTTACTGGCTAGCCGGAAGTAATAGAAGGTATTTAGATGAAGACAAATCAACAGCAACCATCGGATTTAGATGTGCCATGGATCGTGTCGGAAGTCCAACAGGATTAAACTACGGAAAAAAATCCAAAAATCAAAGTAGTTATTAATACTTAAAACAATAAAAAAACCCATCTTTACGGATGGGTTTTTTTATTTATACACATGACGAATTTTGATATTTTTTACACCACAACGGGGGTTTGCACAGATACCAGAAACATTCAAAAAGATTGTTTGTTTGTTTGTTTGAAAGGAGCCAATTTCAACGGAAATGAATTTGCTCAAAAGGCGTTGGATGCCGGGGCAAAAAATGTCGTAATTGATGAGTTATTAGTTCCAGATAACCCTGCCTTCATTCAAGTGGCGGATTGCTTAACTTATTTACAACAACTCGCAAATTATCATCGCAACAAATTCAACATTCCCGTTATTGGAATAACTGGAAGCAATGGAAAAACAACCACCAAAGAACTGATGGCAACGGTTTTGTCCAGAAAGTATCCCGTTCTTTTCACATTGGGAAATCTGAACAACCACATTGGTGTTCCGCTCACCTTGCTTCGACTCACTAAAGAACACGAAATGGCCATCATCGAAATGGGCGCCAATAAATTCAAAGACATTGAAGAATTGTGTGCAATTGCGGAGCCAACACACGGAATCATTACCAACATTGGAAGCGCACACTTGGAAGGATTTGGGAGTTTTGAGGGAGTTTTAAAAACCAAGTTGGAATTATATCAAGCCATTGAGAAAAAGAACGGTGTCGTTTTTTACAACTCAGACGATTCCATTTTGGTTAATAATCTTCCGAAAGGGATTCAAAAAGTTGCTTATGCTGCAAGGCATACTGCAGACGTTCAGGGAACTTTAGTTGAAATGACTCCTTTTGTAAAAATGAAATGGAATTCAACAAGTCATGAGTCTGCTGAAATTCAAACTCAATTAATCGGAAAATACAATTTTTACAACTTCCTAGCAGCCATTTCTGTTGGAAATTATTTCAATGTGAATGAGGAATTAATTTCTGATGCACTTACCTCCTACAGACCTACAAACAATCGTTCTCAACTTTCCCAAACCGATAAGAACACAATCATCATGGATGCTTACAACGCCAATCCCACCAGCATGTCAACGGCTTTGGAAAGTTTTTCTTTAATAGATAAACCACACAAAATTGCTATTTTGGGCGACATGTTTGAATTGGGGAAAAATTCCATTGAAGAACATCAGAAAATTTTGCAATTAATTGAAAAGTTGAACCTGGAAGCTATTTGTATCGGTCAAAATTTTCACGAAGTGAATTCAAAACACCCCATTCAAAAAATCACTTCTTTTAAAACCAAAGAAACTGCCACTGAATTCATTCGAAAGAAAGAACTTAAAAATCAACTCATCCTCTTGAAAGGATCTCGTGGGATAGGCTTAGAAAGCATCGTACACCTTCTTTGAAAAAAAATCAATTATAGAGAAACAAAAAAATCCCAACTCAAAAGCTGGGATTTTTTCATGCTTAATATTTGGGTGAAATTACCCTAAGATTCCTCTTGAGATAACGATTTTCTGAATTTCAGAAGTACCTTCATAAATCTGCGTGATTTTCGCATCACGCATCAAGCGCTCTACGTGATATTCTTTTACGAAACCATAACCGCCGTGAATCTGAACAGCTTCAACTGTTTGCTCCATAGCCACCTTAGAAGCGTACAATTTTGCCATTGCGCCAGATTGATCGTAGTTTCTACCGGCATCTTTATCAGCAGCGGCTTTCATAACCAGCATTCTCGCAGCTTCGATTTCTGTTGCCATATCAGCCAATTTGAATGCAATTGCTTGATGTTTGTAAATCTCTTTGCCAAATGCTTTTCGTTCTTTGGAATAAGCCAAAGCCAATTCCATTGCTCCAGAAGCAATTCCCAAAGCTTGAGAAGCGATACCGATTCTTCCACCTGAAAGGGTTTTCATAGCGAATTTAAAACCAAATCCATCTTCTCCAATTCTATTTTCTTTTGGAACTTTTACGTCGTTAAATAACAAGGTATGTGTATCACTTCCTCTAATACCTAATTTGTCTTCCTTCGCACCAACAATGAATCCTTCCATGCCTCTTTCAACAATGAATGCATTGATTCCTCTGTGACCAGCTTCTACATTCGTTTGCGCAATCACAATGTAAGTAGATGCTGAAGAACCATTGGTAATCCAGTTTTTAGTACCATTTAACAAGTAATAATCTCCTTTATCAATCGCTGTTGTCTGTTGAGAAGTTGCGTCAGAACCTGCTTCTGGCTCAGAAAGACAAAAAGCCCCAATTTTTTCACCTTTCGCTAGTGGAACAAGGTATTTTTGTTTTTGCTCTTCACTCCCGTAAGTTTCAAGTCCCCAACAAACCAAAGAATTATTTACTGACATACAAACAGAAACAGAAGCGTCAATTTTAGAGATTTCTTCCATGGCAATTGAATAGCTAACCGTATCCATTCCGCCACCGCCGTATTTTGGATCCACCATCATTCCCATAAAACCTAATTCACCGAGTTGTTTAATTTCTTCAGCTGGGAATCTTTGTTCGTTATCGCGCGCAATAACACCTGATTTTAAAACGTTTTGTGCAAAGTCTCTGGCTGCACTACGGACAGCTAACTGCTCTTCTGTAAGTTCGAAATTCATTATTTATGAAGTTAATTATATATTTATAGTATTTCGTTGTAAATTTAATCTTTATATTTAAGTTTTAATCAATCTTTTTGAACAAATGTAAAGCATATGACCACCTATAACATAATCAGTTTAATGTCTGGCACTTCTTTGGATGGCCTTGACATTGCATACGTTCAAATTAGTAGAAATAATGAAAATTCATGGAGTTTTGATTTGCGCATAGCAGAAACAATGGAATATTCGGATGAAATGATAGAAAGTCTAAGCATATCAACCGAACTATCAGCTCCTGCCCTGTTTCAGTTAGACAAAGTATTGGGTCAAACCATGGGAGAAGCAGTTAATCGATTCATTTCGAAAAATAAGATTTCGAAATCAGAAATTCAGCTCATTGCTTCTCACGGACACACCGTTTACCATCAACCTGAAAAAGGATTTACCGTTCAAATCGGTTGCGGAAGTGCCATGGCTTTAAAGACGGGCATCTCTGTGGTAAATGATTTCCGGACGAAGGATGTTATTTTGGGGGGACAAGGTGCACCGCTCGTACCGATTGGAGATTTTGAACTGTTCAAAAACGAAGCAGATGCCTTTTTAAACATTGGTGGAATCAGTAACATCTCCTTCAAAAGCAAGGGAAAAATCATAGCATTCGACTGTTGCCCTGGCAACTTGCCTTTGAATAAATTAGCACAAAACAAAGGTTTGAATTATGATAAAAATGGAGATTTGGCTCGTGCCGGAGAGATCAATTTTTTCTTGCTAGACTTGCTGAATGGACTGCCATTTTACCAATTAACAGGCCCCAAATCATTGGGAACGGAATGGTTAGAGCAATACTTTTACCCTTTGGTGAAATTCGACAGAGACATTGAAAACAACTTGCGAACCATCATTGAACACGAAGCATATCAAATTGGTCAGGTTTTAAATCGACATGAAATAGAATCGGTCATGATTACTGGTGGTGGTGCTTTCAATCAATTTTTAGTGGAACGAATTCAACATTACTACAAAGGAAAAGTCGTCTTACCAGCAAAAGAAACCATTGAATTCAAAGAAGCGATTATTTTTGCTTTTTTAGGTGCTCTATATCTAGAAAAAACCCCAAACTGTTTGAGTGAAGTGACGGGGGCATCTCAAGATGTTTGTGGCGGAGTATTTCACCGTGTTTAGGTTTTATCGAACAGTCTTAGCTACAGGCATATCATACGTTTGTTAAAATGAAAAGTAAATTTAAAGCGCTCGAAAAAAGCCTTACTACAATTATATTTCTAAATTTGGTAGCTTAAAATACGGAAAACATGAAAGATTTACTTCAAGAATTCGAGAATAAAAGACCAGAAATTGTATTTGAATGGAAAGATACAGAAACAGACGCAGAAGGTTGGATTGTCATTAATTCACTCCGAGGCGGTGCCGCAGGCGGTGGAACTAGAATGCGTGTTGGTCTTGATAAACGCGAAGTAGAATCTTTGGCAAAAACCATGGAAGTGAAATTTACAGTTGCTGGCCCAGCAATTGGAGGTGCTAAATCGGGAATCAATTTTGATCCGAAAGATCCAAGAAAGAAAGAAGTTTTGCAAAGGTGGTTTAAAGCCGTTGCACCGATTCTGAAAAATTATTATGGAACGGGTGGCGATATGAACATAGATGAGATCCACGAAGTTATTCCCATGACAGAAAATTGTGGAATTCTTCATCCGCAAGAAGGAGTTTTGAACGGACACTTTAATCCATCATCGGATCAAAAAGAAATTCGAATCAATCAGTTAAAAACGGGTGTCAAGAAACAAATTGAAGATGCAACATATACACCAGATATTAGTCGCAAATACTTGGTTGCTGACATGATTACAGGATATGGAGTAGCGGAATCGATCAAACATTATTATAAAATTTGGGGCGGCAGCGTCCAGGACAAGAAAATCTTGGTTCAAGGTTGGGGAAATGTAGCTTCTGCAGCAGCCTATTTCTTGGCGCAAGACGGTGCTAAAATCACAGGAATTATTGACCGTGTAGGTGGATTAATCTCTACAGAAGGATTAACTTTTGACAAAATCAAAGAATTATTCTTAAATAAAAATGGAAACGAAATCGCTGATCCTAACTTACTTTCATTTGAAGAAATGAACGATAAAATTTGGGACTTAGATGCAGATGTTTTCATTCCGTGTGCTGCATCTCGAATGATAACACAAAATCAGTTAGACCGAATGATCAAAGCTGGAGTAACTGTCATCGCCGCTGGAGCGAATGTTCCTTTTGCAGATAAGGAAATCTTCTTCGGCCCCATTGCAGAACATGCAGACCAATATATTTCAGTAATTCCCGACTTCATTTCGAACTGTGGAATGGCAAGAGTTTTTGCATATTTGATGAGCAATGACTTAGATGAAATTACCGATCAAGGAATATTTGATGATGTGAGTAGGACCATTTACGATGCGCTCAACAAAGCACATCAGCTTAACAATGAAAAAACACTTATTGCAAAAACAGCATTTGAAATTGCATTGAAACAACTTAAGTGAAAAACATTTTTCAATTCTTACTGGGATTTCAACAAAATGGATTTGGTAACTTTTAAGGAGTCAAGGTTCTTCCTTTTAAAATAAAACTATTTTTGTTCTAAGAATGTAATTATTTTGTCAAATCAACGTTTATAACACATGAGCTTTAATTTCCTTTTACAAATACAGACAGCCCCGACTGAAACAGATACCGTAACAACTGGAGTCAAAGAAATTCCCGTTTGGGAAATTGTCGATCAGTCCAATGCCGGTATTGGTTGGGTCATCAATTTGCTTTTATTGTTAATGTTTATTTACGTTATTTATGTCTTCACAGAACGTTATTTGGCATTGCGCAGAGCATCTAAAGAAGAGTCTAGTTTTTTATCGAAAATTAAAGGATATTTAATTGCTGGTGATTTAGAAGCTGCAAAAAAATTGTGCTCTAGCACGGACAGTCCATCGGCAAGAATGCTTGAAAAAGGAATTGGAAGACTTGGCAAACCCCTTGAAAACATATCTCTTGCCATTGAAAATACAGCTAAAATCGAAATCATGCGTTTGGAGCAACGTGTTAGTTTCTTAGCAACTGCTTCAGGTGCTGGTCCGATGCTTGGATTCTTAGGGACTGTAGTAGGGATGGTAATTGTGTTCATCGATTTACAGAATGTTTCTTCTTTAGATATTCAAGTCATTGCACCCGGGATTATGACTGCCATGATTACCACAGTAGAAGGTTTAATTGTTGGGATTGTAGCTTTTATGGGATACAATTACCTCACGGAACGAATTGGTCGGATCGTTTACACGATGGAAAACACGGCGTTGGAATTTATGGATTTGTTGAACGAGCCAGGAAAATAGCGTTATGAGACTAGACACCAGAAATAAAATCAAAGTAGAAGCGGGTACTGCATCCATGACGGATTTGGTGTTTTTACTCTTGATTTTCTTCATCATCATTAGTTTAACAGCCAGCAACAATCACACGCCAGTGGACTTGCCTAAGCCGAATGAAAACCTTTCTCCGGTTCAAGATCCTGTAACAACCACCATTGTTATCACTGAAGAAAACAAGTATTTTTTATCTCAGACAGAAAAAATAGAAGATGCACGAGATTTTGATTTAATTAAAGACAAAATATCAAAAGAAGTGAATGATTCTGGAAGGTTGAAAATTAAGATTGCAGGTCATAAGAAAGCAGACTACGAGGCTGTTTTTCAGATTTTAGCACTGGCACAAGCAAATGGCTGGGAACCTGTATTAGCATATCAAAAATAAAACACGTGCAGAACGTAAACATAACTAAAGATTCAGACAAACGCAATGCTATAATTACATCAGCAGTTGTCACTTTGGCTATAATCTTACTCTTAAAATTTGTTCATTACACCATGGCTGATCCACCAGCTAAAGACATTCCTTTGATTGCAACAACAGAAGTCACGGAATTAGAATTGGAAAAACTGGTGATTGAAAGTGGTGGCGGAAGCAAAGGAAGTGAAGGTACACCTTCTGATGATCCTGTTGATCCCAACCCAAAACCACAGACGGAAAGAGTTATTACTAAAAAAGAATCCCAAACGGAAATCAAAACGGGAAAAAGCAACAAAACAAACGGAGACAATCCTGACAATCCAGCAACATCCATTGTAGCCGCTCCAAACCCCTTTGGATCAGGAGGAGGCGGAAAACAAGAAGATGGCGCTGGCGTTTTTGGAACAGATGACGGATCATACCGCGGAGGCGGAAGCGGAACTGGAGGTAGCGGTGATGGCGGTGGCAATGGTGATAGAATCCGATTGAATAACATTAACACAGACGGCATCGAATTCAACCAAAACTGTACAATCGTCTTAAAACTAACCATTAACGCAGAAGGAAGAGTCATTCGAACGGAAGTAATAACCGGAAGAACCACCACAATTGACCAACGCATCATCAATCAGATTTCTGAATTGGTAAAACAACAAATTCGGTACAACAAAAAACAAGGTGCTGGGATTGAGAAAATTGCACTGACTTTAAACATTAAAGCAACTTAATTTTTCATTTTGAAAACATATCAAGAGGCTATTGACTGGTTATTCAATCAATTTCCAGCGTATCAACTTATCGGTCAAACCGCTTATAAGCCTGACTTGTCAAACATCCTTTCTTTGTGCGTAGAATTGGAAATCGACTTCCGTTCACTTTCGTACATTCATGTTGCTGGAACGAACGGAAAAGGTTCTACTTGCAACATGTTGGCTACCGCTTTTAAGTTGAAAAATAAGAAAACAGGATTATTTACTTCGCCACACATTCACGATTTCCGAGAACGAATTCGCATCAATGATCAATTAATTAGTGAACAAAATGTCCTTGATTTTTGCAATGAAATCAAGCAAAAAAAGTGGGATTTTAAGCCCTCCTTTTTTGAAATCACTTGGGCATTGGCGCTCCAATATTTTATGCAGGAAAAATGCGAAATTTGCATCATCGAAACTGGCTTAGGTGGTCGTTTGGATTCCACCAACATCATCACTCCTGTTTTATCAGTAATAACGAACATTAGTTTAGATCACGTAGCCATTTTAGGAAATACTTTGGAGAAGATTGCATCTGAAAAAGCTGGAATCATCAAACCAAACGTCCCCGTTGTTATTGGGGAAACAACGCCTGAAACAAAAGCCGTGTTTCAAAAAAAGTCATCGGAATGTAATGCTGAAATCTATTTTGCAGAAGAAACCATTTTAAATGATTTTTTCATCTGTGACCCCAACTCCTATCAATTTAAAAATGAACGTACTTTTAGAACTGCAATTAAGGCTCTAAACGACATGGGGTACGGTTTTAATCAACGAGAAATAGCGGAAGCCATTCATGCCGCGCAAAACAATCCGCTCTTTCATGGAAGATTTGAAATAGTGGCTCAAGAGCCCTTAACCATTTTAGACGTTGCACACAACGAAGCAGGCATTAAACAAATGTTAGAAACTCTCAAAAGCGTCCAACGTGGTCAATTGCATGTAATTTACGGAGGAAGTGCTGATAAAGATTTAAAAAGTATTATTGAGCTTTTCCCTCCAGAAGCTCAATTTTATTTTTCAGAATTCAAAAACAACAGAACGGCAAAAATTGCAAATTTACAGGCCATTTCAGAAAGTTTAAATTTAAACTCAAATTATTTTTTGCAATTAAGTGATGCACTCAATTCCGCTCAACTTTCAGCAAATAAAACAGATACCATCTTGATAACAGGAAGTTTTTTTCTAATTAGCGATTATTTTTAATTTTTTTTCGAAAATTGCTTGTCAATTCAAAAAATGCCTGTATCTTTGCACACGCAATAACAACACACAAACGGTGTTTAAATGCAAAAAGGGAGATTAGCTCAGTTGGTTCAGAGCGCCTGCCTTACAAGCAGGATGTCGGGGGTTCGAGTCCCTCATTTCCCACAAAAGGTCTGAATAAAATCAGACCTTTTTTTTGTGCCTAAAAAACTCTTATCTTGCCTAGTCTTGGATCAAGCACAAATGTTGAGGATTAAGCATAGATTCTGGTTAATCGATGCAGAAGAAAGCTTTGGCTTTCACCCCTCTAAAATGTGCTCGGAATGTTTTTGCATTGAAAGGTTCTGCGGATGCATTCGTACTTCGATCAAAATTAATTCTCTGTTTTTACCTTTGCGTATTGAAATGGCTGGTATTTTTCTTTATTTCTTTTATCGTTTTCATAATCTGGCCCACTTACGATAGACTCTACAATTACGGTACTAATTCGGTCTGAATAATCACTATTTTTTTCTATGAAATTAATAATATCATATTTAATGTGTTCCGCTCTAAGTTGCGAAAGTTCTTCGTTACTTTTGTATTTAGTAGTTGGAACTTTTGAAGCTGAAGATTTTATTTTGACAACAATGTGCTCGTTGTTTCCTTCTAATTGTTTTTCAATTTCTTTCATAAATTTCTTAAATTCACGATTCCCAACAAACAATTTATTTTTATTGTATTTAAAGAAGAAGGTTGCTTCTATTGTTTTATTAGCCACAACTGGCAGTTCTTCTACTTTCTCAACCCCTACTTTCTTTTTGTTAAGCACATCAATTAGCTGGTCTCGCTCAATTTCTTGAAATGCAACATCGCATTCTGTTTTGATGGTCTCTTCGTAAATCACAAATTGATCCTCTCCCATTTGATAGCTCAAGTGATAGGTTCTACAACTTTCCAGTGAAGTTAAAATCACCCCATCTCGCAACCGACTGTACACAATATCCTCTTTTACTACTGGACAATCCATGCAAGTTAATACCACTCGATAGTTTTCAGGGATTGGAACGTTGTCAATTGTATTTACTTTCACCTTCAAAAAAGAAATATTTTCTACTCCAAGATAATTATTTACAACCTCGTAAATATCCTTCTCTCCATATCCACCAGTCCTGTTTGAAGTAAAATACCCCAAATACCCATCACCCGTTGAGGTGTAGTATAAATCATCTCCACATGTATTTAAGGGGTATCCAATGTTAACTGATTCACCCCATGATCCATCCTCATTTTTCTTGGAATACATTATATCAAACCCACCCATACTTCTATTTCCATTGGTAGCAAAGTAAAAATATTGATTGTCCGCAGAAATAAAAGGAGAATCTTCGTCATAAGCAGAATTGATTTTCGGTCCCATATTGACTGGTTTACTCCAGTTTCCGTCTGGCAGTTTTTTACATTCATAAATGTCTCTCCCTCCAAATCCTCCTAAACGATCAGAAACAAAATACATTAAATCCCCCTTAGGAGAAATTGTCAGATGAGACTCCCATGCATCCGTATTTAGATCTTTTACATTCAATATTTCAGGTGTCTCAAATTGATCCTCTTTAAAATCGGAAAAATAAATATCACCCCCTCCACTCAAATCACTATAAGAATAAATTATTCTTTCTTCTACATTCATTGCAACCGTGGCTTCGTTTCTGTCTGGTCTACAAAAATCAAGTCTTACAGGTTCAGCCCATTCTTGATTATCATCTAAAAAACTAGCGTAAATATCTTCTAAATACAACCCTGTTTTCTTTTCAATGTATTCATCAGATTCATTGTCTTGCCATGGTTTTCGAATCGTATAATAAAAGCCTGAACCGTCTAAGGAAATTATGGGTGAATATTCGGGATAAATCGAATTGATTTTAGGTCCAGCATTTCTTATAACAACTTTATTATTTGGTGATTTTAGAAATTTATCAGCCACAGCACATTGTTCTAATCCAAGGTTGGCGAATTTCACCAATTCTGATTTTTTATCACTCTTCTCAATAAATTGATTGTACATTTCCTTAGCCTCATCCAATCGGTGAACAAAGTGATAGCTTTTCGCTAGGTAATATAAGGCATCAATGGAGGCGTTTATTTCTTTAAGTGAATATAAATCATAATTTTTATGGACTTTTGTGGATGCTTTTGTTAAATATGAAATTGCACCTTCGTAATCTTGACGTAAAACAATAATTACAAAACCTTTTCGATAATTATAATTAGCACTTTCAGGTTGCAGTGTCATTAGTTTATCAATGACAATTTCTGCATCTTGATAAAATCCATCGCTTAAAAGAGCGGTTGATTTCGTTATCAGTTCAGCTTCTGTAGCTTGGTTAATAAATTGATGAATATCTCGATCTTGCTTTTTTTGAGAGAAAAGAGTAATAGTGGTAAATGCACTAAACAGCAATAAAGTAAAAAATTTCATAAGTTGCTCTTATAATAAACACAAGTTTGTGCAAAAAAAACACAAACTTGCTTTAAAAACTTCTTATGATACGCTCACATTAGATTATAGTTTCAATTAAGCGTTAATTTTTATTTAGACAACTTGATCAATGTCAAATTGCTCCAAATATTCCGCTACACGCTTAACGAACATTCCACCCAAAGCACCGTCCACTACTCGATGATCATAGGAATGAGACAAAAACATTTTGTGTCTAATCCCAATAAAATCACCATCAGGAGTTTCAATCACCGCAGGCACTTTACGAATTGCACCAAGTGCTAAAATGGCAACTTGTGGTTGATTGATAATTGGAGTGCCCATTACATTTCCAAAAGTCCCCACATTTGTAACCGTATAAGTTCCACCTTGAATGTCTTCTGGTTTTAATTTATTATCTCGTGCATTGTTTGCTAATTCATTTACTTTTTTAGCCAAACCAACCAAGTTCAAACGGTCTGCATTTTTAACTACAGGAACAATCAAATTCCCTGTTGGCAATGCTGCTGCCATTCCGATGTTGATGTCTTTTCGTTTGATAATTTGATTTCCGCTTACACAAATATTAATCAATGGAAAATCTTTGATCGCTTTTGCTACTGCTTCCATGAAGATTGGTGTAAACGTAAAGTTTTCTCCTTCTCTTTTTTGGAAAGCACCTTTTATTTTGTTTCTCCAGTTTACGATGTTGGTTACATCTGCCTCTACAAAAGAAGTAACGTGTGGTGAAACATGTTTAGACATGACCATGCGCTCAGAAATAATCTTACGCATGCGATCCATCTCCATGATTTCATCACCTTCCATGGGGGCAATAGGCAATGGTTTAATCGCATTTAAATAAGAAATGGTATCTTCACTTAAAGAAGAGTCAACGTTTGTTGAAGCTACAGTAGATTTAGCAGTTGGAGCTAACGGAATTGAAGCTGTAGTAACCGCAGGTTGACTTCCTCTATTTTCCACGTAGGAAAGAATGTCTTTTTTGGTAACTCTTCCATCTTGACCTGTTCCAGGGATGGTTTCTAATTCCTGACCGGAAATTCCTTCTTTAGAAGCAATACTTCTCACTAAAGGAGAAAAGAAACGATCTGAATTTATAATAACGGGTGAAGTTGCATTTGAATTGGATGCAGTAACTTCCGTTGCAGGAGCAGTTTGACTTGTTGATGCAGTTGATACAGCCGTATCATTTTCAACAACATCTGAACCATCAGAAGAAATGATTGCAATTACATCGCCCACTTGAGCAACTTGATCTTTCTCAAAAAATATTTTTATTAAGGTCCCTGCAGCCTCAGAAGGAAGCTCATTATCAACCTTATCTGTAGCAACTTCCACTAATGGTTCGTCCATGCTAACGTTGTCACCTACGCTTTTCAACCAATTTGTAATGGTCGCTTCTGTAACGCTTTCACCCATTTTAGGGAGTCTGATTTCTACTTGTGCCATGTGTTGGATTTCTTAATTAGAGTACAAAAGTAAAAGAAAAATGATGAAACACTCTATTAGAAGTAAAATTTAAAAGAATAATCGAATCATTTAGGAGGAAAAACACTGTCTATTTAGTTAACTATCAAGTTTTTTCCAGAATTTAAAGATGATTTCAACATCTTTCCAAAAAGTATAATCTCGGGCGTAAATCAAATTTAATTTACTGGTCAAAATTGGATCACTTGCGTCGAATCTTGCGGACGCATTTAAAACGCCAAATTTAATGCTGGGCAACAAACGATTTTGATCTGTTGCATCAAAGTATCCAACGTATGTTTTACTTCCAACCAAGCAAGCTAAAACGTTTTTAAACCATCGGGATTTATGGGTGTAAAACCACACCAAAAATGGAGATAAAACAAGGAAGATAATTGAAGCGACCAAATCTAAAGTACGCTTATTTCGCACATTCTTTTTCTCACTAATTTGATTGATATTCAACACATATAAATCGCCAGAAGTTTCAATGGAATTACTCCCAATGAGATACATGCTATCGGGTTGTGCTATTTTAAAATCAATATTTCTAGCTCCCAAAATAGACATCCAATGAACGATTTCTTGAGAGGAAGTGTCTTTTGCACAGAAAATAATTTCGTCGATTTGATAAATGTAGGCAATTTGGTCAAGTTGAGAAAGCACTCCTATTTGTTCTTCATTTTTATCTTCGGTAGGTGAAACTAAAAAAACGGAATCCACTTTCGAATTGGTTTGCTTCAACAATAAGTTTACCCGACTCGTTTCTTCCGGAGAACCAACTAAAATAAAATTTTGGTTTTTAACGCCTGAAAGGCTAAAACGTTTCCCCACACTGAAGTGAAGAAAAACTCTTGAAAAAATGAAATAAGTCAAAACCCATCCCATTCCAATTAAAATATACAAGCGAGAAAATTGCCATTCCTTGGGCAACAAGCCGTAAATTACCAAAATCGCCAAAGTACCAATCAAAGTTCCTTTAACAATCTTCCTTATTTTAAGTGGAAAATCATATCCACCCGCGTAAAAGATGCTCATCATCCAAACGATGATGTAGAGCGGAATTGCAATCCTCATCGCATTAATAGGAAATTCGATGTCCATTTTCTGCCAATGCCTTGTCAGCAATAAGGCACCTGTTAAAACATACATGAAATCAAAGACAGGCAAAGCTGCCTTTTTAACAAACCGAGTTACAATTGCTAAACTTGCCCGCAAGTAGATTGCTAAATTGATTAACGCAGAAAAAAGTTTGGCGTTTTTTTGCGAAAAATGTTTTTCTGCAAAAATAACCATCGCCCGATAAAAGACAAAAACATAATTGATGGAACTCTTTTTTGTGCTTTCCCCTTTGTAGTGTATGATTCTCGTTTTAGGAAAATAATAATTCTTATATCCTCCCAGGATAATCCGATAGGATAAATCAATGTCTTCTCCGTACATGAAAAATGCTTCATCCAACATCCCTACTTTCTGAATGGTTTTCGCTCTCATCAACATGAAAGCACCACTTAAAATTTCTACTTCGTGGGTTTCAAATTCGGATAAATAACCCAAATGGTATTTTCCAAAAATTTTGGATTTGGGGAAAATAGCAGACAATCCAAAGATTTTGTAAAATGCAACAGCTGGAGTTGGTAATCCTCTTTTGGATTCGGGTAAAAAATTTCCTTTACCATCTAGCATTCGAACACCTAATCCCCCTGCTTCTGGATGTTTATCCATGAAATCGATCACTTTTTCAAAGGTATCTTCTTCAACAACGGTATCTGGGTTGAGCAATAAAAAATAATCTCCACATGCGATTTCCATCGCTTGGTTGTTGGCTTTTGAAAATCCTCGATTATCCCGGTTGGAAATTAAATGAACATGTGGGAATTTAGCACGAACCATTTCAACCGATCCATCAATGGAATTATTATCAACCACATAAACTTCCCCCGAAACATTCTCCAATGCCTTCATCACAGCGTTTAAACACTGCTCCAAAAAGTACTCTACGTTATAGTTTACAATGATAACCGATATGCGAATGGGATTTTCCACAGGTATTACTTTCTCTTTAAAATTACACCAACATGCGTTGATGCAATATTGTTTTTATCAATTCTCCTTCTACCAAAAACTCCAAAATGATGGTAGCCTTGATTTTCTTCTTTAATTTCTCACCACGCATTTTCAATTCAATTGAGAATTGATTGTGCTTTATAAATTCTTTCACATCTTCCTCCGAATTCAATAACTGGAATTGAACTGAAGAATCCGTGTAAATGGTATTGATGTCTTTAAAGGCAATTCTTTTCTTTGAAATGGACGGACATTGCATGTGAATGGTTCTCAACTCAACCTTCTTAAAATCAATCTCCTCTTGACTCAACAAGGCAATGTTCTTTAAGACAATGTTATCTACTTTGCTCCTTTTGGTGTCATTTTTTTCGAAACGAACGCGGCAATCTGTTTGAATGTCTTCTATCGCAATTGTCCATCTGTTGGTTTCCGCTGGAAGCGTAACTTCTTGTGGATAATTGATAAAAAACTGTGTGTTTTTATTTTTACATCCTGATAAAAATACCGTCAAAAATAAAAAAGCTAAAAAAAATGGACTTTTAAAATTCATTTACTTTACGGCAATACACGAAATTTCAACAAGGGATCCCATCGGTAATTTAACTACTTGAACCGCTTCACGCGCAGGAGGTATTTCACCGAAAAAAGTTCCATACACTTCATTCATTCCCGCATAATCATTGAAGTCTGCTAAGAAAACAGAACATTTTACCACGTTAGAAAAATCCATTTCTGCAGCCTGTAGAAGTTCACCAATGTTTTCCATCACTTGGCGAGTTGCTGTTTGAATATCTGGCATGTTTAACACGCGTGTAGCGGGATTCACGGGTATTTGACCACTTACATAGAGCGTATTTCCTGCTAAAATCGCTGGGCTATATGGCGCAATAGGCGCAGGTGCATTTGAAATTTGAATTGCTTTCTTCATAATTCATTACATTTGTGCAAGTTTAACAATTATTCGTCAAAAAAACGGTGAAAGTACTACTTTTAGATAGTTTTGATTCCTTTACTCACAACCTTTTCCACTACTTGGAAGGGATGAATTGTGATGTAAAAGTAGTCCGAAACAATGAAACTACACTTGCTGAAATAGCAAAGTACGATAAAATCGTTCTCTCTCCTGGTCCTGGACTTCCTCAAGATTCAGGAATTTTAATGGATTTACTAAAAGAATTTGCAGACAAGAGACCCATTTTAGGAGTTTGTCTGGGAATGCAAGCAATTGCGATTCATTTTGGAGGCTCGCTCTATAATTTGGCAGAAGTTAAACACGGAATTCTGGAAATGGTGTATCAAAAATCAAACAGCGCGCTATTTAAAAACATTCCTTCCCATTTTGAAGTAGGTTTGTATCACAGTTGGGCAGTAAATTCACCTTTGCCTCCCGAATTAATAGCGACAGTCGTTTCAGAAAACGAAGTATTAATGGCCATCGAACATCAATATTTACCTATATACGCTGTACAATTTCACCCCGAATCGATTTTGACGCCA
This sequence comes from uncultured Chryseobacterium sp., assembly GCA_964488745.1. Classification (GTDB taxonomy): domain Bacteria; phylum Bacteroidota; class Bacteroidia; order Flavobacteriales_D; family Crocinitomicaceae; genus JAQVCM01. Next base: position 57,439 of record CAZAVP010000004.1, on the reverse strand, counting down.
CATGGAAAAAAAATAATTCAAAATTTCATTGACTTATAAAATTTCTAAAAAAAAATCCCTCACTCTTGTTAAAATTACTATTTTTAAAAAATCTTTTTGGCACTCAAATTGATTAACCTTAAGAATAAACTTGTTAAACATGAAAAATTTACTTTTATTAATTGCTTTTGCATTGGTTGGTAACCTTGCAATTAGTCAAACTTGCATCGGAAAATGGACTACAATCGATGATGCTACAGGAAAGAAAAAATCAACAGTTGAATTGTATAAATATAAAGACCAATTATATGGCAAAATCACCTATTTATACCCCAGAGAAGGAAGAGCAGAAAACCCTGTTTGCGACAAGTGTACAGATGACCGCAAAAATCAGCCACTTGTAGGACTTCAAATCGTTCGAAACCTTAAATGGAATGGAACAGAGTGGGCTGGTGGAACAATTGTGGATCCAGAAAATGGGAAAATATACAACACAAAACTATGGCTAGACTCTAAGGATTCCAATAAACTTTATCTCAGAGGATACATCGGACCGTTTTTCAGAACACAAGAATGGGTTAGAGTAAATGATTAGTTTTCGCTCCTAAAAAATTAAACCTGAATCCCCAAATGATTCAGGTTTTTTTATGCTGAATTTTAACCTTGATTAGAAAATATCCGTTTTTCAAAGTAGAACGTAAATAGATTACGTTCTACGTACCTAGCTTTGTATTCTAAATTAAAGGTTATGAAATCCATTTTAAATAGAATCAACGTAGAGTCCATTGAATTTGAATCAGACACAAATGAAGCATTTGTAATTTGTAACATCACGCAAGGCACAGATACCTATAAGACTGAACTAATTGTTAACCACACGGATGTCAATCGATTAATTGGTCGTCTTCAGCAACTTGCATCCAACACCGATGTCATGAGTTGTTTTGAAAATGTTGAAATAGCTGATGGAAAACATTTATATTCAATGGAATGTCATAAAGCAGGTCTTGGAGACTTGTGGATTGAGCACATTGAATTTAACGCTCCATTAAGGCAAATTCGGGCTTAAGTTAATTTTAAACCAACCTTTTTACAAAAAAAACGTTTAGTAATTATTAATGTAAAGTTGTTCTTTTTATTAAAAAAAAGATGTAAATTTGAACACTACAACCTTTTTAAAAATTGAATATTTAACTATAAAACGATATGAAAATTACTAAAACTATTCTTGTTGGATCTATGATTGTCTTGGGTTTTACTGCTTGTATCAAGCATGAAATTATACCTGCACCAGAACCTAAAGTAGAACTAACCTGCCATTTCAATGGTTTAATTGCTGGAACTCCTTTAGAACTTACTCAAAATGTGAATGGTTATTTTTTAGAAACCAACAAATCTATTTTTGTTCCACCAACAGGAATGGCACTCGCTACCTATTTTTCTGAAATGAAATCAAGCGATAATTTAGTTGCCATTAAAATCAGTATCGGAAACATGCGTTGGGACGGTAACGGAACAGACGGACCACCCTCCAATGTATTCAACGCTTATTTTACCAATAATTTAATTCCAAATTATACAACAGCTGCAATCTCTACTCCCACTAATACTGCAGGAGTTGAAGTAGCGTATCGCGATGGGGTTGGGAACATTTGGCTTTCAAAAGATACAGACGATGCCATCAATACGATGGAATTTTCAAATATCTCACAAGAAACAGATAAAACCGGGGATTATTCAAAATACATCGCAAACTTTAATTGTAAAGTTTACCATACTTTTATGGAGGTTATTCAATATCCTGCACCAACTCCTAACGACACAATTTATACCGAAGAATCTTTTGAAATTACGAATGCCGTTTTAAAAGGATGGTATAAAAGATAACTCACTTTTAAAGATATTGACAATGCTGTTCATCTTATGAACAGCATTTTTTGTACCTTGTGATTATCAAATCCGAAATTGAATGAGAACAGCACTTAAAATTGCCATCATTGGACATTTCAACTTTACTCTAAATGCGCATCACGCCACGAATCTAGCCATAGATCATGCCGCGAGATTCTTAGATTTTGAAATCAATTACTATTGGATTACATTAGATGAGGTGATGAAACTAAAAAATCAGTCCTTGCAAGAATACGATGGATTTTGGTTTAGTCCTGGAGACAATAATAACCATTTCTACCTTCACGGCGCAATTGAAAAAATCATGTTGACAGGGATTCCCTCCTTTATTACAGGGGAAGGTTTTAAATCGCTTCTAGAAGTGTTGGTAAATCGAAATAATTTTAATCCCAGCAATGAAAAATTAATTTCTGATAATTTAGTTGAAGGAAATCAATTTGAGCGAATTACCATTAAACCCGAATCGCCTGCTTTGAATAAATTATATGAGAATCATAATCACACCGAACTGACTTCTTCTCGATACAGTCTCTATCCTCAAATTTTACATCTTTTAAAATCCGAATTAATGGATGTAGAAGCCGTTAATCAATTCGATGAAACTGAAATTATCAGCCTAAAAAACCATCCTTTTTTTGTTGCTTGTGGATTTTGTCCACAAATATCCTCGACGCGAGAAATACCACACCCCTTAGTTTACACCTTTATCAAAGCGTGTTTCCACGGTTTAAATCCTTAATTGGAATCAAACAATTCTTCGGTATCTTCTTGCTCGATTGACTCATAATATGAATCAATCTCAAGATTTCGAGCTGCTGAAGCGGCAACGGCCAAAGCATCACAACGTTCATTTTCAGGGTGACCATTGTGTCCTTTAATCCAAATCATTTCGAGAGTCAAGCCTTTTTGAGCTTCTAAAAATCGTTTCCATAAATCTGGATTTTTTTTTCCTTTGAACCCTTTTTTTACCCAACCAAAAACCCAGCCTTTCGCAATCGAGTCAACCACATATTTCGAATCAGAAATCACCCTAACAGGATAATCTTTTGATTTCAGTGCTTCCAAGCCCACAATAACGGCGAGTAGCTCCATGCGGTTATTGGTCGTCAATCTAAATCCTTGGGAAAACTCTTTCTCGTTCTTACCAAACCTTAAAATCGTTCCATAGCCACCAGGTCCTGGATTTCCTTTCGCTGCGCCATCTGTAAATAGCTCTATGTATTTCTTGTTGTCCATGAAATGGAATTTAAGCCTGCATAACTTTATAATCCTTCTATTTGGAATTCAAAAGCTGCATGATCTCATCCAATTTAGGAGTCAAGATAATTTCTGTCCTTCTGTTTTTCGCTCTTCCTTCCGCAGTGTCGTTACTTGCTTTAGGTGAAAATTCTCCTTTACCAGAGGCAGTTACACGGGTTGGAACTAATTTGTAATCATCTGTCAACAAGCGAACAATTGAAGTGGCGCGACCAACGCTCAAGTCCCAATTATCTTTGTAAGTTGCGGTTTTAATTGGAATGTTATCCGTATGACCTTCCACCAGAATATTTATGTCTGGATTTTTGCTCAATACGTCAGCCAACAGTTTCATTGCTTCTTTTCCTTTCTCCTCTACATTTGCGCTTCCAGACTTAAAAAGCAATTTATCAGACATCGAAACATACACTTTTCCGTCCCTAATTTCCACAGATAATTCGTCCGACTTAAATCCCAACAACGCATTTCGAAGGACGTCATTCAAGCGTTGTGTGATCGAATCCTGACGAGCAATTACCGCTTGCATTTCCCGCAAGGTTTTTTCTCTGTCTGAAAGCAAGCGTTCTTTCTCGTTTAATTCTTGAGACTTCATTTTCAAAGCTTCATTGTATTGATCCGCTTGAGAAATATTCTCGTCAAAAAGTTTATTGTATTTCTCTTCTAAATTTTTCTTCTTTTTATCTAAGTCTGAAATTTTAATTTGCAAACCTGCATTTTCAGAATTTTTCAATTCTAAGTCATCACAAAGTTGATCCCTTTCTACAACAACGGCTTTCAGTCGTTTTCCTCCAAAAACTTCTTTTTGAGGAATGTTGTCTCCACATTGATAAATGGGCTTACAAGAACTAATAAATAAAGAAGAACCTGCAACTAATAATATAAAATTGAATCTCAACATCTATGAAAGGTTTTTTAATTTCTTTCACAAAGATAGCGTATTATCCATGTTCAGCTCACGCATCTTTCTTAAATTATTGTAAATCTCTTGTTCTTGTCTGGAGAACTCAAAGACCGTAACGTGCCAAATTCGGGACACTTTTCTACCACTATTCTACCCCGAAAAGAGCTTGGTGTTAAAATAATTTCAAATGTTCTGATTGTATTTTTTTTCCTAAAATCCGGGAAGCATCTTCGTTAAAGATGGATGGATTATCGGTAGTTAAATACGCTGTAATGCTATTTTTAGACAATTTCTCCTCGATTTCTGAATGTCTTTTCAGATAATCGAGTAGTTTATCGGCAACAATTTCTCCTTGTGAAATGACGCTAATATGTGAAGGGATGTTTTTTTCTATAAACGACTGGACAATAGGGTAATGCGTACAACCTAAGATGATTGCATCTATTTTCGAATCTTGTTCCAACAAATTCATCACATCTTCTAAAATCAACGCCTGTCCCCCAGCCGTTTGATACTTGTTATTTTCTATCAAAGGAACCCATAGTGGACAAGCATGTTGGATAACTTTAATGGTAGGAAAAAGTTTATTGATCTCGATTCGGTACGAATCTGACTTCACCGTGCCTTCCGTAGCAAGGATCCCCACATGTTTGGTTTTGGTGTACTCATCCACCGCTTCTGCACTGGGGCGAATTACGCCTAAAACGCGTTTACCGGGGAATTTTTGAGGTAAATCATTTTGTTGAATTGACCTCAGCGCTTTAGCGGAAGCTGTATTACAAGCTAATATTACCAATTCACAATTTTGTTGAAAGAGGTAAGAAACTGCTTGCAAAGTGAATTCATAAACGGTCTCAAACGTGCGTGTCCCATACGGTGCACGAGCGTTGTCACCTAGGTACAAAAAATCATATTCAGGAAGTTTTTTTTGAAGTTCAGTTAGAACAGTTAACCCACCGTAACCAGAATCAAAAACACCAATTGGACTTCTTTTCTTCATTTGATTTTAAAAGTAACAAAAAAAGACGGCTAAATGTAACCGTCTTTCCAAAAAATTAAGTGTCTGTTCTATTTTTTCTTCGTTTCTTCCGCATCAATTCTTAGCAATTCAACCAATACTTCGCTGGTTAAATCCGTTCCTCCTTTGGAGTAAATTGCTTGTGACTCGTCAAATATGTAATTCAATTTTTTACGTTCAGCAACGATGTCAACTGCTTTTTGCAATCTTTTTAAAATTGGCGCATTCAACTCAGAACTCAAAGCGGACATTTGCTGTTGTAGTTCTTGTTCACGAATTTGCAAAGCTTGTTGTTTCTTCTGAATTCTTTCCTCTTCATACTGACGCATAACTTCAGAAAGCGTTTTTCCCTTTGCTTGATATTCTTGGTATATTTTTTGAAGTTCAGCCTCCATTTCAATCAACTCTTTTTCACCTGCCGCACCAAAATCTTCTAATGTTTTAATCGCAACTTTTCGAGAAGGTAGTGTGTCCAACAATTTGTTTGAGTTGATGTGTCCAATTTTAGATTGAGCACTTAAGGTACCAACTGACATCATTACGATTAGGGCAATTATTATTTTTCTCATGTTATTCGTGTTTATCTATTTTACTTTTTATTACTAACTTTTATTCCCATTTGCTTCATCACTTCTTCGCTGATGTCAAATTTATCATCGGCGTAAATCAAATTACTTTGATTTGCTTTATCGAAAATGAAACTATAGTTTCTGTTTGAAGCGACCTTTTGCATGGCATCAAAAACTTGATCTTGGATTGGTTTTACCAATTCCTGTCTTTTCTGAAAATAATCTCCTTTTACTCCGAACCGCAGTTTTTGCATTTCCATTGCTTCCGTTTCTAATTCTTCAATTTCATTCGCTCTTTTCGTCTTTTCTTCAGCAGGTAAAAGTACTTCTTCTCTGGCAAACGCTTCTTTCTTTTGTTTGAGTACTTCGTATCTATCTTCTATTTCTTTTGTCCATCTCTCCGCAAGTTTATTTAATTTATCTTTTGCTTCTTGATAATCAGGCACATTTTCCATGATATAATCCGAATCGATGTAACCATACTTTTGAGCAGAGCTGACAAATGATGTGCCAATAATTAATAATAGTCCAAAAAATAGCTGCTTCATATCTTAATTTTGTATTCGAAACGTCAAAAATACTATTTATATTGTACTTCTTAACAATAGCTAATAAATACTTATATGTATTCATTATTATTTACATAAATATGTCTGTTTGAAATATCAAATTTCATTACAACATTAAATTTATCTAAAAGAATATTTGTTTTAGAAGATGTTTTGTGATGTGATAAAGAGATCGATCTGAGGAGATAATATAACTAAAAAGTTTTTGTAAAATTTTGTGTTTGAGTTGAAATTATTCTACATGTTCTTATATTTTAATTTTATTAATATAATTAGTTTATTTAAAGAAATACTTATAATCTCAATTTTACCAATTTGCTAAATGAATAAACATAAACCCAAAAAAAAGAAGAAATATTTAAATGCTCAAAAAAATTAAAAAGATGAAATTTAAATCTTTTTGAGCATTTAAATAATTTAACATTAAGTTTAAATTAAAATATTAAAGCCATTTCCAAAAAGAAATATTTGCTGGAGTTTGTCCACCTCTATTATAATCAATTCCATCCCCGGCTTTAATCGAATTTATCAAGGTAGCACCACTTGGTCTCTCAGAACCTGTGTAGTTTAATCTCATGATATATTGATTAATACCTCCATCAATAAATGTCTGAGTTTCTAAATAGTCATTTCTCTCTATAATCTTACCACAAATTTTATTTGCTAAATTAAAATTATTTTGATTATAAAAATTCCACCATGTTTGACCTTTCCTACATAAACATCCGAGATTAAAATAACTATATGTGTTTTGGACAGCAACAATACAAAATCCAGAAGTTGTAGTAAAATTAACTATGTTTGGCAAAGTATATAAAAATGTTTGAGTTTTAGCTATTTTATCTTGAATAGAGATAAAAAATAATTTATTTTGATTTTGTTTAAATTTGAAGTTATCCCAATTTAAATCATAATTTATTCCAATTGAATCAGAAATTTCAGAAGAGATAGATTGGATATTTAAAGGATCTTTTGGATTATCTTCAATTAATTCAATATAAGAATTAATCAATTTTTCATAAGTTTGATCTAAAAGTTTTTCATTCTCAGATTTCATCTTGACAATTAAAAAACTATTAGGATTATCTCTTTCAAAAATTTTTAATTCCTTAGAAATTTGAATTTTCTCATTACCCATAATAGTTTTATCAAGGGAGTTTACTTCTTTTTTACATCCTGTAAAAAAGAAAATTGCAGAGGCTAAAAATAAAATTTTTTTCATAATAATAATTTTAAATAGTAATATATTGTGCTAATGTATTAAAAACAAAATGAATAATCTAATATTTTCAATTTATTATTATTAGATGCTCAGCGTAAACTTCTCCAACAGAACGTAAACAAATTACGTAGTTCCGAGGTAACTTTGTGTAAGATTAGAAATATGAAGTTAGTAGAGCTTTTTAATAATTACCCAAACGAAATCAAGTGCAAAGTTAAAATTCAAGGAAGTTCGTGAGAAATAAGGTATTATTTGTAAATGTTCTAAGATCAAAAATAATACTACTGCTGGTTGAAAAAAAAAAGAACTCTATGATTATTCGGGATCCAATTTTACAACTCCCCTAAATTCATACCAATGGTAAAGTTCAATTTACCAAAATATCCTTTCTTCGTCACGTCTTGATCTGAAGTTTTACCAAATCCTGCGGCATGTGGATCCAACATATCGAAGCCCCAACCGTAATCCAGTCCAAGCATTCCAAACATTGGAAGGAAAACACGAATACCTACACCTGCAGAACGTTTCACATTAAAAGGATTGAACTTACCAATGGTTGGATACGTATTTCCTGCTTCACCAAACGCTAACAAGTAAAAAGTTGCTTGCGGATTCAAGGAAATGGGATACCTCAACTCCATGGTATATTTTGCAACAATTGGATCACCTTGATTGGATGACACTGTATTGTCCTCATAACCTCTTAACGCAATAATTTCACGTCCACCAAATGAATTTACACCTGTCAAACCACTTCCTCCCATGGAATATCTTTCAAAGGGAGACAAACCTTTTGATTTGGTATAAGCCCCCATAAATCCAAATCCTATTCGCGGCATTAACACCAATTTCTTGTCGCTCGTTAAAGGGAAAAACCATTCACCGGTAAATTTCAATTTGTAATATTCCAAATATTTATAACGTTCTTGAGCCGTTTGATTGGAATAATCGCTTTTATTGTCAAAATAAGAATAGGGCAAAGAACTTTTAGCAGAGAACGTTAAGTTGGAACCTTCGGAAGGATAAATTGGGACGTTGACCGAGTTTCTTTGAAGAACGTATTTTAAACTGATGTCATTGGAATACCCCGTAGATAAACCTTGAAAAATATTGTAATTCCCTACATCGTAGTATTGATAAGCTAATTCATAATATGCACTAAAATAATCGTCTGGAATTTTTTTACGTCTTCCTAAGCCAACTCCAACACCAGTAATACCTACCCCACTATAATTAACATTTCTCTTAGCGTATCCATTTTCAGAATATTGCGTGTGATTGATCCAAAAAGAAAGTGAATTGGGTTTCTTTCCGCCTAACCAAGGCTCTGTAAAAGAAAAATTGTATCCTTGATAAAACTTTCCGTTCGTTTGTCCACGGATAGATAACCGTTGACCATCTCCAGACGGAAGTGGCGACCAAGCGGTTCCGTTGAACATGTTTTTGATTGAGAAATTATTAAATGTCAAACCCAGTGTACCGATAATTCGACCTGCGCCATAACCACCTGATAATTCAATTTGGTCAGATGATTTTTCTTCCACTACGTATTCAATGTCTACCGTTCCCTCTTGTGGATTTGGCAAAGGATTGATTTGGAAAGCTTGTTCGTTGAAATAACCTAACTGAGCTAATTCACGTTGGGTACGAATGATGTCGTTTCGATTAAATAAATCGCCTGGTTTGGTGCGGATTTCTCGACGAATTACGTGTTCGTTTGTTTTCGTATTTCCTTTGATGATGATGTTTTTAACGCGTGCTTCCTTTCCTTCAAGAATTCGAATTTGATAGGATATGTGGTTGTTGGTAACATTCTTCTCAACCGCATTGACTTGGAAAAACAAATAACCTCTATCCATGTAAAGTGAAGAGATGTCTCTTCCATCTTGACTCATGTTTAATCGGACATCCAACAAGGTTTTATTGTAAACATCCCCGTATTTAATTCCCAAAACAGTATCTAAATAACTGCTTCTAAATTTGGTATTCCCTAACCATTCGATATCTCCAAAGTAATATTTACTTCCTTCATCAACGACCAATTTGATGTGTAAATTCTTTTCATTGTATTGATAAACGGTGTCAAAAGTAATGGCAGCATCTCTCAATCCGATTGCATTGAATTTGGTAATCAGAGCCAACTTGTCCCGTTCGTAAGCCGTCACGGAGAATTTGGATCTTTTAAACACCCTTAAAATGGATTTTCGTTTGGTATCCTTCATGGCCATTCTCAATTTCCAATCAGGAATGGATTCATTTCCTTCGATGATTAACTTCCCAATCCCTACTTTTTTTCCACGATCAATGTCAATTAAAAAGATTTCTGAATTGTTCATCAAACTATCTGGCACACGCTTGATATCTACTTTAACAGCATAATATCCTTTTTCTCTAAAATAACCTCTAATTTTAGCCTGTGTTGAAAAAACCAAATTTTCATTGATTGTTTTACCGGAGAAGAGCGAAATCTCAGCACGGATTTTATCGGCATCTCGCTTATTAATTCCTTTGAATCTAAAACGAGATAATTTGGGTCGTGGGGTAACCGCAATTACCAAATAAACAACACCCGCAACTTCTTTGTCGGCATAAATCTCAACATCTGAAAATAAACCCTCATTCCATAAATTTTTAATGGCTTTCGAAATTTTTTCACCGGGAATCATGATGCTTTGCCCTTGCTTTAATCCTGCAATTAATTGAATGGCTTGATGGTCATAGTTATCAGCGCCTTCTACCCGAATAGGTCCTAATTCGTATTGTTGTGGTGCAGTATAATCAAATGTAGTAGTACCAAGCGATGTTGGACCTGTAATTATTTTTATAGAATCTTCGACTTGTGCGTTGACAAATGAAGACACTGTGAATAGTAAAATAAAGAAGGATCTTTTAAAAATTTTATTCATGTACATTAAATTAATTGTTCGGATACTTTCCCGAACCTTCTCTCTCTGTGCTGATAATCAATTACCGCTTGATACAAATCTTTTTCTTTAAAATCAGGCCAAAGCACATCGGTAAAATAAAATTCTGTGTAAGCACATTGCCACAACAAAAAGTTGCTTAATCTTTGTTCGCCACTTGTTCTAATTAACAATTCTGGATCTGGAATATTCATCAAGCACATTTCATTGGAAATCAATTCTTCTGTAATTGAACTGGAATCGATGGTTCCAGCTTCAATTTTAGAGGCAATCTTTTTCATGGCTTGGGTAATTTCCCATTTTGAACTGTAGTTTAACGCTAGTATCAGGTTGATTTTATCGTTGTTTTTTGTTTTTTCAATCGCTGCTTCTAATTCAGTTTTGCAATCTTCCGGTAAACCGAGAACATCACCGATGGTACACAGTCGAACCCCATTTGCATTCAATTCCTCCATTTCGCTGGAAATTGTTTTTACCATCAAATTCATCAAACCGTCCACTTCTTCTTGCGGTCTAGACCAATTTTCTGTAGAAAAAGCATAAAAAGTTAAGTATTTAACACCAATAGCCGTTGCCGCTTTTAAAGTTTCACGAACGGCTTCCACACCAATAGCGTGACCAAACAAGCGTTCTTGCCCTTGCTTTTTGGCCCAACGTCCATTCCCATCCATTATCAATGCGATGTGTTTCGGTACTTTGGTTAAATCAATTTCTGTTGTAATGTTCATGCTTTTATAATACTCAAAAAGAGAACGAATTTAATGAATGTATAGTATATTTCCTGTCATTTTAACTTAAATATATACTGACAAATAACAAAAAAGAGGGAAGCGGTCGCCCAAATCCCTCTATATTAATTAGTTATTGTCATTATTCTGCTAAAACAATGACTTTATTATTTAGCATTTCTACCACACCTCCTTTAATTCCAACTCGAATAATCTTCGGATTGATGTCTTCTTCAATCAGGTTACTAGAATCTTCTGTTTTAGCGTAAGCTTCCAACAAATCAATCTTAATCACTCCTTGATTTAAAGCAGAAATAATCGGTGCGTGGTTATTTAAAATCTGAAATAAACCATCGATACCTGGAAATTGAACTGCTTCTACTTTTCCAGAAAAGATTTTTGTTTCAGGTGTAATTATCTCTAAATGCATATTTATTCTTTTAAACCTCTTTTGACTGAGAATTATTGATCTACTTAAACCGTTTCAGCAATCATTTTCTCACCTGCTTGGATCACATCTTCGATGTTCCCTTTCAAGTTGAATGCTGCCTCTGGGTATTTATCCATTTCTCCGTCCAAAATCATGTTAAATCCTTTGATGGTATCTTGAATGTCAACCAACACCCCTTTCAACCCTGTAAATTGCTCCGCAACGTGGAACGGCTGAGAAAGAAAACGCTGAACACGACGCGCTCTGTGAACGATTAATTTATCTTCTTCAGAAAGTTCGTCCATTCCTAAAATAGCAATGATGTCTTGAAGTTCTTTATATCGTTGCAAAGTGATTTTAACTCGTTCCGCACAATCGTAGTGAGCATCACCTAAAATTTTGGCATTCAATATCCTTGAAGTTGAATCCAATGGATCCACTGCTGGATAAATACCAAGTTCAGAAATTTTACGAGACAATACGGTTGTAGCATCCAAGTGAGCAAAGGTATTTGCTGGCGCAGGATCCGTTAAGTCATCCGCTGGTACATAAACTGCTTGAACAGAAGTAATCGATCCGTTTTTGGTTGAAGTAATACGCTCTTGCATTGCCCCCATTTCAGAAGCCAAGGTCGGTTGGTATCCTACCGCAGAAGGCATACGACCTAATAAAGCAGAAACTTCAGAACCAGCTTGTGTAAATCGGAAAATATTATCTACGAAGAAAAGAATGTCTTTTCCTTGCTCATCTCCATCTCCATCACGGAAATATTCCGCCATGGTTAATCCAGACAAAGCAACACGTGCACGTGCTCCAGGAGGTTCGTTCATCTGACCAAAAACGAAAGTTGCTTTCGATTCTTTCATTTCGTCTAAGTCAACTTTAGTCAAGTCCCAACCACCTTCTTCCATGGATTTCATGAATTCTTCACCATAGCGAATAATCCCAGATTCCAACATCTCACGAAGTAAGTCATTTCCTTCACGTGTACGCTCACCAACTCCTGCAAATACAGAAAGTCCACCGTGACCTTTGGCAATGTTATTGATTAATTCTTGAATCAATACCGTCTTACCAACTCCTGCTCCACCGAACAAACCAATTTTACCTCCTTTTGCGTAAGGTTCAATTAAGTCAATCACTTTAATCCCTGTAAAAAGAACTTCTGTAGCTGTTGATAATTGATCAAAAGATGGTGCATCGCGGTGAATTGGCAATCCGTTTGAATTATCCATTTCGTTGATCCCGTCAATTGCCTCCCCTACCACGTTGAATAAACGACCTTTGATTTTATCTCCGATTGGCATTTTGATTGCAGATCCAGTACCTGTAACTAACATTCCGCGCATGAAACCATCCGTTGAGTCCATGGAAATTGCACGAACAGAACTCTCACCTACGTGAGTCTGTACCTCAAGTACAACACGTGTTCCATCCTCTTTTCTCACTTCTAATGCATCGAAAATACTTGGAAGCTTTACTCCCTTACCGAATTTTACATCTACTACAGGTCCGATTACCTGAGATATTTTACCTTGAATATGCGACATTTTGGTGCCTTTTAAGTTTGATTCTTAATTTGGGTGCAAAGGTAGTTTATTTTATTTAAATCTAAACAACATTCGCTCGGGATTTTGAAAAAATTCAACTTTTCATTTGCTTTCGCATCAAAAACTAGAATCGAACAACTAACGTAATCGTTCTTTGAACTATTTTTCCAAGTAAAGAGAAACTTACAACAACGGATTTTTATCTTCATCCGAAGGTTTTTTCAAACTTTCGGTAAAAAAAACAAATTTATTGATCATTTTTAGCATTGCATTGCTTTCTGCTCGCGATAAGGGTTTCTCTTCTTCCGCTATTTCAGGAATGGTGTTGGAGTTATATTCTACTTGAAAAATCTTGATTAAAAGAAAAAGATAAGAAATCAAAAGCGGTCCAAACACCAACCCTGGAAGGCTAAAAAACTTCAATCCAAAAATAACTCCTAGAACAGTCGTAATTGGATGCACATCACCGATTCGTTTAGAAACAAACATGCGTACAATATTATCGAGGTTGGTCATCACCACCACGCAGAAAAGGGTAACGAAAACGCCTTGCCAAATTTCTTGGCTCGCAAAAAGATAAATGGCTACTGGCACCCAAATAATTGCTGTACCTACCAAGGGGATGACGGAGGCAAAACCAGTAAGAATGGCATAAATTCCAGCATCTGGTACTCCAGCAATCAAATAAGCACCGTACGAAGCAAAACCTTGTGCTGCCGCCACTGCTGGAACTCCAATCGCATTGGCATAAGTTTGATCCAGTAATTCTTTCCCGAAAAGCTTGATTTTATCGTTGCTGAAGGGCAAATAATGCATAATTTTAATTTCAATACTGTTGACACTCATCAAGAGAAAATAAAGCAAGAAGTACATCATCAACAAACTTGCAAAAATGCTAAAAGAAGTACTGATGAAGCCACCCGCATGCTCCGCTGCAAATTGAGATGCTTTTTCACCCAAGCGGTCTGTTGAAACATTGAAAGGTAGAACCTCTAATTTTTGAGATAAGACATTGATGTAACCTTTGATTTTTTCAGGATCTGAAATTAGACCACTGAACTTATTAACAATCATTAAAGTCAAAATCCCAATCGGCAAAAGGACAATTAAAAAAGAAATCAAGATGATAATTACACTCGCCAAAGGCTTGTTGACATTTTTGGTAACCGTTAGGTAAACCATAAATTTTCTAAAAAGAATGTAAAAAATTACTGCTCCTAAAAATGCCGTAAAAAATTCACTCAATCCATAAAAAATGAATGAACCAATTACCAAAATAAAGAATACCAAAAAATACTTGTTTACTAGGTGTTCAGGCTTCATATACTTCAAAATTAATTCCCTAATGTAAAGCTAAAATAATAAAATGCATTTCAATTGCATAAGGTCTAAGTTAAAAAGATAATTGTGTTTTTTTATCAGTTTATACTTTTTTGGCGTTTTTTGGAACACCTTGCTGTTCTTGAAACTATTTTAATGTTAGTTTTACTGACATTAGAATCAAAATACAGCGAGTATGAATAACAAGTCCAAAACCATTCAATTTTTTAAAGACTTTTGGTCTATCCTAAAAGATGCAGGAACCAATTTCATCGGAAATGGAGACATTAAATTTAGCGCAGCTCTCTCCTACTATACTATTTTTTCGTTAGCCCCCATGCTTCTTTTGGCATTAATGGTTGGTGGATTTGTATTCGGACAAGACGCAATCCAAGGACATTTGTTTGAGCAGATGAACGGTTTAGTTGGAAGTGAAGCTTCAGAACAAATTGAAAAAATGCTTGCGAAAGTTGCAATCAGCGAAAACTCATTCATTGCAACCGTAATTGGCGCTATCACTTTAATCATTGGCGCAACCAGTATGTTTGGCGAAATTCAATCAACAATTAACCGTATTTGGGGAATAAAAACCAAACCCTCTAAAGGATTTGTTACGATGCTCTTCAACAGACTTCTTTCTTTTGCAATGGTATTAACAATTGGTTTTTTGTTGATTGTATCCCTAGCTGCAAGTGCAATTATTGACTTATTAAATGATCAAATCGTCTATTATTTGCCAGATACTTTCTCTGTTTTTATCATCTCCTTGATTAGCAATGCCGTTAGTTTATTCATTGTCTCTGTACTCTTCACCCTTATTTTCAAGTTTTTGCCCGATGCGTTAATTCGATTAAAAGATGCCTTTATGGGAGCCTTATTCACCTCCATTCTCTTTTTATTAGGAAAATACCTCATCGGTTTATATCTTTCAAAAATGGCCAATGCGGATATTTTTGGGGCGGCTGGTTCGATCGTTATCCTCTTGTTATGGGTGTATTATTCTTCTATCCTACTTTTTTTCGGCGCCGAATTTACGAAGAGTTACGCCATGAACGAAGGACAAGGAATTAGCCCGAACAAGTTCGCTATATTAGTAGAATACAAAGAAATAGAAATCGACAGAGCCATTGACAACGAAGAATTTAAACGCATCAACAAGGCAAAATGCGAGCCCGAAGAAAACCAACCGTCCTAAAGGAAGAGAGAAATACCCCGCAGAGGTCTCAATTCAATTTAATTTTTGACAAACGACTTAGTCGTAAAATGAGTTCCAGAATTGATTTTCATCCAATACGATCCCGGCGCTAAAGAACCTACATCAATTATTTGGTAATTTCCCAGTAAAGTTCCTCTTTGAACGATGCGACCGTCAGGTGTTAGAATTTGGAAATGCCCATTTTCTGACTTGGATTCAACCACCAAGTAATTCGCAGTAGGATTCGGATAAACACTAAAATTTAACGTATTTTCCTCTACTCCGAGGATGAATTCATTTCGATATTCAATGGACGTCACCGTTTCAATTCCTGCATTCTCTGTTGTCTTAATCAATAAAATGGGTTCTTTCTCTGCTGAAGATCGCCATTCATATTCATGCATCACTGGAACTGGAATTCCAATCCAATTGTTGAATCCAGCGAAAGAAACTTGAAATGAATCAGATTCAACAATTCGATGATGAATTCTTAATACAGAAAAGGTGCCGAAAGGAGTGGTGATTTCACCCCAACCATCTACCTCCGTATCTCTTTTTCGATGTTGCCTCCATTTTGCATCGTAAATGGGATTTAAATCTAGGTTGAT
This sequence comes from uncultured Chryseobacterium sp., assembly GCA_964488745.1. GTDB lineage: Bacteria > Bacteroidota > Bacteroidia > Flavobacteriales_D > Crocinitomicaceae > JAQVCM01. The sequence continues at coordinate 41,258 of CAZAVP010000004.1, read as the reverse complement.
ATAACCCCTACTTGTATGGGAATCCCCAAAATTAAGCGGGAACTTATATTTCGTTTCAATGATGTCTGCTTTAGCAGGAATCGCTTGTCCATTTACCTTCATCGACAAGCCAGGCATGGTTAATGAATCGGTCATCACCTTCAAAAATTGATTGACATCTGAAAAAGTAATTGGCAAACCAGCTGGCAAATTATTAAGCGGCAAATCCTCATTGGGTAAATAATAAGTTGCTTTGTGGTTCACGCCCGCCAATGCTCCAAACACGAATTGAGTCAATTGTCCTGAACTGGAAACAGGTGAATAGGTGTTCAATTTTTGATTGTTGTTTTGCAAATTTGAAAAATCCCAAGTATAATCCGCTCCAGTAGTTTGAAAATCAATTCCGGCATCCAACACAGCACGTGACATCCGCAAAGTGTCATTTACCTCAGGCATGTTCGTTGAATTGATTGTAATCTGAGAAAAACCAAAGCTAGTAGAACACAGTAAAATCAGTAGTAAGTTGTTTATTTTCATAATGCTGAAATTAAAATTTATCAAACAAATGTAACTTAAAAAAGGAAATAACATCTAAAAGTGCAGTTATTTTTTTAATTTACCAGAACACCAAAAACCAATTTGGCTTTAAGTGGAAGACTCACCATATTGCTATCTTGAAGAATGACATTGATTTCACCTTTCAAAATATAAACGGGAATTCCATTTGAATTTACTCCGTGATACACTATTTCCTCTACTTGAATTTTATTATCTTGATTGGAATTGTTTTCAGAGGTGTAGGATATCCCATCTTTTAAATAACTTATTTTAGCTTTGTAATCCCATAGAGCAGTTGCTTGGGTAGCAATTTGTGAGAAATCAGGAACATCATTTCCTCCCCAAGAAACATCCACCACAGCTGCTCGATTAAAAACAATTCCATTATCAAAAGTCACCTCAGCGCGCAAATTGTATTTTGAACTAGGTAGCAGGGTGTCCAATTGAATGGCAGCGGAAATGTATTGATCATTTAAGTACCATTTGACACCTGAAATGGCACTTTGTACGTTTGTTATCGATGCAGTGAGTTGACTTCCAGAGATAACTTCGTATTGCATTTGAAAATCTGCATTTTTCTTAAAACCAACGGTGATTTCTCGGCATAAAATCGACACCGATTGATTCTCAAATTTGACATGAGCACAAACATCGTATTTTCCAGGTTTGTATATCTTTAACTCATCCATTAACACTTGAGCAACTCCATTTACGAACCATTTTATTTCTACAATCGAACTACTATTGGGAAAACTAGCTTTATTAACGGCCCATAAAGCTCCTTGATCCGTTGGGATAAATAAAAATTCCTGAATTGTATTGGGATCAAATTGCGGTTGATTTGGGTAATCTATGTTTCCATTATAAATTTGTAGTTGAAAACTGGATTCACTATTTGCTATCGTACCGCAGTAAATTTTAATCCCATCCACCTGAATCAAACTGGGTTTCATTTCAGCTCCATTTACTCCTGCTAATAGCGACAATGAATCTGTTCCGATGCTTCCTTCAATTCCAAAAATCGGAGTATTCGAGATGGGAGCAGGAATGACCTCGTGCTTGCATCCTCCTAATAAAATGGTGATAAACAGCATCAGTAAATAAAAGTACTTTTTCATTTCTTAAATATTAAAATTCGTCTTAATGTGATTTGCCCTTTAACAGGGAAAGGTACCGCCTGATATCCAAAATAATTGGGTTCAATTTGCTGGAGGAATGCCATTCCAAAATTAACGTTTAGGAACCACTTCTCTTTTATTTTTCGTTGATATCCTATCATCGCTTCTAATCCGACGCTTTTCAACCCTATTTTTTGCCCGTAATAAGTACGTTCGTTCATCATTTCTACTTCTTTAAATTCCGAAAAATTCATGCGGGTTGAAACTAAATACGTTGGATTGAACCCCACAAAGAAACTGTTTTTTTGATGGGTGTAATGAATCCTTATTGGCAACTCTAAATAAGTCAATTGTTTGTATCGTAAATTTTGTTGGTAATTCGTAACCCCAAAACCATAGACCCTAGATTCCCGTATAATCTCCAAATTTTTAACGAAGCTACTTGTTGCATGCAACCCCATAGAATAACCAATACCAGCCTTTATAGATTGATAACCTGCTCCTAATGTGATACCAGTCATCAAATTATTTGTCGGCGTTTTGAGATAAGATTGCCCAAAACTAACACCTGCTTGAATGTAGTAATTAGAAGGGCTAGTTGCTTGTGGTTGCGCTTGATTCTTATTTGTCATAACCGATGGAGTTGTTTGACTCGCTTGGTTATTCTCATTTTCTGCAATTAAATTACTTTCACGCAACGTATCTTTCGCGCTCCAATCCTCTTTTATCAATGTTTGAGCAAGTTGGTCGCTTCCTTCTTCTTTCTCTTGTTGTTCTTGTGATTTTTGAGCGAGTGCTTCACAGGATTTTTCTACCACCGCGAATGTTCGTTCTTTTTCCATCGGCACTTCAATCGAGTCGAATTTATCCAAAAAAGGACTTACACGTTTTTGATTTTCAATCGATAAAATTGGATTTTCTTTCTCGTCTGCATTTGTTAAAATTTTATTCCATACGTTGGAATTTCCCTTTTGGATTCGATTGCCTTTTTCAATAGACTTCGCTTGCACGTCTATTATTTCAACCACCAGCCGCTCTTGAGACGCAGTGGAGTTTAACTTTCGTTCAACAGCATTTGAATTTTGAAATGAATTTTCTGCTATAATTGTCGAAACATTGGAGGTTCGTTCTTCCTCTTGCTCGTTGCTTACTTGCTCGGGAAAAATAGTCTCTGAGATTGCACCTGTTTTTTGCATCGATTTTTCAAGGGATGGATTAGGTAATGAAAAAATAAACAAGGTGGAAGCAAATCCGAGCAACGCGAACATCACTCCAAAAAACCACCAAAAAACCTTCTGATTCGATTTTTCAGGCAGTAAAACTTCCATTTCATCCCAATAATGATCTTGGTATGGTACTTCCACTTTGCGAGCCGCATCTTGAAACAATTGATCTATTTCCTCATCAGTCCTCTTCATATCACTAATTTTTGAGGTGTTTTTTCTTCCATTTTTTCTATCTTTTCCCTCAATAATTTTCGCGCAGTTGATAAATGCCATTTAGAAGTTCCTTCCGACATTCCTAACAACTCCCCAATTTCTCTATGTGTGTATCCGTCAATTACATACAGGTTAAATACCTGAGCATTTGTTTCTGGTATTTCGTGGATCATTTTCAAAATAACCTCGCACCCCATGTCACTAACCGCTTCATTTTCACTGCAAACTGCATGATAGTCTAGTTCTCGATCTGTTTCCTTGGAAACGTAATGATCTGTTTGAATTTTCCTTTTTCTATATTCATCAATTAACGTATTGTTTGTAATCCTCTTCGACCATGCAACGAAATTTATGTCTTCTAAATCGATCCCTTCTAAACCTTTCATTATTTTTAGGAAAGCCATGTTTAGCGATGAGCGAGCATCTTCTTCACTGGTATGAAATCGCAAACATAAGGGCATAAGGAGCTTAAAGCAATACTCATAAAGCTGCTTCTGCGCACGACGATCGTTGTGGGCACAGGCACTAAGTATGTTTATATCCACATGCATCCAAAGTCCGATCTTTTTTGTGTTTTTGTTTTCCTGCAATTTACAAAATAATTTAAACCTCGCGACTGCCTTTCCAAATACATGAACGAAACCCATAAAGCAAGGGTTGGAAAATGACTAAAATAAATTGCACCTTTGCAAAAACAACCAAATGAAATTACACATACTAAGGCATGCCGACACCGAAAACTTTTCATTTTCTGGGCAGGATATCGATCGAAGCTTGCTTCCAGAGGGAAGAGTTAGAGCTGAAAAAATGGGGATTTTTCTAAACGAAAAATTATCGCGTAAAATTGCTGTTTACACTTCACCGAGTGTCAGAACCAAAGAAACAGCTGAAATCATTCAATCCAAATTTGAATTTCGAAACATTCAATTTAAAAATGAATTGTATCATGCTAATTTGTCACAACTTTTAGCATTCATCGAAGAACTTCCAAACCAAGAACCTGTTTTACTGATTGGTCACAATGACGGAATTTCTGATTTAGTCCATTATTTAACGGGAGAAAATATACACCTAGATACGTGTCAATATGTTTGCATTGAGCTGAATGGAGTTAATTGGCTGGAAGTGTCGGTAGATTCTGGTCTTTTGGTGGATCGTTTTCGGCCTGACCTGGTTTAATCTTCGGAACATATTCGTAAACAAACACGTGAGTTTGAGGTTGATTTTCTTGTTGTCTTAGAGCTTCCGCTCGTTCTTCCGCTTTGCGCATGTTTTCCAACCACATTCCTTCTAAATCTGGCGGTTCAATGCCCATTTCTTTTTCAATTTCATATTGATATTTCGGTGGTTGAACCCCTTTTTTACGAAAAATCAGTGCCAAAGCAATTCCTACAATCAATCCCGTTAAATGTCCTTCCCAGGAAACGCGCTCACCAGTAGGAAGAACTCCCCAGATCATGCTTCCATAAACAAACGTAACAAATAAAGAAATTGCTTGAAGCGAGCTGTGTTTTCTCAAAGTTCCACTTACAAATAAAAAACCTGCTAAAGCGTAAATGACCCCGCTCATTCCCACGTGGTAAGAGCCCGTGTTTTGAGCAAAAAGCCAAACCAACAATCCCGATGCAAACCAACTAAAAACAAATACCTTTGCGGCAACTTCTCTGTAAAAATAAATGGTTGCTCCCAGCAAAACGGCAATGGGCAAACTGTTGTTTAGAATGTGGCTAAAACTATCTGTTGCGTGTAATAGAGGAGAAAAAACAACCCCTCGAAGTCCCGTCCAATCTTTGGGTAAAATCCCCCAATTAAACAAAGAATGAGGCTGTAAGTGCTGAAGTAAATGAATAGACCACATCAAAACAAGCAATAGAAACGGATACATGATAGTTTCCAGAGTTGATCCAAATGGAGACCGTTGTAATTTTCGCATGTTTGTGATTTTCAAACAACGTGCCGTAAAAAAAACGTGACAAGGTGGCATAAAAAAAGCCAACTTAAAAGTTGGCTTCCGCTATAACAATGTCCGTTTATTTTTTCTCAACGAAAACCAATTTCATTTTTTCACCTGCTGGCTCAATCACCAATTTATCCTTTGTTAATTCATGAATTGTAAACGCCTGAGGTTGCTCTTCAATGGTAATCGTAACCGTTTTTTGATCCTCTGACATCTTCCAAGTGCCACTTTCTTTCGAGGTAGTTTCATCCATGTTAGGATTTTCAGTGGTGATTTTTCCTTCTTTTTGGAAATCTAAAATTAACTTTCCTTTCGTTTTAGTAACACTTTCTTTTACTCCGTTTTGAAACATTTCCTTTTCATTTTCAGGAACAGTTTGAAGTATTTCTTCTACGTTGATGTCATCCAATTTCCATTTTTTCTCGATGGTTGCTTCTCCACAAGAAACTAATAGCAAGAATGTCAGTCCAATCAATAAGGCGTTTGTTAATTTCATATTTACTTTATGTTTATTTGAAAGCGAAATTAACTAAAATTACAACATATTTGCTTCTCGAAGGCTTTATTTATGTGTTTTTTATTTTCCTTATTTGAACCTTTGTGTGGTTAGGGACAATTGTTTAATTTGGGTTTGCTTTAAATTTTGAGATGCTGAGACAAGAGTGCACGTTTCAAATACAAATCAACCTTGCCTGATTTTTCAGATTAACATCCAATGATTTCATTTACTATTTTGTTAAATTTTGGGATTATTTTTATTTGAATCCAAGAGGTCGTTAATCTTTAGTTGTTCGAAAAAGAAATTAAAACTTGTTGTTCAAAAAACGGTTCGTTGCTCAAAATAAAATAATCCCGTTTATTCCTCGAAATCTAAATTAGCAACTCAATTTTAGTATTTTTACATTTCAAATTGACAAAGCATGAAAAATATTTTATTCAGTTTTTTAATCCTAAATGCTGTTGGGCATGCACAATCCTCCTATCCCATTTTTGATGATCCTTTAAATGTGAAGGAGTACAAACTTAAAAATGGATTAACGGTTATGCTTTCAGAAAACCGTAATACACCTCAAATATTCGGTGTTATTGCCGTAAAAGCAGGTGGAAAAAATGACCCCAAAGACGCTACTGGAATGGCTCATTATTTAGAGCACATGCTTTTCAAAGGAACAAAAAGCTTGGGAACCTGGGATTACGAAAAAGAGGAAGTACACCTGAAAGAAATCGAACGATTGTATGAAGAATTGGGCAGAACAAATGAAGAAAAAGAACGCGCCCACATCCAACAAAAAATCAACGAAGCAGCCGTGAAAGCTGGTGAGTACGCCATCCCAAATGAAATGGATCGCATGTTAAGTGAAATGGGTGGAACGAAAGTAAATGCTTTTACTACCGAAGATTTTACAGCCTATTTTAATGAGTTTCCAGCGAACAAGTTAGAACAATGGTTGCAAATTTACGACCATCGTTTTGAAGAACCTATTTTTCGTTTGTTTCAATCTGAATTGGAAACCGTTTATGAAGAAAAAAACATCAGCATGGATTCTCCCTTTTCTTACGCTTTTGAAGAATTCTCAAAAAAGTTTTGGAAAAATCATCCGTATGGTCAACAGCCGATTATTGGTCACACCGAGCATTTGAAAAATCCATCTTTGGAAAAAATGTATGCTTATTTCAACACCTATTATGTCGCCAATAACATGGTCTTAACCTTGTCGGGAGATTTTGACTCCGAAGAAGCCATCCGATTGATTGAATATTATTTCTCCGATTGGAGGTCTGGAGAAATTCCCGTTTTCCCGTCCTATCCAGAGGAAGAATTTAAAGGAAAGGAATCTTTTACCATCAAAGCAACACCTGTGAAAGCAGCCCTTAGAGGTTATCGTACTCCAGCAATTGGACATCCTGACCACATGAAAGTTCAGCTCATCAACTCTTTGCTTTCCAATTCAGAGAGCTCTGGATTAATTGACAATTTAACCAACGAAGGAAAAGTGGCTTTTGCAGGAATTATCCCCTTAAATTATAATGATTACGCTACTTCTTTATTATTTGTTGTACCCAAAATCATTGGGCAAAGTTTTGAGAAAGCAGATGAGTTGTTAGACAGTCAACTCGCTAAACTTAAGCAGGGAGATTTTTCGGAAATGTTTTTTCACGGAGCCAAGACTTCGCTTCAAAAAGATTTTGAAAAGCAATTGGAAGTGAACGAAGACCGCGCTTTGTTAATGATGAGCGCGTTTACAGCAAACAAGTCTTGGCCTGATTACTTAAACAATTACAAACAAATTCAGCATTTTACAAAAGAAGACATTGTTGCCACTGCGAATGCTTATTTTGGTGAAAACTATTTAGAAATGTATTCTACCATGGGTTCGCCTAAGAAGGACAAACTGACAAAACCCAATTTTGAGGCGGTGATTCCTCCAGACGGAAAAGTTTCTCAATTCACCCAAGATTGGCGTCAACTGGAAACATTGGATTTGGAAATGAACTTCGTCGATTTCCAAAAAGACATCCATACCCGAGAATTAAACAAGAACATCGAATTAAGAACAGTTTTAAATCCGTTCAACGAAATTTTCAATTTACGCATTTCCTATGGTTTGGGAAAACAATCTGATTCTTTGTTGATCTATGTTCCACATTATTTGAATAAACTAGGTACACAAACCGACGATGTAACTGAATTTAAAAACAAGTTGTTCCAAATTGGCGCATCTGCTTACTTTTCAAGTACTGAAAACGAATTGGTCATCGAAGTTGAAGGAATGGATCCTCATTTTGAACAAACCTTGGAATTAATTCAAGATTTTCTTCAACATGTAAAGCCAACTCCAGAAGCGATTCAAGCGATGGCAGAAGAAATTGCCTCAGACCGTAAACTCAGTTACAAAGAAGCAAGTGTATTGATGAAAGCTGCCCAAGAATATGCTGTTTTCGGATATCGTTCGAGTTTTCTTCAAGAAATGTCGATTAAAGCAATCAAGAGAATAGCCCCAGAAACGCTGATGAACTCTTTTAGAAACGCACAATCTTATGGGATGAAAATCGATTACACTGGAACCCTGGACACAGAGGCAGTTGCCGAAAATTTACAAACCAAATTGCAACTGAAAGCAGTAGAAAAACCGTCCACAGCAAAAAAACACTACGTCAGAAATGGATATGATTCACCAAAAGTTTATTTTATAAATCAGAAAAAAGCATTGCAATCTCAGCTCATGTTCTCTTTAGAAGGAAGTCCAATGGAGAAAAACCAAGCGGGAGATGTTGCTGCGTTCAACTTGTATTTTGGAGGCGACATGTCTTCACTCGTTTTTCAAGAAATCAGAGAGTTTAGATCTTTGGCTTATGCTACCACCGCAAGGTATCAATTGGCACAGAAAGAGACCATACCCAATACTTTCTTTGGTTATGTAGGTTGCCAAGGGGACAAAACTCAGGAAGCATTAGAGGTCATGAATCAGTTAATTGTAGCTATGCCATACAAACCCGAACGCGAAGAAGCCATTCGCAAAGCCTTAATATCGGAAGCAATTACCCGTAAACCCGGCTTTAGAGAATTGATTGAAACAGTCGATGAGTGGAAAGAAATGGGATATACACAAGATCCTAACAAAATGCTAATCAACTATTACCAAGATTTATCTTTCAAAGACATTCAATCATTTTATGACAAGGAAATTAAGGGTAAAAACATGCAACTCATTGTTGTTGGCAACAAGAAGAAATTCAACCCCAAAATCTTAAAATCCTACGGGAAAGTAACCAAACTAAAAGTGAATCAAATCACTCAAAATTAAAAGATCTATGATTGACATTGCTTTTCAAAACGCTTTAAAACCACAAAAAGGGCGCATTTTAATAGCTGATCCTTTTGAGGGAGATGATTTCTTTGAGCGTTCAGTTGTTTTTTTATGTGAGCATTCTCCTGAAGGAAGCTTTGGTTTTGTCCTAAATAATTTGATTGAGGTAAACCTTCAAGAGCTTAGCCCCTCTTTTCCAATGATTGATATTCCACTTAGCACTGGAGGTCCTGTGGAAACAGAAAGCTTATTCTTCTTACACAATTTAGGAAATCAATTGAATTTGAGCACTAAAATTACAGACGGTATTTTCATCGGAGGCGACTTTGAGCAGTTGTATCAAATCATCAATCAAGAACACATTCAAAAAAATCAAATTCGTTTTTTCTTGGGTTACTCGGGATGGTCGGCAGGACAATTAGAACAAGAAATCGAAAAAAACGCTTGGGTCATTGCCGACGTAAAAAACCCCGAAGAAATCATGAAAATTCACAAACCAGATGCTTGGAAATATTTCATGGAAAAATTAGGTAGTAAGTATAAAATAATGACTGATTTTCCAATTAACCCCAGTGACAATTAATTTTTTTTCAAAGTAATCGTCCAGCTTTTGTTCTAAAAAAAATTGTTTTAGATAAAAAATCAGCGTTCAAACTAAATTTTAATTCTATATTTGAAAAATTATTGAAAATAATAACAATTTTTAGGATAAAAATCATTTTAATGTTAACAATTCAACGCATCTCATTATTACTTGTATTCGTTTTTCCATTCATTGGTATAGCACAACACAATACAGGAGAAGAAGTTCCTTACAGACTGAGAACCATTCCTTGGTCTGTAGGTTTAGGTGTAAATGCTATCAACAATGATGGCAAACCTGATGGCTTTTTTGGACCAACTCAAAGTTTCCATTTTTTACCTGCTCCATCCCGCTTGTCGGTTCTTTATCATTTCAATGATTTCTTAGAATTGGAGGGTGCTCTATCTGTTAACAAATATAAAGCATATCAAGAATACTATGATCCAAATGCGTTGGTTCAAATCAATGACAGTGTTTTTGTAGCATACGTTCCGCCTGCGCCTCGAAGTGCACTGTTTTTTGCATTAGACGTTCACGCACAGTTTAGCATTCCAGGATTAAATGCCAGAACCAGAAATTACTTCAAACCCTATTTAGCAATTGGCCCAGGAGTTACGCTTCGTCAAGGATTTGGAATTACCACTACCACCAACGTGGGTCTTGGATTCTACTCTTGGTTTACCTACAACTGGGGAGTTCAATTCCAGTCAATGGTTAAATTAGCAAATGCAGCTCCATTTTTTGACAATGGAGGGAACTACATGCAACATTCATTTACCATCATGTATCATTTAGGTGGTGATCCGAAAAACAACAATAATTTTTCGAAAAGTAAGCACCCTGCCGTGAAGAAAAAATACAAATTTAAGCCAGACAAAAAGACAACTTAAATTAAATTAAACCAATTAACCACATTCTTAATCGGCAAAAAGAGTAAGTTAATGCAAAAGCGTTATGGATTTTTTTAATGAAACCTCTTCTTTTCATCAAATAATAATGATACTTTTGTTCCCTAAATGTTTAAGCAAAAAAATAAAGATTGGTTTGTTATTCAAACACGTGGACGACATGAGAAAAAAGTGTATTCTCTTTTAGTTCGTTCAGGCATTGAGGCCTACCTTCCTTTACTCACTCGAAAAAAACGATGGAGTGATCGAATTAAACTAGTAGAAGAACCACTTTTCTCAGGATATCTTTTTGTACAATACAACGAAAAGAATCGGTATCAAATTTTAAATACACCTGGAGTAGTTCGTTTTGTTTCTTTTGAAAGTCAATATGCCATTGTTAGTTCAAGGCAAATGGAAACGATTAAAGCGCTTTCCAATCTGAAAGATGAAACAGAAGTAATTGATTTGTCGTTTGTCCCCGGCGAGGAAGTGTTGATCTCAAGCGGTCCCTTTAAAGGTGTAGAGGCTAAATTGATTACCTTCAAAGGGAAAGATAAGTTGCTCCTAGAAGTGGAAGCAATAGGCAAAGGGGTTTTACTGGAAATTGGTAAAACTAAAATTGAAAAAATACAGCAACAAATTGCTTTTTAGCAATCTGTTGCGTAAAAACATAACGCACTGAATATCAATGTTGAAACTCAATTACCTGTGAGTGAAAGGGCGAAGCTGTGCCAAGACAAAGATCTCCTACTTTAACTATCTAAAACAAAAAAATGAGAAAACCCACGATACTTATTACGGGTGGTGCTGGATTTATTGGTTCCAATTTAATTGAACATTTTCTCTCCACAGAAAAATACTTCATGGTATGCCTTGACAATTTGTCAACTGGTCATCTCCACAACTTGGAACCTTTTTTTCAAAATCCGAACTTTAAATTCATGCAAGGCGATATTCGTGATTTAGAGACGTGTAAAAAAGCTGTAAAAGGATGTCAATATGTCTTACATCAAGCAGCCTTGGGCTCTGTTCCTCGTTCCATTAACGATCCAGTCACAACCAACGAAGTCAACATCACAGGTTTTTTAAACATGTTGGTGGCTGCCCGAGATGAACAAGTAAAGCGTTTTGTTTACGCGGCGAGTTCTTCCACTTATGGCGATTCTGAGAATTTACCCAAGGTTGAGGAAATAATCGGGAAACCGCTTTCCCCCTACGCTATTACTAAATACGTCAATGAATTGTATGCCGACATTTTCTCTAAAACTTATGGACTGGAGACCATCGGTTTGCGCTATTTCAACGTGTTTGGAAGAAGACAAGATCCAAACGGTGCCTATGCGGCTGTGATTCCCCTTTTTGTAAAACAATTTATGACTCACAAAAGCCCCGTCATCAACGGGTCAGGTGATTTTTCAAGGGATTTCACTTACATCGACAACGTAATTCAAATGAATGAATTGGCGATGTTGACCGAAAATTCGGAGGCAATTAACACGGTTTACAATACAGCTGTGGGGGATAGAACAACCTTGAATGAGTTGGTTGCGTACTTGAAAAAATATTTGACTGAGTACGATAATAAAATTGGAAATGTAAATGTTATCCATGGAGAAAGCCGAAAAGGCGACATTCCACATTCTTTAGCCAGTATAGAAAAAGCAAAGGAAAAATTAGGATACAACCCCTCGCACACCATCCAATCCGGTTTGAAAGAAGCGGTAAAATGGTATTGGGAGAATATAAAATAAAATCGGTGATGGTGAACGATGGTCGGGAGGCAACGCCCAGAGACGAAGCACTTCGAACGCACCGTTCACCGTACACACACCGACCACAGACGCCAGATCACCCACAACCCACCATCCATTATGATACTAACTTTCAGAGATCTCGACGTATGGAACAATGCAATGAAATTGGCGGAAAAAGTATATATAATTACTGCAAAATTCCCGAAAGATGAACGATTTGGATTAATTTCGCAGATGAGAAGATGCGCTGTTTCTATACCATCCAACATCGCCGAAGGTTTTATGAGAAAAAACACGAAAGAATATATTCAGTTTGTACACATTGCACTTGCTTCTTTAGGAGAATTAGACACACAATTAGAATTAAGTAAAAGATTGAAATTTTGTAGCGACAGCGATACTAGTGATTTACCATTAGAATTAACGCGCAAACAAATATATGGATTATTAAAAGCATTGAAGAGTAAACTGTGAATGGGATTGGGTGATGGGATTCGGGGGGCGGTGATGGGTCCTGTGGGTGAACGGGGTTGGGTCTGCACCGACCACAGATTCCCTCCGACCGCAGACTACACACTACCGTTCACCGCAAACCCACAGACCACAGACCCCACACTACCGTTCACCATATATAAAAAAATCACTGTAAATTATGAACACAAACACTAAAATTGCCGTAATCGGACTTGGATATGTTGGATTACCTTTGGCGCGCTTATTTGCAACCCAATATCCAGTTGTCGGATTTGACATCAACCAAAAGCGCATCGATGCGTTGAACGGAGGACACGATGCAACCTTGGAAATTAGTGATGAACTTTTACAATCCGTTTTGAAAAAGACTGCGAACGATGACAAGGGATTGCTATGTTCTTCCAACATGGGAGACATTCAAGACGCAACTTTTTTTGTCGTAACGGTTCCAACTCCAGTAGATAAAAACAATCGACCCGATTTAACGCCTTTGTATAAAGCCAGTGAAACAGTAGCTCGTGTGTTAAAAAAAGGAGACATTGTTATTTACGAATCAACAGTATATCCAGGCGTTACCGAAGAAGAATGTGTTCCTGTTTTAGAGAAAATTAGTGGATTAAAATTCAACGTTGATTTCTTTGCAGGATATTCACCCGAAAGAATCAATCCGGGAGACAAAGAACATACGGTTGAAAAAATATTGAAGATTACTTCAGGTTCTACGCCAGAAATTGGAAAGAAAGTAGATGAACTATATAAAAGTGTCATCACCGCAGGCACGCACTTAGCCCCAACAATCAAAGTTGCAGAAGCTGCCAAAGTGATCGAAAATTCGCAACGCGACATCAACATCGCTTTCGTCAATGAATTGGCGAAAATATTTAATTTATTAGACATCAATACACACGATGTGTTGACTGCCGCTGGAACCAAGTGGAATTTCCTTCCTTTCAAACCGGGATTAGTTGGTGGACATTGCATCGGTGTAGATCCCTATTACTTGGCGCAAAAAGCACAAGAAAAAGGCTACAACCCTGAGATCATTTTGGCTGGGCGACGCATGAACGACGGCATGGGCGAATACGTGGCTTCTCAAATTGTGAAATTGATGATCAAAAAAGGAGTTTGCATCTTGGGTGCCGAAGTGCTGATGCTCGGAATTACCTTCAAAGAAAATTGTCCAGATGTGAGGAATACCAAAATTGTAGATGTCATTGCAGCCTTAGAAGATTATGGTGCAAAAGTGACAATCTACGACCCATGGGCAAACCCTGCGGAGGTGAAACACGAATATAAATTGGATATGGTTACTGAATTCCCAAGCAAACAGTTTGATGGAGTTGTTTTGGGTGTGGCCCATAAGGAGTTTTTGGATATGGATCTTAGTTCCGTTCAAAAGGAAACAAGTGTGTTGTATGATGTGAAAGGGGTTTTGGTTGGTGCGAGCGGGAGTTTGTAGGGAGGAAATTATTCTTCAAATTATAAATAGCAGAATTATGATAAATAAAGATTTCATTAAAGTAAAAAGAGGAAAACTTCAAGGTCAAGTAAAAGTAAGTGGTGCTAAAAATTGTGGGCTAAAACTGTTGACTGCATCAGTTTTAACTGATGAAGCAGTAGAATTATACAATTCACCCAATCAGCTTTTAGATATGCAAGTACATATTCAAATGTTGAATAAAATGGGGAAAACTTGTTTTGAAAATGGTGATTATCTGAAAATATCTGAAAATAAAATAGTTCCTGAACTAATTTGGGACGAACGCTCTATACGAAATTCGCTTTTAATATTGGGAACCTTAACCACTCGATTTGGTAAAGGTAAGGTACCTTTACCTGGTGGTTGTAAATTGGGCGATAGAAAATTCGACCTACATGTAATGATTTTGGAGCAAATGGGCGCAAAAATCTGGGAAGAAGATGGTTACTTATGTACCAAAGTAAATGGACAATTAGTAGGTGCAGAAATATATTTACCTATTCGTTCAACAGGTGCAACTGAGAATGGAATATTATGTGGTACATTGGCAAAAGGCACTACGACTATTTGGAATCCTCATATAAGACCAGAGATAATTGACTTAATAAACATGTTAAATAAAATGGGCGCAAAAATAAGAGTGTATGGTCAAAAATGCATCGTAATTGAAGGAGTTTCTAAATTGTCTGGTGTTCGACATACTGTAGTTCCTGATAACATGGAAGCGCTAACCTGGGCAATTGGTGCGGTTGTAACAAAAGGAGATATTGAAATTCAAAATTTCCCGTTTGAGCACTTAGAAGTTCCATTGGTTCACTTGCGAGAAAGTGGAATGAAATTTTATAAAGGAACTGATAGTTTAATTGTTAGAGGTGGTGACACTTTCCCGATAGAAATAAGCACCGGACCTTATCCAGGAATAAATTCTGATATGCAACCACTTTTTGCCGTCTATGGAGCAATGTCTCAAGGCATATCAAAAATAATAGATTTACGGTTCCCAGGACGTTATGGCTATGCAGAAGAATTAGCCAAAATGGGAATGAAATATGAAATACAAGGCGAATTATTGGTTATCAACGGAGGAAATCAATTACATGGAAGTGAAGTAACCGCTTTAGACCTCAGAGCTGGTATTGCGCTATATTTAGCTGGTTTAACTGCTGAAGGAGAAACCATCATAAATAATGCCTGGCAAATAGAAAGAGGTTATGAAAATTTAGAACAGAAAATATCTAAATTATTGAATTAATGAAATATTTCTATGAGATTTACAGAGATTTACCTGTAAAAAAACCTAATATTTTTAAAAGCTGGAAACATAGGCTCATAAATCCAAGCTATAAAGTAATGTACTTGTATAGGAAAGGCAAATACTTTTCGGAATCCAAATCTAGAATTCTTAGAGTCTATTCTGCAGTAATTAGAACAAAATTAATCTTTAAAAGAAATTGTGAAATCTCCTATAAAGCAGAAATTGGAAATAATTTTATTTTAGCCCACCCAGTTTCAATTGTGATTGGAGCAGGTGTAATAATTAAAAATAATGTGACAATTTTTCAAAATGTAACGCTTGGTAGTCATGGTAAAGGAAAACTTAAACCGAAAAAGTATCCTACAATTGAAAACAATGTTACTATTTATGCGGGCGCTGTCATTATTGGAGGAATAAAAATTGGAGAAAACTCTGTTGTAGGAGCGAATACTGTTGTCAATACAGATGTACCATCCAATTCTATTGCTATAGGCAATCCTTGTAAAATTACACCCCGAAAATGAGCTCATTTCTTAAGGATACCTTTAGAATTGGGATATCGAATATTGTTATAATATTATCTGGTTTAACAACATCGATAATCACTGCAAGGTATATCGGTCCAGAAGGAAATGGTATCATAGCTGCACTTTTAGTATATCCTTCTCTTTTTATGAGTTTTGGCTCTTTAGGAATTCGACAATCAACCACCTATTTTTTAGGAAAAGGAATTTATAGTGAAGAACAAATAAAGACTGCAATTACACAAATTTGGATGATAACTAGTATCATTTCCATAATCACCAGCTTTATTTTAATCAGGTACCTAAGTAACTCAGGAGAAAATCTCACTTTGGTCATTTTAGCTTTATTGCCCATTCCATTTACGTTATTTAACACCTATAACTCTGGAGTCTTTTTAGGTAAAAATGATATCAAAACATTTAATAAAATTAACTGGATCCCTGGATTAATTGCCTTAATAGGGACAGGGTTTTTCGTGGTTTTACTAAAACTGAATGTCGCAGGTGCAATGTTAGCAACAGCAGCCGCACCGTTATTTATGTCATTGCTTTTACTTTTTAAAAACAAGTTTCTAAAAGCATTTAAATTGCAATACGATTGGCAAATCATCAAAAGCATGTTGTCTTTAGGAATTGTTTACGCAGTTTCATTACTCGTCATCAATTTGAATTACAAAATGGATATCATTCTTTTAGATGAATTAAGTACACCTTACGAATTGGGTATTTACAGTAAAGGCTCGGGCATAACCCAATATTTATGGCAAATCCCCATGATTTTCAGCACTATTGTTTTTGCACGAAGCGCAATAAGTAAAGATGGGCTGAAATTTTCGATGCAAATTTCTCAGCTTTTAAGATTATCTTTTATTGCAATTGGCGCTGGATCATTCATACTCTATCTTTTATCTGACATCGTCATTGTCGGAATGTACGGTGAAGCTTTTAGAGGCAGTACTTCTGTGTTAAATTATCTACTCCCAGGCGTTCTTATCCTGACCATTTACAAAGTAATGAACATGGATTTGGCGGGAAAAGGAAAACCATGGATAAGCATGAAAGCGATGACTCCTGCTCTAGTTTTAAACATTATTTTGAATATTTTACTCATCCCCAAATACGGAGCCGATGGTGCTGCTTTCTCGTCCACGATCAGTTACACGATGGCGGGTTTACTTTTTCTATTTTTTTACAGCAAAGAAGTTAAAATTCCAATAAAAACAATCATCACCTACAAGAAGTCAGATTTTGATCCGATTTTAAACATATTAAGAAAATTTAAAAAGTAGTATGAAAGTTTTCGAAAATTTTGATTTAACAAATTACAATTCTTACAAAATCAAAAGTACTTGTTCAATCGCCTATTTTCCTGAAACTGAAAACGATTTTATTCAGTTATTTATAAAATTAAAAGAACAAGAATATGTAGTTCTTGGCAATGGAAATAATACTATTTTATCTAAAAGCAAGTATCTTCAACCATTTATTATTTTAAATGGAAACTTTAATAAAGTTTTAGTGAAAGACACTTTAATTGAAGCTGAATCGGGTGCAACAACACTTGACTTAAGTAATATAGCTTTAAAAAGCCATCTTTCGGGAGCTGAATTTTTGTATGACATACCGAGTTCAATTGGAGGGGCAGTAGTCATGAACGCTGGAACACAAGAAGGTGAAACGAAAAATATATTATTTAAAGTTCGTTATTTAGATTTGATAGATTTCGATGTTAAAGAAAAATCAAATGCTGAAATAAATCTTTCTTATAGAAATAGTTATTTTCAAAATAGAAAAGATAAGATTATTTTAAAGGCTTGGTTTATTTTAAAAAAAGGGAACTTCGAAGAGATTCAAAAATTGATGATTGAATCCAAAGAACGAAGATGGTCTAAACAACCCCGGGAATATCCAAATTGTGGGAGCGTTTTTAAAAGACCTCCCGGAAAGTTTGTAGGTCCAATGTTAGACGAATTAGGTCTAAAAGGATATACAGTTGGTGGAGCTCAAGTCTCAGAAAAACATAGTGGTTTTATAGTCAATAAAGGAGGTGCAACTGGAAATGATATCTTGAATTTAATTATGGAAATCAAAGGAAGAGTCAAACAGAAGTTTAATGTTAATTTAGAGGTCGAACAACGGATAATATAATATGAAAGTAATATTTTTTATTTCAGTAATGGGGCACGGACGTGGGGGACATTTCCATTCATTGAATCATATTTCTGATGCTCTTACCCAATATGTCAACTCTAATATTATTTCGGTTGGACCTGGAAAAAGTCAAGTAATCAGTAATAATAGAAGCTTTCACTCACACATAGACACTAATCAATATAACTTTATCCAATTTAGAAAAAAAATTCAAGACATACTTAAGGTTGAAAGCCCAGATATACTACATTGTTTTGACAGCAACGTATATAATATTTTACGTTTGGCTGTGTACCCTAAGAAAACAAGACTAATTTTAAACTTATGCGGAGGCCCAAACCCGCGTTTTTTTCCAAAAATATCACACCTAGTAGTGTTCAGCGACGAAAATCGAATATGGTTTCAAAACCAAGTAAAATATAAAAATACGTCAATATACTTAATACCTAATAGGGTAAATAAAAATGAATTTACTTCATCACAAGAGTCACATCCAATTAAAAAAGATGATAATAGATTTACTTTTCTAAGGATTGGAAGGATTGGAAAAACCTATAAAAAAACCTTGGATGCAAGCATTCAATTAATTGTAAAATTAAGTGAAAAAGGTTTAAAAAACATAATGCTTTACATAATTGGAACCGTAGAAGATGAAGAAATATTCAATGAGTTCAAACTTCAAGCTGCAGGTTTACCAATTCATTTCCTAATAGAAGATCTATACACGCAAAAAGCTTCTGATTTGCTTTATTTAGGTGATGCAGTTATTGCAACTGGTCGAGGTTTTATGGAAGCGACGGCTCTGCAAAAACCTGTGTTAACACTTTCAGTCAATTCGGACATACCGATTTTAATAAATGAAACCAACTTTAATGATTTCTTTAAAACAAATTTTTCCGAGAGAGGTTTGACATCAGAAAAAATAGTTCAAGAAAATCTGGACAAGATTATTTCTTTAATATCAAATACAGAAACTTATAATATTCTGTCTAATTTTTCAGAAAAAATTTTTAAGGAGAAATTTGATGTAGGGGAAGGTTGCAAACAATATTTAGAAGTTTATGATGATATAATGGTCACAAAAATCAGATATGGAATCTTTAGTGATTGGATTAGTCAAATGTACTCATTTACTAAATTTTTTAAGTTCAAAAAAAGTAATTAATGAATAAAGCTAAGCTTTTAGGAAGTATCTTTATTTTCGATGCATTAACATGGGGATTAGGAGGGGCAGTATTGATTGCTGTACGTTTGGTTTTATATTTATATGCTGTATTGATGATTTTTCCAATTAGAGATTTCAGAAATAAGGCAGTAATGACCGTAGTCTTGCTTGCTGTTTACCTTTTTAGTCTTGGAATATTCAATTCAAGTTCAATTAGCAACTCATTGAATGATGCATTTAAAACTATCCTTTCATTGTTGATGTTTATTTATGCATTTTCTTTTATAAAAACTAAAGCAGATCTATTGATTGTTTCGAAATATGCATACTACTCATTATGGATGTTCTTTATAATAATTTTAGCTTCAAATATATTCAAATTTGGCGAAATTAATTATCATGATGAATCGATTCGCTTTGGTGTAGGTGGGGTAAACATTGTGAAAAATATATTTTTGATAACTATTTTCAGTGTACCACATATTGCTTCACCAGGAAAATTCCGAAATAGATTTTTTAGATATGTAGCTATATTTATTTCATTAATAGTAATTCTGTTAGCAGTAAAACGAACTGTCTTACTATTAATTGTTTTATCTGGAGTATTATATCTTTACTTCAATAGAAAACACATAGTAAAAACCATATTTATCTCAATGTTGGCAATCATTCCCGGAACATTTCTTTTTTATGATAGGATTACTGATCGATTTGAAATAAGAGAAGAAAGATTAGATGTTTCTGGGGCAAATATAGAAGAGGAGTGGCGTTATATTGAAACGAGTCTAGTGTTGAATAAGTTCGAAAATGGAGACCTAAAAACAAAATTAATCGGCTATGAAACATTTAATGAAATGGAAGCATATAGACTATCTATAATGTTCCATAACGATTTTGCCCTATTATTAGGTGGAACTGGTCTGATCGGTCTGACACTCTATGGACTTCTAATAATTATTTTATTGTTACAATACAGAATGATTAGCAGTATTTTAAGTCAGGACTCTTTCATGAAAATGATGTATTTATCATTTATTACTGGACTTATTGTAATGGGAATATCGGGAAGTTTCCGAGTGTTGGGCAGTACAATGAGTGTTGCATTAGCAGGTCTGGGCGCAATTCAAGGGATAGCACTAAACCAAAAACGACAAGAAATAATTTAAATATGGTTCGTGTCAATTTTTTAGGTGATATTAGCTTTAATGATACTGGAAAAGAACTTCAATTCAATTTTTCAGAATATACCACTTTAGGAAAAGAAGTTGATTTTTCAATATCAAACATTGAAGCGCTTGCTTCAATCGGTGAGTATAATTTATTGAAAAAACCCAGAGTTACAACTGATATCGCTTCAATTGATAATCTAACCCAACTAGATATCAACCTTGTAACACTCGCCCATAATCATGTCTATGATGCTAAAAAGAGTGGATTTATTGCAACTACAAAAAAACTAGATGAATTAGGTATTTCGTATATAGGTGCAGGCTTAACAGCGGAAGATGCTGCAAAACCATTCATTTATGAAAACGATGGACTAAAAATTGGATTTTTAAACTATTGCACGTCCGACACAAACCCATCCCTTCCTCCAGACTGCGAAGTATATTTGAATGAATACTCACTTATTACTATTCAGAAAGATGTAGAAAAACTAAAGCAAAAGTGCGACCATATTGTTCTTATTTTACATTGGGGTGGTAAATACGAGGGAGGATTCTTTCCTGAAAGAAAACAAGTCGACGACGCAATTTTCTTTGAAAGCTTAGGCGTAAGTTTAATTGTTGGACATCATCCGCATACGCTTCAGCCAAAAATGAATATAAACAACATGCCTGTATATTTCAGTTTAGGCAATTTTGTTTTCTTTGATGTACACTTTGAAAACAAAATAATACGTTTACCAAAGAGGAGAAAGAAGGGAGGTGTATTACATGCTGATTTTTCTAAAGAAAAGGATGTCCAAACCACACTGTTTTATTCGAGACAAAAGTTGAACAAAATTCAGATCAAGACATTCGCCTTGACACCAAGGATTAGATCATATCTATATTCAAAATTTTATATGACAAAAATCTTTTGGCGTATATATAACATTAAATTTCATTACATTAATCCAATATACTATTTCATTTTTGTCAAAGAAGGAGGAGTTAAAAAATATCAGAATTTAAATCTAAACAAATTAAAAAAAATATTATGGAAGAGATAATCCTTCTTGTTGATTATAAAAACTCGTTTGGATCTAAGTATGACTCAAATCCTCCATACTCTGGATTAAATCTTATACTGTTTTCAAATGAAATGCAAAAAATTGGATACAAGATTAATATAATGAATTTTTTTGAAATTGATATAAATGATGTAGATAGCTATAAAGGCAAAAAAGTTCTGTACCAAAGCTCGGAAGCAAATGATAGTTCTGGAGAATATAAATCATACATAGATGATGTTTTATATTTTTTGGAACTATGTGGTGCAGAACTTATTCCAAAATATAAATACTTCAAGGCACACTCCAATAAAGTCTTTATGGAACTTCTTCGTGGTTTTATTAAGGATGAAAATAGTTCTCAGACAAATACTTATGGAAGTTTAGAAGACTTTAAGTTACATCAGATTAAAAGAGAGTTTCCTCTTATTGTGAAAAAGTCACACGGAGCGCAATCCAAAGGGGTCTTTAAGGTTGATAATAATCATGAGCTATTGAGCCTTGTCAAAAAGATAACGAAATCTACTTTTACACTTAGAGAACTACTAAAAGAGAAATTGAGAGGTAAAAAGTATAGAAATTATATTCCTTTTTCTGTAAACAGGAATAAATTTATTGTACAACCAATGATAAAAGACCTTTCTGGGGATTACAAAGTATTGATTTTTGGTGATATTATTTACATAGTTAAAAGAGAAAATCCTCCTAACGATTTTAGAGCAAGTGGTGGTGGATATAATACTTTTACAGGTGATTTTGATATGCCCGATGGCTTGTTGGAATATGCGTATGGACTTTTTGAGAAATTTGGTTGTCCGTACACTTCTTTAGATATTGGTGTGAACGCTGTTGGTTTTCAAGTGATTGAATTTCAATTTGTAAATTTTGGAACATCCGGACATTTGAAATCGAAAAGATATTATTTAAAATCAGAAAATCAATATGAATTGACAAATAATGACTTAACATTAGAATCTCTGTATGCAAACTCTATCCATAGATACATAAAAAGAGATAAGAAATGAAAATATTACACATAACCAATGCTTTTCCTACTCAAGAATATTCTTCCTACGGAATTTTCATTAAAGAACAAATAGATTCTTTGGAGAAGGAAGGATTAACTCAAAAATATTTCTTTGTTAATGCAAGAAAATACGGTGCGATTAAGTATTTTAAGATTATTTTGGAATTACGAAAAAATATTAAGAAATTTTGCCCTCAAATAATACATGTCCATCATGAGTTTTGTCTTATCCCACTAATTTTTATTAGTAAAAAACAACCTATTGTACTATCCTTATTGGGTGATATTCAAAAACGAGGTTTAATAAATAAGGTTTTATACAAAATTTTATCTCTTAGAGTGGATAAAATTATTATGAAAAATAAAATTTCAAGAAATAGCAAAATTGTTTATCTACCTAATGGAGTTAATACTGAACTGTTTAAACCAATTGATATAGTAGAAGCAAAGCAGAAATTAGGTTTGAATATTCAAACTAAGTATGTTCTGTTTGTGTCAGCTTCAAAAAACAATCCTATAAAGCGATATGATAAGTATTCTGAAATTGTATCAAATTTAAATGAAAGATATGGAAATACGGAGGAATTATTGATGACAAATGTCACGAGAGAGCAAACCCCATACTATTTTAATGCTGCAGAATTTTTATTGTTAACATCTGATCATGAAGGGAGTCCAAATGCGGTGAAAGAAGCGATGGCTTGTAATAAACCAGTCGTTTCCACAAATGTTGGCAATGTTTGTCAACTTTTAACTGGATCTGTAAATAGTTACGTTGCCTCAACTAATTCAATAAATGAATTAGTTGAGGCATCTATAAATGTTTTGCATTCAAATAAGGAATTAAATAATCGAGATTTAATATTTAAACAAGATTTAGATATACAAAACGTTGCAAAGAAACTAATTGAATTATATAAAAAACTGGTCAATGAAAAGTAAATTATTTTTGTTTTTATATTATTCTTTGGCAAAGAATCTTCCATCAAGTTATTTTCCTTTTGGGATTTTTTTTAACAAGCTTAGAATATTCTTTTTGCGAAGAGTATTGCCGATAGGAAAATTCACCAAAATTCAAAAAAATGTATATGTTGGTGGAGGTGAAGATATAGTGATAGGTGATTATTGTCAAATAAATGAAAATGTTAAGCTTGATAATGTTAAGTTCGGAAATTATGTAATGATTGCACCTGGAGTGACGATTTTAGGTAAAATGCATGAAACAAAGGAATTAGATACCCCTATGGTTTTTCAGGGTGAAAAGGAAGTGGGGCAAACAACAATTTCTGATAATGTTTGGATTGGTACAAATGCCATTATTATGCCTGGGTTAAAAATTGCATCTGGATGTATTATTGCTGCTGGTGCAGTTTTAACCAAAGATACCCAAATCAATGGAGTTTATGCTGGAATTCCAGCCAAGTTAATCAAAGAACGGATATAAATGCATTTTAAAATAATCAACAACGTTCAATCCTATGCACCATCTTCTCGAAAAGAGTTGATTGATTTTGCCTTTGCAAATAAATCAATCTTAGTTGCTGTAAATGCTGAAAAAATTCTTCATGCAACGGATGAAACACGTTCAATTATTAATCGAAATGTGGGTTATCCAGATGGAATTGGTGCTGTTTGGGCATTGAAAAAGAAAGGAGTGAAAGATGTTGTGAAAATCCCAGGAGTTGAATTGTGGTTGGATATTATTCAAGAAACCTACAAGGAAAAAACTTTTTATTTTGTAGGTGGAACAGAAGAAGTCATCCAAAAAACGATTTCAAAATTGAAGGAGCAATTTCAAGGGATAACTATTTTGAATTATCGAAATGGTTACATCAAAACAGACGAAGAGGGAGAACATTTAAAATTCGATATTGTGAATTTGAAACCCGATGTGGTTTTTATCGCTATGGGGTCTCCAAAACAAGAGTTATTAATGGAGGAGCTGCGAAAAAATCACCTTGCAGTTTATCAAGGGTTAGGAGGTAGTTTTGATGTATATACAGGTACTGTAAAACGAGCACCTAACTGGTGGGTGAAAAATAATTTGGAATGGGCTTATCGCCTTGTGAAACAACCTTCAAGAATTAAGAGACAGATTCATTTGGTACGATTTCTTTGGAATCTATACGTTTTGAATAAATATTAACACACATGAAAAAAATAACCCTCATAGCCGGCGCGCGACCAAACTTCATGAAAATTGCGCCCATTATTCACGCAATCCAAAAAGCGCAACGCGACGGAAAAGAAATTGATTTCCGTTTGATTCATACTGGGCAGCACTACGACAAAAAAATGTCAGGTGATTTCTTTACGGAACTTGAAATTCCTGAACCACACGCCAACCTTGAATCAGGCGGAGGCACACAAGCCGAACAAACAGCCAATATCATGATCCGTTTTGAAAAGGAATTATTAGAAAATCCGACAGACTTGGTCTTGGTTGTTGGTGATGTTACCTCTACCATGGCTTGCGCTATCGTAGCACAAAAATTACACACCAAAGTGGCACACGTAGAAGCAGGAATTCGTTCCAACGACTGGACGATGCCAGAAGAGATTAATCGCTTGGTAACAGATGCCATCACCAATTATTTCTTCACCACCTCTGAAGTGGCAAATGCCAACCTCCGTGCCAGTGGTGTGAAAGATGATCAGATTTTCTTTGTAGGAAATACAATGATTGACACCTTACTGAAACAAGGTCCGCGTTTTCGTAAACCAGCTATTTGGGAAGAACTGCAGTTGAAAGAAAAACAGTACATCGTAATGACTCTGCACCGTCCGGCAAATGTAGACGAAGAAAGTAAATTGAAAGAATTGTTGGATGAAATCATCCTTCATACGCAAAATATTCCCCTAGTATTCCCTGTTCACCCTCGAACTGCTAAGATTTTAGAGCAATTGGGCGTGAAACACGACCGTTTACATTTCATTGAACCTCTGAGTTATTTAGAATTCAATTACTTGGTATCCAAATCAAAAGCCGTAATCACCGACTCAGGCGGAATTACCGAAGAAACCACGGTGATGGGAATACCTTGTATGACTTTGCGAGATAACACCGAACGACCAGAAACCATCACGGAAGGAACCAATGAATTAATTGGCACCAATCCGAAAAATATCGATCCTGCGATGAAAATCCTATTCAACGATCAATGGAAAAAAGGTTCCATTCCCCATCTTTGGGATGGAAATACCGCTGAAAGAATTGTGAAAACCTTACTAAAAATTAAATTTTAGCGTTTTTATTCTTTTTTTTGTTAAGAATTAACGACTATGCAATTTCTACTAAAAAGAAGACGAAAAAGTCCTTTTTTGGAGAAACAATTTCGAGCAAAAAAAGCTTACACAGTTGGTTTACAGGCAAACTCACCGATTTAGCTTTTCTTCTTCCAAGTGGGAAATATTACCGATTAAAAGTGCAAATAATTCCTTGTAAAATGTTCGAAAAATAAATTCAATTAAAGAAGAACGCTAAAAAAACTTGTTCCTTATTACAAAAGAAATTACCTTTGTACAAATATTTATAACCTAATTATAATTAATATGAGAAAAGTATATACCATTGTACTCGCTTTGATAACAATCACATGTTCAGTAGCAACAGCACAAGTAGATTACAATAAATGGTCTGTTGGATTAAATGTTGGAGGGCATTATGGCTCAACGCCTTCTAGTCTTTCTACTAAAACAGCAAGCATTGCGCATTATGGACTAAATGGTCGTTACATGATGAACAATCGGGTCGGAATTATGTTAGACGCTGGTCTTGATACTTACAAATATACAGGCAAAAACTTAGAAATGAAGTCCAATTATTTTCGCACCTCTTTGCAAGGTGTTATGAATGTTGGCGACATCTTGAAGTTTGATACTTGGACTAAATGTCTTGGGTTAATGGTACACGCAGGGGCAGGTGTTTCTGTTTTGACCAATCACAAAGATACGAGAGAAAAGTACAACATCGGTAAAAGACAAGACTTGATGCTCAATGGAATCGTTGGCATTACCCCACAAGTAAAATTGGGTGAACGAGTTTCTCTTAACTTGGACTTCTCATTTATCACCAACGTGAAGCAGAACTGGAATTACGACATGAGAACCGCAACAAATCCTGTTGCTTTAAAAAACACCATGGTAAATTGGTCTTTGGGTGCAACGTTTTATTTAGGTAAAAATGCATCTCATGCAGATTGGAAAGCTACTTCTTATGGCGCAGCTGCTGTTACTCCCACAAATAATTACGAGCAACGCATCCAAGAATTAGAGCATAAAATTCAAGAAGACATCCAACAAAATGAACCGAAATAAATGAATTAGGAACAGTGAGAATCTTTCATGGATTCTTTAACTCTAAAACATTTAAAATAAAAAATTATGAGAAAGAAATATTCACTATTCATTGCGGGAGTTGTCTTGATAAGTTCAATGACTGTTGCACAAGATTACAACAAATGGTCTATCGGATTAAATGTTGGTGGTCACTATGGAGCTACTCCTTCCATCGGCTTTAAAACAGCACAAATAACTCACTATGGTTTGAATGGTCGCTACATGATGAACAACCGCGGTGGTGTGATGCTCGACTTTGGTTATGATTCATTCAAAGCAAATAGAAACACCATCAACGTTAAAAATCATTATTTCCGCACCTCTTTCCAAGGGGTTGCTAACTTGGGAGACATTCTCATGTTTGACACATGGACCAAACACATTGGTCTCTTGATACACGGTGGTGTTGGAGCTTCAATCTTGGTTAATGACAAATCTACCAGAATTTCTACAGCTACCAACGGAGGGAAAAAGAGAGATTTGATGTTGAATGGGATTATCGGCATTACCCCTCAAGTAAAACTAGGCGAACGAGTTTCATTGAACTTAGACCTGTCATACATTACCCATGTAAAGCAAAATCAAACTTTTGACATGTTGCAAAGTGCTAATCAAGTGGCTTTTAAAAACTATTTTGTTAACTGGTCAGTAGGTGCAAGTATTTATTTAGGCAAACACCAAACACACGCAGATTGGGTTCCGACCGTTTATGCTCAAACTCCAGTGGAAACAAATTACGAAGATCGTGTCAAAAAATTGGAAGAGCAATTAGGCGATGATGACGGTGATGGTGTTTTCAACTATAGAGATGACGAACCGAATACGCCCGAAGGGAACAAGGTTGATAATAGAGGAGTAACCCTTGCTGTTATAGAGTCTGATCCAGTAGATTCTACAGATTCAGCAACTCCAGTAAACATTGATGTGAAAATAGATCACACGGATATTCCAACGGAAGACAAAGATGCCATTAAGAACGCATTAAAACAAGTTAACTTCGAATTTGGATCTTCCAAACTCAGCTCTGGTTCAAAAGAAAGATTAGCGGAGGTTGTTGAGGTTTTGAAGAAAAATTCAACTTACGATTTATCTATCGAAGGTCATACAGATGACATTGGAACAGAAGAATTCAATCAAACCCTGTCTCTATCGAGAGCGAAAGCCGTGTACGATGTATTGCGTACTGAAGGTTTGAGCAAAGACCGAATGAAAACGACAGGTTTTGGAGAATCAAAACCCAAAGTAGCAAATGACAGCGACCAAAACAGAGCGATTAATCGTCGTGTTGAGTTGGTCTTTATCAAAAAATAATTACTCTTTATTAGTCAGCCATGTTCTTTGTTGCATGGCTGACTTTTATTCCACTAATCAACTAATACCGACACCACAGATTAATATTCACTGATTAATCCAATAAAGTATGCAGTCCACAATCAAAATAATTCAAGACTATTTGATATATAACCCTTTAATTTTAGGTTTTATGATGATTATCTTAGTCATCACTGCTGTGAATATCATTACTCCAAGAGTAATTGTTGTTGCAGTTAAGAAAAAATTGATTATTCCTATCATCAATCGAAGTTCACATAGCAAAGAAGTGCCTTCTTTAGGCGGCGTCAGTTTTGTCATGGTGTATTTAATCACAATTCCCTTGATCAACATGATTTACTACGAAAACTTTGCTGGATATAACATCATTGCTGCCATTTCAATCTTATTCATGGTAGGGCTAAAAGATGATTTGGTTAGCTCTTCTCCCAAAGTTAAACTATATGGTCAGTTTTTAGCGGCTGGCTTTATTGTAATATCACCCGAGTTTTTAATCACCAATTACCACGGTTTTCTAGGAATCTATGAAATCAACCCCTTTATCTCCATGGTTCTTTCATTTGGGTTTTTAGTGTTTTTCATCAATTCATTTAATTTAATAGATGGACTGGACGGATTAGCCTCCGTCGTTGGAACTGTGATCAGTGGCACCTTCCTAATCATTTTCTTTCTCAAAGAAGATTACTTTTATTTTTCTTTAGCCTTGGTAACCATTTCCATGTTGGTTGCATTCCTGCGTTTTAATTTAAACAAAGGAAAACTGAAAATTTTCATGGGAGATTGTGGGTCACTCATCATCGGTTTAATGATTGCTATCATGGCATTGCATTACCTTGCTTCTCCTTGGTCACTAACTAACCACTTATTTTTACCTGAAAATAGATTTATCTTTGTTTTTTCTGTTTTATTTATCCCTCTTTTAGATACCTTTCGTGTAATTGGTATTCGTCTTTTAGCTGGT
Source organism: uncultured Chryseobacterium sp. (assembly GCA_964488745.1). GTDB lineage: Bacteria > Bacteroidota > Bacteroidia > Flavobacteriales_D > Crocinitomicaceae > JAQVCM01. The sequence continues at coordinate 12,249 of CAZAVP010000004.1, read as the reverse complement.
AAGCACCCCATGAAGGCAGACAAAAACCATTTGCATCATGTCTTGCTTGAGTTTATGAAATCACATATTTGGGCTTCTATCTCTTTAGGCTTGCTAAATCTCATTGTGATTATGACTTTTGTAACAATATCAAATGCTTATCCATTCAAAATTGTTACATTTGTAATGATTCTAATGACTCTGTTCGTTCTTTTATTAATTTACACCATCAATACGAGCAACAAAATAGCTTCGAAAAAAAACCAAACCAAATTTCACGCTGAATAAGAGTAGTCTTCTAGTTTATATCTTCAAAAATATGTTCAACATTCAAAAAATAATTTTTGTCTTAATTATATCTCCATTCTTCTTAACAACATCTTGTGTTTCCAAAAAGAAAATAAACTATTTTCAAGCAATTGAAAAAACAGATAGTACACAGGTTAAACACGACAACCACAATTACACGCCTGTATTCAAATCAGACGATTTTCTTTCCATCTCCGTGAGTTCGATGGACGTGGAATCCATCAAACCTTTTTTACTTGAATCTGGCATTGGAAATACCAGTTCTCAAATGCCGAACTACACTTCTGGAATAGCGGCAAAGGCGGGATATTTGGTGGATGCCAACGGCGACATTGATTTTCCCATTATTGGAAAAATACACGTAGCTGGTTTGAATCGCATGGAAGCAACCGACTTAATCAAAACCCAATTAGCCGTTTATGTGGCCAATCCAGTGGTCAGCATTCAAATACAAAATTTTAAAATTACCGTTTTGGGCGATGTTCAAAGACCAGGTTCTTTTAACATTCCTAACGAACGCATCACCATCGTAGAAGCCATCGGCATTGCTGGTGATTTAAACATCACTGGCGTGAGACAAAACGTATTGGTAATTCGTGATATAGACGGTGTGAAAAAAGAATTTCGCGTGGATTTGTCCAGCAATGAAATCTTTCAATCACCTGTTTATTACCTTTCCCAAAATGACGTAGTATATGTAGAACCGAATCGCGCAAAACGAAATTCATCACTCTATAGTCAAACGGTTGGAATGTTTATCTCCATCACTTCCTTAGTTATCACCACCATCACTTTAATTACCCGATAAATGAATCAAGATTTACCCTCCACTCGGAATCAATTCAAAGATGAAGAAGAATTTAAAATTCAAGAAGCATTAGCTACGTACATCATCCACTGGAAATGGTATCTTTTAGCACTCATTATTGCTATTTCTGCTGGTGTTTTCTATTTGCGATACACCCCTAATAAATACGAGGTAAACGCTACGATATTAATCAAAGATGATTCCAAGGGCGGAGGAATTTCCGAGCTTTCTGCATTTGCAGACTTGGGGATTCTATCTGGAAAAAGTAATTTAGACAACGAAATTGAAATTTTTAAATCCAGGGCTTTAATTTCCAAAGTTGTAAAAGAATTAAAATTAAACGTTGCTTTCATCAATGAAAATGGTCCTGTGTCATCCAGGTATTTTGAAAACATTCCCATTAACGTGCTGATCAGTGCTGGCGATTCTTCCATTTATGAAAAAGATGAAACCTTTCAAATCAAACCGATATCCAGCGAGCTCTACGAGTTAATTGATTCCAAAGAAGGAAATAAAAGTCAGCATAAATTTGGGGAGGAAATTGAAACGTCCCTTGGAAAAGTAGTCGTCACTCCAAATTTCAGCAAAGAGAATCCTGTCAAAGAAAACATAACCGTTGTTGTATCTCCCTTTAGGGACATTGTCAACAATTATTTGAGAAGCCTAAGCATCAGTAAAATAAACAAAGATGCCAATGTGATTCAAATCTCCTTGGTTGGAACTAATTCAGATTTATCAATTGCGTTTATCAACAACCTAATCAAACAGCACGGTATTGATGCAATGTCTGATAAAAATCAAATTTCAGAAAACACCTCGGATTTCATCAACGATCGAATGAAATTTGTAGTAGCCGAGCTTTCTGATGTAGAAGGAGATGTGGAATCTTTTAAGACGGATAACAAATTGGTTGATGTCGTTTCGGAAGCAGGATTGTTTTTAGAAGCCAATAGCGACAACAACAAGCGTATTTTAGAAAATGAAATGCAAGTACGTCTCTCCGAATTTGTCTATGAATATCTGATAACCCACAACAATGCCAACGATTTAATTCCCTCCAACTTAGGTCTATCCAACCCTGCAATCGAAAAAATGATTGATGCCTACAACACCTTAATCTTAGAAAGAAATAGACTCCTTAAAAACTCTACCGATAAGAATCCCGTAATTGTGAACTTAGAAGTTCAGATAATGGGCATACACAAAAGTTTGAAAGAAAGTTTGTCGAACTTAAAAAAGTCTATCCAGATTCAAAACAACGAATTAAGAAAAACAGAAAAACGGATTAATTCTAAAATTCAATCCGTTCCGAAATACGAACGCGAGTACCGTGAAATCCAACGTCAACAACAAATTAAAGAAACGCTTTACCTCTATTTACTGCAAAAAAGAGAAGAAACTGCGATTACCTTGGCAGCAACGGTAGGAAACACCAAAGTAATTGACCACGCATACAGCAACCCGATTCCAGTTTCTCCAAAATCTAACATCATTTACCTCGCATCCATTCTCCTCGCTTTGCTTGTACCGACTGGAGTTATTTATGTCCGCAAGCTTTGGGACACGAAATTGCGTGGGAAAGCAGATGTTCTCGAAGCAGGCTTGCCTTATATTGGAGACATTCCATTTACAGAAATGAAAGATAAAATCGTGGTTCGATACGGTGGAAACGACAATGTCTCGGAAGCTTTTCGTCTCTTGAGAACCAACATTGATTTCATGTTAAAATTGAAGCCAGACTCTAAAAACACCATTTTCATCACATCTACCATACCCAAGGAAGGAAAATCTTTTATTTCAGTAAATTTAGCATCCATCTTGGCATTGTCCAATAAAAAAGTGCTGTTGGTTGGGATGGACTTAAGACTTCCCAAAGTAGCAGAGTACATAGGAATCGAAGATGGAAAAGGGGTAACTAATTTCATTACAGACCCTGAATTGAATTTAGAGGAAATTATTCGAAAACGAAATGCGCATCATAATTTTGACATTTTACTTTCTGGAAATGTACCGCCAAACCCAGCTGAATTATTGATGCACCCAAGAGTAAAGGAAATTTTTGAGCAAATGCAAACAGCATACGATTACATCGTGGTGGACACTGCACCGGTTGGAGCAGTCACAGACACCTTGTTAATTGACGAATATGCCGATGCAACGCTTTATGTTTCTAGGGTGAATTACCTAGACAAGCGCTTCTTGAGTATACCAGAAACCTTGATTCGAGAACAAAAACTTTCCAATGTAGCTGTCCTAGTTAATGGATCTGAAACGCACAAAGGTTATGGCTACGGCTATGGTTATGGTTATGGAAATGAAAAATCCAAGAAGCCTTGGTGGAAATTATAAGCTAAACCTCTTTCAGAGCAATAAAATCTGCTAAACATCAAGAAATTTTACTCCAATTAGGCTTGTCTTGTAATAACTCGACGGCCTTTTTTCGTATTTGGACGTGCTCAGGCTTTTCCAAATTCGAATCTACCTCTAATATCGCTCTTGCTTTTTCCCGAGACAAAGCTACAATTTGCCCATCTGTCGCTAAATCAGCAATTTTCAAATCCAAAATTCCACTTTGTTGTGTGCCCATTAAATCTCCAGGACCTCGGAGTTCTAGATCCACTTCTGCGATTTGAAAACCGTCTTGCGTGGATACCATGGTAGCTAACCGTTTTTTGCTTTCTTTTGATAGTTTTTCACCAGTCATTAAAATACAAAATGATTGTTCGGCTCCACGACCTACTCTACCCCGCAACTGATGTAGCTGTGACAATCCAAAACGTTCAGCACTTTCCACAATCATGATAGATGCATTTGGAACGTTAACTCCAACTTCAATCACCGTCGTGGCAACCATGATTTGCGTTTCTCCATTCACAAATCGCTTCATTTCAAATTCCTTGACATCTGGCTTCATTTGTCCATGAACGATGCTAATCTGATATTCCGGCATCGGAAAAGCCCTGGAAATGGATTCATAGCCTTCCATTAAGTTATGATAATCCAGTGTTTCTGATTCTTTGATAAGTGGAAAAACAACATAAACTTGGCGACCTTTTTCAATTTCTTTCCGAATAAATCCAAAAATCAGCAAACGGTCTTTTTCAAAATGATGTCGGGTTGTAATCGGTTTTCTTCCTGGTGGCAATTCATCAATTACCGAAACATCTAAATCTCCATAAGCTGTCATGGCCAAGGTCCGGGGAATTGGCGTTGCGGTCATCACTAAAATGTGTGGTGGCGTGATGTTTTTCTTCCACAGCCTCGCTCGTTGCGCAACACCAAAACGATGTTGTTCGTCGATAACCACCAAACCGAGGTTTTGAAATTCAACTGCATCTTCAATCAAAGCGTGTGTTCCAATCAAGATATTAATTTTTCCTGATTTCAAATCTTCGTGCAAGGTTTTACGTTGCGACTTTTTGACAGAACCCGTTAATTTTTCAACACGGATATTCAAATACTTCACTAAATCTGAAATCGTTTCAAAATGCTGTTGTGCCAAAATCTCCGTTGGCGCCATCAGAGCACATTGGAAACCATTTCCAGTTGCTAGTAGCATGGTCAAAAGTGCGACCAATGTTTTTCCACTTCCTACATCGCCTTGCAACAAACGATTCATGTGAAATCCTTTTTTGAAATCCATGCGAATTTCTTTCACCACGCGCTTTTGCGCACTTGTCAATTCAAACGGTAGATGGTTTTCATAAAAATCAGTAAAATGAGTGCCGACCTCGGAAAAAATAAATCCTTTATTCTTGGATAGTGCAATCTGCTTGCGCAGTAACAATTCCATTTGCAGAAAGAAAAGTTCTTCAAACTTAAGTCTAAAAATTGCGCGATTCAGCAACTCCTCGTTCTGTGGACAATGAACTTGTTTGATGGCCAGCTCTCTATTGAGTAAATCCAAATCTTTCAAAAGATAAATTGGAAACGGTTCGTGAAAACAACCACTTACTTGCGAAGCCAATGAACTCGCTAATTTTTCAATGCCTTTGGAATGCAAACCATTGGTACTAAGTTTTTCAGTAGAACGGTAAATTCCTTTCATTCCAATTTCGGCGTCAACTTGACTCATTTCAACCAATTCGGGATGTGGAATGTTGAAAGAACTGCCGAAAAATTTTGCTTTTCCGTATATTTGATATTCTACATTTGGTTTCAGCAAGGGTAAAATCCATTTTGCGCCTTGAAACCAAACTAGTTCGATTTGTCCGGTTCGATCTTGAAATTTAGCGGTTAATCGTTTCTTTTTTCCAATTGTTGTTTCCTGAATACTGGTTATAAATCCACGTAATTGTGCAAAACCTTCTAACGTATTCAATTCGGAAACCGTGTTATAGGTCGAACGATCGATGTACCGGAAAGGAAAATATTCCAATAAATCTCCAAAGGTGAAAATATTCAACTCTTTTTGCAGCAATTCTGCACGCTTAGGTCCAACTCCTTTTAAGAAGCTGATGGGAGTATGAAGAAAATCAGTCATCGTTACAAAAATAACTAAATTTAGAGGATAAGGGAATATCGAACAACTTACTGAATCACTAATTTCTCAAACACACGACCTTGCGAATTGTGAATGACAAATTGATAGATTCCTTTTGCAAAATCAGTTAACGAAATGGACTCATTGATACTTCCAGCTTCTAGTTTAATTGTTTTCAAAACTTGTCCAGTTGAATTCACGATTATAATCCTGCTTTCGCTAGCGGATGAAAATTTCACTTGCACCTCGTTGTTTGCTGGATTCGGAAAAATAGCATAATCGATTGGTGAAATATCTGTGATTCCTACTGGTCCATTACCCACCTGAACAGAACCTTGATAAGGTTTGTAATTTTGCTTGGTGGCAGTAATTGTCAATGGCATCTCCGTTAGCAAAACAGGTAAAGCAATCGTTGTTGCACCGCCGATAATAATTCCTTTCCCCAAAAGAATATTTTCCTGAGTGATTGCAATGAATGTATTTTCAGTATCGCAAGTCACTGTCAAACTATTTTCACTTTGTGCGATTTGAGAAACATGGGACACATTTATGGAAAGGGTTTGTTCAGTCCGAAACTCGACTGTTGGATCGCCAAAGAATACCCAAGTTTGCATCACTTCACCGCCTTCTATAGTCGGATATTGCTCCAACATTTTCAATTGTGCATTATAAAAAATTCCACCAAGTGTTTTTTTAACATTGAATGAATCTGCATTTGTTATGAAGCCAACCATTTCTTTTTGGGTTTTCATCGGTGGTGCCCACGACATTAAAATGGAAGATCCACAAGCGGCAATCGCTCCTGTAGGCGAACCATTTTTTGATGCGCGAAGCCACTTTTCCGAGATGCACGTTCCGTTTGAAAAACTTCCGTGATTACAAGCAACTGAAATCACCCACGGATATTTTCCAGTATTGATTAAATTTTGAACATCAAACGAAGTAACACCAGATGTACTAAAAACATTAAAATCACCGTGGCCAGTATAATTGATTAAACCAATGCCATCGTTGATTGCAGATATCACCATGGAAGAATTCGGATTTCCAACAGCATCATTTCCATTTTGAGAACCATCATAAAATTCATAGACTTCTTGGTAGCTTCCAGCAACTAAGTCATTCCTTAAATTGCGCATGTGCTCCCAATCAGCTTGGCCGTTTAAACCAATTCCTGTTCCTAGTTCAGAAGCTAAGCCAAGTGCATTTTGCAACCAATCACCCGCTAGCGGATTTTTCTCGTATTCAATCGTTCGTTGAATCATGTTAGAAATCTCTTGCTGGTTTCCAGAAAAACGTCCGACAAATAATTCTGGATATAAATCTGTACCAGCCAGTTGACCGTAAAATGAATCGCTCCAAAGTTGCTCTCCGTCTTTTTCACCATAAGTGTAAGCGGGAATATCCTCGTGATCACCGACTAATAAAAGATATAGAAAATCGGCGTTGGAATTGTAATAATCAACGATGTAATTTTTAATGTTGTTGACTCCAAAACCTGTTTCAGAGGTATGTACTACTTTGGTTTTAATTCCTTTTTGATTTTTCCACTGTGCTAAAATTTGTACAACTGAATCCATTTCAGCAGGACAAATAATTAGAAGATCTCCAACTTCTTCTTTTGGAATGTATTTTTCAATTCCCGTTCCGTTTAAAAACAGAGAACGGTAGATTTGCCTGGTCTCAATTCCTGAATGAGAATTTACAATTTCATTTTGACCTGTTTCAGTTGGATTATTGATAACCTTAACTTTCAGATTTTCATATACACGCAAAGTTTTAGTAACAGGATTGTATTGATATGGAAAAACCGTAATCGTCACACCTCTGATATCTCTGGCAATAAAAGGAATTGACAATTGAGCCAATTTTCCCGGATAAAAAGCATCTGTTTGATATATTTCACCAAATTCATACGAAATAAATGCTGGATTTACATTTCGCTTTAAGTTTCCTTTTGAAGAAGAAACTTCTATGTCTGGAATGTCTGTATAATCATCATAAGTAACTACAATTTGTGGTTTTCCTTTAGGCGACAAAATAATAGAAGTACTCATCCGAGGTAATTGCGGAGCGCCTTTCTCTAATGAATTTATTTCATGTGTTTTCGAAAAATCTACATGTTTTGTTGAATTAATTGTAGTAAATTTAAAAGACTTTAATTCTAAACGATGAATCAAAATAGATGCATCGTTTGTATTTAACAATATTTCAAAATTTTGCGAATTTGCAAAAAATATAGCTGACAAAAAGTAAAAAGATAAGAGGATTTTAACTATTTGCATTTTAACATACAGAAACAATGAGTTATAAATTTACGTTTTTTTATTTAATCGAATAAATCTCAAGTAAAAAAATCAAAATTGAAACTACAGCTTATCAAAACAACAGCTAAATAAGAACTGATTTGTAGTTTAAACCTGAAATAAACCGTACATCACATTCAAACAATCGATTGATTATAAAAAAAGCAAAAAAATAGCATCGTATGAAAATTCCTTGTATATTTGGTGAAATATTTAAAAATTAAAAACTATGAAAAAAATTTACACTTTAGTCGCAGGACTTTTATTAATTGGAGGAACTATTAACGCTCAAACATTAGTTAACGGTGATTTTGAAGCAGCAATCACAGAAATACTTCCATCTAATCCAGGTAAGGTATCTAGTACTGCAGGATGGGGATTTGGTTTGTACTCAAAGGTAGTGGCTTCTCCAGGTGAAGGCGCTCAATCTGTTTCTCTTAAAACAATTGTTGACGCTGCAATAGCTACACAACTTCAACTTTCAAATGACACTATTGGCGGTCAAATCTTTCAAGAATTAAATGGCCCTGTATCAAACCCTGCAACACTTACTGTTGATTTCATGTATAAATATACTCCAGTAATGGGTGATGTTGCAGTTTTTGTTGTTGAAATCTACGATACTTTGGCTGCTGGTTTAAGTGATGACAAATTATTATACCAAGGTGTATCAATTATGTCTGCTGCGAAAACTGCATGGACAAACAATACTGTTACTTTAGATTTAGTTGAAGCAGGAACTCCTAATCAAATTGTACTTATTGCTTCTGGTTCTGCTAAATCTCTTTTCACGACTACAGCAAGTTTACCAGCACAAAGAGAAGGAAGTGAATTATTCCTTGATAAAGTTGAAATCAAAAACACCACAGTAGGTGTTAATGAAAATACAATGGCAAATGCTTCTGTATACCCTAACCCAGCAACTGATTTATTAAATTTTAAATTAGACGGAGTTGAAGCTTCTTCTATCACAATTTTCAGTTTAGACGGTAAAACATTGATTTCTCAGTCAGTTAACAGTACAACAGGAAGTGTTAATGTTTCTGAATTGAATTCAGGAATGTACATCTACCAAATTGCTACTGCAAACGGAGAAACTGTAAAAAGTACTTTCGTTAAAAAATAATTTATCTCACAGATAATAATTAGAGCCCTCTGCCATTTGCAGAGGGTTTTTTTTGTTCTGAATTTTCTGAGAATATAAGAATGGATTGAAATTTAGTTAGTCATCCATTTTATTTTCAACTAATTACTGTAATCGGAAAATCCATAAATTCATTAAATTTAAAAGATTTATCAATGCACAATTGATATTAAAAAACTTGTTTTACACATGGCTTCATTGCTCAGTATAATTAATAAATCTTAGAATTAATGTCTTATAAGAACATGATAATTCCTTTGAAAGTTTTGCTATCGCAAGGGTGTCCTACTTCGATATTACAAATGAAATGAACTCTTCTAATCTAATGAACTTCATCAATTGTATAAAATGGACAATAAAAAATAAGGAAACAACTTTATCTGACGAACTATTGCTTTCAATGTATTAGAAACAAACTTGAACATATAAAAATCAAATCTATCTTTTGAAGAATCTTCTTATTGGGAAATAAAGCGAAATTTCTCTTAACTCAGCTAATTTATTCAAAACTCAAAACCGCCAGGTAGCTACCTGGCGGTTTTGAGTTTGTAGTAGTTCTTTTGTATTGAGTTTTAAATTCTGGTAATCGTTCCTTGATATCTGCTGGTTGGCTCTCCAATGGCTTTTTCATGAATGTTCACCTTCCAAATGTACGTTGAGTTTATCGGAACCATTTGATTCGTTCTCCTATCCATTCCGTCCCATGGAAGATCTGCATTGTTGGTTTCGAAAATCACTTGCCCTGTTTTTGGATCAACGATCTGCATATCAAAAGGAATGTTTCGTTCGGTTTTCAATAAAGCAAAAGGCAAAAAGGTATTGTTTCTATAATCGGAACTGCTTGGATTAAACCCAGTAACTGCCAATAAATTATAGTTTACCTCACATCGAACGGGTTTCGTAACACTTTGTTTTTCTCCATTCAAATTCACAATGGTCAGTGTAATGGAATGCGTTCCTGAAGTGAAAAGGTGAATATCCGCATTTTTTTCAGTAGATAAAACCTCGCCCTTTTCGTTCGTCCATTCGTATTGCTTGGCCTCAATATTGCATATCAGACTATTAAATGGCAATCCTTTTTCGTAAAACGTTTCATTACTTACTGTGAAATCAATTTTTATTTTTGGGACAATAACTTCTTTCATTCCCTTTTCTTCGAAAGGAATCGGATTCAGTTCTTTAATTGGTTTAACGATTTCAGTAACTCCATTTTCAGACGAAGAAAATTCTACTGATTTATTTTCCTTATCAGATGAAACTTTGGAAAAATCAGGAGTAGATTTTTCCATTTTTTCTGTGCCTTTTTCGAATGCTCTCTGAGATATCTTATTAATTTCTTCCGTTTTATTAACTTCATTAGAAATAACTGAAATTTCTTGAGTTTCTCCTCCTGAATTAATTAATTCAGTTGATTGAGTTTTATCAGAAGTTTCATTTTCTATTTTAGAAAGCTGAACAGTTTTCACTTCTTTGGTTTTCGTCTCTTGATTAAATAAAACAATTGCTGAAGATCCGGCAATTAATACAACACCAGCAACCCAAGCCCATTTGAATGAACCTTTGAGTGGTGTAATAGGCATCACTTTATCTAAGCGAAATACCATAGAATCCCATGCTTTGGCATCATAAGGCGCCTCTGCATTCTCCAGACTCTTTTTAAATATATCTTCTAATTTGTTCATTCTTATTCGAATTTAACAGTTCTTTTTTCAATAATACGTTGTAAGTTTTGTTTTGCCTTTGCTAAGTTAGATTTAGAAGTTCCCTCAGAAATACCTAGAATTTCAGCTATTTCTTTGTGTGTGTATTCTTCAAACACATACAAGTTAAACACTGCTCGGTAACCTGGAGTTAACTCATCCACTGCCTCTAAAGCAATACTTGCTTGTATGGACTTCAATTCCATTTCTTCCTCTTCTTCCATCCAATTTTCTGTTTCCGTAACAAATTCAGAATTATTTTCAGAGAGATGCGGCATTCGTTTTGACTTTCTGATTGAATCAATGGCAGTGTTTGCAATAATTCTGCGAATCCAGCCATCAAATGAACCTTTAAAATCAAACATCTCTAACTTTTCAAAGATCTTAATAAAACCATTTTGTAGAATTTCTTGAGCAGAATCGTCATCCTTGGTGTATCTTCTACACACCATCAGCATTTTTCCGTAATAGATTTTAAACAATTTCTCTTGGTACTTGCGTTCATTTCTAACACATCCTTCGATTATTTGTTTAAGTTCTTCTTTCATTTCTACATTCAACATAAGCATGACGGTTGATCTTCCAGAACGTTGCCTCTTTTGCACATAAAGGTTGTTGTTGACAATTTGAGATTTTTTGAACAATTTAAATAAAAACCCTAAATTAATATTAACTTTAACATCAAAATTTAAGGAATATATTTTAACCATACAATTATCATGAAAGTAACAGTAGTAGGTGCTGGAAATGTTGGTGCAACTTGTGCAGACGTTCTTGCAGAAAGAGAAATTGCAAACGAAATCGTTTTGCTTGACATTAAAGAAGGATTTGCAGAAGGTAAAGCATTGGACATTTGGCAAAAATCTCCAATTAATTTATACGACTCTCGTACCATTGGGTCTACCAATGATTACTCAAAAACAGCAAATTCTGACGTAGTTGTTATCACTTCAGGTTTACCAAGAAAACCGGGAATGTCTCGTGACGACTTAATCGCTACCAACGCTGGAATCGTAAAAACAGTTACTGAAAACATCATCAAACATTCACCAAATTGTATCATTATCATTGTTTCTAATCCGCTAGACGTAATGACTTATTGTGCTTATTTGAATGCGAAAATCGATTCAAAAAGAGTATTTGGAATGGCTGGTGTACTTGACACTGCTCGATACCGAGCTTTCCTTGCTACTGAATTAGGAGTTTCTCCAAAAGACATTCAAGCAGTATTAATGGGTGGACACGGTGATACCATGGTTCCACTTCCAAGATACACAACTGTCTCTGGAATTCCAGTTACTGAATTGATTGAAAAATCTAAATTAGATGCAATCATCGAACGCACAAAAACAGGTGGAGGTGAAATCGTAAAATTATTAGGTACTTCAGCATGGTATGCTCCAGGAGCTGCTGCTGCACAAATGGTAGAAGCAATTGTTCGTGATCAAAAACGTATTTTCCCCGTTTGTGCTTGGTTAAATGGTGAGTACGGTTTGAAAGACATTTACTTAGGTGTTCCA
>CAZAVP010000003.1:0-160335 GCA_964488745.1 uncultured Chryseobacterium sp. | reverse complement strand
TTGTGCTTGGTTAAATGGTGAGTACGGTTTGAAAGACATTTACTTAGGTGTTCCAGTAGTTCTAGGTAAAAATGGGATCGAAAAAATCATCGAATTGAAATTAAATGATGACGAAAAAGCTTTGTTAAATGAATCAGCAGAAGCTGTAAAATCTGTGATGGACGTTTTGGATACCATGAACGCAAACGCATAATTGCTTCTTAATATTTAAAATGCCGTTTAAATTTGGTTTTAAACGGCATTTTTTATTGCTATAAATTAAAAAAGTCCACACAATAATTTTGGTGGACTTCTATCAAATCGGAAAAATGTTATTTTTTTGCTGCAGCGTATTTGTCGGCTACTGCATTCCAATTTACCACATTGAAAAATGCGCTCACATAGTCTGGCCTTCTATTTTGATAATTCAAATAGTAAGCATGTTCCCAAACGTCCAATCCTAAGATAGGAGTTCCTGAACATTCTAGCCCCATCAATGGATTGTCTTGATTTGGAGTAGAACAAACGGTTAATTTTCCATCAGCAACACATAACCAAGCCCACCCGGAACCAAAACGCGTCGCTGCTGCTTTGGAGAATTCTTCTTTGAATGCATCAAAGGAACCAAACGTTGCGTCGATATCTTTCGCTAGATCTCCCGTTGGGGTTCCTCCACTGTTTGGAGCCATAATTTCCCAAAATAAATTGTGATTATAAAAACCACCTCCATTATTTCTAACCGCTGGTTTATCAGCACATTTTTTCAATATTTCTTCAATTGAAGCGTTAGCTAAATCTGTGCCTTCAATTGCAGCGTTTAAATTGGTGGTGTAAGCGTTGTGATGCTTCGTGTGATGAATTTCCATTGTACGAGCATCAATATGTGGTTCCAAAGCGTCATACGCGTAAGGTAAAGCTGGTAATTTAAAAGCCATGATATGTATATTTTAAAATTGATAATTAATAGTATCAAAGGTAGTTTATTATATCCATAATATAAAATATCTTTCTGAATTTTAAAGTCCTTAAATCTCAAAAAATGTTAATTAGAGATCTAAACACCACCTTGTTAATTATTTAAATTAAATAATAGATTTATTAAGCTAAATATCTTTAACTTTATAGTCACAAACCTTAAAAATATTAAATATGAAAAAGCAATTATTATTTGTTTCCGCTGTTATATTATCATTAGCATTCGTTAGTTGTAATAGTAAAACTGAAACTCAAGAAAATGAAGTTAAAGTGGAAGAAATCAAAGAAGATTTAAACCAAGATTTAGAAGAAATCAAAGAAGAAGCTTCTGAAGAAATCCAAGAAGTAAAAGAAGATGCTAAAAAGAAAGTAGATAATGCTACTTCAAAAGCAAAAGCAAAAGCTGATAAAATTGAAAAGAACGAAACCAAGTTAGAAAATGAGATCAAATCGACTGGCACATCTACCAAAAAAGGGATTGGGAATATGCAAGAAGATTTAAAAACTGCTGGTGAAGAAAAGAAATTAGAAGACGAAATTAAAAGTTCTGGTAAATCTGCCAAAAAAGGAGTGCAAGGGTTATAGTATTTTATCTTTGAATATAATTCATGAGGGGTTGCAGTATAGCGTTGCAACCCTTTTATTTTTTAAAAATAAACATGTTATTGATTATTCCGTATTGTTAAATATCTTCTCAGATGCTGAAAATCAATATTTTTTTTGTATGTTTAATCATGAATTTTTAAATTTATTGAGATGAAAAAGCAATTATTATTTGTTTCTGCCGCATTTTTATCGTTGGTTATTATCAGCTGTGAAAGCAAATACAACCGAGCTGAGCAGCAAGAGGAATTGATTGAAGCGGACCAACAATTTCATCAAAAAACGGAAGAATTTGAGCAAGAAACGGTAAAAAGCTTTGAAGAATTAAAGCTCGAGGCGGAAGAAGCCACCCGCAAAGCGAAAGAAAAAATTAAATTTGGTGAGAAAGAGGCGGCAAACACTTTTAAAGAGTTAAAAAAAGAAGCCGAAGAAGCAACTCGTGAAGCGACTGAGAACTAAATAATCAATTTAAATGCCAAAAGGGCTGTAAATTACCTACAACCCTTCTATGCTACTCTTAAACTTTATCAGTTATTGAAACATGTCTTTCACGCGTTGAAAGAAACCTTTCTCACTTCCATCCGGATTTGGAATAAAATTTTCGCTGCTTCTTAATTTTTCTAACAACTCTTTTTCTTCTTTGTTTAATTTGGTTGGTGTCCAAATGTTGATGTGAACAAACAAATCTCCCGTTCCATATCGCTGAACACTGGGCAAACCTTTCCCTTTCAAGCGAAGCATTTTACCACTCTGTGTTCCTGGCTCAATTTTAATTTTTGCTTTGCCGGAAATAGTTGGAATTTCGATACTTTCTCCTAATACTGCGTCCACAAAATTAATGTACGCATCGTAATGAAGGTTATCACCATCTCTTCTTAGGGTGTCGTGTGGAAGTTCTTCAATCACAACAATCAGATCCCCAGCAATTCCATTAAATGGTCCAGCATTCCCTTTTCCAGTAACACTCAATTGCATTCCTTCTTCTACTCCTGCTGGAATATCAATCTCAATAATCTCTTCTTGGCGTTTTAAACCGTTGTGATCGGAATCTGTTGGTTTTTTATCAATCATTTTCCCAGCACCCTGACACGTTGGACAAGCAGATTGGGTTTGCATGGCGCCTAAGAAAGTTTGTGCAACTCTCGTAATTCTTCCGGTACCATTACACGTTTGACAATTTTTGAACGTAACTCCTTCTGCGTTAACGAGCTTATTTACCTTGATTTTCTTTTTGACTCCTTCAGCAATTTCTTCCAAAGTCAATTTCATTTTCACACGTAAATTGGTTCCTCTTACCGTTCGGCTACCGCCACCACCACGGTGACCACCACCGCCAAATGCCCCGCCAAAAACATCACCAAACTGACTGAATATATCATCCATATTCATTCCGCCACCACCAAAACCACCAGCACCACCCATGCCGGCATGACCGTATTGATCGTAGCGATTTTTCTTATCTGCATTACTTAATACTTCATAAGCTTCAGCGGCTTCCTTGAATTTTTCTTCAGCGACTTTGTCGTCTGGATTTTTATCTGGGTGATATTTCAACGCAAGTTTTCGGTAAGCCTTTTTAATTTCAGACTCACTTGCACCTTTGCCAAGCCCTAATATTTCGTAATAATCTCTTTTTTGACTCATTTGTCTCTTTATTCAATGTCCATCCTTAAAAAGGTAGAAACAATTCTTAATTCAAAATTTAAAGTTATTGTCCAACAACAACTTTCGCATATCGAATTACCTTTTCATTTAGTAAATATCCTTTTTCCACATCATCTATTACTTTTCCTACCAAGTTCTGTTCTGGCGCTGGAATGTTTGCAATGGCTTCGTGAAATTCGCTGTCAAAATCTGTACCTTTGGATTCAAGAGCTTTAAGTCCTTTTGAAGCCAATGTATTCTTAAATTTCTCGTAAATTAATTTCATTCCTTCTTTGATGGCTTGAATATCTTCAGCTGTTTCATTGTGTAGAATAGCACGTTCAAAATCATCCATGATTGGAAGTAAATCTTTCAAGACATCCGAACTCGCAGAACTAATTAATTCTATTCTTTCCTTATTCGTTCGTTTCCGGTAGTTATCATATTCTGAGTACAATCTCAAATACTTGTCATTTAACTCCACAAAACGTTCTTCAGCAGTTGGTTCAACAGGAGTTTCATCTGTTTCTTCTGTTGGAGCGGTTTCGTTGATTATCTCTTCAGGATTTAATTCCTCCTTGTTCATTTTCTCGTCAGACATTTCTATTCTTATTGTGATTTGCTTGCCATTCCTCAAAGATACTGCCAATTCAAAATTAAGGACAACCTGTCAGTTAAAGTTTATTAACCGCTGTAATATTGACAGCAATTCAAAAAAAATAAATGAGTTAATAAAGTTTTTCTATTTCGAGGTGCAAGCCCAATCCACGCAACTGATTTCCTGTCGCCATAATTTTCCCTTTACCATCAATTAAGAAAGCACTCGGAATCGATCTAACATGATATAACTGAGAAACCAATCCGCCTTGATCTAGGGCATGGGTTGGCCATTTTAAGTTATCTTGTAAAATCGCTGATTTCCATGCTTCAGCATTTCTATCCAAGGAAATACTTAAAATTTCAAACCCTTTTCCAGTAGCAAATTTTTTCTTGTTGTATTTTTCATAAGCTTCCACGACATTGGGATTTTCTCTTCGGCAAGGCCCACACCAAGAAGCCCAAAAATCAATTAAAATTATTTTACCTCTATAATCCGAAAGTTTTATGATTTTCCCGTTTGGATCCGTCAATTCAAAATCTGGAGCTGTCGTACCGATTGTTGGTGCAGACTGGGCTGACATGTTTATTGATATTAATAAACTCGCTAGAAACTGAATCATCCGATTCTCCGAATATCAGCTCCCAAATTGTTCAAACGGATGTCAATATCTTGATATCCCCGATCAATTTGTTCAATGTTGTGAATGATACTTTTTCCTTTTGCCGAAAGTGCAGCGATGAGTAAAGAAACACCTGCGCGAATGTCTGGAGATGTCATCGAGATTCCTTTCAATGCATGTTCATGATTCATTCCAATTACCGTTGCACGGTGTGGGTCACATAAAATAATTTGTGCCCCCATATCAATGAGTTTATCTACAAAAAACAAGCGTGATTCAAACATTTTTTGATGAATCAAAACACTTCCTTTCGCTTGGGTTGCAACAACTAAAATGATGGATAATAAATCTGGTGTAAATCCAGGCCAAGGGGCATCGGAAATGGTCAAAATAGAACCATCAATGAAGGTTTCAATTTCATAATTATCTTGCTCTGGAATAAAAATATCATCCCCTTTTCTTTCCAATTTAACTCCTAGCTTTCTAAATACCTGAGGTATGATTCCCAAATCGTCGTAACTCACGTTTTTGATTGTGATTTCAGACCCAGTCATTGCAGCCAAACCTATAAAACTTCCGATCTCAATCATGTCGGGTAATACCCGGTGAAAACAACCTTTCAATTCTTTCACCCCTTCAATGTGAAGCATGTTAGAGGCAATTCCAGTGATTTTTGCTCCCATGGAATTTAACATCTTACAAAGCTGTTGTAAGTAGGGTTCACAAGCAGCGTTGTAAATGGTTGTTTTCCCTTCCGCTAGAACTGCTGCCATCAAGATGTTTGCCGTACCAGTAACAGATGCTTCGTCTAAATGAATGTAACAACCTTTCAATTTATCAGCTTCCACCGAATAAAAGTGCTCATTTGCATCGTAATTAAATTTCGCACCCAACTTCATAAATCCTTCAAAATGAGTATCCAATCTTCTTCTACCGATTTTATCACCGCCTGGCTTGGGAATGTATCCTTTGCCAAATCGAGCTAAAAGCGGTCCGACAATCATGATAGAACCGCGCAAAGAAGCTGCTCTGTTTTTGAAATCTTCAGTTCCTAAATAATCAATATCAATGTCTTTGGCTTGAAAAACGTACGTTCCTTTTTCGACTTTTTCAATCTTCACACCCATTACTTGTAATAAATTAATCAATTTATTGACGTCAATAATATCTGGTATGTTAGAAATCGTTACTTTTTCAGGAGTCAACAAAACCGCACATAAAATTTGTAGCGCTTCATTTTTGGCACCTTGAGGAATTAATTCTCCTTTTAATTTTTTGCCACCGTGAATTTCGAAAGATGCCATGATTTAGTATTTTTTCTTGAATTTTTTCTTTGTCTGATTTGCCTGTGCTCCAGGAGTCGTTTTCTGACGTTTATTCGCAGGTGTAATCCCAAGAATTTTCAAAATTTGATTTGTAGCTGTTAAATTTTCAGGATTGTCTAGCTTCAATTTTCCATTGGATAAATCGGAAAATTGTTGTGCAATCAAATTATTTTCTACTGCATCATTATTGTATGCTAAGAACTGCTTTTTCATGAAGTTACCCATGGTTTGCTTCAAATATCCTTGGGCTTTTTGGTCTTTTTCTTCGACAATTTCGTTTAAAATTCTCTCTGTATATTTGCCGTAATGTCCATAGCGAATTTTACTTTTTGGATATTCCATCAATTCGGGCTTCTCTGCCAATGTTTCTCTCGTAGGCATTTCATAAGGTGAATCTGCATCCAATTTAAAATCAGACATTACGAAAAGGTGTGTCCAAAGTTTATGTTTGAAATCATCTACATCACGGAGATGTGGATTGAGTTGTCCCATTACTTCGATGATTGCCCTAGCTGCACTGTTTCGCTCTTCTTTGCTTTCTAATTGCATGGCATAAGCAATCATGTTTTGTACGTTTCTTCCATACTCAGGAAGAATCATCTCGGGACGTTGTGTGTTATATTCCATTTATATTTTCTAAGGGAGACCCAAAATTACAAAAAAAGTATGAACTTATAATCTCCAAATGTTTAATTCAAATCGATATCGAAACTTTTATATGTTTTCGATTTAACCAGCATCACTTTCACCAATGCATGATGGTATTTTGGAAAGTGATTTCCTTTTTCAAAAATCAAGGTTTTTAGAAAGTTTTTTACTTCCATATTTGCGGGAGTCGAGAACACGGTGCTTTTATCCTCAATAAACCTACTACTTGTAACTTCTCCCATGGGATTAACTGCTATTTCATAAACAACATACCCACCATAATTAGATTCTAAAACAAAATTCGTGTTGGAGATCATTTTTCGATTATCATCTACAATTTTACCAGATAATAGTTGTGCGTTGACAAAAAAAGTTGACAGTAAAAGAAAAAGGCAAAGAAGTTGTTTCATACTCAATTTTTAATTCGTGAAGGTAAGAATTCTAAATTAATAAGCGTGTGACTCCAAGCAAAAATAAATTCGAGAAAAGCTAAAAATCAAGAATAATCTTATCAAAGTAAATGCGACTCATTATTTTCAATCGCGTAGAAAGCTAAAGATTATTTCTCCTCGTCATATAACCTCTCACTCCTGTAACTTTTAGACTTTGATTTGTTTTGAAATTCCATCCCAACAAGTGTGCGTGCTACAATCGTTTTCTTGGCGCAATTTTACTCCCAATTGACTTCAGATATCACTTTGGAATAGACACCTAACCTCCGAATAATGGTTGGCGATTTACACTCCGTAAAAACTTACCTCATCAAGTTCATTACCATGCACAAAAAAGAGTCACCCGCTCGAAACGAATGACTCTTTATTAAATCAGATTTCAAAAACTTGAGTTTAACTTGATTTAGTTTCCAGTAATCTCAAATTCTGTTCTTCGGTTTAATTGTCTTCCACTTTCAGTTGTGTTTGGAGCAATTGGCTTGGACATTCCATAGCCTTTTGCCGTCATTCTGGCGGCAGCAATTCCTTTTGCTTTCAAATAATCAACAACCGCTTGTGCTCTATCTTGAGAAAGTGTTTCGTTCAACGTAGCCGAACCGGTGTTATCGGTGTGACCTGAAATTTCAATTTTCAATTTTGGAACGTCTTGCATCAATTTAACCAAACGGTCTAGCTCCGTATTCGATTCTGATCTCAACGTCGCTTTGGCTACATCAAAGAAAATATTGCGTAAAGCAATTTTGCTCCCAATGGCGATGTTTTTTAGCTCGATTACTTTGTTCACCAAGGCATCGTCACTTCCGTTTGGAATGTCAAAATTCTCTGAATGGAACAAGTAGCCTTCCGCTTTTACAGCAATACCATAGTTTTTACCCGAAGGCAAAGTCAGGATAAATTTACCTGTTGCACTGTTGGTGGTAAATGATTCAATGATTTTACCACTTGCGTTGTCGGTAATATCAATCACCGCTTCAACTGGCTTTTTGGTCATCGCATCGATGGTAATCCCTTTAAATACAGTTAACGACTTTTTATTCACATCTACTTTCGCTTCAATCTGATTGTCTTTAATCGGCATGGCGATGGAAGCCAATAAATAATCTTCTACGTCCACAATTGGCGCTTTGTCAGCACCCCAGAAAGTTACTTTGTAAATATCAAAACCTCCTTTCCCACCTGCACGGTTGGAAGAAATGTATGCAAATTTACCATTCGCCGTTGGAGAAAAGTAAAAATCATCGTAAGGTGAGTTGATTGGATAGCCCATGTTTACAGGTATCGACCATTGACCTTGAACTTTCTTCGAAATGAAAATATCGTAACCTCCCATGGATTCAAATCCTTCAGAAGCAATGTACATGGTTTCACCATCCACTGTAATGTAAATCGGTCCTTCGTTAAATTTTGAATTTACCGTTGAAACCATGGAAGCCCCCATGTAATCTTTTCTGATTTTACTTTGCATGGCAGAGAACATCACTTCCATCCCATTGCTTCTGTTCTCATTATCTCTTGTAAAATAGATTCTCCAACCGTCATCGTTGTAGCATCCGTATTTTTCATTGGCTCTCGGACTACTGATTTGATTTGACATCATAATTGGTTCAGACCAATCAGTTCCCTTCAAATGAGACTCATAAATGTCTGACTGATTGTCAGCACCTGTTCGGTGAAGCAACATTTTGGTTCCATCGTAACTGATGGTGTTGGTAACATCATCCACCTCGCTGTTAATTGCACCTCTTAATCTTTGCGGAACATTCCATTTAAAATCTCTCAAAGTCGTGCTGTAGATGTCGTGGTCGTAACCACCTACTTCATTTGGTGTATTTTGATTTGGCCGGTTAGAGGACATTATCATCTCCGCACCGTCAACAGAAATGGAAGGAGCGATATCATCAAATTCAGTATTAATTTCATTCAAATTATCAACCCATGCTCGCACAGGACTTTTGATGAATTTTTTAGCCGCAGCACATTCTTTCTTTCGCTGAAGAACAAATTTTGTAAAATTATCTGCTTTTTTATATTCATTTTCAAATGCGGCATAACTCGCCAGTGCGCCATCAAAATTACCTTCCAATTGCATCGCATAACCGTAATAGTAATTCAAAAATGGATCACATTTTGGATCTAATTCTTTTGCTCTTTTAAAGTAAGGAATGCTTAGAAATGGATCCGTAGAATTGGCATAACAAACGCCTATTTTGAAATTCAATTCCGCATTATCAGGGTTAAACTTTTGTGCAATTTCATAAGATTGTAAAGCTTTTTTGAAATTCAACTTATAATCTTGCACGTTGAAAACGGCTTCTGTTCCTAGCGCTAAAAACTCATTCCCTTTTTTGATTGCGTCGGTTGCTTTTTTCAAGCCATCTTTATCATCTTTGAAGTTAGCAGATTTGAAATCAATGTTCTGTCCAAACGACAATCCAACCGTTGTGAAAAGAAAAAGCAGGGAGAATATGTATTTAAATTTTACCATGTCTTATTTTTTTAAATTTTATCAATTTGAATTAGTTTGTACAGTTACCAGCATAAAAACCTTCTGCCACATCTGCTCCCAATTCTTTTCCTTTATTCCAATCTTCGCAAGCGCCGCTCATGTTTCGAAGCATTTCTCGAGCAATTCCACGATTCACGTATGCAGAAGCATAATTAGCATCCATTTTAATGGCTTTTGTTGCCATTTCTTCCGCTTTTTCAAATTCTTTTCTTTTCAAATGAACAGAAGCTAAATTAGAATATGCAGGCGCATATTTTGAATTTAATTGAATTGCTTTTTCAAAATCTTTTACTGCGTCATCCAATCGGTTTTGCTCCATCTGAGTTGCTCCACGGTTGTTATATGCCAAGTAATAGTTTGCATCAATGCTAATTGCTCGATTAAAAGCAGCCATCGCACCCACATAATCTTTCATTCTCTTTTTGGTTGTTCCGATGTTATTCAAAACAAAGGTCAAATTGGGATTTTTGCGCATCGCTTCTTCGTAATCCACGATTGCTTTAGGATATTGCTTCAGCATGCGGTAACAACTTCCGCGGTCATTATATGCATACGCAAAAGAAGGGTCTAATTCAATCGTTTTGGAAAAGTACTTAATCGCCCCCTCATAATCGGCTTGCAAGAAGCGCAAAGTTCCATAATTATAATAAGCTTTGGGATTCTTAGCATCTAATTGAATTGATTTTTCATAATCTTTTTCAGAAGCAATGTAATTACCCACACCCTGCAATGCACGAGCTCTTTGAAAGTAAGCTTTAGAATATTCTGGACTTAAAGCAATCAATTTATTAAACGTTTGCTCGGCATCCACAAATTTTTCAATTTCATTTTCAGCAACACCTTTATTATAGTATGCCGCTGTAAAATTAGCGTCTGATTCAATTGATTTTTTAAAAGCCTCGATAGCTCCTTTGTAGTTTTTTTGACTAAAAAACTGAATTCCCGAATTATAACTCTCTTGACTCGCTGCTATGGTCGCATTTTTCTCATTTAGCGAAGCTATTGAATCCCGATAAGCAATTTCCCGAGGAGTCAATTCTTCTACTTGCCCAATCACACCGTTTGCCATAAAAGCAAAGAGTGAAACGATGATTAATTTTTCTCTTTTCATAGTAAGTTTTGCATTATTTTTCGTTTGTAAGATAGGTATATTTTTCATTTTCGATTGAAATAGTTTTCAACATTCCTCAAGATTTTGACCAACGGTTCGATAGGTTCGACAGGCTTTATTATCTTTGATGTTTAAAAATTAAATACATGTCAAAAGAAGTATATATAGTTGATGGTATTCGCTCTGCAATCGGAAATTTTGGAGGAACCTTGTCTGCAGTTCGCGCCGATGATTTAGCTACGCACGTTATTAAGTCTTTGCTTGAGAAACATCCTAACTTGGATTTAACCCGCATCGAAGATGTTGTTTTGGGTTGTGCAAACCAAGCGGGGGAAGACAACCGCAACGTTGCTCGAATGGCAGGTTTAATGGCGGGAGTTCCTTTTACTGCTGGTGGTGAAACTGTAAACCGATTATGTGCGTCCGGAATGGCTTCGACTATCAATGCTGCCCGTGCAATCAAGGATGGTGCTGGAGAAATTTACATTTCAGGTGGTGTTGAAAACATGACGCGCAGTCCGTGGGTGATATCAAAGTCCGCTGCTCCCTTCGGAAGAGATGTAGAAATGCACGATTCTTCTTTTGGTTGGAGGTTTATCAACCCAAAACTGGAAGCACTTTACGGTGTGGACAGCATGGGAAATACCGCTGAAAACTTGGCTGAAATGTATAATATCTCGCGAGAAGACCAAGATCTTTTTGCAAATTGGTCACAAGAAAAAGCAACGAAAGCACAACAAAACGGATTTTTTGCCCAAGAAATTACGGCTGTTTCCATACCTCAAAAAAGAAAAGATGACCTTCTTTTTGAAACCGACGAATTCATCAAACCCCAGACTACCTTTGCAGGATTAAGCGGATTGAGAGCTGCTTTCAAGCGCGACGGTTCTGTAACTGCAGGGAATGCTTCTGGACTCAACGACGGTGCCGCCGCTTTGTTAATTGCCTCTGAAGACGCAGTTAAAAGTCAAAATTTAAAGCCTTTGGTTCGAATTGTTGGGGCAGCTATTGCAGGTGTAGAACCTAGAATTATGGGAATCGGCCCTGTTTTGGCATCTGAAAAAGTATTGAGAAGAACAGGATTGACCATGAATCAAATGGACATCATTGAAATTAACGAAGCATTTGCCGCACAAGCTTTGGCTTGCACGAGGCAAATGGGCTTGGACGACAATGACCCTCGAATTAATCCAAATGGAGGTGCAATTGCATTGGGTCATCCGCTCGGAATGACAGGTTCTAGAATTTTATTGACTGCAGCAAAACAATTGATTCGTACCAATAAAAAATATGCATTGGTGACGCTTTGCATTGGTGTTGGACAAGGGTATGCGACTATTATTGAACGCGCATAATCAACCTTTTCTCCTACAAACCGTTTTATTTTTAAATAGACGCATGTATTTTATGAAGAAAATAACCATCGGATTATTCGTGAGCCTTTCACTCTTGTCCTGCCGGAAAGAAAAAGCAATTTGGGAATCAAACTGGTCACTTCCGCTTGTGAGTGACACACTTGATTTGAAAAATCTGGTTACAGACTCTTTTTTATCGGTCAATGCATCTGGGAATTATCACTTGGAAATTAATCGAAACTTGATCGATATCAAACTATCAGATTACATCAAATTGCCCGATACGGTGGTCGAACAAAAATACGCCATTTCCCTAAATTCATTGGTAATCAATCCAGGAACCAGTTTTTTAACCAATAATAAAGATCATTCATTTGCAATTCAAGATGCACAATTGAAAGCGGTTCGAATTGCTCAAGGATCCATTGAAATTCGCATTAGCAATCCTTTCAGCACCAAAACAATTTTCACAATACAATTGCCCAAAGCAAAGAAGAATGGTGTCATTATTTCAAAGCAATTTTTAGCAGATGCAGGCACGCTTCAAAACCCATCCATTGTTAGTGAAACCATTGATTTGACAGGCTATGATTTAGACTTGAGAGGAACGAACGAAGCGGGCTTTAATTTGCTTCAATCAGAAATAATTGTAAAAACAGATCCCGCTGGAAATACAATCACAGCAACAAAATACGACAGCACCTTGTTTTCCCTAAAAATGAGAAACATTCAACTGGACTATGCACGCGGTTATTTTGGTCAAATTACGGTGGATGATTCCTCTGATTTAAACCTTGATTTTTTAAATAAAATTACGGCAGGAACATTGGATATACCTACTTCAAATGTTAAATTCTTAATTTCCAACGGAATAAAAGTGGGCGCAATGGCAACCATCCATGAAATAAAAAACATCAATTCCAATACAGGAAACACCCTTTCGCTTTCTCATAACCAAATTGGTGTTCCACTCGACATCTATCCAGCAACTGGTTCGTGGAATAATTTCATTGCTTCTTTAAGGACACTTTCTTTTACATCCAACAATAGCAACATGGAGCAGTACATTGAAAATTTAGGTTCTATTCAGAAAATTAAGTATTCGTTGAAGTTAAATCCATACGGAAACCTTTCTGGAGGTTGGGATGAGTTTTTTCCAAACAGCGCCTTGCGCATTCACATGAAAGCCGACATGCCCCTCAGCGCATCGTTAACGAATTTAACTTTTCAAGACACGTTTAAATTGGATTTCAAAAATCAAAAAGACAAATCACACCTCGTTTCTGGGAAAATCAAGTTAAAAACAAGCAATGCATTTCCTTTAGAAGGAGCTGTGGAGCTGTTTTTATTAGGTGAGAATGGGCAAACAATTGAAACGATTGTTGGGTCGGAAAAAATTGCATCTGCCATTTTCGGAGCACTTCCAAATGGAAACGAGCTTCAGAAAAACAATGCTACAATCTATTTTGATTTAACTCCTGAAAGTCTGCTAAACATAGACAAAGTAAAAAAAGTAGTCATCAAAGCCGTGATGAATACACCTGATCAAAATCAGAATTCAACAACCATTTCGATTCCAGAAGGATCCTTTGTTTCTTTCAAACTGTCCGCTTCATTTCAAACTGAAAATCGTTTATAACCATGTCTAAATACTTAGGAGTTTTTATTTTTTTAAGTGCTTTTACCCTTTCCAGTCAATCCTTGTTGCCCATTCAACAAGACACCACACACCTCAACCACGAGTTGATACTTTCTGGAGATGGCGATTTGAGTGCCACTGCAATTCCCAAAAGCATGTTCAATCCTTTTTTAGTTGGTGGGAGAATTAGCAACGAAACCAAAGACAAAGCCCTGTCTAACCATCAGATCAACAATCGAATTGGATTATTAGCGCAAGTTGATTTTGAATACCGGAATTATTCCGTAAACCTTTTCAATAACCCAAAATACGGTTTCTTAGTTCACGGCGGATATTACCTTTCGGTTTATGGAAATTATAGCAAAGATTTATTTGAGTTGGGCTTTTATGGAAATGAGTCTTTTTTAGGAAAAACAGCTGATTTCTCTTCTTCCAACATGCGACTTACCGCTTTCCAAAAAGTCGGATTCGGAGTGATTGACAAGAAAAGTAAATCTTCGCTTTCTCTTAATTTTGTGAATGTTTCTTCTTTCGCAAACGCATCGATCATCCAAGGCGAAATGACGCAAGATTCAGAAGGGGAAAACATTGAATTGCTTTTAGAAGGAAGTTTCGGGCAAAGTCAAGGGAAATCATTCTCAAAAGGAATTGGAGCCTCTGTTGATTTCGACTACCGTATTCCAATACCTTGGCTGAAACAACAAACCGCATTTCTTCAGGTACAAATCAAAAATTTTGGTTTTGCTTACATGCATCAAGGAGTACAATCGTACGAAGCAGATTCGACTTATCATTATGCTGGGTTTAATTTGAATCAATTAATCAACAACTCCAGTGTTTTTTCGGACGGTTTTTCGCTTCAAGATTCTTTGAACATTCAATCCGAGAACAAAAAACAATTAATTGCGCTTCCATTTTTCATGCAAATCGGAAAGATAGTAGATGAACATCACGAAGGGAAATTACAAACTTTCTTTGGGCTTCGAATTTATCCCACCTCTTCCTACGTTCCAATGTTGTATGTCGGCGGAAATTGGCGACCAACACATTGGCTTAATTTAGGTTTGTCTGTGAGTTACGGGGGATACACCAAATTCAGAAGCGGATTTTATACCAGCTTTAAAATGAAAAACATGCATTTGGGAATCGGAACAGAGGATGTAATTGGATTGGTGTCTAAAAACGCATTGGGTGAATCATTAAACATTAGAATGAGATGGAGTTTATAAAAGTTTTATTAGGAATCACGTTTTTATTCTTCACTTGCCAAGTTCAAGCGCAAGGAAAATTTTACAATACTTATTCAGACAATGGCTATGATTTTGGCGAAGGCATCGTTCAGTTAGCAGACAGTTCTTACCTCATCACGGGTGCTTCCAGTAGTTTCTACGAAGAACCAGCACAAGCATTTATCCTGCATGTCGATAAATTTGGAAATCGGATTTGGTCAAAACCTTATGGTGGATCGGAAAGTGAGCGCGGTAGAAGAATTTTCCACATTGAAAATGATGGAATCTACGTGGCGGGCTATACCAGTTCGATGGGGAGTGGTTCGTTTGATTTTTATTTCTTTAAAACCGATTTATCTGGAAACCTCCTCTATGAAAAAGCCTACGGTGGTTCCAATTTTGAAAAATTACACGACGCTGCCTTTGTTCCTTCGGATTCTAGTTTCATCCTCGTTGGAGAAACGAAATCCAATCCAGAAGAAATTGAAAACCTTTACATTATGCGCTTAAACACGAATGGAGATACACTTTGGACAAAACAAATTGGCACTCTTGGAGTTGATATTGCACGGGCCGTAAAGATGATTAGTGACACTACTTTTGTGGTGGTTGGGGATTACTATGTTTCAGACTCCTTGATGCAAAAGGCGCTTTTGATGAAAATGCATGTGAATGGATCCGTAGAATGGCTTCAAACAATTGGACAAAAAGGAGCTTGTTCTCTCAACGACGTTGCGGTAGATGCAAGCGATTTACGAGCTGTTGGTTATGCGCGTTACACGGAAAACAATGTCAATTATTCGAGGTTGTACGGCATCATTTCTACGCTGGGTGGAACTGTAACCCATGAGTCCATGGATGTTTCTGCTACCTATACCCGATACGGTTATTTAACCAATTACGGTTCGGATCCCAATAAATATTATGTCACAGAGCAAGCCACCATTGGGGCTGCGCAAAATTTTGAAGGCGGTGGAGAAGATGCAATAATAAGCAGAATTGAAGGTGGATATTTGTATTGGACTGGCGGCGGTGTAAATGTTTCAAGTTTGGGTGACGATCAAATCACGCAGTTGATACGAACTTCTGATGGTGGTGCAGTTGCGGTAGGTTACAATACCCATGGTGGATCTGGAGGAAACAACATCACTTTGATGAAAATAGGTGAAAATGACGACTTTGTTCCTTCTTATTCCACTCCAAATGAAGGAAGTTTGGTTTTTGTAAATGAATTGGATCCAACAATTCAGATTTCTCTTTTTCCAAATCCAGCTGCAGAATTTTTACAAATAAAGGTAGAAAGTTTGGAAAATGTTAATTTAGAAATTAGGAACGCAGTTGGAAGTTTTTTAGAAAAAATGACCTTCAACAAATTGACTACTATCAATCTATCTGAATATGCTCGTGGAATATACCTAGTAAGACTTGAAATCGCAGGGAAGTCTAAAACCTTCAAAATCCTCAAAAAGTAAATTACCGCTTTAAACTGTGAGTTTTATTCTTACATTTGACCTTCCAGAAATACGAATTAGACAAGTCTTGACAATAAATATATGCATTGAATGATTTTGAAAAACACCTTAAGACTTGTTTTAAATTTTTTTCATCTGGATTTGACAAAAAATCTGGAATACGATCGTTTGACAAAATCGATCATGAAAAAGGTGATTCAAAAAGACTCTAACTGCATTGATATTGGTTGTCACAAAGGGGAAATCTTGCAATTTATCCTCAAATTAGCACCCAACGGTCAGCATTTTGCATTTGAACCCATTCCGTATTTATACACACAGCTAAACGTCAAGTTTAAAAATCAAGCACGTATTTTTCCTTTTGCTCTCTCCGATAAAAGTGGTCAAACGACTTTTAATTTGGTGAAAAACGCACCAGCTTACAGTGGTATAAATCAACGCAAATACGCTGTTGAAAAACCTGAAATTGAAGAAATTCAAGTAGAATTAAAACAACTCGACGAAGTGATTCCCGAAACTACCCAAATCGATTTCATCAAAATTGATGTAGAAGGCGGAGAATTCGATGTTTTAAAAGGAGCCAAAAACCTGCTTAGTCGCCATCATCCAATCATTGTATTTGAATGTGGAATTGGCGCCAGTGAATTCTATGGAACAAATCCGGTTGAATTATTTAACTATTTAGATAATTTGAATTACAAGATTTCAATACTTCGTGCATACATGCAAAAAGACAATCCTTTAACGGTCTTGGAATTTGAACAAGCATTTATTCAAAATACCGACTATTATTTCATTGCTCACCCTTAGTTTTTTACTTTCAAAAAATCTCAATTTAGGTAATTAATACTGTTTTTAATTCCTTTTTTAGATGTTAAAGGAGAAATAAAGTTCTCAAGACTGATGTTCAATTGGATAGATGTGGTTTTGTATGTTGATTAAAATATTTAAAATGAGTGGCAGTTATTGATAATTATTGACTACCTTTATTCTAAATCTCTCTACAAAATGGCACTCCTTATAAAATGTAAACTAAAAATTAGAACATGAAAAAAACGTTTTTAATTACTTGCTTTTTAACAAGTTTATCGCTCTTCGCACAACGAGAGGTAATTGTCATTGATAGGCATGCAGCTCCAGAAAAAAAACCGGTCAATCACGAAGATGATTTTCTTTCAGACAAGTGGGTTCAACATTCCAACGTGTTTAAATTTGATGCCTTGCGCCTACTCATCGGTGATATTGGATTGTCCTATGAACGCGTTGTAGGACAAAAAATTTCGTTAGAAGTTGAAGCTGGTCCTACACTTTCAAATGTAGGCCTAAACCGTTTAACTTTTCACAATGATGGATCTTTAAACGCCTCTAAAAACACCAGCCTGGGAGGATTTGGCTCCCTTGCCTTGCGGTTTTACCCTTTGGATGGAAGACCTGCATTGAATCAATTTTACATTTCTCCAAAATATAAGTACAGACAATACAATGAAATGATTTCTCCCAATCCGGGAAGTGCTTTATCAGATCGCAAAGGATATTCCAAACAAAACATTTTTTCTTTCAATTTTGGAATTCAACAATGGGTTGCCAAACAATTTGCTTTGGATTACTATGTTGGAATCGGTATTGGTCACAATGTAAACCGTTATTCCGTTGCAAATTCTTTTTACGACGATGGAACAATGGATTGGAAAGAAGAATGGATTGATAAAAATTCCACTTCCGCCAATGTGATTCTATCCATCGGAATTAAATGTGGATTTGGGAATTAAGGGAAATGGCAGACTGGCAAATGGCAGATTGGCAAATGACAGATTGCAGATTTGTGATGTCAAAATAAAGATTATTAAATGTAAGTAACAAAAAAACCGATGGTGATTCCATCGGTTTTTTTGTTAATTTGTAATCTGAAATCTGCTAATCTGCCAATCCGGAACCTCTATAAATGAATCACTTCACCATAAGCGGCTGCTGCAGCTTCCATCACCGCTTCAGACATCGTTGGATGTGGGTGAACTGTTTTGATTAATGCTTCACCAGTTACTTCCAATTTACGTGCAACTACGATTTCAGCAATCATTTCGGTAACGTTTGCTCCTATCATGTGCGCTCCTAGAAGTTCCCCGTATTTTGCGTCAAAAATCAATTTAACAAAGCCGTCTTTCGCTCCAGCAGCACTTGCTTTGCCTGAGGCGGAGAATGGGAATTTACCTACCTTGATGTCCAATCCCGCTTCTTTCGCTGCCTTTTCTGTCATTCCAACGGAAGCAATTTCTGGAGATGCGTACGTGCAACCTGGGATGTTTCCGTAATCCAACGCTTCTGGATGATGTCCAGCGATTTTTTCAACACAAATAATTCCTTCCGCAGAAGCTACGTGAGCCAACGCTGGTCCAGGAACAATGTCTCCAATTGCGTAATATCCTGGGATGTTTGTTTGGTAATATTCGTTTACCAAAACTTTTCCTTTATCTGTAGCGACACCAACTTCTTCGAGTCCAATACCTTCTAAATTTGTTTCAATTCCAACCGCGGAAAGAACCACATCACATTCGATTGTTTCTTCACCTTTCGCTGTTTTAATCTTCACAACACAACCTTTTCCGGAAGTATCAACGGATTCAACAGAAGCGTTGGTCATGATTTTAACACCAGCCTTTTTGAACGATTTTTCCATTTGTTTAGAAACTTCTTCGTCTTCCACCGGAACAATGTTTGGCATGAATTCAACGATGGTTACTTCCGTACCCAAGGTGTTGTAGAAATAGGCAAACTCAACACCAATTGCACCAGAGCCAACAACGACCATTCTTTTAGGTAATGATTTCAAAGTCATCGCCTCGCGGTAACCAATTACTTTTTCACCATCTTGCGGAATGTTGGCTAACTTACGAGATCTTGCACCGGTTGCAATAATTACTCCTTTATCAGCAGCATATTCTGTTACTTTTCCATCAGCATCCGTAACAGCCACTTTTTTACCAGCTTTCACGGCGCCTGTACCTTGAATAACGTCAATTTTATTTTTCTTCATCAAAAATTGGATTCCGTTGCTCATTCCGTTTGCAACGCCTCTACTTCTATCGATGATTGCACCAAAATCAGCGCTCGCATCTTTTACAGTAATTCCGTAATCAGCTGCATGCGTCAAGTATTCATATACATTTGCACTTTTTAGCAATGCTTTCGTAGGAATACATCCCCAGTTTAAACATACACCTCCTAAAGATTCTTTTTCAACAATTGCCGTTTTAAGACCCAATTGAGAAGCTCGAATAGCGGTAACATATCCGCCAGGACCGCTTCCGATCACTATAATATCGTAATTCATAATTCTTTCAATAAAACTTATGTGCGAAGATAAATAGAAATATTGGAAAAATCGACCAGATGAAACACATTCATATTTATACGGCTCATTTTCGTTTTTCTACGTAACTTTGCCAGAATATGAAAATATTAATGGTTTGTTTAGGCAACATCTGTCGCTCTCCAATGGCAGATGGGCTCTTAAGAAAAAAAGTGATAGACAATAAACTAAATGTAGTGGTTGATTCCGCAGGCACGTCCGCTTATCACATCGGAAATGAACCAGATAAACGCATGATTTTGACAGCCAATACACGCGGAATTTCAATCGAAAACTTGAAAGCCCGTAAATTCACAAGGAACGACTTCAAAGAATTTGACCTCATCTATGTAATGGACAAAAGCAATTTGGAGGACGTACTTGAATTAACTGAAAACGAGGAGGAAAAATCAAAAGTTTCCTTGATTTTAAATGAAATAAATCCCGGTTCAGACGCAGAAGTTCCAGATCCGTATTTCGGAAATCAAGATGGTTTCGCTCAAGTATTTGACATGCTCAACGAAGCGACTGATCGCATTATAGAAAAAATTAAAAAATAAGGAAAATACACTATGGCATCTGGAAAATTATATTTATTACCAACCACTTTAGGGAGTGAAACAACACACCATGTCATTCCAGCAGAAGTTGCTGAAATAGCAAAACAAACCCGTTATTTCGCAGTAGAAGATTTGAAATCTGCTCGCAGGTATCTCCGAAAATTAGACCGTGAATTTCCAATTGATGATTCTACTTTTTTCATTCTAAACAAACGTACTTTACCCCAAGATTTGAACATGATGTTAAAACCTTTACGGGAAGGTCATAATTTAGCAATCATTTCTGAAGCTGGTTGTCCAGGAATTGCAGATCCAGGTGGAAACTTGGTAGCGATGGCGCATCAGCAAGATATTTGGGTTTTCCCTTTGGTTGGACCTTCTTCCATTCTATTGACTTTAATGGGAAGCGGTTTTAACGGACAAGAATTTTCTTTTCACGGATATTTACCACGCGAAAGAAAAGACAGAATTCGCAAATTGAAAGAATTTGAAAGTTCAGCTCGTAGAACAGGAATGACGCATTTGTTCATGGATACTCCTTTTAGAAACATGCACATTTTCGAAGACTTATTGAATGATTTGATGGATGACACTTATTTGTGTGTAGCTTCTAATTTAACGATGCCAGATGAGCGTATCAAATCCAGAAGAATCGTAGATTGGAGAGAGAATGCTTACGATTTTGGGAAAATTCCAGCCATGTTTGCGATTGGTAAATTGGTTCAATAATTAGTCAATAATCAAGTTTAACATTGAAAATAGCTTAAATCTCTCTAGTTTTCTATGAAAGCGAAGTTCACAGCATTTATCGACTTCTTTTATCCGCCTTTTAGACGGTTTATGCCCTTGCAAACGTATCGGTATGCGGTTTGTGGCGGTTCGAATATGATGTTGGATTTGGTGCTTTACTTTTTAAGTTATCATTTCTTATTTCACAAAGAAGTTGTAGATTTAGGATTTATTGCTTTTGAACCATACATTGCTGCATTTCTAACCGCATTTATCATTACTTTTCCAACAGGATTCTGGATGTCGAAATACATCGTTTGGACAAGTTCGAACTTGAAAGGACGCATTCAATTATTTCGTTATTTTCTTTTGGTGCTGACAAATTTTTTCCTCAATTATCTCTTCCTAAAATTATTCATCGAATATTTCGGATTCTATCCAACACCAGCAAAAATCGTAACCATCGTTTTGGTTGTGACTTACAGTTATCTAAGTCAAAAACACTTCACATTTAAAGTAAAAAAAGTCCAGAAATAAAAAAATCCACTTGTTCAAATTCAACTGAATCAAGTGGATTATAAATATTTTGGGAAAGACTATTTCTCCATTAATGCAGCCAATATCTCGTCTTTCGATTTTCCATTTTGTACTTTTTCCTGAATAAAATCAAAATTTTCTGACAAATAATCGTTCGTAAAACCAAGTGAAATCCCGCATTTGTTGATGGCAATTTTCTCTTCATTCGTAATGATGTCATCGTCCATCGCAACTTGGAAAAAATGGATCAAACGACTCATTCTTTCTTCTTTGTCGTAAGGAGGAATGGAATGATAATTTTCCGGATTGTTTTTAATTTCTTTTACCTGCTCATCCGTCAAAGACAAACGTTGTGCTATTTTTTTCAATAGCTTTTCTTCCGAAGCAGTGATTGTTCCGTCTATTCGGCTCAATAATACCAAGTTCCTGAAGTGACCTTTTTGGCTCGACTGTTCGCCAGTTTCAAAGATTTGTGCAAGTGTTGACATATTTTTCGTTCTGTATTGGTTTTCAAATTTCAACCACAAAGATACGAAACAAACTCTAAAAACGGAGCTTATTGATTCTCCATTTTATGCTGAATGGTCCACCCAACCAAAATGGCTCTTTGCTTCGCCTGCTCTGCTTTTTCACCTGTAAATAGTGCATCAATTGTTTCCTGAAATAAAGTAATCCAACGATCAAAATGTTCTTTTTTCAAAGGCATTTTCAAATGTTTTTCAGTCACATTGGTCGTATATCCGGGTTCATCCAATAATACAAAACTCCAAAAATGAACCATTTTTGGAATGTGTTTTTCAAAATCAAGAAACTTAAAAAATGGCGAGAGAACCTCATCCTTCATTACTTTTCCGTAAAATACATCGACCAAGTTCTCAACATCTTCTTTTGTAGCTATATCATATTTCATGTTTTTCTTTCAATTATTCTATTAACGAATTCAAATCCAACATTTCCAACTTTATGCAAAGGTAAACAACAATCTAGCATCCATCTCTAAAAAAAGGAAGGGAACTTTCTGGCTTACATCGATTTTTAGTACTTTTGATGGGAACAAATTAAAACAAATGCGATGAACGGTATTAAAAAAGTGGGTGTAAATGGTTTCGGTAGAATTGGACGCTATTTTACCCGTTTGAGTCTTCAGAATCCAAGCCTCGACGTGGTTGCGGTGAATGATTTGGCTGACATTAAGACCTTGGCACATCTTTTTAAGTACGACAGCGTTCACGGTGGTTTGAAAGAAGAATTCACCATCGAAGGCAATCAAATGATATTCAGCAACGGAAAAACCATCGTTTTCACCCAAGAAAAAGAAATTTCTAAAATTCCTTGGTCGAAGCAGAAGGTAGAATACGTTTTAGAATCAACCGGTTTATTTTTAACCAGAGAATTGGCGCTACCACATATTTCTGGAACGGTAAAAAAAGTAGTTTTAAGCGCACCTTCCAAAGACGATACTAAAACCATTGTTTTAGGCGTGAATGACGACATCATCGATGCGAACGATGTGGTTATTTCCAATGCATCTTGCACCACCAACTCCGCTGCGCCTTTGGTAAAAGTGATGCTGGATTTATGTGAAATTGAAAGTGCCTACATTACCACCATTCACAGTTATACTACCGATCAACGTTTGCACGATTCACCTCACAAAGATTTGAGAAGAGCACGCGCAGCAGCATTGTCAATTGTTCCAACAACCACTGGTGCTGCCAAAGCATTGACGAAGATTTTTCCACAATTAGACGGTCACATGGGTGGCTGTGGAATGCGTGTTCCTGTTCCAGACGGGAGTTTGACCGATTTGACCTTGGTTGTTCGCAATCCGCCAAGTGTTGAGCAAATCAATGCAGCGTTCAAAAAAGCTTCTGAAACAAGCTTGAAAGGGATTTTAAGTTATACCGAAGACCCCATTGTTTCGGTTGATATCGTTGGCGATTCTCACAGTGTGATTTTTGACAGCGAATTGACCAGTGTGATTGAAAACATGGTGAAAATTGTCGGTTGGTACGACAACGAAGCAGGTTATTCGAATCGATTGATTGATTTGATGGTGAAGATATAAAGGTTTACACTTAATTGTGTAAATTTATATCAAGACAATACAGTCCTCCCCCTTAATCCCCCTCCAAAGGGGGAAATCAAATTAATACTCCTACAAATACCTCTCTCTAAAAACACGTGCATGATGCATTTCATGACCAATAATCGTAAATCCAAGTGCGGCAACAGAAATTATTTTTCCAGAAGCCATACCTTCTTCTTCCAATTGTTCTTGCGAAAATGAGTTGAATAGTGCAATGGAAGATTTTCTCACGGCTGTCAATTCCTCTAATAAATTTTCCAAAGTTCGTTGATTTGCATCGACATTAAATGCATACATATCCTCATCAAATGGCAACATGTTCGTTTTATCTTTTCTGGCAATTCTTAAAGCGCGATAATTAAAAATTCGTTCGCAATCGATGTTGTGCTGAATGATGTCTTTCAACGTCCATTTTCCAACAGCGTAAGCATATTCTAGTTTGTCCAACGGAACTCCGTGAGCAAAATCAAGAAAACTGGTAAGAGATTCCTCCAATCCAGAGATTAAATCTACATCTTTTAAAATCGAAATATATCCGGCGTATGATTCTGGGTAATTGGTTTGTTTTAATTCTGATGATTTCATATTTAACTTTTTATCTTTTATGAAAAATCCATCCTTTATACTCACTGTGATTAGAAATTGCTTGTTTGGCTTCGGATTCAGAATTATACGACCCAATGGCTACCAAATACAAACCATCATATTGACCTACTATGCGTGATTGATTTCCTGCTGCTGTCAACTTTTCTACTTGTCGATCTGCATTTCCTTTTTCACCAAATGCCCCGACGATTACATAGTAATTGCCACTTCCATTCACAAGCATTGAACTGGATGTTGGCGCTTGAACAGGCGTTGCGGATTCACTCTCCTTATCTTCTACTTCTTCCGCAACAGGCTCCTCATCAATCAGCTGATCTTGACCCTCCATTTCATTATTTTCATAAACTTCTGCAGATTCATTTAAATCTTCACTGATTTCTTCTGGGTTTGCTTTGTTGCGCTCAACTTCTGTACGTGGGCTTTCCATGAAAGGGAAATATTGTTTCATTTGATCATAAAAGAAGATGGTTCCAATGGCAAGGGCTAACAGAATTCCAATCAGCGCAACTAACAACCAAAAAACAGGTTTTCTTTTATTTTTTACAACAATCACTTGTGGTTCAGCGGATTCAACTTCTTGAACCCCCGATGACTCAACACTCCTTTCTGAAATGATTGGTTGTGGATCTTCTGAAATGTCATCTTCATCTACTGCATCAATTCCCTTTGTTGGCGGCGTGTAGCTGTTTTCTTTGGAAATAGTAGGTTCAACGATTTCTTCCGTAGGAACGTATTCTTCGTCAGTTGCTAACGTTTTACTTAAAATCTCTTCCAAAGATTTGTCTTCTTGATGTACCATTTCATCCTCCTGACTCGGAACTTCCATGATGGTCTCATTAATTGTTTCAGCAACGATGACTGGCTCAATTACTTCTGGTTTTTCGTCTTGTATGGTTGCTGAATTCGTTAAACTTTTCCAAGTTTCAAATTCAATTTCGCCATCTTTCATGAAAAATTTTCCAAACTCAAACATCTCGTATTCATTTCCCTGACTTAATTTCGTTTCGATTTCCGAAACATATTTTGAAATGATATTTTTGGCATCATTCTCCGAAATGTTTTCCTTTTCAGCAATATGCTTCGCCAGCGCACCATCATCGTATTTCAGATAAGACATAAACATGATTTCTCCTGTTTCCTCATTGGTAATTGTCAAGGCACCTAAACCAGGAATGATTATGGTTTTCGTTTCCAGTAAGATTTGCAGTAAGTATTTGTCCATAGTTTTCGATTTTGCTATGAAAATAGGAATAATTATTTAGTTGATTGGTTTTTATTTACAAATTATTGCAGTTAAAATACAGCTGATTCTTATTTTTTTTAATCAAATAGTTAGAATCATTTTATAATTTCGCACCATGTGTGCAATAACCGGACTAATCGATTTAAACCAAAAAAGCTCAGAACTTATCCTCAAAAACATGACGGATACCATGATTCACCGCGGTCCTGATGGTGGAAATCAAATTTTATTGGAGGAAAATTCTTTTCAAATGGGATTTGGACACCGACGTTTATCGATTATCGATCTTTCGGAACATGCTTCACAACCGATGCAATTTGAGCATTTGTGGGTTTGTTTCAACGGTGAAGTCTATAATTTTCAAGAAATAAAAGCTGAATTAGTGACTTTGGGTCACACTTTCGTAACGCAATCCGATACGGAAATGATTTTGCACGCATTTGCGGAATGGGGAAATAAATGCTTGGATAAATTCATCGGCATGTTTGCTTTTGTGATTTACGATACCAAGAACCAACGCGTTTTTTGTGCTCGAGATCGCGCGGGCGTGAAACCATTCTTTTACTATTTCAAAGATGGATTGTTTTTGTTTTCATCCGAATTAAAAGCGTTTCATCAACATCCAAAATTTCAAAAGGAAATTAACAAAGATGCAGTTGCGGCTTTCATGCAATTTGGAAACGTTCCTGCACCGCACTGTATTTTCGATTCTTGTTTCAAACTCAAACCAGGACATTATTTTGAATTCAAGGTTTCAGATTTAACGCCAAATTGGAAACCAAATCTGATCGAATATTGGAACGTGTACGATGCATACAACAAACCGAAAACCACCATACCGTTTGCAGAAGCGAAGAAAGAAACCGAGAAAGTTTTACAAACTGCCTGCGAATATAGAATGGTTGCCGACGTACCAGTTGGCGTTTTCTTAAGCGGTGGATTTGATAGCGCGTGCGTAACATCCCTACTTCAAAAAGAAAGGACCGAAAAATTAAAAACCTTCACCATCGCCGTTCCAGACATTGGTTTGAATGAAGCTCCGTATGCAAAAGATGTTGCAAAGCATTTAGGAACCGATCACACAGAAGTGGAATGCAATCAAAAGGAAGCCTTGGATTTAATTCCAAAAATTCCATTTTATTACGACGAACCTTTTGGCGACAGCAGTGCAATTCCAACGACTTTGGTTTGTAAAATGGCTCGCAAAGAAGTGACCGTTGCTTTGAGCGCCGACGCTGGAGATGAGGTTTTTGCAGGATACAATCGCTACGATTATCTAATGAAATTTGGCGGAAAAATCAATAAAATGCCTTCTGTTGCACGAAAAGCTTTTGCTAGTGTAATGGACATCGTTTCAGCGGATAAAATCCCCGTTCTAAAAAACAAATACAATTTCGCCAATCGGTATGAAAAACTCAAAGGTATCTTACGAAATCCGTCGCCTGAACAAATCATGTTGAGTTTAAGTCGCCAGTTTGATGACATTCAAATTGCGCACTTGATGAATACCGAAGTCAAACCGTTGGAATTAGCGTATTTCAGCACACAATTGAAGGCAGAATTTCACTCACCACTTGCATACATGTTGGCGATTGATTATCAAACTTATCTTCCAGACGACATTCTGCAAAAAGTAGATCGCGCCTCGATGGCTTCCAGTCTGGAAGGACGAGAACCGTTTTTAGATCACAATGTGATAGAATGGGCTGCGCAACTTCCAGATGATTTCAAATACCACAAGGGAATTAAAAAGCACATTTTGCGAGAAATTGTGTACGATTACATTCCCAAAGAATTGCTAGATCGTCCAAAAATGGGATTCGCCATTCCGATTGAAGATTGGATGCTGAACGAATTGAGAGAACAAGTTAGCGAAGCCTTATCGCTTGATAAAATCAAAGCACAAGGAATTTTCAATCCGCAAGCGGTAGCACAAATTGTAGAACCCTTTTTGGCTGGCAAAAAAGAATTGGGTTTAAAAGTTTGGTATTTGTTTATGTTTCAAGCTTGGTATGGGGAATGGATGTAATGGTTTAATCAGTTTTGATGTGTGAAATTTCTTGTTTTTATTTGTATGTGTATTTGAATTGTGTATGTTTACAATTGCAAATCAACAACGACTATTAAATTCTCAGGGTTTGAATTATGGAAATGAACGAAAAGTGGTTAGAAGTGAGTTTGCTATTGATTTAAAGAGGATTAACTAACATGAATATAGTGGATGTTTACCCACCACGAAGAGTAGTGCGTTAGCTAGTTGGGTAAATCCACATATTATAGCACATTAGTAATATGAATTGGTTCAAGTCAAAAAAGAAGAAGAAACAGTTTTCCAAAATGATTGCTGTTTATTTGAGCACCGATTATGGTAAAATACTTATTGCTCCTTTCTTTATTGATGAATCTTGGCTTTATTATGAGCAAGAGGAAATTGAGGTGCTAAATTTTGACACACCTGATGAGCAGTTAGGGAGATCGATAAAACGAAACTTGGATAAATTCGCTAAAAGAAATCAAGACTTGAAAAAGCGAAATTTAACAGATTGGCCAGCCTATAAAGCAAGTAAACTCAAAACAGTAAAAGAATTTGAAAAGAAGTATTCAAGAATCTCAATAAGCGGATTAAATGAAGCTAATATAATTATTGCAATGGACGCTGAAACAAAATCTGAACATGAAATCGATTTAAGAACGACATTATCGGCATATTCAGATAATAAACT
Source organism: uncultured Chryseobacterium sp. (assembly GCA_964488745.1). Lineage (GTDB taxonomy): Bacteria > Bacteroidota > Bacteroidia > Flavobacteriales_D > Crocinitomicaceae > JAQVCM01. Next base: position 132,344 of record CAZAVP010000003.1, on the reverse strand, counting down.
TATTGGTACTAGATTGAGGAAACTTCACCAAGCCCAAATAGAAAAGAAAATAGAATAACGTGCTTCATCTTTTATCCAAGTAATCCACAAAAGCAATCAAAAAAAGCGAGGAAGTTTCAAGTGCTTCATCGCTTTTTTTTATGGATTAATAGTTCGGTAAACGCAGTTAGAACATCATACAAAGCATCCTGACATAAACCTTAGTAACTTCGAAGAAGTTTCAGAAGTCTTTGATTTAGAGTAATTATTGACATGTCCATCATAACTTATTTTTTTTTAGCAGGATTAATTTCCTACTTTTTTTATTTGCATTTTGTTACACTATTAGTTAACTTTGCTTTATGGAAATTAAAAGGGAAATCATATTCTTTGGTGAATATTTTGAGGAATTCTTTAAAACGCTTGATGATAAAACAAAAGACAAGGTTGATGAAATTCTCTATTTTGTTTCCATTTTGGATATCATTCCTGTAAAGTATTTGAAGAAAATTGTAAATACGAAGGATTTGTACGAAATTAGAATTGAATACAGAAGCAATATTTACAGGATATTCTGTTGTTTCGACGATGATAAATTGGTTGTGTTATTTAATGGTTTTCAAAAGAAAACTCAAAAAACACCGAAAAAAGAAATTGAAAAGGCAGAGAGAATTATGAACGATTATTTTAAACAAAATAAAGAGCAATGGAAACAAAAATGAACATAAAAACATTTGACCAACATCTTAATGAAAGATATGGAAAAGTTGGTACTACCAAACGAACAGATTTTGAAATCAAAGCGAAAGCATTTGCCATTGGAGAAATTATTCGTGCGGAAAGAAAGCAAGCAAATTTAACGCAAGAAGAATTGGCAGAAAAAATTGGCGCTAAAAAAAGTTACATCTCTCGTATAGAAAACGGACATACTGACATTCAATTATCAACTTTATATAAACTCATTGAACTTGGTTTAGGGTTGAGATTAGACTTAACAATCAAATAAAACTCGCTCATAAAAAACCATTTGTTTTATTACTCGACAAAAGCAGAAGGTAGGGTATAAAAACAACCTTTCTACAAACATCACAATAAGTGCTTTTTTTTGTAATCTTGTAGACTACGAATTTATGAATTAGAGTAAACAGAATGACACCAACAAACGAAACTGGAAAATATCAAAACCTTATCGGACAGATGAAAAATGTCTGAACTATGATTTGCGTGATTTAGATGAGGTCTAATGATTGAAATTATTTGAAATGATAAATGAACAATATAAATATTCGGAACTTACATCAAAGATTATCGGTTGTGCAATGGAAGTGCATAAACAATTAGGTAATGGCTTTCAGGAAGTCATTTATCAGAGAGCTTTGGCAATCGAAATGGCAATGGCAGAGATTGGATTTAGTCGAGAGTTTGAAATGCCTATCTATTATAAAGAGCAGCAGATTGGCACACGAAGGGTTGATTTTTTGGTTGAGGGTATTATTTCTGTTGAATTGAAGGCAATCACAAAATTGGAAGATGTGCATTTTGCACAAGCTATCAATTATTTGGAAGCCTATAATCTTGAAATCGGATTACTTATCAATTTTGGAGAAAGAAGTCTAAATTTTAAGCGACTAACAAATAAGAAATTTAAGCAATTGGATTAGAAATCAAAATCAACCTAATCCCAAAAATCAAAACAATCACAGTTCAGACATTGAGAGTTTTGCCACTTGTTGCCATTGGCTACACTTTGTTTTTTGTGATGAAATGATAAACGAACAATATAAATATTCGGAACTTACATCAAAGATTATCGGTTGTATATGAAACGTTATAAAAAAGGAAAAATCATTCAACACATCGATAACATCTAAAAAATAGCAAACTGAGTTTAATACACACCAACTTAAATTTCATTCTAAAAATTTTCATTAATTTCATACCTTTAATTGTACACCATGAACAAACAAATCGATCGACTTAAACTTGCGAATTTTGGAAATCTGGAATTGTTGGCCAAACAAGTGGTTGAGGGATTTATTACAGGGTTACATAAAAGTCCATTTCACGGATTTTCGGTTGAATTTGCAGAACATCGTTTGCATAATCCGGGAGAATCTACCCGACACATCGATTGGAAATTAGCGGCGCGAACTGATAAGTTATTTACCAAAAAGTACGAGGAAGAAACCAATTTAAGATGTCAGATTGTAATTGATTGTTCGAGTTCGATGTTGTTTCCTCAAAACAAAGCGGTAAATAAATTGGAATTTTCAATTTATGCTGCGGCTTCGATCATCGAATTGCTAAAACGTCAACGCGATGCCGTCGGCATATCGCTATTTACCGATAAGCTCGATCTTCATACACAAGCGAAATCGTCCACTGTTCACCACCGCTATTTGTACAGCGAATTGGAAAAGCAGTTGAAAGCATATTCCAGCGATGAGAAAAAAAATACGAATTCCATTCAAGCTTTGCACGACATTGCAGAGTTGAGTCACAAGCGAAGTTTGGTTGTTATTTTCACCGATTTATTAGATAATCCTGATAAAGAAACTGCGTTTTTTCAAGCGCTTCAACATTTAAAACACAACAAACACGAAGTCGTTGTTTTTCATGTTATTGACAAAAAGACCGAAGTTGATTTTGAGTTGGATAATCGACCATATACGTTGGTAGATATGGAAACAGGTGAGCGAATGAAAATTCAACCAGCCGCTTTCAAAGAGAAATACAAAACTGCCGTTGAAGCTTATTTTGAACAATTGAAATTGAAATGTGCAAATTATCGCATTGATTTTATGCCCGCCGACATCGCCGAAGGTTATGATGCGGTATTGCTGAAATATTTGCTGAAACGACAAAAAATGAGGTGACAATTCCATCGATTTCCTTGACCACGACTTTTTTGAAGTTTATACGTAGTTATTTTGCCACGAATTACTTGTGATGTTACTCCGCGGTCACGGATTTTAATTTTAAAAATATTCGTATTAAAAATTACACGAATAGAATCCTAGCATTCTTATACTGTTAAAGTCAAGTAGGCTGGTTGAGAAAATTAACGACAATTTTAAATCGGAAGCACGCTGGTTGAGCGGAGCCAAAAAACAAGCCCGCTCCCTTGGTCAAGGAAACGGACTTTAATGCTAATATAAAATAAATTTGTCTTACTGGTTAAACGTCTCGAATTGAAAAACGTTGGGTTAGAAATGAAAATAATTTTGCTAAAAACTTCATTTTTAAGATTTTTTGGGAAGAATTAAAATTCACCAATAGAAAATTTATTGGAAAGTCAAGTTTTACTTTTACTCAATAAATCTCTGATTTCTGTCAATAGCGTTTCTTCCAAAGTAAGCTTTGGTCCATTTTCTTCTATTTCCTTTTTGATTGCTTCTTCCTTTGCCAAATTATCCTCTTTTTCTTTATTCTCTAACTTTTGTTGAATTTTATTCATGGTGCGAACAAGAATAAATAAAACAAAACCGACCACGAGAAAATTAATTACGGACGCCAAAAATTTCCCATACTTGATGTTATTCCACATCACATTTTCTAAATTTTTTACTTTTAAAAAATCCATGACAGGATTAAGAATGACGGGCGTAATAATATCAGTAACTAGGGAATTGACAATCGTTGTAAAAGCAGCACCGATAACGACAGCAACTGCCAAATCGATGACATTGCCTCGCATCATAAATTTTCTAAACTCTTCTAAAAACATGTTCTTATTATTTATTTTCAACTCAAAAGAAAGAGCCTAAAATAAGAAATAAAAACAATCGGAAATTCTAAATTTTCTTAAATGAAACAAAAACAAGCGTTGTTTTCAAACAGTCTCTAACAGTCCAAATTATGCGTTCTTGTTTTTCAACAAGTCTCTAATTTCACCCAACAAAACTTCCTCTTTCGTTGGAGCTGGAATTTCCTCCTCAACTGGCGTTTCAGCTGCATCGTCTGCTTTTTTCTTCTCCATTCTTGCTTGCACTTTATTCATGGTGCGAATAATCATAAACAAAACAAAACCAACAATAACAAAATTAATGATAGATGCTAAAAACTTGCCGTATTTGATGTTTTCCCACATGACATTTTCTAAATCTTGCACACTCAAGAATTCCATTACAGGACTCAATAAAGCAGGGGTAATGATGTCTGCAACCAGTGAATTAACAATCGCTGTAAACGCCGCTCCAATTACTACTGCAACTGCCAAATCGATGACGTTGCCTCGCATAATAAACTTCTTAAATTCCTCTAACATTTCTCTAGTTTTTTCTACAAAAATACGTAAAAATCAGATTTAACAACATTTAACAGCTATAAATATAGATTAAAATCATCTTGATGTGCTAAACTTGTTTGGCTAAAGCCAATTTTATTTTATCAATCCTTGTTGGAATGAGCAGAAGTGCCATTCCAGTTTAAAACAGTTCAGGTGGTTTTCGCAAATCCAATTTTGCGTCTTTAAACAAATTGGATGTGGATGCAATGCTAAAAAGAAAAGATTTATTTCCTCCAATGGGTGTCCAATAAAAAGCCAAATTCCAACAGTGCATGTTTCTGGTGAAACTAAATCTGGTATTCACCACCTGTTTTGTTTTGAGGTCAAAGTAGAAATCACCAATCACTTTCCATCGTTTCGTAAAACTGATATCGCCATTCAACGACAACGTATGTGTTTGGAAATAATTTTGCTCTCCTTCTGGTGTAAACGAGTTTTTATTTTGATTCGCACTAATTCCGTACGTATGACCTAAGGTCAATTTCCAAGGGATCTCAAAATCCACATAAGCCTCAGGATGTAACGCATAATAGTGGAAATCTGCATTCCAATTTTTATTAAAAATCTCTTTATTTTCTTGAATTTTCTCCCTGCTTTTACGGGGAGCAATGGTAAATTCACTATTGAAAGTCACGTTGACAAAACGTCCTAAATTCCCATTCGTTTGAAGTGCAAATTCTTTTAATGAGCTTCCCGTAGAATCGTCCCAAGCATACGGACTAAAACTACCAGAAGCAACAAAGTTGAAGAAATCTACTGGACTGATACGCAAATCCACTCCGATATTTGAAAGCTTCATTGAGTCTTTTATCAAATCGTAATTCCCCGTAATGGAAAGTGCGTCGATTAACCTCGTTTTTTTAAATCCCGTAAGGGTGTCCTTTTCGGATTTACGTTTCATCTCAAAGGTGTTGTTAAACCCAAAAGTAATAATTGACTGATTGTTGTATGTACCTTCACGATACAAACTGGTTTCAAAAGCAGAATAGACAACCGGCACATTGGCGGTGTTCACATAAGACATTTTTCCGTTTAAAGCGGGAAGGTATCTATAGCCAAAACTGGGCGTTAAAATGTGTCGGACCAATGGTTGTTTTTTACCAACAAACTTATAATAGGTATATAAGACCGTTGTCAACTGGGCGTTTAAAGATAAGTTCTGACTCATTCCAAACTGACGTAAAGTGTCAACTATCAATTCATTATTGACAACTGATTTTCTAGTCTGTTGAAAATTCATTCCATTTGAATAATTAACTGAAGGTGTTAATTTCCAAGTGTTTTTGAATAAACTAACCGTTGTTTGAAGTGTTGCACGGTGTAAAATTCCATTCTGAAACTTTTCCGCGATTTGATTATATGCTTTATTTCTAAATAAACTATCTTGAAACGTTGCACTATTTTGTGCTTCCAAATTATAAGTCATCCCAATTTGTTCGTACCATTTATCAGGCCCAATTTTATTTTTTCGCAAGCCTTTCAGCGGATAAAATCGGGTAACATTGGTTGTGAAAACAGGCAATACAAAGGTGAAATTTTTGGATTGTGAATTTTGCCTCATCGAAGTTTTCAATCCCATGGAAAGGGGTTTGCCAGGAAAACTTCGTTGCAGGTTAATGTCTGAATTAAAACTATTGGAAAAGTAGTTCGTATTCAAAGGATCCAAGTTGTTTTTGGACTGGTTGTCGGAAATAAAATTCACATTGGATGAGAAATTCCACAACGGATTGGCTTTTGGATCTTGTCGGTGAATCCATCCAATGGATAATTTATTGGTTCGAACTTTCTGAGGAAAAGGCGCTTTGAATTGTTGAAAATCAACATTAAAATCGCCTTCGTATTTGTATTTAATTTTATAAGCCGTTCTGTTTCCAAGTCCCCATGTTCCCCTAGAGTACAAGCTTCCTCTAAACGTCGTGTGTAAACTATCGTTGATTGGAATGTAATAACCCAAATCTTGAAGCCCCATTCCGAATTGAGATTGAGGAACAATTCTAGGAATGAGGATTCCGTGTTTTCTTTCTTCTGGTTTTTTCTGGGGAATGAAAATAAAAGGCAATCCCAAAGGCGTAGGCACACCCTGAATCCACAAGTTCATCGGTCCCGAAACAATTCTTTTTTCAGGAATCATAATCGCTCTACTCAATTGGAAATGATAATGCGGTTCGTCTAAATCACAGGTTGTGAACTTTCCCTCTTTGAAGTGAATTTCTTTGTTTACTTGACGTTTGGCAACACCCATGTGCAAGTAAATTTCATCTTGCTTGATGCGAACATCGTGAATATATGCTTTTTGTGTTTCGTAATTTACCCGAATTTTAGATGCATCAATCTCTTCTCCATGCTGTATCATCTTGGGTTGACCAACGCGATTACTATCTTTGTCTAAGGTATATGAAGCCATCACTTCTTTTTTATTGAAATCAATTAGAATGTAATCCGCATTCAATTTGGTGTCTTCATATTCAAGCAGGGCATTTCCAAAAAGGTGAATCTGGTTGTTTTTCAAATCATTGTACAAAGAATCTTTGGCACTAAACTTGGCAGTTGTTTCAAAAGAGTCATCCACTGTAAAAATCGTGTCTTTTTTGATTTCAATTTGTCCAAAAGCAGATTCACTCACAAACATTATGAACAATGCAAAGAAGATAAAATGATATATAGAATGTTTTTTGGACAATGAAATAACACTATTTTTGTAACGAAAGCAATATAACGTATGAAAATTCGAATGCAAAGCTATAAAATATCCAACGATAATTGTTCCACAATCAAAAAAACAGTCCTTGGTAATTTTCAATTCTTTTTATTGATTTTAGTGTTTTTCAGCACCTCAATCGTCCAGGCTCAAAAAGACGAGTTAAATACACAAACAATTCGAACCGTTTGTATTGATGCTGGGCATGGCGGAAAAGATCCTGGCTGTCATGGTGCATCTTCCAATGAGAAAACAGTTTGTTTAAACATGGCACTTAAGTTGGGCGAAAAAATCAAAAAAGCTTATCCCAATATCAAAGTGGTTTATACGCGAGACAAAGATGTTTTTGTAGAGCTAGATGATCGCGCAAAAATTGCAAACAAAAACAATGCGGATTTATTCATTTGCATTCACGCCAACGCAGCATCTCCAAGTGCTTTTGGAGCTGAAACATACGTGTTGGGTTTACACAGAACCAGTGCCCAAGAAAAGGTAGCTGAACGAGAAAATAGCACCATTTACCTCGAATCGGACGGAGGAGAAAAATACAAAGATTTTGATTTAAGCCCTGATGCCATCATCGCGAGACAGTTACAATTAGCCATTTACTTAGATCAATCGATCAATTTCGCCTCCAAAGTGCAAGGAGAATTTAAAAACATTGGTCGCTATGACCGTGGAGTAAAACAAGCTGGTTTTTTGGTTCTATATAAAACAACCATGCCTTCTGTTTTAATCGAAACGGGTTTTTTAACCAATCCCGATGAAGAAAAATTTTTAAAAGATACCGCCTCCCAGACCAAAATGGCCCACGCCATGTTTGTCGCATTTCAGAAATACAAAAATGAATTGGAAGGTGTTGACATCATGAAAGGTATTCACAATGAAGGGAGTAATGCAAATAACTCTGCTGTTCAGAATCCCATAAAAGAGAACAATCCTTTTAGCGAAAACAGTGTTGTTTTTAGAGTTCAGGTCGAAACAGCTTCGAAAAAAATGGCAACCAATTTGGATCGTTTTAGAGGCTTAAGTGTCTGGGAATACGTTCAAGATGGCCTTTATAAATATACTGTCGGTGCTTTTGAAAATGACTTTAAAAGTGCCAATGAATACAAAAATGAAATGCGGGAAAGAGGATTTCCACATGCTTTTGTAGTAGCCTTTCAGAACAACGAACGAATTAGTATAGATCAAGCTCTAAAACTAATTAAATAACTTTTATTTTGAATGTTTGTGTTTTTTCAATGCGCTGATTTGAAGTATTTGTTTATTTTTGGTCTTTTGGTTTTGAGGACAGTTGTTCTTAAAACAACTAAGTTACATGTAAAATTGTTTAAATGAAATTTTCCAAAGAGTTAAAAATGGGCTTAATAGCCATCGTATCCATTGCCGTACTTGTATTAGGTGTAAACTTTTTGAAAGGAAATAGTATTTTTGGTGGAGACGATGTTTATTATGCGTACTTTTCTAATTCTTCAGGAGTTACCCCTGCAACTGCAGTGGTTGTTAACGGGGTCACAGTTGGAAAAGTAATCAATGTTGAATTGACAGAAAACCCAGATTCCTCCAAAAGGGTCATGATGTCCTTTAGTATTCAAGTGAATGATTTTAAAATTCCTAAAACTTCTCGATTGGAAGTTGGTGCTTTGGACTTATTCACAAAAGGATTGGTTATCGTTCCTGGAATTGATGTTACGAAAGGATATTACAGCCCGGGTGATAAAATTCAAGGAGATGTTTCAGTTGATTTAATTTCTCAAGTTAAATCTTATGTAGAACCAATCACCTCCAAACTTGAAAAAATGATGGGCTCAGTGGATGATTTGATTGGCTCAGTTTCCGCTTTTTGGGATACAACTGCAACTTCTTCTTTGGAGGGAAGTATGCGTGAAGTTAAAATCGCAATTCAACGTTTCGGATCGGTTGCTGTTGAAGTTGAAGACATGGTCAAATCAGAGCGCATACAATTGCATCGTATTCTAGCAAACGTGGATCAAATAACATCCAATTTAAAATTAAGTAACGAAGAAATTACGGCAATTTTAGGAAATGCAAGAAGAATTACGGACGATTTAGTGACCGCTGATTTTAAGTCTGTCGTTGGCGATGCCCAAAAAACCATTCAATCCTTGAATGCCATGTTAAAAGATGCCAGCGAAGGAAAAGGAACCTTAGGCATGTTGCTTCACGATCAAAAATTGTATGATGAATTAGTAAATACCAACAAAGATCTACAAAACTTAGTGAACGACTTGCAATTACACCCTGAAAGATACATCCACTTTTCTGTGTTAGGTGCGAAAACCAAAGGAGTGCCTTTGAATAAAGCTGACGAGAAAAAATTGCGAAAAATTTTAGATACTGTTCCTAATTAATTGACTTATTTAAACTAAATACATTGCTATGATTTCAATCATTATCTTCCTAATTTTAACCATCGTAGGTTTCGGCCTCTTCGGTTGGAATGTGTCTAAAGTCCGAGCTAACATTTTACTTGGTCGCGATTTAGATCGTACAGACAGAAAGGCAGAACGCTGGAAAGTCATGACTTTGGTTGCTTTCGGTCAAAAGAAGATGTTTGCAAGACCCATTCCTGCCATTTTGCATTTCATGTTATACACTGCTTTTGTGATTACGCAAATCGAATTGATTGAAATTATCGTCGATGGAGTTACGGGAAATCACCGAACATTCTTTCACGCTTTGGGTGGATTTTACACATTTATGTTGAGTTTCATTGAAATTTTATCCGTTTTAGCATTCATCGCAACTGTGGCTTTCTTAGCGAGAAGAAATTTATTAAAAATTCCTCGTTTGGTGAAAAATGAACTAAATGGTTGGCCAAAATTAGATGCCAACTTGATTCTAATTGCTGAAATCACCTTAATCTGTTTCATCTTCATGATGAATGGAGCAGATGAAGTTTTGTACAACCAAGGTCAATCTCATTTGGCTGGTGAAGGTTCTTTAGGTTTGGCAATTAGTAGTTGGGTTGGTCCAATGCTTTTCGGTAACATGTCGATTGAAACTTTACACATCATCGAACGAATTGGTTGGTGGGGACACATCTTAATGGTATTTGGCTTCTTGAATTTCTTACCTTATTCCAAGCATTTTCACATTGTTTTGGCATTCCCAAATACGTGGTATTCTAATTTGAATCCAAAAGGTCAATTCAACAACATTTCAAGCGTCACTGCGGAAATTAAATTAATGATGGATCCAAATGCCGATCCGTACGCGGCACCTGCTACTGATGAAATTCCGCAACGGTTTGGAGCGAAAGATGTAAACGATTTAACTTGGAAGAGTTTATTGGATGCTTATACGTGTACGGAATGTGGGCGTTGTACAGATGTTTGTCCGGCAAACATTACTGGAAAACTGCTTTCTCCGCGAAAAATCATGATGGATACACGTGATCGCCTCGTGGAATATGCGGATGGAAAACGCAAAAAAGGAAAAGATTACGACGACGGTAAAAGTTTGAACGGGGATTACATTACTGCCGAAGAATTATGGGCGTGTACGTCTTGCAACGCGTGCGTTGATGCTTGTCCAGTAAATATCGACCCATTGACCATCATTGTAGATTTAAGAAGATACTTGGTAATGGAGGAATCCAAAATGCCAACTGAATTGGCAGGTATGAATACCAACATTGAAAACAACGGTGCACCTTGGCAATTTTCGCCAGCAGATCGTTTGAATTGGAAAGATGAATAATATACGAATTTTAGATTACAAGATATGAGTGTTTTAAAAGTGCCGACAATGGCAGAAATGGTTGCGCAGGGAGAAATGCCTGACATCTTGTTTTGGGTTGGTTGTGCGGGAAGTTTCGACGATAGAGCAAAAAAAATCACCAAAGCAATCGTCAAAATTTTAAATAAATGCGACGTTAAATTTGCGGTTCTGGGAACGGAAGAAAGTTGCACTGGTGATCCTGCAAAACGTGCTGGAAATGAGTTTGTGTACCAGATGCAAGCAATCGCCAACATCGAAGTTTTAAATGCTTACGAAATAAAGAAAATTGTCACCGCTTGTCCACACTGTTTCAACATCATTAAAAACGAATACCCTGGTTTGGGTGGAAATTATGAGGTTGTTCACCATTCTCAATTCATCCAAAGTTTAATCAACGATGGAAAATTGACTTTGCAAGATGGAGGCGTTTACAAAGGCCGTAAAATTACGTTCCACGATCCATGTTATTTGGGTAGAGGAAACGATGTGTACGACGCGCCCCGAGAGTTGATTGAACGCTTAGATGCCGAATTGGTAGAAATGAAGCGTTGTAAGTCGAAAGGACTATGTTGTGGTGCTGGAGGAGCTCAAATGTTTAAGGAAGCAGAACCAGGGAACAAAGAAGTCAACGACGAACGTACAGAAGATGCGATTGAAACCAAGGCAGAAATTGTAGCGACGGGTTGTCCTTTCTGCATGACGATGATGACAGACGGTGTGAAAACTGCCAATCAAGAAGGTGCCATCGAAGTATTGGACGTGGCAGAATTAATTGCAAATGCAGCAGATTTATAAGATTATGAACCTTTTTAACGAAATGAATCCAGATTCAAAATTGTGGATTTATCAAGCAAATCGGGAATTGACACCAACGGAAATCGATTGGATTCAGTCCCAATTAGATGCTTACACCGCGGATTGGGCAGCACACGGAAATCAACTTCATGCAGCAGCGACAACTTTGGAAAAGCACTTCATTGCCCTTGCAGTTGATTCTTCGCAAGCGATTGCTTCAGGATGTTCAGTTGACAATTCTGTTCGCTTCATCAAAGACCTTGGAAAAGAATTAAATGTTGACTTTTTTAATCGCCTGAAAATGCTTGCAGAAGATCAAGTGGGTGAGAAAAAATACGTTTCTTATAAACAATTGGCTGAGACTCCTGCTGATTTTGTTTACAATCCGCTGGTTAACCGACTGGGTGATTTGGATTCAAAATTCAAAATGCAAATTGATTCATTTTTGAAGTTGGTTTCATAAAAAATTCCGTTTTTTTTACCGCTGATTGATTCTGAGATGTTTGTCTTTTCAATCGAAATGAATGCGCATGGATTTTCTCTCCTAGCGTAGATTTTGATTCGATAAGGGGCGTATGTATATTCATAGAATCTTTTAATCCATGTATTTATAGGTGAATTAAGTCATGAATAATCATTTGGTTAATCGCAGCTGAAGGATCGACTAATTGGTTAACATCCACGGTACAAAAAAATGAGGCTGTTTTGTAAAGACAGCCTCAAATTCAAATTATGTCTTGATTAAATCTGTTTATCTAATCAAGGTGATGTGTCCTTTAAATGTTTTGTATGAGTCTGAATGTAAATCTTTCACTCTGGCAACAAATATGTAAGCTCCCTCTTTTAAGATTTCCCCTTGGTATGTTCCATCCCAACCTTCAGCAGGGTTATGACTTTCCCAAATTTGTTCTCCCCAACGGTTGTAAATTTTGATTTCGAAATCATAAATATCAATTCCTCCAGTCACCACATTCCAAGTCTGGTTGAATTCATTTCCATCTGGCGTAAATGCATTTGGTGCGAAGAAAATAATGTCGCTTACGATATTAATTACCGTATTTACAGTATCTATACAGCCTTCAGCGGTTGTAACAATTAATTGTATCGGATATTCTCCGACTTCCCCTTCAGGATATTTAAATGTTGGATTAGCAAGGTCACTGGTAGCAGGAGATGCTCCTGGTGAACTCCATTGCCAATCAACTACCCCAGCGGAGGAATTATCTTGCATTTGAATGGTTGTCTCAAAAATTGTTGCAGGATTTGCGGAAGTTGTAAAAGATGCAGTAGGGATTTTGATTGTTCTTACAATTTCAGGGAAAGATTTTGTGTAAACACACCCATGGATCGAAGTCACTAATACATCAACTGTATAACTCCCTGGATTTGGATAATCCATTGTTACAGATGAGTTGCCAGCAACTATGCTGTCATTTTCTCCATTGCCAAATGTAAATTTCGTAGAAAATATTTCAGATGGATCATTCGTCGTATTGGTGAAGGTAAAGACTGCGGGTTCGCATTTTGCAGGCATATCTGGAACAATGTTTGGGATTAAATTCGTAGGAAATGTAATCATCATACACGTGTCGGCTGCTGGTGAACCACATGCTTCTGTAACTTGAACACAATATTGTGTTCCAGAAACGGGTGCTTTTACTTTGATAGATTGCCCAATTCCCAAAACCGTTCCTCCTTGTCTCCAAGTATAGGTGTAAGCAGAACTGCCACCCGAAGCGATTGCTGAAATGGTTGCTGAATCTTCAGCACATACAATTAAATCCGGAGTTATGTCCACCATAACCAGTGGGTTTGGCTGATTTAATGTGATGCTCTCAGTAATCACACATCCATTTGCATCTGTAATGGTAACGGTGTGTAATCCTACGATTAAATCGGTTGCAACATTGGTTGTAGAAACGGATTGATCCCAAGCATACGTATAGGGTGCTGTTCCTGATGTTACGTTGATGGTTGCGATTCCATCGGATCCACTATTACAAGTTACGTCGGTTAACGTATGCGTAGCAACCATCCCAGGTAATTCAGTTACTGTTACAGACAAGGTATCAATACATCCTGATCCCGAAATAATTTCTACACGATGAACACCTGCAGCCAAACCTGTTGCCGTAGCTGTTGTTTGCCCACCATCTTCAAACCAATTGTAAGTTGTACCGGGTGTCGGAGGATTTACAGCAGCCGTTGCAGTTCCGTCGTTGCCTCCAGGGCAAGAAACTGGAGTTGTTGTACCACTCGTTGAAATTGTATTATTCTGAATGATGGTACTTAAACTTCGAGTACACCCATTATTGTTCGTAATTACCAACGTATGGACTCCCGCTGCTAAACCGGTAGCCGTGGCCGTTGTTTGCCCTGTTGGACTCCATAAATAAGTAAAGGGGCCGTCTCCAGTCGCTGTTACGGTAGCTGTTCCAGTATTCGTAGAACAAAAATCAGGTGTTTTCGTTATTGTTCCATTTACATCACTTCTCGTAATCCAAGTTGTATCAGAAATCCCTCCTAAAGCAGCTCCACAAGCAGTTCCAGACAGAAAATAACCAGTAGATCCTGCAGGAGGATTGGTAACATTTAATACGCCACCATTGTATGGAAATGATTGTCCTAACGTATTTACCCATGAAATAACACCTCCTAATCCGGTAATTTGATTATACGGAATTTGCGAAACGATGTAATTTGAAGTATTGGTTGCACTTGTTGGGGTGAATTTTCTGGAATCTTGATTAGCAGTCCATACAGTAGAATTTCTTCCTGGTGTAACGACAGCGTTGGATCCTGCAGCATTTTGAACACCTTGAATTGCTCTTGCTCCATTAAAAGTTGAACAGGTAGGTTTATTGCCAATGTGCATTTCAATTTCATTCGTACCTTCAAAAAGAACTGCTCCATAATAATTACAGACACTTGTACAGCTAAAAAAATATACATTTGAGTACAGAACAACAAACATCCTATTGGGTGCAGTACCTATCGTTTGATATTGAATGCTTGCACCGGGAATGTTTGGATTAATATCTTGATAGGCGATCATAATCGAATTTAATGCCGCTGGATAGGATGTTGTTGGCAACGTAGTACCTGTCAGTGCCCATGCACAATATCCACCTGCATTACCCGTATTAAAACTGAGCAAACCATTAGAACCAATCAAAAGATTAGAATATGTATTTCCATAAAAACTAAACGGAAAACCGATTGGAATGGTATTAGACCATGAATCGTCCGTTAAAGAAATCGTGGTGGGGTTCGACATATTAATGCTTCCCAAAGCAGGACCTCCTGGATTAGGACTACAATTGGTAATTTGTACGGTTTGATTAGGGCACGCAACTGCCGAGTCACCTAAACAAACATTAACCGTTTGCGAATAAACAAAAGAAGTTAAGTACAAGAATATACTTGAGAGAATTACTTTCATCATTAGTTATTTTGTTTTGTTTTAATTATTTTGAAGACGGCGAAACTTAAGATAAGTTGCCATCCGATTTAATTATTTGATAATATTAATATTAAAGAGGATTAGTATCAATTTAAATTACACCCGATAAGCATCCATCTTCCAATACTGAATTTCTTTTTTAATCTCGATAGCTGTTAAATTATTTTTTAAGGTCTTCTCTAGCAACGGTAAAAATTCTTCATTGGATGCGAATCTTAACGAAAATAGCTGACTGTCCGTCAATTGTTTGTCAAACTCATCGAAATCTTTTCCTGTGAAAACAAAAATACGATGTGCCAGTTCCAAACGTATTAGTCTGTTTTGGAGGGTCAATGCATAATGTTGTCTTAACATAAATGAAAGCCACGTTATTAATATTGCTAAAGCAGTCAGAAACCACCAAATGTATTTTAACGCTGGTTGTCGAGTCCCCATCAAAAGCCCTAATGCAATCAATATCAAACATATTGGGTAAAGTACAAAGTGATGAGGTGCATAAAATCGGATGTGGTTTTTATAATTTTGAGTTGACATAAAGTGTTTTGTTTTATTAAGCCGAAACGATTTATTGCCCGCATGTTATGAGAATGTTTGCAAATCGAATTGACTCATACAAATATAAGACATTTATATTATCAAATGAATAATTATATTTATTCCTCGATTTCTATTTTCATTTTTTAATGCTTAAATTTGAAATTCGCTGAATAAAAAGCAAAGTAAATGAAAACAAAAGAACAAATAGTCGAAAATTGGTTGCCTCGATATACAGGTGAGGCATTGGAAAATTTTGGTGAATACATCATTTTATGTAATTTTCACAATTACCTCATTAAATTTTCAGAGCAATTCGATGTACCCATTGTTGGGTTAGGTAAACCCATGCAATGTGTTACGGCGGAAGGAATTACAATCATCAACTTTGGTATGGGAAGTCCTTCAGCGGCAACCATGATGGATTTGCTTTCCGCTATTAATCCAAAAGCGGTCTTATTTCTTGGAAAATGTGGTGGACTGAAGACGAAAAGTGAAATCGGAGATTTGATACTTCCAATCGCTGCCATTCGAGGAGACGGAACAAGCAATGATTATTTCCCACCTGAAGTTCCGGCGCTGCCATCCTTTGCTCTGCAAAAGGCAATATCTACTTCCATCCGAGATTACGGTTGTGACTATTGGACAGGAACCTGTTACACCACTAACCGTAGAGTTTGGGAACACGATGATCAATTCAAGCATTACTTACACAAAATTAGGGCCATGGCAATCGACATGGAAACTGCAACTATTTTTAGCGTTGGTTTTGCCAATCACATTCCTACAGGTGCTTTGCTTTTAGTTTCTGATCAACCGATGACGCCAGAAGGTGTGAAAACAATCGAAAGTGATTTAGCCGTAACCGCCGAATTTGTAAATCGGCATTTAGAAATTGGAATCAATTCACTTAAGCAATTGATTAATAACGGAAATACGGTTCGACATCTGAGATTTTAAAAAAATATCAACTAATTTTCACTAGAAAATCGTGTAAATTCCACGCTTGAATGTGTTTTATTCCATTTTTTTGAGGAAATTTGACGTCGTCAAGTGTTACAACAATTTTTTCGTAATTGTCATTTATTGCTTCCAATGCGGCGTATTCTCTTTGTGCCGTTGCTTCATCTATCATCAAATACGCACTTTGAACATACAACAACTTATCCGCTTTTTTCGCAACAAAATCGACTTCTTTATTTGGAAGTACACCAACAAAAACGTCATATCCGAAACGGCGTAATTCGAGATAAATTAAATTTTCAAGCTGATAGCCAATTCCATAGCCAAATCCACTATACAGATAATTTTTATACGATAGATCATTGCTGTAAAACTTATAGGTACCCATTAACGTTTCTTTTCCTTTGATATCGTATCGTTCTGCTTTGTGTATCAGAAATGTATCTTCTACGTATCCGATATAATTTGCAAGGGTATCATACGTTGTGTTTCGACCATTGCTTTTCATATAGTTAACTATATTGTTGACAGACAACAAGTTCGAAGAGTTATTAATCAAATAAACAAAAACATCTTCCAATAATTTGGCATCGTTGATTTTATGACGTTGTATCACATCGCGTAGTAAAACCGTGTCTTTTATGGATGCAACATAATGTCGTTTGGTGTCTTCGTTTGGAAGTACAAATAATTCAGGTAATCCGCCACTTTCCAAATAACGAATGTAACTCTGCTTTGAAATTTCTGCTTTTGTAATTCCTGAAAATTCAGAAAAACTAAACGGGAAAATTTCAAAATTCACATATCTTCCCGATAGTAAAGTTGCCAATTCACCCGAAAGCATTTTGGAATTTGAACCGCTGATGTACAATTCATAACTTTCGGTATAATCCTGAGAATAAGAATTTACAAAGCGTTCCCACGCTATTATGTTTTGGATTTCATCAATAAATAAATAGATTTTTCCCTTCGGTTTGAGTTTGGACTTATACAGTTTTACCAATTTTTCTAACGACTTATAATCGCTAACGAATTCAAAATCAAGAAATTCTTTGTTGATGTAAAATATATTTTTAGGGTCTACACCACTTTGGATAAGTTCATTTGCGATCTGACGCAAGATATAACTTTTACCAACTCGTCGTTGTCCGACAATTACTTTAATTAGTTTATTATTACTGTAATCCAGAACTTTAGAAGTATATCCAAAACGTAAAAACCCCAGTTGAGGAACATTTCCATTCCAGAAATTATATTTTTCTAAAGATTTAAAATTTTCTTTCATAACTGAAACTTTCATCCAAAGATACAAAATTATCTTTTAGACTCGAAAATTTTGAAAATTATTGAAAATAATCTTTTGCATTCGAAAATTTACCATTTAAAGAAAAATAATCTTTTACACTCGAAAATTTTGTAATTATTCGAAAATAATCTTTTGTGATCGAAAAAATTTGTACTTATTTAACTTGTCTAGTCGATTTTAGCGTATCGATAGTTGTCTTAATCCTTCGGAAGCTGCAATTGCGACAGCATTTGCTAAATTAAAACTTCTAACTTTTCCAGGAAATGGAATCGTAACTAATTGAGTGTGAAATTTCACTGTAATTTCTTTGCCTAAACCTGCTGCTTCTTTTCCAAAAACTAAGTAATCACCTTCTTTTAGGTCGGTTTTATAAAAGGAATGTTCCGTATTGGCAGTAAAAAAGAAAACTCTGGTTTTATCTTCAACGGAATCATACCAATGTTGAAACGATTTATAATAACAAACCTCGAGATCTTTCCAATAATCCAAGCCTGCTCGCTTTAAACGGGAATCAGAGATTTCAAAACCGAAAGGTTCAATTAAATGCAAGCGACTTTTTGTGGCGACACACAATCTTCCCACATTTCCTGTATTGTTGGGAATTTGCGGTTCAACGAGCACAATGTTGAAATTCAGTTGACTGTATTTATCGGTAACGTTTTCCATGGGTTATTTAATCAATTTGAATTGCATCGACGCATTTTATACCATCAATTGCAGCTGAGATAATTCCTCCAGCATAACCAGCGCCTTCAGCACAAGGAAATAGTCCTTTCGCCTGCGGATGTTGCAAGGTCTCTTCATTTCTCGGGATTTGTACCGGAGAACTAGTTCTAGATTCTGGCGCATGTAAAACAGCGTCATTTGTAAAATATCCTGGCATTTTTTTTCCAAAATCAACAAATGCTTTTCGAAGTCTTCTGGCAATAAAGTCTGGTAATACCTTATTCAGATCTACACTAACAATTCCAGGCTGATAGGAAGATCTCGGAAAGGATATAGAAATTTTACCTTCAACAAAATCTTTCATGCATTGCGCAGGAACTTGCTGATTTTTGCCCGCTGCTTCCCAACACGCTTTTTCGACGGCTTTTTGAAAATCAAGACAAACAAAAGGATTGTCTTTCCAATTCGGCAATTCTTCTGGCTCAACGCTGACTACAATTCCTGAATTGGAATACGGATTGTTTCTTTTCGATGGCGACCAACCGTTTGTTACAACCTCGCCTTCTGCAGTAGCGCAAGGCGCAATAATTCCGCCCGGACACATGCAAAATGAATAAACGCCTTTTCCTTCTACTTGTGTTACCAAAGAATACGTTGCCGGCGGAAGAAACTCGTCGTTTACTCGTCCGTGATATTGTATTTTATCGATTAATTCTTGTGCATGTTCAATGCGAACTCCTAAGGCAAAACCTTTGGCTTTTAATTCTAAGCCTTTGCTGTGTAACAAATCAAAAATATCTCGGGCGGAATGACCAGTTGCTAAAATGATGTGTTCAAATTGGCATTGTGTAGAATGGTTAATTTCCAAACCTGTAACCTGCTCGTTTTCAATAAAAACATCCGTCATTTTGGCGTCGAAATGCACTTCTCCACCTGCTGCAATAATTGCTTCCCGCATATTTACAATTAGTTGAGGCAATTTATTCGTTCCAATATGCGGATGCGCATCAACCAAAATATCATCTGGTGCACCGAAATGAACAAACCATTCCATCGCTTTTAGTACGTTTCCTCTTTTTTTGGAACGGGTATATAGTTTCCCGTCAGAATATGTTCCTGCCCCACCTTCACCAAAACAATAATTAGATTCTGGATTGACAATTGATTCCTTGTTGAGTTTAGCCAAATCTCGTCTTCGCGCGCGAACATCTTTCCCACGCTCAAAAATGATTGGTTTCAAACCTCTTTCAATCGCTCTTAAAGCTGCGTATAATCCTGCTGGTCCTGCGCCGATGATTGCAATTGCTTTCTTGTCCGAAACATTTTGAGATACAAAATAGACCGGTTTTTCAATTTCCTCTTCCGAAGTGAAAACATCAAATGTTGCATTGATTTTCAATTGTCTTTTACGAGCATCGATTGATCGTTTTCGCCATTTGAATTGAAAAGAATCTAAAGTCAAGTTCAATTCTTGAGCAATTTTTGCACGCAAAAAATCATTGTCCTTGGCTTCCTCAACCGAAATCTGAAATTGAACTTGTAAACTCATTAAAAAGAAATGCTAAACATAGTGAAATGCAAAGTTAGTAGGATTTTAAAATAGAATTGGAATAAAATATTCACAGAACTCAATTCGTTTCAATTTTAACCCATCAAATCCACTTCTTTCCAACTTACAATCGTTTCGTTGGTTCTAACTTGGCTCGCATCTTGGGTATTCAGCAAATAGTGACTCATCTTTAAAGATGCATCTAAACCATCCAGATAATGAAGCGATTTTAAAAATTCACTTTTAACTGTTTCAGATGATTTTATTTCTACACATTGAATTTTTAATCCCTTTTCGATGATCAAATCAATCTCATTGCCATTGCTATCTCTCCAGAAATAATAACTTCGATTCAACCCTTTATTTTTATGAAATTTCATAATCTCGAGCAGCGCATAATTTTCAAACAATGCGCCTTTATAAGCACTTGTAAAAACTTCCTCGCTCGTGTCAAGTCCTAGCAAATGACTCACCAATCCGGTATCATAGAAGTATAATTTACTTGATTTTACAATTCTTTTCTGAAAATTTTTATGCCAAGGTTTTAGCGTAAATGCAATGTAGCTTGTTTCTAAAATAGACATCCACCGTTGTACTGTTTTGATATCCAAACCCAACAACTTAGAAAAATGATTAGCATTAAAGATTTGACCAACGTGATGTGCGCACAAGTCGATAAATTTTCGAAACAAAGATAAATCTTGCACCTGCACCATTGTTCTTACATCTCTTTCGATATATGTTTGAATGTATGAAGGATAAAAATCTGGTGGTGCGATTGCCTTGTCGTATATTCTTGGATATCCTCCATTTACGACAGATTCAAATACATTCTGATTTTTTACAGTTGCTATTTCTGAAAATGAAAGTGGTAACAATTCCATTATATAAACCCTTCCCGCTAAACTTTGGGTAATTCTTTCGAACATTAAAAAATTTTGAGAACCGCTTAAAATAAATTGTCCACTCATACCAGAATCGTCCACAATCTGCTGTAAATAAGAGAATAAGTGAGGAGCATTTTGAGCTTCATCAATAATTACGTTTTTGTCGTAAATCTTCAAAAATCCTTTAGGATCATTTTGAGCAAATAATAAATTGTCAGGATTTTCAAGAGAAACATATTTATAATTCGGAAAGATCATCCTACTTAATGTGGTTTTGCCAGACTGTCTTGGTCCAGTAAATACCAAAATTGGAAACTTTTGTACCATTTCCAAGATCTTTTCTTTTGAATTTCGAAATATCATACACCAAAATTACAACATATTTATGTAATATTGGAATTTTCTTTATGTAATATTGGAATTTTCTTTATGTAATATTGGAATTACACTTATGTAAAATTGGAATTCGGATTATGCAATATTGGAATTATATCTATGTAATATTGGAATATCGCTTTCAAAAGCGGGAATTTAAATGTAAAAAGTATTGAATTATCCTTCAAAAATCAATGAAAACCACCAAACTCGATTATACAGACGATCCAAAGGAGCAGAAACTGGCGAATTATCTTGAATCATGACGTTTCCAAAACTTTGCGAATATTTCAACTCTAATCCTAATTTAAAGTACGGTAGGAAAAATTCTACTCCGCCTCCGACTTGACCTTGATAATCGAACTTCTTAACTTTAATAAATGGATTGTTGTACGATTGCGTAACTTTCTCTTGCGATTGTAAATCAATAGAATATTGAGCACCTACCAAGGCGTAGGCCGCAAAATTATTATAACGTGTTGTTCTGAACTGCAACATTAAAGGTAAATCAATGTTTACCGAGTTCAATCGTTCTTCATTCGTAATTTCAATGTTTTTATCAGGAGTTGGGTTCAGATAATAATAAGTCAAAACTCGTTCTTGAAAGGATAAGGTTGGAATAAAGCGCAATCTCACCACAGGATGACCTAATTTCATGGTTGTTAAAATTCCTACTTGTCCACCGGGTTGACTTTTGTTTTCAATAGCTGTAACCCCATATAAACTGTAAGCATCTGTAACAGGATATGTTGCAAAATCCGCTGAATTGAAGCCTAATGTAAAACCAAAATGAAACAAACGATTATCAAATTTTCGATAATTCTTCACCTTTTCAGGTTGTGCGAATAATCCTGAACTAAATATACTAGCTAAGATTAAAATACCATATTTGAAAAGATTAATCATGTTTTTAAAAACGAATAATGCGCTTATTTATTGCTACTCATTTTGTTCCCGTATAAATTGTTGCGATTCCACCTGAAACAATTATGGATTCAACGTTCTTGTAATTCAGTTTGGTCAACAAATCTTCGAAGTCCTTTCCTTCCGGAAAAGCGGCAACAGACTCTGGCAAATACGTATAAGCACTTGAATCTTTTGAAATCGTTTTACCAAAAAATGGTATGATGTATTTGGAATGGAAATGGAAATACTGTTTTACTGGGAATTTCTTTGGTTTTGAAAACTCAAGAATGATTAATTTTCCGCCCGAACGAACAACGCGCAGCATTTCAGCCAAACCCTTTTCTAAATTCTGGAAATTACGAACGCCAAACCCAACAGTCAAGGCATCGAAATAACCGTCTTCAAACGGAAGATCTTCAGAGTCGCCAAGTTGCATGGAAACGATCTTATCCACCTTTTTTTTCGCCATCTTCTCACGACCTTTTTCCAACATTCCTTCAGAAATATCGATTCCAACCACTTCCGTTGGCTTCAAGGAAAGACTTTCAATGGCGAAATCACCTGTTCCTGTTGCAATATCCAAAATTCTTTTCGGTTGAATTTCTTTCAGCATTTTAACTGCCTTTTTTCTCCAAAGTTTATCGATTCCTAACGAAAGAAAATGATTTAGGAAATCGTATTTTCCCGAAATATTGTTGAACATTTCAGCAACTTCTTCTTTTTTGGATCGGTTGCTATCGCCGTATGGTTTTACTTCTTTTCTTTCCATTCTTTCTATAATTCGAAACGGTATTAATCAGCTTTACTGATGCTATAAAATTATTTTTAATCTTTCAATTTCAGATCTCAATTGATCTTTTTCGATGCTAACAACACCGCTTTGTTCACAAACTAAACCGCCAGCTACATTTGCAATTGCTGCAATATTTTGAATTTCCAATCCTGCTGTCAAACATAATGTTGCAACACTAATCACTGTATCTCCAGCACCACTGACATCTGTGATCTTCCTCAAATGCGCTGGAATGTATTTTTGCTCGTTCTGTTCTTTAATAAAAACACCGTGCTCAGATAAGGTTATAAAGGTAATTCGGTTGTTCAAAACTGACTCTAATTGTCCTACTGCATTTTCAAAATCATCTTTATTCAAAACCGAAAATTGAACATCCAAACCTTCTTTCAATTCTTTGAGATTAGGCTTAAACAAATCCACTCCTTTATAATTTAAGAAATGATCTTTCTTCGGATCAACCGTTGTTAAAACATTCGCTGCTTTGCATTTTGAAATGATGGTTTCAATTACTTTGGCAGTCAAAACCCCTTTGTTGTAATCTTCAAAAACAAGCGCGTCGATTCCAGAAGCAATCAACTCATCAATTTTGTCAAAAAGAGTATTTTCTTCAGCAGCTGAAATTGCATCCGTTTGTTCAGAATCAATTCGCAACAACTGCTGATTGTTTCCAATTACACGTGTTTTGATGGTTGTTTTGCGATTATCACTACGAACAATTCCTTGATTTGAAATTCCATTTTCATTCAACAATCCAACTAATCTAGCACCTTCTTTATCACTTCCAATAACAGAACACATAATGGCTTCGGCACCCAAAGAAACGATGTTTAAAGCCACATTTGCAGCTCCGCCCAAACGATCTTCTTCTTTGCTCAAGCTTACGATTGGCACAGGTGCCTCAGGACTAATGCGATGAACGCCACCACGTAAATACGTGTCTAACATAACATCTCCCAAAACCACAATGCGTTTCTTAGAGAACTGGTCAAAAAGTGATTGAATATTCATTATTTTAATTTTGCAAGTGAAGCTTTTATCCGATTCATCGCTTCAGTTAATATTTCTTCCGAAGTGGCGTAGGAAATTCGAATGCATTTTTCATTCCCAAAAGCAGCACCAGTAACGAGTGCAACCATGGCATCACTTAGTAAATAAACACATAAATCATCTGCATTGTTGATGATAAAATCACCGTTTGACTTTCCGAAAAACGAAGAAATATCAGGAAAAACATAGAAAGCGCCATCTGGGATGTTCGTAATCACGCCAGGCATATCATTCAACGCATTCAAAACTAAATCTCTTCTGCTGTGAAATGCTTCCACCATGTCTTTCAACACACTTGGATTCGCTTTCATAGCCGCAATTGAAGCTTTTTGCGTAATCGAACAAGTTCCAGAAGTAAATTGTCCTTGCATCTTATTACAAGCATCTGCAATTTGTTTTGAAGCTCCGATATAACCCAATCTCCACCCCGTCATCGCCCACGCTTTGGAAACCCCGTTGATGGTAACAACTTGATCGTAAACCTCTGAAAACTGCGCTAAACTCTCGTGTTTGCCGACAAAATTGATGTGTTCGTAAATCTCATCACTGATGACAACCATGTTTGGATATTTCGCAATAACCGTTGCCAAGCTTTTCAATTCTTCTTTTGAATACACAGAACCCGTTGGATTACAAGGTGTAGAAAAAATCATCATCTTCGTTTTGGGTGTGATTGCTTTCTCCAATTGAGCGGCTGTGATTTTAAAGTTGGTATCGATTTCCGCATTCACAATAACCGGAATTCCTTCTGCTAACTTTACAATCTCGATGTATGAAACCCAGTATGGCGCAGGAATAATTACCTCATCACCAGCATTAATCAAACTCATTGCCACGTTGGCGATGGATTGTTTTGCACCGGTTGAAACCACAATTTGGTCTTTAGTATAAGTTAAGTTGTTGTCTCTTTTGAATTTATCAGAAATACTTTCACGCAAATCCTCGTAGCCATTTACAGGTGTGTATTTCGTGAAGTTTTGATTCATCGCTTCTAGCGCTGCATCTTTGATGAATTGTGGCGTAAAGAAATCAGGTTCGCCCAAACTCAAAGAAATGATGTCTTTTCCTTGTGCAACCAATTCTCTGGAGATACGAGACATGGCTAATGTTGCCGATTCCTCCATTGATAACAAACGATTTGATAATTGAATCATGTATATTTTATTTAAATAACCTGCAAAGCTAAAAATAAACTCTTGCTACTGCAATTTAATAAATCAGTTAATCTTTATTTTACTTCAAAGTTTGTGCTCTTACTTTTTTCTGATATCCGAAGATTTGTAAAAAAGTTATCGCTTTTGCAACGCGATCTGGAACATCTGCTTTCCAACTTTCATCTCCCGATTCTATTTTTTGAAGCACTTCACCTGGATAAATGTGCAATAAGTCATAATCGTAGTTTCGAATCGACTCAATTTTATTGTTCTTTTTAAAATAGTCTAATAAACCGCTCACCTGATCTGGAACAACTAACTCATCAAAGACGTCAAGTTTTCCAGTTTCTGTATCTAACGCAGGGTAAACATACATTTTTACTTTTTGTCCAAAACCTCTTCCCAACGCCTCCATAATTCCTCCTGAAACATCTTTGTAATAGGTTTCATCAAAAATGGTATGGATGTTATTGACATTCAACACCAATCCAATTATTTCACCTCGGGCAATCGTGGACAAATATTTCACCATGTCTGTGTGGTGAATGTAATTGGATATCATCACGGTATAGCCCAAGGAACCAAGTAAATTGGTGCGCTCTACAAAATCTCGATCCGAAATTTTTCCATCCGATGTTAACCCTCGAATTGTTAATTCAAAGATGATTACCACGTCTTCTTCTTTCACATTTTGCTCTTCCATGAATTGCATTTTTGCATTTTCAATCATGTCCAAATGTACTTTGGTAACTGGTCTAAATCGACCGCGAATCAACAAAATATTCTTTTTGTAAAGTGTTTCTGTAGGCTGCATAACATTTCCACACATGTCAAACATGGTTGCATTGGTCAAACCTTTCTTGACCAAATTCAATGCGATAAAACGGTTGTCCACTCTTTCAAAGTCTGGACCAGATACCCGAAGCATGTCGATTTCAATTCTCTCAATTGGCAAACGAGCGGTTAAAGCAGCAAAGAAATCATCGACATTGTCATGATAAAAATAGGCTGCATGAATCAAATTCACTCCTAGAATTCCCAAAGCAGCTTGTTGAGAACGGTTGTTGTTGTCGTGCATTTTAACGTGCAAAACAATGTCATTTGGCTTTGAATTTTTGTGTAACTGAAAACGCAAACCAATCCATCCATGTCCTTGATTGCTCTTATGATAATTCAAAGATTCTACCGTATTGCAGAAAGCAAAAAACTTGGTTTCTTTCGCTTTTTCGGGCAAACGGTAACGCATCGTTTCAAACTCAGTGAACAACATCATGTTTAATCGCTCTTCGCAAACATACCGATTAGTAGGTCCGTACATGGAGTCAGACACTTTCATGTCGTATGCAGATTGTGTATAAGCAATCGTTCCCGAGCTAGCTCCCGCCTTGAAAAAATTACCCGCTACCTCTTGTCCAGCCCCAATTTCTGCAAAGCAACCGTATATTTCTGGAGTTAAATTAATTTTTAAGGCCTTTTCTTCTGTCGTCAGTTTGTTGTCTTCCATTATTGCTTTGAATTTCAAGGTCGTAAATGTACGAATTTCTTCGCTGATTTCAAAGTAAATTTAGCGCGAAGCATGTTTCAAAAACAAACAACTAACCCATGCGAATAAGCCTACTTATAGCGTTTTTCGGGAGAAGATAAAATTACCCGCAGTGAAGAATCGGAAGTAAAATAACTCCAAGCCCAGTTTATCAGAATGATGAGTTTATTTCGGACTGTCAAAATCAACATCAAATGCAAGAACATCCAAACCAACCAAGCAAACCATCCTTTGAATTTAAAACGCGGCAAATCTACTACGGCTTTGTTTTTACCTACGGTTGCCATCGAACCTAAATCGTTGTATTCATACTCGTTCCAATCGGTCAATGAGTCGTTTTTCAGAAAGTTTTTAGCCAAATTTTTCGCTTGATTGACAGCCACATTTGCTACTTGCGGATGACTGTTGGGATAAATAGGTGTTTCCATGTACGCGATATCGCCAATCGCAAAAACATCGTCATATCCTTGAACCAAATTGAAACGGTCGACTTTCATTCGATTGCCTCGCATCATTTCTGCTTTATCCAATCCTTTTAAGGAATTTGCGATAACGCCAGCTGCCCAAATAACATTTCGAGATTTGATGGTTTCGCCTGAATTTAAGGTTAATACATTTCCATCGTAATTTTTCACAATGGTTTCTGTGCGAATGGTAACTCCCATTTCTTCCAAATATTCTCGAGAAGCTTGACGCGCATTATCGCTCATCGGACTCAAGGTGTACGGACTTCCTTCGATTAACAAAACGTTTAATTTACTGAAGTCAAAAAAGGTGTAATCTTTGGGTAAAATGTTTTTTTTCATTTCGGCAAAAGCTCCAGCAAGCTCCACTCCTGTTGGTCCTGCGCCAACAATTACAATGTTCAAATATTCTTCGCGTTCCGCTCCTTCTTTTGTCAAAACCGTTTCGAAGTTGGTTAAAATGTGATTTCGAACGTGGATTGCTTCTTGCGTTGATTTTAAGGTCATGGCATTTTTAGCAATTGCTTCGTTTCCAAAAAAGTTGGTTTTACATCCGATTCCAATCACTAAGAAGTCGTAATCAAAAATACCTGCATCGGTAATTACTTTTTTATTGGTGGTATCTACTTCAGTTACAGTTGCCATGCGATATTCCATGTTTAGCGCTTTCTGAAACATGCGTCGAAATGGAAAAATGATGCTACTTGGTTCCAACATCGAACAAGCAACTTGGTAAAATAATGGTTGAAATTGATGGTGATTTTGTTTGTCGATCAATAATAGGTCGTAATTTTTATTTGTCAAGCGTTTTGCAAATTCCATTCCTGCAAATCCGCCGCCCAATAAAACTATTTTTTTTCGTTTGTTTTTGTTTTCTGTCATAACCGTGGAATTAATGTTTCCCAACTTGAAGCTTTAATTCAGAAGATTTTAATCAAAATTACCTTCCGATTTTTCTCTTGAAAAATTTCACTTTTTTGTCACGCCTAAAGTTACGACTTAGTTTGAAGATGAATGAATGAAAAGGCTGAAAAATTGTGAAAAATGTATAAACTTTAACATCCAATCAATTAAGCATGCATAGTTTGATTCGCGAACATTTATCGTCGCTTCAAAAATTAAAGAATTCGTTCTGAAATGCCCTATCGGCATATTGCACCGCCAACACCAGCACCGTAGGTAATATGCCGATTTTCATTACCAAGTCATTTTTCACTAATCGAAACGTTTGTTTCAACTACTCAATCAATTTTCCTAACTTTGCAATTCAATATTTTCACCATGAAATTCGAAGATTACAAAATCTCCCCAAAAATTAAAAGTCAATTAAAGGAATTAGGTTATAACAAACCGACAGACATTCAATTCAAAGCTATTGACCCAATTTTGAAAGGAGAGGATGTATTGGCAATTGCTCAAACAGGAACGGGAAAAACAGCTGCATTCGTGATTCCAATTCTTCAGAAACTCGATCAACAATACATTCAAGGAAAACCTCGAACGGAAGGAGTGAAATGTTTGGTTTTGGCACCGACACGTGAACTGGCTATTCAGATTTCAAAAGTATTTCAAGCCATTGGGGCGAAATTGCCAGTTATTTCTGCTTGTATTCACGGTGGTGTAGAACAAGATCCGCAAATTTCGAAATTGAATTCAGGGGTTGATGTTTTGGTGGCAACGCCAGGACGCATGTTTGATTTGGTTTCTCAAGGTCACTTAAATTTAAAGAACTTAGCCATTTTATGTTTGGACGAAGCGGATTTGATGCTCGATTTAGGATTCTACAAAGACATTGAGGATTTACTGAAATTCATTCCAAAAAAGAGACAAACTTTGTTTTTTTCTGCTACGATTACTCATAAAATTAAAAAACTGGCATATTCCGTTGTAAGTAACGCCATTCGCATCCAAATTTCTCCCAAAAATCCCGTTGCCAAGAACATTGATCACGCCGTAGTTTTCATTGAAATGGATGACAAGCGTTTTTTCTTGGAGAATGTTTTGAAAGAATACGAAGAAAACAAATTCGTCGTTTTTGTGCGTACCAAAGTTCGAGCAGAACGTGTCGTTGCAGCGATGGAACGCGTGCAAGTGAAAACAGAATTTCTTCACGGCGGCGTTGAGCAACAAGAGCGTTTTAAAATATTGGATCGCTTTCGAAACAATGAAAATCGCGTTTTAATTACCACCGACGTTGCTGCACGAGGAATTGATATTCCAGATGTAGATTACGTTATCAATTACGATTTGCCAGATGTTTCTGAGAATTACGTTCACCGTGTTGGAAGAACAGGTCGAGGAAATAAACGCGGCCAAGCCTTGTCTTTTTGCAGTACGGACGAACTGGTTTATTTGAAAGAAATCGAAGAATACACGGGCGAAAACATTCAGCAATTTGAATTAACCAACGGTGAATACGAAGATATCTTGGGCGCGACTGAAGACGGTTCTCATAACTGGAAAAAGTTGATTGAGGATGCTGAGAAGGATAATGGGGATGAATGGTAAAATTCATTTTTAAAGAAAATGCAAGTCCTCCAAGTCCTGTAAAACAGTTTCAAAAAAGCAGAAGAATATTGCCACTTCAGGTCAAGGAGTATTCTGTTGCTTTATAAATCCACTGCTAATCAATTCAATACCTGAATTCACTTATTCTACTGAATCTATATCACGGATTACCAATTTAAGATGAAAAATTAAAGATTTACTTTGTCCAGCTTTGCCAATAAATAATGAAGTGCATTCATTTATTGCAATATAAATCTCCATTTTACTATCAAACCAGGTTAAAAGCAAGTCGTCCATACAAAATCAAAAGAGGTTGCATCAAATTTTGACACAACCTCTCTTCAGTTATTGTAGGTAAAATGCTTTTTAATTCGCCATTTCACTCATAAATTTAATGCGCATCAACCTCAACTCCTCTTCGGTGTAATCGCCGTCAAATTCTTTATAAGCCTCTATCAAATCTTCGGTTTCCGCAGATTTAAAGTAATCATAAATCTCTTCTTGATTATCGGCATCCAAAATATCGTCGATGTAATAATTGATGTTCACACGCGTACCAGATGAAACGATTCCTTCTACCTCTTCGAGAATTTCCTCCATGGTTTTACCTTGTGAGCGACCAATATCTTCCAAGGGTAATTTTCGATCGATGTTTTTAATCAATTGAACTTTTAAAACCGACTTATTGATTAGTGATTTCACCACCATGTCTTGTGGACGTTCAATCTCATTCTCTTCTACGTACGATTGAATCAAAGAAAGAAATGGCGCACCATATCTTGAAGCTTTTCCTGTCCCAACTCCCTGAATGTTTGTCAATTCATCCATCGTAATTGGATACTGCAAACACATATCCCTCAAAGAAGGTTCTTGGAAAATGACAAATGCGGGAATGTTCTTTGATTTTGAAATTGATTTCCGAAGATCCATCAGTAAATCGAAGAGTTCTTGATCAAACGCCCCTTCTTTACTAGAATGGGTAATCTCGTTTTCTTCTCCGTCTTCTCCTTCAAAAATTCGCTCTTTAATCAATTGGAAAGTCGTTGGATTTTTGGCAAATTCTTTTCCTTTTTCCGTCACTTTCAAAGTCCCAAATGTTTCAATGTCTTTGGAAAGATATCCCGCAACTAAACTTTGGCGAATAACAGCATTCCAAAAATGCTCGTCTCGCTCGTTTCCTTTTCCAAACAAAGGAAGCTTGTCATGACGATAACTGATGATGTCTGCAGTTAAATTTCCTGCGATAAATGCACACAAATGTTTTGCTTTTTGTTGTTCATCTAACACTTCTACTGCATCAATCAACAATTTCACAAATTCTTTGCCCTCTATTCGTTCTCGTGGGTGTTTGCAATTATCACACATGCAATTGCATTCTGCTTCGTCAAACTCTTCTCCGAAATAGTGCAAAATAAATTTTCTCCTACAAACAGAAGTTTCTGTAAATGAAACAATCTCGTGCAACAACTGTTTCCCAATTTCTTGTTCTGTAACGGGTTTTCCTTGCAGAAATTTTTCTAATTTTTCAATGTCTTTGTAGCTGTAAAAAACAACACACTCTCCTTCTCCACCGTCTCTTCCAGCACGACCCGTTTCTTGGTAATAGCTCTCCAAAGATTTAGGAATGTCGTGGTGAATCACGAAACGAACATCTGGCTTGTCGATTCCCATTCCAAAAGCAATGGTTGCAACAATGATACTCGTTTCCTCCATCAAAAACATGTCTTGATGTCGCGCACGCGTAGAAGCGTCTAATCCAGCATGGTAAGGCAACGCATGAATACCATTTACCTGAAGAAGTTCCGCAAGTTGTTCTACTTTCTTCCTACTCAAACAGTAGATAATTCCCGATTTACCTTCCCGTCCGCGGATGTATCGAATGATTTCGCGTTCTACGTCTTTTTTCGGGCGAATCTCGTAATACAAATTGTCTCGATTAAAAGAAGACTTAAACAACGTAGCATCTAACATGTTCAAATTCTTTTGAATATCAAATTGAACTTTAGGAGTTGCCGTTGCCGTTAAGGCGATTATCGGTACGTCTGAAATTTTTTCAAAAATCTCGCGCAACCTTCTGTATTCAGGTCTAAAATCATGTCCCCATTCTGAAATGCAATGTGCTTCATCAATGGCGAAAAAAGAAATATCGACTGAAGTTAGAAAATCAATGTACTCTTGCTTGGTCAAAGACTCTGGCGCTACGTACAATAGTTTTGTTTGCCCTTTTTGAATGTCCGCTTTTACTCTCGTGATTTCGGTTTTGGAAAGGGAAGAATTAAGGAAGTGTGCAATCGATTCGCTGTTGCTAATATTTCGAATTGCATCAACCTGATTTTTCATCAGCGCGATGAGTGGAGAGACTACTATCGCTGTACCTTCTGATAATAATGCAGGAAGTTGATAGCACAAAGATTTACCACCACCAGTGGGCATAATAACGAATGTATTTTTTCCATTTAATACGTTGTTTATTATGTCCTCTTGTTTTCCTTTGAAGCTATCGAATCCAAAATATGTGCGAAGTGCACCTTTAAGATCTGTTTGAACCATTTAATATGATAATTTGAACTTTTGACTAAAGTTACAAAATTTTAATACGAAATTACAAAATTTAGTTCGTTAAAATCAATTTATTTACTTAAAACATATTTTTTTGTTAAAATCTAAAAACCTAAAATTCTAAAACTGTTTTTAAATTTATTAGAATCCTTATGATTATCTTTGCAATTCTATATGGAAGAAGAGGGAAATAAAATGTCATTTCTAGATCATCTCGAAGAAATGAGGTGGCGATTAGTGCGGTCTGTCATTGCTGTTTTTTTAATTGCGGGAGTCCTGTGGTTTAATCAAGAATGGATCATGAATACCATTTTTCTTTCCATGAAAGAACCTTCTTTTATTACTTTCCGTCTTTTTTGTGAATACACAGGTGTTTGTGTTGAAGCAATTCCCGTAAAAATGCAAAGTACAACCATGGGTGGTCAATTTGCCTACTCGATGATGATGAGTTTTTTAGGTGGCGTTGTGGTTGCTTTCCCGTATATCTTTTATCAAATCTGGTCTTTTGTGAAACCGGGATTAAAAACCAATGAAAAGTCAGTCGTGTCAGGCATCGTCTTTTACGTAAGCATTTTGTTTTTTATTGGAATTGCTTTTGGTTACTTTATCATTTCACCGCTTTGTGTTCAGTTTTTTGGAAGTTATCAAATGTCGAAAGACATTGAAAACATCTTCACCATCAATTCTTACATGAGTACCATCCTCTCAACGGTTTTTTATTCAGGACTTCTTTTTTTGTTACCCGTCGTGGCATATATCTTTGCCAAAATGGGAGTTGTTACTCCAGAATTTCTTCGGAAATATCGAAAACATGCCATTGTCGGCGTTTTAATCTTAGCCGCAGTGATAACTCCTCCAGATTTAATTAGTCAAATAATTGTAGCAATTCCGATCGTAATCTTGTACGAAATTAGCATTCTGGTTACTGCACGCGTATATAAAAAGTTAAAATAATTGAAATCCATTAAGCTTTTTTTGGATTGTTTTGTATATTCGTCCTCATTCTAGCTATGAAGATATACATTCTAACTCTTTTACTAACCTTAACCTCCATGTTTACTCTTGGTCAACAGACCAAAGTAGTTGGAAAAGTCACTGATAGTCAAACAGGTGAAGAACTTCCTTTTGTGAAGGTTCGCTTTCAGCTTTCAAAAATTAGTGCGATGTCGGATTTAAACGGTCATTACGTCTTAGAATCTTATTACGCTTCCGATAGCATTGTTTTTAGTTTTATTGGTTATTCCCCATTAACTGTAAAAATAAAATTAGATCAAACTCAAGAAATCAACGTAGAACTTACCCCACAAGTAGAAGAAATCGAAGAGGTTTTTGTTCGCCCCCCAGATGAATTATATTCAACGATTATTCACAAACGCGTTGTAGCCAATAAGCGAATCAACAACAAAGAAAAACTGGATTCATACGACTATGAAGTTTACAACAAAATGCAGTTGGATTTAAACAACATTGGTGAAAAGTTTAAAGAATTAGGCGTGGTACAAAAATTAGATTTGATCATGGATTATTTGGATTCTAATGACAATGGTAAAAACTATTTACCTGTTTTGTTAAGCGAATCCATTTCTGATTTTCACTATCTAAACAGTCCAAAAAAGAAAAAAGAAATCATCAAAGCTTCCAAGATTTCAGGAATTGAGAATCTTCAAATCAATCAACTGCTGGGTGACATGTACCTAGACATCAACGTGTATGACAATTACATCAATCTTTTTCAAAGAGCCTTCATTAGTCCTGTGGCTAATTTTGCCAGATCCTATTACAACTTTGTTTTAAGGGATTCTACCTTCATTGACAACAAATGGTGTTTTCACCTAACCTTTGAACCGAAGCGAACGGGTGACATGACATTTTCTGGCGACATGTGGATACACGACACAACGTATGCCGTTAAAGAAATCAAAGCATCGCTTTCTCCTTGGGCAAACATCAACTACGTTCAAGATCTTTATTTTGAACAAAAATTTGACGAAGTTGAAAAAGAGGTTTGGATGCAAGTCGAAGAAAAAATGATTGTGGATTTAAAAATCACCAAGAAAACAGAGCTTTATGGTTTCTATGGACGGAAATTTTCATCTCGACGAAACTTTGTCATCAATAAACCACATCCCGTTGATTTCTATAAATCGGACAACACCGTTGAATACCTCGACAGTGCAGAATCTCGCTCCAAGGAGTATTGGGATGCGCATCGGTATGAAAAATTATCGGTGCAAGAAGAAGGCATTAACGCCATGGTGGATTCCTTAAACAACACGCGGTATTTCAAAAACTTGAAAGATTTGACGTATTTGGCCACAACCGGTTATTATCCTTTGGGTCATGTGGAATTAGGAAACATATTTAGTTTGTTTAGTGTAAATCCGGTAGAAAAATACCGATTCGGTTTGGCACTTCGTACTTCCAATGATTTTTCTCGAAGAATTGAGTTAGGCGGAAAAATTGCATACGGCGTTGGCGATGATCGTTTTAAATATGGTGCCAAAGTGCGATGGAATGTCACGAAAAAGAAACGAGGTTTACTCACCGCCTATTACAACAGCGACATCGAGCAAGTCGGAATTTCCGCGACAGCTTCGTCGGTGAACTCCACTTTTGCCTCCTTGTTAAGAACTGGACCTTTGGATAAATTGACCTTCATTCAGAAATTTGGAGCCAACTTTGAAAAAGACGTTAAAAGAGATTTCATTTTCACAGGTGGATTTGAATGGAGAGAATTAACCCCGCTAGGACTTGCAGACTACACGCGTTATCAAAATGGAGTCATTGAAAATATGAACGAACTGCAAACATCAGAATTTACCGTCGGTGTTCGCTGGGGGAAAAATGAAGAATTTTTATCGGGTGCTTTCGACCGCACTTCCATCGGATCTAAGTACCCCATTTTATCTTTAAAAGGGATTTTTGGCGTGAAAGGGATTTTGGGTAGCCAATACGATTACCAAAAAGTGGAATTTAGGATTGAACACAATCGAAATGTGGGCGTTTTGGGTAGGTTAAATTACCATGTAACCGCTGGATATATTTTTGGACAAACTGCTTATCCTTTCTTGAAAGTTCACGAAGGAAATCAATCTTATTGGTTTCAACACAGCTCTTTCAACAAACTAAACTACTTTGAATTCATTTCTGATAAATACATTAGTGGAAGCATTGAACAACATTGGCAAGGGTTGCTTTTTGATCGAATTCCATTGATTAAAAAATTAAACTGGCGCTTGGTTACAACCGTGAAAGCAGCTTACGGCGATATTGACTCTAAACACAACCGAGAAGTGATCATTCCTGGCTTTACCAAACGCTTTGGAAATGTTCCTTATGTCGAAGTATCCGCAGGAATTGAAAACATTTTCAAATTGTTCCGAGTGGATTTAGTTTGGAGAGCAACCCATTTAGAACCTGAAATGAATCCTTTCGGGATTCGAGTTCGTTGGGACATTATCTTTTAGGCGTGAAAATATTTTTTCACATTCTATTGATTACTGAATTCTTCTTACATTTACCCCTAAATTAAAAGGCAGCAGTGAAATTACACACACACGATATAAAAAAATCCTACAAAGGAAGAGCCGTTGTAAAAGGAGTGACTGTGGAAGTCAATCAAGGTGAAATTGTGGGACTTTTAGGTCCAAACGGTGCTGGAAAAACGACTTCGTTTTACATGATGGTAGGTTTGGTAAAACCAGACGAAGGCTCTGTTTTCTTGGATGATTTGGATATTACCAAATTTCCAATGTACAAACGCGCACAGCTTGGTTTAGGTTATTTACCTCAAGAAGTTTCTGTTTTTAGAAAGTTGAGTGTAGAAGACAACATCCTGGCGATTTTAGAAATGACTTCTCTCGATAAAATTGAGCGAAAAAACAGGTTGGAAGAGCTATTGGATGAATTTAGTTTGAATCACGTACGTAAAAACTTGGGAAACCGTTTGTCGGGCGGAGAAAAGCGTCGAACAGAAATTGCACGCGCATTAGCAACCAATCCCAAGTTTGTATTGTTAGATGAACCATTTGCTGGAGTTGATCCAATCGCTGTAGAAGACATTCAAAGCATCATTTCCGAATTAAAGAAAAAAAATATTGGTATTTTGATTACCGATCACAACGTGCAAGAAACCCTTTCGATTACCGATCGAGCATACTTATTATTTGAAGGTGCTATCTTGAAATCAGGAACAGCTGAAGAATTAGCAGCAGATGAACAAGTTCGAAAAGTGTACCTTGGTCAAAACTTTGAGTTAAGAAGGAAAAACCTTTAATCTGAATTATTTTTCCAATTAATTCTTAAAAAAGCGCATGTTCAACTTATTGAATTCTTTGATTTTTTTGAAATACTTAGCCCAAAGAATACTTCCGTGATAAAAACCAGTTTCATTGAAGGTTGTTGAACTTGATTTCAATTTTCTCCGATGTCTTAACATGGTATTTATTTTGCCGTAAAAACTCATGTGCGCATTGAATACCGCCATAAAATGACGTGGTTTTGCTGATAACAAGAACATGATGGCTGCCAATCCGTCCAAAAACAAGCGGTAGAATAATTTAAAAAACAACAAACCTTCGTGATTTTTAGTAATCATAAACAAGCTGTTTCTAAAATTCAAATACGTTTTTGTAGGAGAAAAATAACTCAAGGTGCCGCCACCAACATGGTACACCACAGATGAAGGAATTACTTTGAAGGAATGTCCTTTCCTCTTGATTCTCCAACACAAATCAATTTCTTCCATGTGAGCGAAAAAATCTTCGTCAAATCCCCCAACTTCGTGAAACACTTCCGAACGAATCAACATGCAAGCCCCAGAAGTCCAAAAAACTTCCATTTCATGATCGTATTGGTGGGTATCCATTTCGGTCAACTCAAAAATGCGACCTCTGCAAAAAGGATAATAATTATGATCTAAAAATCCACCACTCGCGCCCGCATGTTCAAAACGATTTTTATCGCGATAAGATAATACTTTCGGCTGACAACCAGCAACGGTTTCGTCTTTCATGGTTTCCATTAATGGCACCAACCAATTTTCGGTTACCTCCACATCGCTGTTGAGTAAAAGATAATAAGTACTTTGAATTTGTTTCAACGCATCGTTGTATCCTTTGGCAAATCCGCCATTTACATCATTGATAACCAACTCAACATGGGGATAATTTTCTTTCAAAAATGAAACAGAATCATCTGAAGAGTTATTGTCTGCAACAACAATGCGAGCCGTTTGAGAATGTTCTAGTACACTGGGAATAAATTTGCTTAAAAAATCTTTTCCGTTCCAGTTTAAAATGACAATTGCTAACTGATTCAAGCGTTCTGATTAATGTTGTTCATACAATTCTCGACTGTTTCCTCCCCAAGAATCAATGTTTCCATCGTTCGGATCGTCAATGTTTTTATTGGGTGAGTTTCGTTTAGATAGTTGTTGTTGCCAACGGTAATTTTGCAACTCGCCAATCATGTCAGAATGCAGGAGACGGTATGCGTTGTTTACTAAATCAGGATTGTAAAAAACGAATCGTTTGTTGGAGTATGTCTTGATTCGGTCATAAACCCAAATTTCATACGGGTATTCAGATGGAGAAGTTTCTCGAACCGTAATGTTATTTGGAGGGCCATATTGTAGAAAAACGCGTCCTCGATCTGTTTCAAAACCATCCATAAAATTACTTGCATAAAATTTCTGAACCATCAAAACCTGTTTTTTATAATTCAACCACGCATCGTACGGTTTTTGTACGCCTGAGCTAGCTACCCAAAATGCTTGGATGTATTTACGGAAAGATTCTGAATTTTTTGTTTTTAAAATTCGAAGAATGTTTTTCACTTCTGCTGGTCCCGAAATTGGAATCAAGCTCTGCATATAAAACTCCAAACTGTCGTCCGTAATGGAGACTTGAAAAGCTGGATCTAGGATTAAGTTTTCAGAAGAAATATCTGCGGTTAAATTATTGGTTCTTTCAAAAAAGTAAGATGAAGAAGCCAGCGTTTTATTGTCTTTAGATATGATAGAGAACTCCAATTGATAGGCACCAGAAGGTACTT
Source organism: uncultured Chryseobacterium sp. (assembly GCA_964488745.1). GTDB lineage: Bacteria > Bacteroidota > Bacteroidia > Flavobacteriales_D > Crocinitomicaceae > JAQVCM01. Next base: position 94,066 of record CAZAVP010000003.1, on the reverse strand, counting down.
CAGAAAGGTCAATCAATCGAATCAAGGGTTGAATCCCATCCACTTCATGTTTAGAAAACCGAGTAAATAGTTCTATTTCCTCTTTCGTTTTTGCATCGTAAATCGTTTGTTTTAAACCGACTGTTTTCTCCTTTTCGAAATTATACATTTCAAGGTAAACTGGCAGCGAATTGGCTTCATCAGAAAAATAATTTGAAATTCTTGGAATCATCTCGTATCCTGACTTCGTAAAAGGGGTTTCCGCCTCTGTTTTCACCATTGTTTCTGAAACTTGAATGTCTGAAAGCGCAGGTTTTCCTCCTAAATCTTTGATTTCAAAATTTTGCTTTCCTTCCATCGCCTTTCCGTTTCCATTCAAGTCTTGGATAGAAATCGCCAATTCATAGGCGCCGGGGTTAAGTGCAAATCGTTTGATGTCGTAAAAATCTTCCACAATGCTATCGCGCATAACAGGCGATTGAAGACGGTAGGCATCCGAAGCGATTACGCTATCGTTTCTGGTTAAGCTAAACCGAATTGCTAATTCTCCCTGAAGGCTCCCATTTTGAATGCCTTTGTATTCAACAGAATGCCCCACGAATTGCAATTGTATTTCTACATAATTTCCAATGGATGGTTCATAAAAAGTCTTATAATCCAAATAAGCTTTGATTTGTTTCTTTTTTTGTGCCGATGCTCCTATAAAAAATGAAAGCATGAGAAACAAGGCGAATATTTTTTTCATAAAATATGACTTTTAGATGTTTGAAAGTATAAATCTACTACTAATTCCGTAAACTTTCAATCAAAATTGACTGTTCAGTAACGCTCATGTTTTAAAAGGTTGGGCGCTGCAAGCATTAAATAACTGATTTTTAATCAAAAGAAACATTTATTTATCTTTTTTCATTTTTTCTATTGTCAGTAATTAAACTATTCGTAATTTTGCCCCGGAGAAATGGCAGAGCGGTTGAATGCACTGGTCTTGAAAACCAGCGTACCGAGAGGTATCGGGGGTTCGAATCCCTCTTTCTCCGCACAAAGAGGTTACTTAATGGAAAGTAACCTCTTTTTTTTTGAGAAAAAATTAAAAAAACGCAAAAAATTAGCTGAAACATAAGATAGAATCATTTACATTTGTCCAGAAATTAAGCAGAACCGTATTTAGTTTGAAATAACTAAAACGTTTCTGCTTTTTTTAATTTAAAACAATAATTACGGATGAAGTCAATCCTAGATTCAAAGAATAAAACGCCATTAAGTGTAGCGGGTATTTTAATTACCTTAGGGATTGTTTTTGGAGATATTGGAACTTCCCCACTCTATGTATTTCAGGCAATCACCGCTGGGGGAAAAAACATCTCAGAACCCCTTATTTTAGGAGGACTTTCTGCGGTTATTTGGACCTTGATTTTAATTGCATCCATTAAGTACATGTATTTTGCATTAAACGCTGACAACAAGGGGGAAGGCGGAATATTTGCCTTATATGCTCTTCTGATGAAGAAAAAAGCCAGGTGGATTATCGTTCCTGCGCTAATTGGTTGCGCCACCTTGATTGCGGATGGTTTCATTACACCAGCCATTTCCATTTCTTCTGCCGTTGAAGGTTTGAACAACATCTATCCCGAATTGCCAACCATTCCGATTGTCGTAGGGATTATTTTTGTTATTTTTTCCATACAACAATTTGGCACGGTAGTGATTGGTCGTGCTTTTGGACCAATCATGTTGATCTGGTGTGTTGTTTTGTTTTATCTCGGAATCTTACATTTAGGCAATAATCCAGCTGTTTTAAAAGCCTTCAATCCGTATTATGCTTACAATTTAGCAGTAAACGTTGAAGGAGGATTTTGGGTATTTGGAGCAGTATTATTATGTGCAACCGGAGCCGAAGCCTTGTATAGTGATTTAGGACATTGTGGGAAAAAGAACATTCGCATCAGTTGGGCTTTCATGCTCATTATCTTGCTCATCCATTATTTTGGACAAGCAGCAATGATTCTAACTCCAGGATTTGAATTAAAACCACAGCAATCCATTTTTTACGCCATGGTTCCCAATCACATTTTACCTTTGGTTATCGGAGCTTCAACGGCAGCAACCATTATCGCGTCCCAAGCACTCATCACTGGAGTTTACACCCTGATGAACGAAGCCATCAAAATGAAATTATGGACGAACTTAAAAATCAAGTACCCAACCAACCAACAAGGACAAGTTTACATTCCTGCGATTAACTGGTTTTTAATGGCAGGTTGCTTGATCGTAATCGCTATTTTCCAAAAATCAGCAAATATGGAAGGGGCTTATGGGTTAGCCATTACCATCAACATGGTGATGACATCCTTCTTGTTGGCGTACGTTTTGGTATTGAAGTACCCAAGAGCCAAATTCATATACGTGGGTATCTTTTTAGTGTTCTTATTTGTGGAATCTATTTTCCTACTCTCCAACTTAGGTAAAATTATTCACGGGGGTTGGTTTACCTTGATTTTATCCATTGTGTTTTTTTTCTTTTTATTCACCTTCTACCAAGCCCGAAAATTAAGAAATCGCATTACGGAATACGTTCCCATGTCCCAAGTCATTCCGCTTTTAAACGCTGTGCGAGAAGACCAAGCCATCGCATACGAAGCAACGCATTTGGTTTATCCTACTCGGAGCAATAACAGTAAAAAATTGGACGCATCGATTTTCTATTCTCTTTTTAGAAAAAAACCGCGCAAAGCAGATATCATTTGGTTTGTTCACCTCGATATTAAAACAGAACCCTGGGGAATCAGTTATTCAGTAGATGAAATCGTTGCCAAACATGCTTATTTTGTTTCACTGCATTTGGGATTCAAAGAAGAGCATCGATTGGAATTTATGCTGCGTAAGATTTATCAAAACATGGTCGAACAAAGAAAAATAAGTGGAGAAAGCATTTTTAAAAGTGTAAAAAATGTATTCGAAGAAGTTGACTTCAAGTTCATCATCTTAAATACGCGTGTTGCAACTAGCAATAAACTAACAACTTACCAAGTCATCGTTGTGAAAATATATCGATTTATTAAAAACTTAGGATTAAAATCAACCGAAGATTTCGGATTAGATCAAACCAATGTAATCGAAGAGTTTATCCCAATTAGTGTCACAAAAGTATTTGAATCTACCTTAAAAGAAGACTTAAATCAATCCGTAAACCAATAAACATTTGGTAGTTCATATTTATTAACTATCTTTGCACCCTTATTTATTAATTATATTATTAACATTATGAATTCTTACGAAACTGTTTTCATCTTAACTCCCGTTTTGTCTGACGATCAGGCAAAGGAAGCAGTGCAAAAATTCGAAAGTGAAATCGCCAACCTTGGTGGTAAACTGAAGCACAGCGAAAAATGGGGCTTGAAAAAATTAGCTTACCCAATTCAGAAAAAAACAACAGGATTTTATTTCCTATTGGAATTTGAAGGAGAAGGCGATTTAATCAGCACCTTCGAATTAGCACTCAAACGCGACGAGCGTGTCATGCGTTTTTTAACTGTAAAAATGGATGTAAACCATCTAGCATACGCAGAAAAAAGGAGAGCTAAAATGGGTCAAGCTAAAACTGCTCCTGCAGAAGCTTAATTGTTTAACACCAAAAATTAAATTAAAATGGCACAAAATGATATTCGCTATTTAACGCCGATTAACATCGACATTAAAAAACAAAAATATTGTCGTTTCAAAAAAAGTGGAATTAAATTCATCGATCACAAGGATCCAAACTTTTTATTGAAATTGATCAACGAACAAGGAAAAATTCTTCCACGTCGTATCACTGGTACATCTCAAAAATACCAAACAAGAGTTAATAAGGCTATCAAAAGAGCACGTCACTTGGCAATTTTGCCATACGTTGCTGATATGATGAAATAAGCCACTTGTCAAACAAATAAAACTTAAAGTACAATGGAAATTATCTTAAAGAAAAACGTGGATAAGTTGGGTTATAAAGACGAAACTGTGGTTGTAAAAAACGGTTACGGGCGCAACTTTTTGATCCCACAAGGATACGCAATGTTAGCAACGCCTTCTAATAAGAAAGCGCATGCTGAAACAATGAAACAAAGAGCACATAAAGAAACAAAAATTACTGCTGAAGCTGAGGCACTTGCTGCGAAATTGGTTGAATCCAAAGTTTCTATCTCTGCGAAAGTAGGTGAGAACGGTAAGATTTTTGGATCTATTAATACAGTTCAATTGGTTGATGCACTTCGTGCAGCTGGTTTTGAAATTGACAGAAAATCGTTGAGAATCAAGGACGAACCAATCCGTGAGATTGGAACTTTCGAAGCAGAAGCGAACTTACACAAAGGCGTTAAACCAACATTCTCATTTGAAGTTATCGGAGAATAATTTATTCCCCAATACAACATACGCAAAGAGGCAATCCATTTCGATTGTCTCTTTTTTTATGCCTACCCTTTCAATTCCGATTTATTCTTATTTTTGGGAAAAAGAGCACCATGCAATTTCAAGATATTCTTCAACACGTAGCAACATTCCACGAGGCGTTTGGAATTAAAAATAATCGTCAGCCGACTGTTCAAATTTCTAGTTCAGAAGCTCAATTACGCTTCGATTTGATGAAGGAAGAAAACGAAGAATATTTAGAAGCAGTTCAAAATGGCGACTTGACCGAAGTAGCTGACGCTTTGGGCGACATGCTTTACATTCTCTGTGGAACCATTTTAAAACATGGAATGCAATACAAAATTGAAGATGTATTCCAAGAAATCCAACGTTCCAACATGAGCAAACTCGACGAAAACGGAAAACCAATTTACCGCGAAGATGGAAAAGTGATGAAATCCAAATTATACTTCCCTCCTAACATTCATTCTATTCTGAAAACCGATGACGCTTTCTAAATTCAACATCCGCGTTTATGGAATAATAATCAACGACAATCACGAGGTTTTACTTGCTGATGAACACCGATTCAAAACTGCTTTCACAAAATTTCCCGGCGGTGGTTTGGAATTTGGCGAAGGATTGGCGGACGGATTAAAACGAGAATTCAAAGAGGAATTAGAATTAGACGTTGAAGTTGGAGATTTATTCTATGTCAATGATTTTCTACAAACCTCTAAATTTGACGACAGTTATCAGTTGATCAGTTTTTATTATTTAGTGACAACCTCCGACATGGCTGCGATCCAAGTTCGAGAAACAAATGAACCTTTAACCGCTGACGGCGAAGCATTTCGTTGGTTTCCAATCTCAACGTTGAGCGAAGAAATGATGGCTTTTCCGATTGATCAAGTGGTGGCGACGAAACTAAGGGCGAGGAAATAAGTTTAAACCAAGAGTTTCGATTCTTAATGTGTCAGTAATCAGCAGACCAAGACTATCGCTTCTCAAACATCTTTTAATAAAGAAATACACGCCAAGTACTATACTTTATTACACTTACATACTCGCAATATCTATACGTCAGTTTTAAACTAGAATATCAAGTTAAAATGAAATTACCCATCTTTTACTGTTGATTTATACTGAAATAAAATCAATTTCGTTTAATTTCAAACATGACGTGTGTTTATACAAAAACTAGAGGCAACTTTAACTTTTATTAATTATACTTGTTTAATTATTTGAAAAGTTCATCTACGAATTAATTCGTAATCACGCCACTTATATAGTATTCATTACGAACAATGATATCCAAGACCTACATCACTACTGGGCAAGCTCTCAGCAGATATCCACTAGCGAAACTTATTTGCCTACCATTTCCTTTGATCAAATCACAATCGCTCTTATTGTAACAATTGGATTAATAAAGTTATCGCCGTCAAATTTGGAACCTCACAATCGAATGCTTTAGATAATGCTATCAAGCACAAAAAAACACTTGAACTGGCTCCAATAAAGCATATAAAATTGAACACGAATTGTATTGGTAGTAGCTCATAAATCCGAAACTAGCTGGGTGAAATTGCAAAAAAACATTTTTTGAATTACTCATAATTCAATATTCTCCCCTATCTTTGCACCCAAATATAGACATGACAAAAATGGCAACAAACAGAACATTTACAATGATTAAACCAGACGCTGTTGAGGCAGGTCACATTGGTGGAATCTTAAACATGATTAACGAAGGCGGATTTAGAATCGTATCTTTGAAATTAACACAATTAACAGTAGCTGACGCGAAAGCATTTTATGCCGTTCACGCTGAAAGACCATTTTATGGTGAATTAGTTGAATTCATGTCAAGAGGTCCAATCGTTGCAGCAATCTTGGAAAAAGACAACGCTGTTGAAGATTTTAGAAAATTAATCGGTGCTACCAATCCAGCAGACGCTGCAGAAGGTACAATCCGTAAAAAATACGCAAAATCAATTGGTGAAAATGCAGTTCACGGTTCAGACAGTGACGAAAATGCAGCAATTGAAGGAGCTTTCCACTTCGCAGGAAGAGAAGAGTTTTAAGATTTTATAAATCATTCTTGAAAGGCTACTTATTTTTATAAGTAGCCTTTTTTTTTACAATCAATTACTTAAAAGGCACACAATTGAACACGATTAGGCAATTATGTTAAAATTAAAATTCCTATGATTTTTTTAATTAGTTTTAAAAAATAATTTTAAATCTACTATAATGTTAAAGAAAACTTTTTATCTATTATTTGCAAGTGCACTGTTGTTCTCTTGTAAAAAAGAAGAGCCAACACCTACGCCAGCGGCTCCTTCACCAACAACGCCTACCACACCTTCAACGAACAACTTTTTCATTTCTGCAAAGCTTGATGGTACAACTTGGTCTGTTCAACACAACGTAAATGAATATTACCTTGGGGTTGGACACAGTGCTAGTATTCAACCCAATGGAGATATGACGCTAGACTATAATGCATCAATTTCACAATCTGAACCAACTAACACTCCGTCGGCGATCGGCGACCTGGAAGTTGGTCTTTCTGGCTTTTTTACGAATCTAGGGCCATATACCACGGACAATGCTATTTTCGATAGTCATTTCACTTTAGGCTCAAAACCTTATTTTGTGGATGGATCTTAAACTTCAGGAGAAGAAATAAAATATTACGACGGAAATAACAATGAATATTCAACACGCTACGGAGATCAGACTGGTTCTACATTTAATCTGACAAGTGCAGAAAATACAACACTCAATGGGTCAGATGGTAAACTTTCTAAAGCTACATTTTCTTGTAAATTATATTCGCAAGGTGGTCCTGGTTATATTACAGTAACCGATGGATCATTTTATGTGATTTTCGACAAATATTAATTGCATCATTTTCAAAAAATGGGCGTCTAAATTTTAGGCACCCATTTTTTTTTACTTGTTTCTACCTTCGCTTTTCGTATACTATTTTGTACCTTTATGCTAAAATAACAAAACATGAATTACAAATATACAGTCGAAGAAAGATTTTTAAAATACGTACAGGTAGATACTACTTCAGATCCAAATTCCACCTCTTTTCCTTCTACAATGAAGCAGAAAGATTTGGGTAAAATTTTGGTAGAAGAATTATTAGCATTGGGTTTAAAAGATGCTGAAATGGACAAATCAGGATATGTTTTTGCAACCATTCTGAGTAACTCTCCTAAAACCAATGTCCCAACCATCTGTCTATGCGCACACATGGATACAGCGCCAGATTGTGTGGGTACCAACGTAAAACCAATCGTTCACCGCAAATGGGACGGAAGTCCGATTACTTTACCAGACGACAACACTCAAATTATCACGAAGGAAAAACACAAGTATTTAGCAGAGAAAATCGGCGATGACATCATTACAGCTAGTGGATTAACGCTTTTAGGAGCTGATGATAAAGCTGGTGTTGCGATCATCATGGATTTCGCAAATTACATGGTGAATCATCCAGAAGTAATTCACGGCGATATTCGTATTCTTTTCACACCTGACGAAGAAGTTGGTCGCGGTGTAGAAGAGTTGGACATGAAGAAACTCAATGCAGATTACGGTTATACTTTGGATAGCGGTGAATTAGGTGCAATCGAAGATGAATCTTTTTCTGCCGATGCCATGACATTCCACATCACCGGTGTAAGTGCACACCCAGGTTATGCCAAAGGCAAAATGGTTCACGCAGCAAAAATTGCCGCAGCTTTTATCAGCGCTTTACCTACCGATTCTTGGTGTCCAGAAGCAACAACAGACCGTGAAGGGTTTGTACACGTAACCAACATTTCTGGCGGATTGGAAGAAACAAATGTTTCCTTTATCATCCGCGATCACATTACGGCAAAATTGCACGAATACGAAAGCAGATTGGAAGACATTATGAAAGAAACGATTGCCAAATTCCCTGGTGCGACTTATACTTCTAGCGTAAAAGAACAATACAGAAACATGAAGGAAATCATCAAGGACGTTCCTTTTGTAACCGATTACGCCATTGAAGCAATGGAAAAAGCGGGAATAACTCCAAAGCCAACCATCATCCGTGGTGGAACAGATGGTTCTCGTTTATCTTTTATGGGGCTACCTTGTCCGAATCTATTTACAGGCGAAATGGCCATTCACTCCAAACACGAATACGTGAGCATTCAAGACATGCAAAAAGCAGTTGATACTTTGGTTGAATTATTACAAATTTGGGAACAGAAAACAGTTTGACGAATTTGAAAAATTGTTACTAAGGACGGTTTCAAAGTTTGAAACCGTCCTTTTTTGTTCCCAATGGTTGCCAATCAGGAAGGTAAAATTTCCAAGATTTAAGAAGCGAATCACAGTTAAAATACGTAATTTTACCAAAAAAAATGCGTGTTTTAATTACATCCGTAATCATCATCGTAGGTATTACAATCGGTTATTTTATTTTGCTTCCGGCTTCAAAAGAAGTCAAACTTCCATTCTACAATCCAACGGATTTGAATGCTGAAATGGTAGATTCCAGTTTGCTTCGCAAAGGTTATGGTCACACAATCGATGAATTTTCATTCCAAAATCAAGAAAACAAGACCATCTCGCGGGCAGATGTGGAAGGGAAAGTGTTTGTTGCAGAATATTTTTTCACTACTTGTGGAACAATTTGTCCTATCATGAATCAGCAAATGATGCGGATTCAAGAAGCGTATAAAAACAACCCAGATTTAAAAATCTTAAGTTTTACCGTGGATCCCGACATTGACGATGTGAAACAAATGAAAACCTATGCTGACGGTCACGGTGCAGACCCAAATCAATGGTATTTCTTAACAGGCAATAAAGAAGACTTGTATTCCTTGGCTCGAAAATCCTTTTTCATCCTAAAACCTGCTGAAGCAGAAAATTTAGGCGACGCTGGAAGTGATTTCATTCACACCAATAATTTCGTATTGGTAGATCAAAAACTCCGAATCAGAGGTTATTACGATGGAACAAATCCAAAAGAAGTCGACAAATTAATTCAAGACATTCAAATTTTATTTGAATTCAAGTAACTATTGTATCGCCATGGTATTCATGAATTTTTCAATTTTATTCATCAAGTAAGCGTTGGAACAATTGTAGTTGTTGACGATAATTGCAAAAGCTAATTCCTTTCCTGACTTCGTTTCCACATATCCTGCATACGATTTGATACGAGACATGGTACCACTTTTTGCAATAATCCTTCCGTGTCCTGCTTGATTTTTGCACACAGTTGCTAACGTTCCAGAAATTCCCGCAACAGGTAAAGTGACCAAAAAAACATCTTTATTTTTTGACTGATGCATGAAACTCAACAAACTACAAAAATGTTCGGCACTAATCCCATTGCTTCTCGATAGTCCACTTCCATCTTTCAAATATAAACCAGCAGTATTGATTCTCGTATTCCAGTATTGACTCATTTGCCGCAAACCATTATCTGTTGAACCGTCACCGTTTTTATGGTAACCTACTAAACAAATCAATTGTTCTGCAAAGAAATTGACACTTTGTTGATTGACCCAGTACGCAAGAGAATTAACTGTACTGCCGGTATTTGTATAAACTAATTGGTGATTCGTAGCATACCGTTTCCAAGCAGCCGTTAAATTCATTGAGCGGGCTCCTTTTGCTTTTTCGCGAACTTCAATGCCTCTTTTTTGTAATGCTTTCGTCAATTCAACAGCGAATTGAAGTTCTGGATCAGGCAAACTTCCTTTAACCATGATGGAAGAATTCATTTGTAAATAGCCGGTTCCAAAACGGTCTAGAGAATACGGTGCGCCGTAAATGTAAGAATTATCCCCTCGCGCTTTACTTCCAGAAATGTAATTATAAAACCGAAATCCTTCTATTTCTGGAAATGTTTTAGTCAAAATGGGAACGGCACCTAAAACGGAATTGACTTTAAAATAGTACTTTAACATGTTGTCATAAATCGATAATCCAGCAGGTCCAGCACCATAATAATTCCCCATATCACTCCACGACCAACCATCTGGAGCACCGTTATAACCAAATTCAGAGCCGTCACCAATCACCGCGCCTTCAATTTTCCTGAGCCCCATTTTATACAAAGTATCCGCCCAAATATCTAAAAACGCTGTTTCATTCTCCGTATAATAGCGACTCCCCAAAGCCGCATCTCCACCGCCTCTTACCCAAACATCGCCTCTTAAAACACCAGTTGACGTCCGTTCCCCTTGATAATAAATCCTTGTTTTTGGCTGATATTCAGAGCCTATCATTTCGAAAGCAGCAGCTGTTGTAAATAATTTAGTAGTAGAAGCCGGAATTAACGATGTTTTTTCTTGATTTTGAACCAACACTTCACCCGTGGCCAAATCAATTACCTGAATACCAACACTTGCATTTTTAAAATAAGGATCTTGTACAATTTCATTTTTCACAGACTCTAACGGGTTCTGAGAAAAGGAAGTAGTGCTGAATTGAAAAGATAGTAAAACTATAAAATGGGTTAGAAAAAATCTCATTGGAATGCGTTTTGATAAAATTCCGAAAATTAGGTCTTTCAGAAACATTCGAAATGAAAACTTTTTAACAAGTTATATGCCAAAACTATTTAGTATTCTTCGGAAAAACGGCTTTAATAGTTTGACATTCCTTACATTTGTCGAGCAATATTAAGAAAATCAATGATTAAAGTTTTACGCATCATAAATCGTTTCAACATTGGAGGCCCGACCTATAACGCTGCATTTCTCACTCGCTTCATGAGCGCTGATTTTGAAACCCTTTTAATTGGCGGTTTACCAGAAGAAGGAGAAGCAGATTCTTTGTATATTCTCGATCAGTATGCAGTAAAACCAGTTATCCTTGCAGAAATGAAACGGAAACCAAGTTTTAAATCCGATCGACAAGCCTATTTGAAAATCAAAGAGGTAATCCATGAATTTAAGCCCGACATTGTTCATACACACGCATCGAAAGCAGGTGCTCTCGGGAGAAAAGCTGCGCATGCATGTAAAGTACCCGTTGTTATCCATACTTTTCATGGGCACGTTTTTCACTCTTATTTTGGTACAGCGAAAACATACTTATATAAGTCGATCGAACGAAATTTAGCAAAAAAATCTACGGGAATCATCGCCATCAGTGAACAACAAAAAAAAGAATTAAGTAAAATCCACAAAATATGTCCCGAAAACAAAATCAAAGTTATTCCCCTTGGTTTTGATTTAGATAAGTTTAGAATCAACTTAGAAAGCAATCGAATTGAAACACGCAAAAAGTACAACTTAACAGAAGATGATGTCTCAGTTGCCATTATAGGTCGCTTAGCTCCTATTAAAAACCACAATTTATTTTTAGAAGTTGCGAAAAACATTTTACAAAAAGGCACACCAAATGTTCGGTTTTTCATCGTTGGAGATGGAGAATTAAATGCTGAGATAACTGCTATTGCCAATCAAATCAATGAGGAATTTGGGCAAAAAATAATTTTAACTTCTTGGATTAAAGATGTAAATGCATTCAATGCAGGGATGGATATTATCTGTTTAACTTCCAATAATGAAGGGACACCAGTTAGTTTAATCGAAGCTCAAGCGTCTAATATTCCTGTTGTTACAACCAATGTTGGCAGCGTAAAAGATGTTGTTTTAGAAGGTGAAACTGGCTTTATCGTACCCAAAAAAAATGCGGAAGCCTTTGCCGAAAAGCTTTTAATTTTAATTGACAACAAAGAAATTAGACAAAGAATGTCACAAAATGGCTGGACGTTCGTAAAAGAAAAATTTCACTATCTTCGCTTAGTTAAAGACATGGAAGCATATTATCATGAATTATTAAATTGATTTTAAATTGAGCACGAAAATTCCCATCATAAACATCTTCGCTATTATATTGATTAGTGCATTATCAGGATGCGGAATCAACAGTAACTTGATGTTTAAAACCCCTGTAAATTCGATTTCTGAGACCGACACATTAAAATCACCATATTATACTTTGGTAGATAAAAAGAATATTCCACTGCTTCCACAAGCGGATTACAAAATATCCAAAGATGATAAAATCACGTTCATATTGAGTACCAATGACGGGCAGGATATACTAACGAATCAAACAGGAACCAGCATCACAAACAGATTAAACCAATCAAATCAAATAGAATATGTGGTACGATCTGACGGGAAAGTTCTCTTACCCGTTGTTGGAGAGATTCACATTGAAGGGATGACAGTCAAAAGAAGTGAAGATACATTAAAGACCTTATTCTCTCATTATTATTTAAACCCATTTGTACAAGTAACTGTGACCAACAAAAGAGTCATTGTTTTTCCAGGGGATGGCGGTGAAGCAAAGGTCGTAATTATTAAAAACAACAATACCACGTTAATGGAAGTCATCGCGGAAGTAGGAGGGATTTCTGAAAGAGGAAAATCAAAATCCATTAAACTCATGCGATCTGTAAATGGAAAAAGAGAAATTTACCCCATTGATTTATCAACTATCGAAGGATTGGCTTTTGCCGACATGATTGTTCAAGCTAATGATTATGTGTATATAGAACCACATCCCAAATTAGGTCGAGAAGTACTTTCTCAAGTCACTCCTATTTTAACCGTTTTATCAAGTGCATTGGTTTTATTTACCGTGTTTCTGAACTTAAAATAAATTCAAGCGTGTCCAAATCAGATAAATTAATTGTCAATAAGGATTTTAATCCATTAATTTTAAGAGCGATTCTTAAGAAACATTGGTATTGGCCATTCATTTGGTTAGCGCTTTTTCTTACCATCGCTTTTTTCTACTTGCGCTATTCGAAAGATATTTTCGAAGCTAGTACCTTGATACAAATTGAGAATAAGGATCAAGGGAAAGAAATTCTTGATTTTGAAAATGTGACAACTAAAAACAACATTTCGTCACAAATTGAAATGCTGAAATCTAAACTTCTATTTGAAAAAGCAATTGAAAGACTTCAAATGAACGTAAGCATTTTTACACAAGGCAACATCCTCATTGAAGAAATGTATCACTCTTCTATATTTAGCGTGATTCCTTATACGCTTTCAGACTCTTCCCTTTGTGGTGTACCCATTTTCATTCATTTCGAAAAAGAACAAATCAACCTAAAATATAATTTCAAAAATAAAGCTTTCAATTTCAAAGGGAAATTAGATGAAATTATAAAAACCGATCATTTTGAAATTAAAGTTAATTCCAATTTAGCTTCAGATTTTGAAAATTTAAGTTCCAAAAATGAACTCTATTTCATTTTTAACTCTCAAAGTTCTTTAATGGGGAGATTAGCCTCTGGTTTGACAATCATACCCGTTAATCCAGAAGCTCAGACAATCGAAATCAAACATCAATCGCACAATGCGCTTTTATCAAAAGACATTGTGAGTTCATTAACTCACACTTTTTTTGAACATGAAAAGTTATATAAACAACAAAGTTCAGATAACATTTTATTATTTATCAATTCTCAATTGGATTCACTTTCTAAAGAGTTGCATGACTCTAAAGAAAATCTAACCGATTATCAAAGAACATCAAAGCTCGCCGACCCAGAAGGTGTAACCTCTGAATTTAACACAACCATTAATAAATTTAGAGATGAAACGTATAAAACGCAAGAAGAATTAAATACGTTAAACATGGTGTTTTCTAAATTAACCGATGATCCTAATCGAATAGAAATCTATAAAATTATACCCGAAATGTTAGGGAAGAGTTACGAATCTTCCTTATCTCGTCAGATTGAAGACTTGCACGAAATTTTAGAACGAAAAGAAGATTTATTGTTCAAGGTAAAACCAGAAAATGCAGAAGTGATTAACCTGAACCGTAGAATTCAAGCTAAAGTTCAATCCATCCGAAAGAGCATGCAAGTCATTCGGGAAAGATTGACAAGTAATCTAAGAGTTTTGATAAACAAAAGCAGTGAATTGGAAGAGGAATTTTATCTAATTCCAGAGAAGAAAATGGAATTCAATCGACTTAAATCTTTGCAAGAGTTGAATGAAAAATACTTTTCTCTTCTGACAGAGAAAAAAGTGCAATATGCCATTTCTCGAGCAGGATATGCCCCTACCAGTCATGTTTTAAGCAATCCTGACGCTAATCTTACGCCTATTAATTCCAACAAAATAATCACCTATATTGGATTGGGATTATTGGGTATCCTTATTGGAATCAGCATGTTAATCTTCAAATACATTACATTCAACCAAGTCATGGGAATGGAAGATTTAAAGCGAATTCTTCCCCATGACATCAATTTTTTAGGTGGGGTTCCGTTAATGAAAGAAAGCATGGAATTCTCTAGGGTTGTGATGAACGCTTCTTCTAAAACACGCATCTCTGAAGCCATGCGCAACATCCGCTCTAATATCAGTTTTGTACATCCAAATGCCCAAATCATTGGAATTTCTTCTTCCATATCTGGCGAGGGAAAAACATTTGTTGGAATCAACTTGGCTGCAATTATCGCTTTATCAGGGAAGAAAACGGTTATTATTGATTTAGATATGCGAAAACCAAAGGTTCATTTAGGGTTTAATGCGTCAAATAAGTTAGGGATGAGTCATTTAATTGTAGGTCAAGCCAGCGTGGATGAAGTTGTTCAGCATTCTCAAATTTCAAATTTAGACTTCATTACGGCGGGAGAAATCCCACCAAATCCTTCAGAATTAATATTAAGTGATTCTTTTAACCAACTCATAGAAGGTTTAAAAGATAAATACGATGTAATCGTGATTGACAATCCACCCATCGGTTTGGTTTCTGACGGAATTCCTATCTTGGCTAAAGCGGATATTCCAATTTATGTATTTAAGTCCAAATACTCCAAGCGACATTTTGCTGAACGCATCACAGAGTTAAGAGAAGTTCAAAAAATTAAATCTCTGTGCATTATCTTAAACGGAGTTGAGGAAATAGGCAATCGATATGGATATGGGTATGGACAAGGATATTACACCGATGAAACAAATTAAAATGAATCAGGAACAAGATAAAATGGATGGATTAGCCATCATTGATACAAAAAGATTTACAGACAATCGTGGTTATTTCTATGAAAGTTTCAACCAAAAAAAATTCGAAGAACTCATTGGAGAACCTATAAAGTTTGTTCAAGATAATGTTTCGGTATCAGCCAAAAATGTATTACGGGGTCTTCATTTTCAAAATCCCCCTTATGCCCAAGGAAAACTCGTCTCAGTTTTAAGAGGAAGTGTTTTAGATGTGGCAGTGGATATTCGAAAAAATTCAAAAACGTATGGAAAACATCAATTTGTTCAATTATCTGCTGAAAACGGGTTGCAATTTTGGATTCCACCGGGCTTTGCTCATGGTTTCTTAGCGCTCGAAAACGACACAGTTTTTTCCTATAAGTGTACTGACTATTACCATCCAGAATCAGAAGGTTCATTGCTTTGGAATGACCCTGACTTAGCAATTGACTGGAAAATAAAAGCACCAATAATCTCCTCAAAAGATGAACTTAACAGTTTTTTTAATACTTTTGTCACCAAATTTTAATTAAAAAGATTGGGATCTTCACTCCTTACTATTCTCGGATTTTTTATTAGTGGGATAATTCTTTCACTAATAATTAATAAATTGCTTTTAATGTTTTCTGCCTCATTGGGGATAAGAAACAAAAATGATGTCATCATCAGATGGAGCAATCAATCCAAACCCTCTCTCGGTGGAATCAGTTTTTACATTGTATTTCTATTTACAGCAATCTCCTACAACATCATTTTCCCTCATAAAGATTCCATTTTTCTAAGTTCTGAGTTTATTGGTTTATTTATAGCAGGCTCTTTAGCTTTTGCAATGGGTTTAGCAGATGATGCTTACAATACCAAACCGCTATTCAAATTGTTTATCCAGATTTCATGCGGTATTATACTCGTTATTTCAGGTGCTATAATTCATATAACACACGTTTATTGGATTGATGCAATCTTTACAGTTATTTGGGTAGTTCTAATTATGAACTCATTAAATATGTTAGACAACATGGATGGAATAACAGGTACTGTTGTGACTTCAATCTTAACGCTTTGTTTAATAGCCACCATTTGGATGAATTCTTCTTTTAATCTATCGAGAATTGTCTTCTTAGCTACCATCATTGGTTCCGTTATTGGTTTTTTAAAATCAAACATTTACCCAAGCAAGTTGTTTATGGGGGACGCTGGAAGTCAGTTTATAGGCTTGTATGTTTCTTATTTTTCCATCGAGAATTTATGGAATGTGGGTGAGCCCTTTGGTGCTCCTTCTTGGACTGGCTTGCTGATTGCATTGGTTGTGTTTACACCAGCTGCTGCGGACACACTTACCGTTGTAATTAACCGTTTAAAAAAAGGTCAGTCTCCGATGGTTGGAGGAAAAGATCATACAACACATCATCTGGTCTATTCTGGAATGAATGATAAACAAGTTTGGTATACATTTTTGGGGATTTCTGTTTTTGCCTTGATTTTCGGATTATTGATGATGTATTTGGTTTCTCATTCGAGTAACGTTGCAATCATTCCTTTCACCTTATTTTTCATCATCACGTTTGGACTGTTGTTCTTCTTGACTACAAAATATGCACACAAGGAAAAATAAAAGCAGAGAAGCATGCTCTCTGTTTTAGTGGTCTCATTTTCTCAATCAATTCGGTTCTACAAACTTGCCTTATTGAATTAAATAGCCGAAATTTGCACTAGAAATTCCGAGAATGAATAAAACGCAAAAAAACGAATCCCCAGAAATAGCAGAGCAACAAAAATTCATCGAAGTTTTTGGCGCCCGTGAACACAATCTTAAAAATATTGATTTAAAAATCCCGAGAAACAAGCTAATCGTTTTCACGGGTTTGTCTGGATCTGGAAAATCTTCTTTGGCTTTTGACACCATCTTTGCAGAAGGACAACGCCGCTACATTGATACATTTTCGGCTTATGCTAGACAATTTTTAGGTGGAATGCAACGCCCAGACGTGGATAAAATTGATGGTTTGAGTCCTGTTATTTCAATTGAACAAAAAACAGTTTCTCGCTCACCTAGATCTACCGTTGGGACGATTACAGAGATTTATGACTTCATGCGTTTACTCTTTGCTCGTGTCGGAGTTGCCTATTCCTACGTGACCAATGAACCGATGGTTAAATATTCGGATGATCAGATTGTGGATCTCATCCTTGAAAATTATCAAAATAAAAAAGTATTCATCCTTGCTCCAAAAATCAAAGGAAGAAAAGGTCACTACCGAGAATTATTCGAACAGATTCGAAAAATGGGATACACCAAAGTTCGAGTCGATAATGAAATTTTAGACATTTCTGCTGGATTGAAATTAGACCGATATAAAATACATGACATTGAAATTGTCGTTGATCGCCTACTAATTGATGGTAACGATAAAAAACGAATTTACGATGCTGTCTTAACCGCCATGAAACAAGGTTCCAAATCCATGATGGTAATGGATTATGAAACCGAAGAAACACGTCACTTTAGTCGAACATTGATGTGTCCCACATCAGGAATCAGTTATCCAGAACCTGAGCCCAGTTTATTCTCGTTCAACTCTCCTTATGGAGCTTGTCCAACATGCAGCGGTTTAGGCGAAGTTTCCGAAGTGGACATTGATAAAATCATTCCAGATTCGAAAAAATCCATCAAAAAAGGGGGATTAGCACCTTTAGGTGACTATAAAAAAACCTGGATTTTTGATAAAATCGAAGCTTATTTAATCCAAGAAGGATTTACAATCAACACGTCACTCAATGAAATTCCAGCAGAAGTTCTTCAAGTGATTCTCAACGGAAACGAGGGAATGGAAAGGGAACGAAATCAAACGGTTATCTTTGAAGGAATTGTCCATTTTTTAGCGCGGCATGCGGATGAAAGTTCAGCCGCTGTGCAACGTTGGGCGCAAAGTTTCATGAACCTAATCGAATGTCCAGAATGTCATGGAACCCGGTTGAAAAAAGAAGCACATTTTTTTAAAATTGATAATACAAACATTGGTGAGCTGGCACAAATTGACATTTCAGATTTGAAGATTTGGTTTGATCAGGTTGAATCAAAACTGTCCAAATCTCAATTAAAGATTGGAACGGAAATCATCAAGGAAATCCGAGATCGAATTAATTTCATTATGGATGTGGGTTTGAATTATTTATCCCTGCATCGTTCAGCCAAAACACTCTCGGGAGGCGAAGCACAACGCATTCGACTGGCAACTCAAATTGGCTCTGAATTGATGAATGTTTTATACATTCTCGATGAACCGAGTATCGGTTTGCACCAACGAGACAATACCCGATTAATTAATTCCCTCAAACGCTTGAGAGATGCTGGCAACTCCGTGATTGTTGTGGAACATGACCGTGAAATGATTGAAGCGGCAGATTTCGTAGTTGACATTGGTCCAGGAGCGGGAATTCATGGTGGAGAAATTGTCAATGCGGCACCCTTTGCTGAATTACACAGTCAAGATTCTTTCACAACAAAATATTTGAAAGGAGAGTTATCCATTGAAATTCCTAAAAAAAGAAGGAAAGGAAATGGAGAGAAAATCAGCTTACTTGGTGCAAGTGGAAACAATTTGAAAAATGTGGACCTACACATTCCATTGGGAACATTTACCTGCATTACGGGCGTTTCTGGAAGTGGGAAATCGACTTTGATTAACCACACTTTGTATCCCATTTTAAATGCACACATCTACAACGGCGTAAAAAAGCCAATGCCTTATAAAAAAATTACAGGTATCGAAAACATCGATAAAATAGTTGAGATTGACCAAAGTCCAATAGGACGAACACCTCGATCCAACCCAGCAACTTACACCAACGTATTTACAGAAATCAGAAGTTTGTATGCCAACATGCCTGAATCTCAGATTCGAGGTTACAAACCGGGTAGATTTTCGTTCAACGTTTCTGGTGGTCGTTGTGAAACGTGTAAAGGCGGTGGTGTGAAAGTGATAGAAATGAATTTCTTACCAGATGTTTACATCGACTGTGACGGTTGTCAAGGCAAAAGATACAACCGAGAAACCCTGGAAATTCGGTACAAAGGAAAATCCATTAGCGATGTATTGGAAATGACCATACAAGATGCAGCTGCATTCTTTGATAAAATCCCTAAAATCTCGAGAATTTTAGAGACAATGGTCTCTGTTGGTTTGGGTTATGTGAAATTAGGTCAATCTTCCACTACCCTTTCTGGCGGTGAAGCACAGCGGATTAAATTGTCAACCGAACTTTCCAAGAAAGGTACGGGAAAAACCATGTACATTTTGGACGAACCATCCACGGGACTTCACTTCGAAGATATCCGTTTGCTTTTAATTGTGTTACAAAAATTAGTGGACGAAGGAAATACCGTTCTGGTAATTGAGCACAACTTAGACCTCATCAAAGTAGCCGATTACATCGTAGATGTCGGTTCAGAAGGAGGAAAAAATGGAGGAGAAATTCTATTTTCAGGAACACCCGAGCAATTGGTTCAGAAAGGGCAAGAAAAATCGCATACGGCCAAATACCTCGCTCTCGAATTATAAATTAAAAAATAAGGGTCGACTTACACATCGACCCTTAATTGGTTTAAATAAAGGAATAGCTATTTATTTCGCATCGTTTTGACGCATGAAATCATAAAGAGCGTATGCATTATCCTCCGTAATGTTTTGATTTGGCATTCTAACCAAACACGCCTCTAATTGTGCTTGTAAGTCTGGATCTTTATCAATCATAGCGTCAGGGTTGTTGATGAAATTTAAAATCCATTCTGCTTTTTTACGTTCTGTAACGCCTTTCCATCCTGGACCAACTAATTTCTCATCTGTCAATTTATGGCAAGACTGACATTTCATCTCATATATGTTTTTACCCATATTTGCTTTCGCAACATTGATTGGACCCACCTCAACATCTTTAAAAATCCCTTCTCCTCTTTCAGGATCATAGGCATTTTTACCTGGTTCTGTCGTAAGGGCGTTTGGAACACCTTCAGCTGGAATTCTTTCTTTTTGAGTAGTATCGTCTTCTCCTCCGCATGCTGCAAACAAAATTGCAGTTAGTCCTAATAAAAAAATCTTTTTCATCATTTTATAGTTTATGTTTCACTTGTAAAAGTATAAGCTATTTTTAATCTAAAATATGACCCAAGTCAAGTATCTGAATTTTATAAATCATTAACTTTGTAAGAGATCATGGATGAAATAGATATTTTAAAGAAAGCAGGTGGAAAAATTAAGCATTTCAAAAAGAAAGAAGTTGTTTTTTTTGAAAGCGAACAAGTATTTCATTATCACTACATTATCTCAGGAAGAATCAAGATGTTAAATGCAAGTGAACGCGGTAAAGAACATGTTCATGGAATATTTAAAAACGGAGAAAGTTTTGGAGAACCTGCTCTTTTTGGAAACGAAAACTACCCCGCAACCGCAATCGCTATTGAAGATTGTTCAATTTTAGTCCTTGAAAAATCACTCTTTTTTCAGTTACTCAAAAAAAACTTTGATTATCACCTTGCCTTTACCGAGAAACTTTGCAAGCGTCTTCGCTATAAAACAATTATGACTTATGCGATTAGTAGCTTAGATTCTCAAGATCGACTGCTATCTCTTTTTGCTTACCTAAAAGAAGATCAAAAAACACAACATGATTTGAATTCCTATACGGTTAACTTGACTCGTAAGGAAATTGCTGAATTAACAGGTTTAAGAATTGAAACCGTCATTAGAACAGTGAAAAAAATGGTTGCTGTTGGCAAACTAAGGATGGAGAAAAGAAAGATAATATATATAACGGTATGACATTGAGCTTAAAAAATAGAATTCCAAGTAAGTGGGCATTTTTATGTCTTCTAAACCTATTCATTGCAAGTATCTTAGGCGTATTAATGCGCTATAAGATTTTATACGATCTTCCAGGATTGATTCAAAACAACCTTTTGCATGCACACTCTCATTTTGTATTCCAAGGATGGATATCACTGGTACTATTTTGTGTGTTTGTCATATTTTTCCTCCCCAAAGAAATAGCTGAAAAACGTTCTTATACACTTTTATTTTGGATCATGCAAATTGCTGCTTTTGGCATGTTGATCACCTTTTTATACGGTGGATATAACCCTCTTTCTATTGCTTTTTCCACCTTAACACAGCTTGCATTTTATTGGTTCGCCGTTCGATTTTGGATTGATATTCGCAAAACGGATACCAACCAAGTAGCGCAATGGTTTGCAATCGGAGCATTAATTTGTGGAATCATTTCTTCGTTAGGGCCGTATGCCTTGGGATATTATTCTGCAACAGGGACGTCATCCGCATTGTCCATTCGAACTTCCATTTATTTTTACCTACATTTCCAATACAATGGTTGGTTTTTATTCGCTGTTTTTGCCATTTTTATCAACTGGTTTCACCGGCGATTTTTCATGCAAAAAGGCGAACTAAAGGGCTTTTTTATCTTCCTAGCGATGAGTATTATTCCGGGATATGCACTTTCCATTATCGGGTATTACGACACTCCCATGGTTTTGATAAACTCTTATTTCTCAATCATTACGCAAGCAATCGCATTAATCCTATTTACCAAATTTCTAATTAAAAATTACGATAAAATCAAAGGACAGTTAACGCCTTTCGTTCGGAGGCTTTGGTACATTGCTTTCTTGTCTTTTTGGTTAAAAGTTATCTTACAGAGCCTTTCTTTGTCTCCCGAACTCGCCAACGTGGCCTTTTCTTTTAGACCTCTGGTGATTGGTTATTTACACTTGGTCTTCATTTGCATCGTTACCTTTTTCCTTTTTGGGTTCTTGATTCAATCTCAAAAACTGAAATTTTCACATTCCTATGCATCCTATTACGGAGTTATCCTTTTTGTATTGTTTTCAATAGCAAATGAATTCATCTTATTTCTACAAGCTTTTGGATTTTATGTTCAAATTCACATCAATCACGTGCCGATTAGCTTGATTTATGCATCGATTGGAATGTCTTTAGGATTGTTATTGCTGTTATTAGGACAGTTTTCTAAAAACAAATGGGTTTGATTTTAAACTAAAATCGGATGCTTATTCCTTTTTGAACTTGAAAATTTCAATTAAAATACATCAGAAGGGAAAAGGAAATGTGTAAAAAGAAAACCCGTGACACACTCAAACAGATCCTGTGTCACGGGTAGATAACTTTTAAAAAGTATATTTTATTTTCATAGGATTCAGTCCCAATCCAGCAGTCTGCGTTGACCTTCAATGGTTTTCAAATCGGTAATGTCTTGCGACATTTCAATCACTCCTTTGTAATTTTTATCCGCATCGCGAACGGCAAAATAGCGGATGTAAATCAAACGTTCTTTGTAATTAATCCAGAATGCGGCGGTGCTTTTCGTTCCTTTTCTAAATTCTGCTAAAATCTGAAGTACTGTTCCCACACTTTTGGGTGGATGACAGAAACGAACGTCGCGACCAATAATTCCAGGACTACGCGGAAACAACCGTTCTTCTCCCCGATTATAGAAAATTACTTTGTCGTTTTCATCGACGTACGTTAAATCCAATGGCAAGGTTCGAAACAACATATTCACTTGTTCAACCGTCATGTGACCTTCGTCGTAGTGCGACGTATTTACTAATGAAAAAGGCAATTCTCGTTTTGTAAAATCTTGACTTGGGTGAATGTAAGCTTCTTCCGGAAACGCAGGCGGATTATAGGTGTGCATCCAACCGATTTCGATTTCTCCAGCACGCATTTGTATCCAATCTTCTTCCGTCAATAAATTCATGGCGTTGGGAAACAAAACTGTTTCTTCCACCGTCAACAAGCGATTTAAACCAGCAATTAAATTTTCTGTATCTGCTTCAATGCGTTCCCAATCTTTGAATTCGATGTTGCCACGCAAAAGTTTAAATTGATCTCTTAAATTGTCGTGAAAAGACCACATTCCTTGCGAAGGATTGTTCCAACCCCGTTTTTCTAAATATGGAAACAGTTGATTTTCTTTGCGTTGAAATCGCTTTTCAATGGCATTTAAATTATTGAAAATGTTGTAAAACTTTTGATATTCTTCCTTCGGATTCGTTTCAGCTAATTCAGAAATTAGTTGTTGGATCATTTCCTTTTCAGAAAAATAGATGTTTATGGGATGTCCTGCTGAAAGTGAATTATTTTCGATTATTTTCTCATTTGTTGCTTCCATGTTTCAATCATTTATTACTTTTACTATTAAAGAATCCTATATCGGACAAATTTATCCTTTTTGATTTTAGTACAAATATCACGCATTTAAAATCAATAAACATTGACTTAAATCATATAGATCAAAATAAGTAAATTGAAGTCAAAACTTTAAAAATAATACCATGAGTCATCACCTTTTATTAATCATGCATTTATTAGCTGCCACCATTTGGGTTGGCGGACATTTGGTTTTATTGTTTGGGATTTTACCTGGAGTCATGCGAACACGGAATCAAAATACTTTATTAGATTTTGAACGGAAATACGAACCCGTTGGATTGACTGCCATGGTTTTATCAATCATAACTGGAATTATGTTGAGTTACAAATACGGCGTAACGGTCAGTCAATGGTTTCATTTCGCGAATCCAATTGAAAATGTAGTTTCCATTAAATTACTGTTGTTGTTCACCACGGTTCCGTTTGCCATGAGTGCACAAATTCGAGTTTTACCGAAATTGAAGCACAGCAACAAGAAGTTACCCGAAATGGCGGTTCATATTTTTTGCGTTTCGATGTTGGGGGTTAGTATGCTGATTGTTGGGTCTTTTGTTAGGTTTGGCGGGGTTTAGAGGCGAATATTGCAGATTACAGATGACAAATTGCAGATTGAAGATTTAGGTAAACACCAATCATTACGGTATTATATCTTTATTTTGTATCTTTGATTTCATACTCTTTAAAATATGTATAAAACACTCGAAGTAGACAGAGATAATCTCACATTAATGGGAGTTCAATTCTCCAATCTGAAGTCATTGGAGAGAACTGCTAATGCATTAGGGACAAATATGTTTGAAGGACTCGAACCAACAAAAGAATTAATACAAATTTATGTAGATTGGAAAAGTGGAGAGATTAATGAATCCGATTTCGTAACCCGCCTATATTCTCTTTATGGGAAATAGCTATAAATACCTTGACCCTAATCATAAATACACTGATGAGAATGGTATTCTCTATAATCTAGAAAACATACAAGATGAAAAGGTTCTGGCTATTTATGAAAGTCTAAAAGTTTCTAGAAGACTTGAAGAACTTTACGAAAAACCCTTAAAAAATCAAAGATTCACACTCATTAATTACAATTCATCACTATTTATTTCAAGATGTATATGAATGGGCAGGAAAAACTCGCTCCGTCAACATAAGCAAAGACGGTAAACCATTTTTTGAAGGTGAACGGTTTGAGATGGGATTTAAATATATTGATAATCTAATTTTGGAATATCGAAGTATTAAACAAGACAATAAAAAAGAACTTGCAATAAAATTAGCTGAAATTTTAGATACTGTAAATTACTTACATCCATTTAGAGAAGGAAATGGAAGAGCGCAACGTGAGTTCTTACGGTCTTTAACACTTGAAAAAGGCTGATTATAAATATAAACCCTGCAGATAATGAGAATATTTATAAACGATATATGGAAGGCACTATAAATAGTGATGTAGAAATCTTAACGAATCTTATTTACGAATTAATAAATAAAAATGATTTATAATATAGCCCTTTTCGTAAGTCTATAAAAAATCTTCGATTTAACCATAGAAGAATCGAATTGAGGAATCCTCTAAATAAATAATTACAAGTACCGAACACCCATCACCGACACCCACTTCCGACCACCCAAAAAAAATCCTCCCAAAACAAATTAATTTCCCTTACCTTTGCACCAAAGCAAACCAGTCTATCGCTGTTCGTCGCAAGGCGGAGAGAGGAAAGTCCGGGCAGTATAGAACATCGTGCTTCCTAACGGGAAGGTCTTCTGGTTTTAAGATCAGGGGAACAGAAAGTGCCGCAGAAAGGAAAACTACCTGGTTTTACTAGGAAAAGGTGAAAAGGTGTGGTAAGAGCGCACCGCTCAGATGGCGACATCGGAGGCAAGGTAAACCTCACGAACTGAAAGACCATGTAAACTGGGGATGTCGATTTCGCATCGATGAAAGGGCTGTTCGCTCGACTCAGAGGGTAGGTCGATGGATTCCGCGAGTGATTTCGGAACTAGATAAATGATAGATATGTTGTGCAACAACAGACACAGAACCCGGCTTATGGTTTGCTTTTATTTTTTTATGAACAAAATCAAACCGGATTACAAACAAACTTGATAATTTCCTCCGGACACCAATCCGCTTTTTTAATGAATTTCAAAAAGATGATTTTTTGACTTTTTGACTTAGCAGTATAGCGTAAAGTGGTTACTGTAAACCATAAAACTTGGAAGGTTTTTACATCGTCAATGTCTTCCAAGGAAATGACCCTACAAGGCGCGAATAGTTGATTCATAAACAATACATCGCGATTAATAGCAACATCTGCCAACTTCAAACTGAATTTGAAAACCAATAGCAAAACCAAAAAAGAAGAAGTTGTGAGAATGAAATTGGATAAATTAAAACCACCAGATGTAAACAAATCATATAGGAAGTAAATCGTTACGAAGAAAGAAAAAGCCATCAAGAAAAGACCTAAATATTGATGTCTTCCTTTCGTGATTGTAATTCTTTCACGTTTGGTGATTTGACGTTGTAGCATTTCTTGGATACCGTTTTTCATAACTCCAATATGTTAAGTTTCTCAAATGTAGAACTAAATGTTAAGTTTTATTAAAAAGTATTAATTAAATGAATATAAACGTACTTTCAATGAAGATTTTATAGATCTGAAAGAAGATTTCATGAAAATTCGACATGAATTTTGCAGAATTCAAAACATTACAATTGATTTCAAAAATGTAATTATTGCGTTAAAAAACATAAACTTAATAATAAGTACTAATTCAATTAAAAATTATAACTAATTTCGTCGACTTAAATATTCATTAAAAAATTATAAAATGTCCTATTTGTTTACATCAGAATCAGTTTCTGAAGGTCATCCAGATAAAGTGGCGGATCAAATCTCTGATGCGTTGATAGACAACTTCATGGCATACGACCCACAATCAAAAGTAGCTTGCGAAACGCTCGTTACAACCGGACAAGTGGTTTTGGCAGGTGAAGTGAAAACGAATACATACCTAGATGTTCAATCCATTGCGCGTGAGGTAATCGCTAAAATCGGTTACACGAAGGCTGAATATATGTTTGAAGCAAACTCTTGCGGTGTGATTTCAGCAATCCACGATCAGTCGGATGATATCAACCAAGGTGTTGACAGAGCAAATCCGGAGGAGCAAGGTGCGGGTGACCAAGGAATGATGTTTGGTTACGCAACCAAAGAAACTGAAAATTACATGCCATTGGCATTGGATTTAGCGCATAAAATCTTACGTGAACTTTCTGAAATCCGCAACAACGAACCAGAAGTAATCGCTTACCTTCGTCCTGATGCAAAATCGCAAGTGACGATTGAATATTCTGACGACAATGTTCCACAACGTATCGATTCTATCGTTGTTTCAACACAGCACGATGATTTCGCGGATGAAACTACGATGTTGGCAAAAATCAAAAAAGACATTATCGAAATCGTTATTCCACGTGTAAAAGCTTCTTTAACTCCTGAGTTACAGAAGTTATTTACAAACGAAATTACATACCACATCAATCCAACAGGAAAATTCGTTATCGGTGGACCTCACGGAGATACAGGTTTGACAGGTCGTAAGATTATCGTAGATACATACGGCGGTAAAGGTGCTCACGGTGGTGGTGCGTTCTCTGGAAAAGATCCAAGTAAAGTGGACCGTTCAGGTGCTTATGCAACACGTCACATCGCTAAAAACATGGTTGCCGCAGGTTTGTGCGACGAAGTTTTGGTACAAGTTTCCTACGCAATTGGTGTTGCTGAACCATGTGGTTTATACGTTAATACCTACGGAACAACTAAAATTGACAAAACCGATGGTGAAATCGCGAAAATCATTGAGTCCATTTTTGATTTACGTCCATACTTTATTGAGAAACGTTTGAAATTAAGAAACCCTATTTATTCCGAAACTGCGGCTTACGGTCACATGGGAAGAAAGAATGAAGTGGTAACTAAAACCTTCAACAAAGGAAAAGCAAACGAGAAAACAGTTGAAGTTGAATTGTTTACTTGGGAAAAACTAGATTACGTTGATCAAGTTAAAAAAGCTTTTGGATTGTAATTCCGAAGGAGCCAAAGCGCTGAGGAATAAACAACTCACATGTGTCATTCCGACAGAGCGAAAGCGACGAGGAATAGATTACGTTGATCAAGTTAAAAAAGCTTTTGGATTGTAATAATCCAATTGAATAATATTGAAACAGGCTTTCCATCCGGAGAGCCTGTTTTTTTTGTCTTCCTCGTCGCATTTCTGAAGGGAAATGCTCCTTCGGAATGACATTTCTAGTTTCGGGTTTAGCGAATTTTTAAAAGCAAGCTTTTGAAAATTCGACACAATGAACTAAAAACTGTCATTCCCATGCAACGATAGCGACGAGGAAGACGAGGAAGAAAAGGATAAAAAATTCATTAAATAATAAAACAAACTTGTAGTGATTTGATATTTTTTAGTAACTTAATAAGTATGAAAGCCACTAAAACATATTACACATACATCTTAGCCAATCATGACAACACTTTGCTGTATGTTGGAATAACAAACAATATTGTACGTAGAGTTAATGAACATAAGATTAAACTTAACATGGGGTACGCTAGTAAACATAACATTGACAAGCTAGTTTATTTTGAAAGTTATCAATGGGTTGAAGATGCTATAAATAGGGAAAAACAAATAAAAAGCTATCGCCGAGAAAAGAAAAACAATTTAATCAACACTAAAAACCCTTCTTGGAATGAATTGAAAGCTCTGTCGGAATGACACTCAAACTGTCATTCCGACAGAGCGACAGCGACGAGGAATAAACTACTCACACGTGTCCTTCCGAAGGAGCGAAAGCGACGAGGAATACTTTTAAAACCATCTTTCGAAAAACAAAAATACTTTCCTTCCATTGTTTGTGACGCATTCCTTATATTTGTTGTCATGAAATGGATGTATGCATTTGCCTTATTTTTTCTCATCGCTTGCGGAAGTAAAACGGAAGTTGAGCAAAAAAACACGTCTTCGAAAGAAATTGAATATGCTACCCATTTCTCCATCATTCATCATAACGACTTTGTTGAGCTGATTATTCTGAACCCCGAAAATCAGCAAGTAGAAAAGAAATATGCGTTGGTAAAGCGAGGTGAAAAACCAAAACTTCCTTCTGATTTACAAATAATCGAAACGCCACTTCAGTCAATCGTTTCTCTATCTGGAACGCACATTGGGATGATGGAAAAAATTCAGGTTACCGATTTAATAAAAGGTGTTTCCAACAGAAAATACATATACAACAAAACTGTTTTAGCAGGAATTGAAGCAGGAAGAGTCCTTGAATTTGAAGATTTTGGGCTTTTAAATCCTGAAAGAGTATTAAAAACCAAAAGTAACGTGATAATTTACAGTGGTTTTGAAGGAAAAGCCCCAGCAAATGAAGCTAAATTAGCCAAACTTGGAATTTGGTGCATGCCCAATTATGATTGGCGAGAAAACCATCCGCTTGGCAAAGCAGAATGGGTGAAATTATTTGGGGTGTTATTTGACAAGGAAAAAGAAGCCAATACGTATTTCGAAGACGTTGTGACACAGTACATTGAATTGAGCGAAATGGCGCAAAAACTACCAAACAAACCAAGTGTTTTTTCAGGAATGATGAACGGAGATACCTGGTACATGCCCGCTGGCGAAAGTTATGGCGCAAAGCTTCTGCGTGATGCAGGTGGCAATTATTCGATTCAAGACAAAAACAAAACTGGCAGTGCGGCTTTTACCTTTGAAGAAGTTCTAAAAAACCATCAAAACAGTCAATTTTGGTTAAACGTGGAGTTTCCATCTAAAAAGCAAATGTTGCAATTGAATGCAAAATACCGTTATTTCGATGCCTTTAAAAACAACCAAGTTTATACCTATGCCAATAAAATGAATCAGTTTTGGGAAAACAGTGCCATTGAACCGCATTTAGTATTATCTGATTACATTCAAATTATACACGCTGGGAAAGTCAACAAAATACCATTGCATTATTATCAAAAACTGGAAGAATGACCCAGAATTATCGAGCAGTCTCCTACTCCATTTTAGGCGTTCTATTTATTTTCGCTTGGATTCACCTTCACGGTGGACAACTTGAATTTCAATTTTCGGAAATCTGGAATAGTCTCTTTCATTTTTCAGAGCAAGATCAAAACCTCATCATTTTTAGAGAAATTCGCATTCCACGCACTTTTATAGCCATTATTGCTGGTGCAGGTTTATCCATCGCTGGACTTTTAATGCAGACTCTTTTTTCCAATCCGCTTGCTGGACCTTCCGTTTTGGGAATCACTTCAGGATCTAGTTTACTAGTCGCCATCAGCATGCTGACGGGAATTTCTTTTTTCGCTTCCGATTTTGGAATTGTTGCTGTCGCCTTAATTGGTGCGGTTATCTTCAGTCTCATCATTTTGTTCTTTTCGATGTTTGTCAAATCGCATGTTTCCTTGCTTCTCATCGGAATCATGTTGGGCGGATTTACCAATGCAATCATTCAAGTTTTACAAGTTTCTACCAAAGCAGCGCAATTAAAAGTATTTACCTTATGGGGATTTGGATCCATGCAACAGGTTGATTTTAGTCAAATTCCATTGATTCTTGCGATTTTCATTCTTGGAGTCATTTCTCTCTTGTTTTTGATTAAGCCTTTGAATCTCTTGGTGATCGGTGAAAAATCAACGCGATTATTAGGAATTCAGCTAAAACAATTTCGGATATTAATCATCGTGGTAACCGCAATTTTCGCTGGATTAATTACCGCGTATTGTGGCCCTATTTCGTTCATCGGTCTCGCCGTACCCAACATTGTCAAAATTCTATACAAAACACAAAATCATTTGCATTTGATTATCGGATCAGCCTTAATTGGCGCAATTTCTTTGCTGTTTTGTGATTTGTTGGTCTTGTGGCTCGAGCCTTGGATTTTGCTTCCTTTGAATGGCATAACAGCTTTGTTCGGTTCGCCAATTGTTGTTTGGATTATTTTAAAACGCTTTTAAGATGATTGAATTTAAACAAACACAAATCGGTTACAATCACTTGCTGATAGACATTCCAGCACTGACGCTTCAAAAGGGTAATCTGTACACTTTGATTGGAAGAAACGGAACGGGAAAAACAACTTTACTCAATACTTTACTGGGAATTATCGAACCTTTGCATGGAGAAATCCACATCAATCAGGTAAAAACTTCACAACTCAAACCCAAAGAGAAGGCGCAATTGGTAGCTTATGTACCTTCCTTGTTCGTTGGCGCCCAACATCTTTCCACTCGAGATTATATTGCGATGGGAAGAGCCCCTTACACCAATTTTATTGGCAAACTTTCCACAGCAGATTGGGCGTTAGTCGATTCAATCATTGAAAGATTAAACATTGGCCATTTAGCCTACAAAGACACCATCAAGTTGAGTGACGGCGAACGACAAATAGCAACAATTGCGAAGGCTTTAACGCAGCAAACCAAGGTGGTTTTACTGGATGAACCAACTGCATTTTTAGACTACGCAAATCGCATGTCGGTGTTGGGAATCTTGAAACAAATTTCACGCGAATTTAAGGTCTGCATCTTACAAACATCTCACGATTTAGAATTGTGTATTGACTTCTCAGACAACATTTTGGTCATCGACTCGATTCAGAAAACAATTGTTCCTTTGGATGCTAAAACCGTATTGAAAAAAGACATTGTGGAAATAGCTTTCAGATAATTTTTGGAAATAACGAAAAATTCCACAAAAGTGCAGAATATAAATTATCTTTGTCCCTTTTAAACATTCATTAAAAATCAGGTTGCGCAGAATTATCTACGTAATCCACTCAACATCAAATCTATGACAAGAATACATCTTGTAATTTTAACGTTTGTATTTGCCGTTTCTGGGTACAGCCAAACCATCCGCAATTTGAGCGGAAAAGTCAAGGATGAAAAAACAAAATCTGCAGTTAGAAAACTGCCAGTTGTAATAACATCACTTGACACTGCAAGCAATTTCCATGCCACAATCGAAACGAATAGCAAAGGTGTATTTACGTTTCCAGCTGTTCCGGCAGGGAAATATGAATTAAAAATAGATGATGCTGATTATCAATATAAAAAATTCAATTTCGAAGTGACACCAGAACACCGACCTAACTTAAATTTCAATGTAAACCAAAACGTTTCGTGGTTGTTTAATTGGGGAAAAACAGTTCGTCACACGGATAAATTTGGAAATGTTGTAACCGAACATCCAACTTCCCATTTTGTTGCCAGGATACTCTTAGGATTTTACGGATTATGTCTGTTGCTTATCTTCTTTTACAGTGTTTTGCAGTTCTCCTTGTCGATTGCTTACGCTCGAAATAAGAAGAAAAAAGCACTAGAAATTCTACCTGTTTTTAATCCAGATACTGCGCCCAAAGTTACCGTACAACTTCCAATGTACAATGAATTGTATGTCGCAGAGCGCATCATACAGAAAGCATCCGAATTTGATTATCCGTGGGACAAATTAGAAATTCAAGTTTTGGATGACTCTACGGATGAAACAAAAGATGTGATTGCCAAGAAAGTTGCTGAAGTTGCTGCAAGAGGAATTAACATCAAGCACATTCACCGTGTGGATAGAACAGGTTACAAAGCAGGCGCTTTGGATTCAGCGATGGATCAAGTGGAAGGAGATTTCATCGCCATTTTCGATGCAGATTTTGAGCCTGAAAAAGATTTCCTTCAAAAAACAATGCCTTATTTTGAAAATGAAAATATCGGTGTAGTTCAAACACGTTGGGGGCATATCAACAAATCGTACTCTTTATTAACTGAACTTCAAGCTTTCGGATTGAATGGTCACTTTGCCGTTGAACAAGGTGGAAGAACGGCTTCTAATCACTTCATTAATTTCAATGGAACGGGTGGAATTTGGAGAAAAAAATGCATTGAAGACGCTGGTGGATGGGAACACGATACCTTGACGGAAGATTTAGATTTAAGTTACCGTGCCCAATTGAAAGGTTGGAAATTCAAATATTGCGAACACGTTATCGCACCAGCCGAATTGCCAATCACCATGTCAGCATTAAAAAGTCAGCAACATCGCTGGATGAAAGGTGGTGCAGAATGTTTCCGCAAAATGGCTTGGAGAATACTCACCTTTAAAAATGTCCGTTTTACAGACAGACTTCATGGTGTTTCACACTTATTCAACTCTTCTGTTTTCATCTTCATTTTGATAATGTCCATATTAAGCTTGGTTGTTTTACACATCAAAGACAGCTTCTCTGATTTGAATTACATCATCCAGTTTGGTTCTATTTTTATCATCAGTACCATTTTCTTACTTTACTATTATTGGTTAGCTTTCCGAGACAAAACAGCTAATTCATTTGCTTCGTTTTTCAGATTTATCGGTCGCTTTATTCAATTTTTAACCGTTTCTCTTGGATTGTCACTCAGTAATTCTGTGGCAGTTATTGAGGGTTACCTCGGAATCAAAAGTTCATTTGTTCGCACCCCGAAGTTTAACGTTTTATCCAAAGTAGAATTCAAAGGAAATAAATACGATAAAAAGAGTATTTCATTAATCACGATAGGCGAAGGGATCTTAATGTTAACATTTGCTTTTACGGCAATCAACCGCGCATCTTTTGGAGATTTAGGAATGGTTCCATTTCACTTAATGTTAGCCATCGGTTACGGTTTGGTGTTCTTCTACTCCATCGGAGAATTGAAAAGAAAGAACTAGAGCAACGACTATCGGAGTGCTTTGTAATTTGCTATCCACTCAGGGTTTCGAACGTCCCGAAGAATTTTCCAGAGATTGGTATCTAAGAAATAATCCCGGTTTAAATCGCGAACTAAATAATTTTCAGCTAAGTATTGAGCCTGTTTTCGAGAAGGTCTATTAAAATCATTGGACCATCCTTGTTCCGTACTTACATTGAAAGGAAAATCAGAATATCGAATTTTCCAAAGAGAATCAGCTGGAAAACAGTATGTGATAGGAGCTAACAAAATGGAATCTTGGTACATCCCACACCCAACCTGATTTAGCTCAAATAAGTTTGTCCGCGTTGGATTGTAAATACTCGGCCAATGCCCAGAAGCAATTCTCACGAAATCATCATCTGTAAGAATCTTTCTGTAAGTTAGCTCCAATCCATTATCTAAGAACGCAACAAAGGTGTACATTTTAGTGGTTTGAATGTGCGATATTTGTACGCCAAATACGGGTCTCAGCATCCTAATTGGTGCCAGTGAGGATACAATTATCCAAATACAAATAGCGGTTATGCGCAGAAACATAGGCGCAATTTACAGAAAAAACCGAAATTTAAAAAGATTTCTCTTTCTGTCTTTAAATCTCAAACCGAATGATTCCTTTCGGAGTAATGCATCCGTGCAACTGCATGTCACCGTCAAACACATCATCAATCACCTCTTCTATTTCAAATAAATGCAGTCCAATGAATTGACATTTTGGGGAACACTTCTTTAAAAATTTATCGTAAAACCCTTTGCCATATCCCACGCGATGACCATTTTGGTCGATGGCTAGAAGTGGTACAAAGACAATTTCAAAATGATCTGCAGCAACGACTCGACCTCTTTTAGGTTCTGGAATTCCCCATGGACTTAATTGCAATTGATCTTCCGTTTCAAATAGAATGTGTTTCATGTCATTCGTCTCGAAATTGGATCGAGGAACCGCTACTTTAGCACCAAACTTCACTGCTTTTTCCCAAATTCCGTAGGTGTTGATTTCGTGCTGACGTTCAATGGGTAAAAACAAACTAACGTACTTCCCTTCCAATTGAAAATGGGTAAATACAAGGTTGCATATTTCCTCCGACATCCTTTGCAATTGTCCAGGAGATAATTGCTTTCTTTTTTCGAGGTATTTTTTACGTAGTGCTGCTTTGGTCATCCTCAAATCCCTGGTAGAAATTGGCGTGCCGAAGAAGAAACCTCCTGCTCGTTTACGCGATTTGCTTCATCCAAAACTCTATTAACAGCAACTATCAACAAATCTTCCAGGTCTTCTTTATCAATATCTTGTAGCGAACCATTGATGGATAACTCGGTCACTTTTCGATTTCCATTCATCTCAATCCGAATCAAACCACCTCCAGCTTCACTAGAAACGATTGTGTTCTCCAAACGAATTTTACTTTCTTCTAATGCCTGTTGCATTTTCTGCATCATGGCATTTTGGTCTAATCCAAACATGCTATTTATCTTATATGATTGAAGCAAAGTTAACAGATTTAGCATGATAATCAAATTGTTTTTCTTTCTCGAAACATGAAATAAATGATTTTAATGAAATGAAAATTATAAACCAAACATTCAACAACCAATATCTCGAATATTCATTTAGCTAACCAGCACCAACACTGCAAAATAGTTAATTTTCTGTTAATCCATATTTCCTAAAATCCGACTAAATTTTTGAAACATGATGTACATCATATCATTAGCTATAAACTTATTTTACATTTGTTCAAGGATTTAAAAACAGAGTCTCATGAAAAAGATCTTTTATATCAGTTTTGTTTCATTGTTATTTGTTGCTTGTAACAATAATAAAACAGAAAAAAACTCGTCGCTTGATTCGCTTCCAACTACCGAAGAGTACGACCCTAAACGTGGAGAAGGAAAGTTTGAAAACATCGAATTAACTACTTTGGATCCTATCAAAGCCCAACAAGGGAAAAACATTGCTGAAACCAAGTGCTTGGCTTGTCATAAATTGACAAAAGAAAAATTGGTTGGTCCGGGATGGAAAGGAGTTACCACAAGACATGCACCAGCATGGATTTTAAATTTCATCACCAATCCAGACGCCATGATTGACAAAGATCCAAAATTACAAGCACAACTTGAAATCTGTATGATTCGCATGCCCAATCAAGATGTG
Source organism: uncultured Chryseobacterium sp. (assembly GCA_964488745.1). Lineage (GTDB taxonomy): Bacteria > Bacteroidota > Bacteroidia > Flavobacteriales_D > Crocinitomicaceae > JAQVCM01. The sequence goes on along the minus strand of CAZAVP010000003.1, from coordinate 58,473 downwards.
AGCGAAAATGGCGCTTTTGCACTTTTAGAATTTATGCGTCAAAACGATGGCGAATAAGTATTCATATAAATCAAACATAAAAGTTAGAAACTTTAAGGATTTAATCCATAACTACGATTCAATTAACACTTAAATTAATACAACATGAACAAATTTAAACACAAAACCAAACAGGCATTTTTACTAAGCCTTGGATTGGCATTCATCTTAGGTACAAGTAGCTGTAAACCCAAAACCGCAGGTTCGGTAGTAACAGCTGATGCAGCATCAAAAGTGTACGTTGCACCAGGGAAATACGATGAACTTTACGGCTTCGTATCGGGAGGATTTAGCGGTCAATTGGCTGTCTATGGTTTTCCTTCTGCCCGTTTACTCAAAGTGCTTCCTGTTTTTTCTCAAAATCCTGAAAATGGATATGGGTACAGTGAAGAAACTATTCCCATGTTAAACACCTCGCACGGTATTGTTCCGTATGATGATTTGCATCACGTTCAAGTTTCTCAAACCAATGGTGAAATGGACGGAAGATGGGTCTTCGTTAATGGAAATAACACACCACGAGTTGCCCGCATTGATTTAAAAACTTTCAAAACGGTGGAAATCATTGAATTGCCAAACAGTGCTGGAAATCACTCTTCACCATTTTTAACTGAAAATACTGAGTATGTGGTAGCTGGAACGCGTTTCAGTGTTCCCGATGATGGCGTTGAATATCCAATCCACACTTATAAAGACAATTTCAAAGGAGCAATTAGTTTCATTGGCGTGAATCCAAAAAGTGGTGAAATGAACATCGCATTCCAATTGGAATTGCCGCCTTTAAACTTCGATTTAAGTCACAGTGGTAAAGGTCCGAGCAGTGGTTGGTTCTTTTTCTCAACGTACAACACCGAGAAAGCTTACACGCTTTTAGAAGTAAATGCTTCACAAAGAGACAAAGACTTTATCATGGCCGTGAACTGGAAAAAAGCGGAAGCGATGATCAAAGCTGGTAAGGGTAAAAAGAAAGCAGTTCGATATGCTCACAACAAATGGAACGAGGAAACGCATTCAGCAACGTCAACTATCAAAACAGAAATTTTAACTTTAACTCCAGATCAGTTGAAAGAAGTTTGTTATTTCATTCCTTGTCCAAAATCTCCACACGGAACGGACGTTGATCCTACAGGAGAATACATTGTAGGAAGTGGAAAATTAGCAGCACTTTTACCAGTATTTGCTTGGTCAAAAATCAAAAAAGCCATCGAGAAAAAAGATTTTGATGGAACATACGACGGTTTTCACGTTTTGAGGTACGAATCTGTTCTTCATGGCGAGGTTGAAAAACCAGGATTAGGACCTTTACATACTGAATTTGATGACAAAGGAAATGCGTACACTTCTTTCTTCGTTTCTTCTGAAATCGTGAAATGGAATGTGAAAACGCTTGAAATTTTAGATCGCGTACCAACTTTTTACTCAATTGGACACTTAACTGTTCCGGGTGGAGATACTAAAAAACCTACAGGAAAATATGTAGTTGCTTACAATAAAATTACAAAAGATAGGTATTTACCAACAGGTCCTGAGCTAACACAAAGTGCTCAATTATATGATATCTCTGGCGATAAAATGCAACTCTTACTAGACTTCCCAACCATTGGTGAACCACATTACAGTCAGATAATTCCAGCAAGTAAAATTGCAGCAAATTCTCAGAAATTTTATAAAATTGAGGAAAACAAACACCCGCACGTAACTAAAAAAGAAAACGATGCGAAAGTGGTACGAAAAGGAAACCAAGTTCATGTTTACATGACCATGATGCGAAGTCACTTAACACCTGACAACATTGAAGGGATTCATGTAGGTGATGAAGTTTATTTCCATCTCACAAATTTAGAGCAAGATTGGGACGTTCCTCATGGATTTGCAATCAAAGGTGCGCAAACAGCCGAATTATTGGTGATGCCTGGAGAAACACAAACTTTAAAATGGGTTGCAAAAAGAGTTGGAATCACTCCTTTCTATTGTTCTGATTTCTGTAGTGCATTGCACCAAGAAATGTCTGGATACATCCGAGTATCTCCAGCGGGTAGCAACACACCACTTCGTTATGGAACTGGAGAAACTGCTCCTGGTCCAGAGACAAAATAAATTGGACCTTTAAAGTCAATTTAACCAGCTACCTAACTAAAATAGGTAGCTGGTTATACTTAAATCAAGTCAGATGAATGCAATTAAAACAAACAGTTCCTTAACTACACTTACACGCATTTTATCAATTCTATGTGGCATTGGGATTATCATCGTCGTTTTTCTCCCTATTTGGAGAATCGAATTGGATGCTCCACAATATCCGGAAGGATTATCGATGCAGATTTACTCAGACAAATTAGCGGGCGATATTGACATTATTAACGGACTAAACCATTACATTGGGATGAGAACATTGCATGCAGATGATTTCATTGAGTTTACCATTTTGCCTTATTTAATTGGCGCGCTTGGAATCTTTGGAATTATAGCTGGAATCATCAACAAAAGAAAATTCTTCATAACTTGGACTATTCTTTTTATGGTTTTTGCTATCTTAACGATGGTTGATTTTTATGTTTGGGAATATAATTACGGACATAATTTGGATCCAACAGCTCCGATTCAAGTGCCTGGTATGACATATACGCCACCATTAATTGGGTTTAAACAATTATTAAATTTCGGCGCATATTCTATTCCTGACCTTGGCGGTTGGATACTCATTGCTTCTGGTGCAATTTTAACGACTTTGGGTTTTTATGAATTTAAACGAAAAAAAAATGCTTGAAAAATATTTGAATTATCAATTGGGTATTGCGATTCTTTTGCTTGCAATCCTCAGCGCTTGTTCTTCAGGTCCAAAACCCATCGAATTTGGCGTGGACAATTGTGATTTTTGTAAAATGACCATCAGCGACGAACGTTATGGCGCTGAATTAGTCACTAAAAAAGGGAGAATTTATAAGTTTGATGATCTGCACTGTATTAAGAACTTTTTACTGGAAGAAGTGGTCATAAAGGAAGATGTGGCTTCCTATTGGCTGATCGATTTTTCACAACCAACGCAGCTTATATCAGCTTCAGAAAGTTACCTCATCGAAAACGAAATGTTAAAAAGTCCCATGGGATCGAACATTGCATCTTTTGCGCATGGCGATAGTGCCAAAAACTTTCAATCTCACTATTCGGGCACAGAAATCAAATGGGAAAATTATTTAAAAGCTGGAAAGTAAATTTACTTCTTCTTGCTGTTATTATTAGTCAAGAAAGTATCGCCAAAACCATAACGGTTTCGAAAACGGGTGCTGTTTCAACTATAAAAAAAGCAATCGAAAAGGCACAAGACAAAGATACGATTGTGATTATGCCTGGCGTTTATAGAGAAGGTGCTTTGATAATTGAAAAAGCGCTCACCATCATCGGAAAAAATTTCCCGGTGATTGATGGTCAAAACAAACACGAAAATCTGTTGATTGAACACAACAATGTGACGATTATAGGTCTATTCTTCAAAAATTCCGGTAGTTCTAGCTACATGGACATCGCCGCTTTGAAAATCCAAAATTCAAAATATTTCAGATTGATTGGAAATAAATTTGAAAATAATTTTTTTGGGATTCACTGCATGAATTCCAGTGAAGGAAGAATAGAAAAAAACGAATTGGTTTCCGGATCGATGATTGGAAAACCTGCAGCAAATGGAATTCATTGCTGGAAAAGCAATAAATTGGTAATTAAGAACAACGTTGTAACTGGGCATCGAGATGGAATCTATCTAGAGTTTGTGACAAATTCTTTCATCGACGATAATCACAGCGTCAAAAATAAACGATACGGCTTGCATTTTATGTTTTCTCACGATGACATTTATCGAAATAACATCATCAAAGGCAACGGTGCTGGCGTAGCGGTTATGTATTCAAAACGGGTAAAAATGTACAACAATACCTTTGCCGACAATTGGGGAAACGCCGCTTATGGAATTCTACTCAAGGAAATCTACGACAGTCACATTGACAACAATCATTTTAAACAAAATACCATCGCTATTTTCGCGGAAGGAAGTAATCGTGTTACGATGGTCAACAATCATTTTCTAAAAAATGGCTGGGCTTTAAAAATTCAATCCAATTGCAGTGATGTTCGTGTCACCAATAATAATTTTATAGGAAATACCTTTGATGTTGCCACCAATGGAAATTTGTCCGAAAATGTGTTTGACGGAAATTACTGGGACAAATACGAAGGTTATGATTTAAACCGAGATGGCATTGGAGATGTTCCGCATCGACCGGTGACTTTTTATTCCGTCATCATCGAACAAAATCCAGGCGCTATGATGCTTTTCAGAAGCTTTTTCGTGAAACTAATGGACAAGGCTGAGAATGCTTTTCCGAACTTAACACCAGAAAATCTGATGGACAATAAACCCAAGATTCGAAAAGTGAAAACCCATTAACACAATTGAAAATGATTAAAATTGAAGGAGTAAATAAACAATTTGGAAAATTTAAAGTGCTAAAGGATATCAATTTAGAATTGGGAAATGGAAATATCTTCGCGCTATTAGGTCCAAATGCGTGTGGTAAAACCACTTTGATAAAATCGATTTTAGGAATGGTCGTTCCAGATGCTGGAAAAATTACGGTCAACCAAAAATCCATTGAAAATGATTGGAAATACCGTGAAATCATCGGTTATATGCCACAAATTGGAAAATATCCTGAAAACATGAAAGTTGGTCAAGTGATCGACATGATTCGCGATTTGAGAAAAGACAATAATTTGACTTTGGACACGGAACTTTATGAAAAATTCAATTTACAAAGTATCTTAAATCAAAAAACAGCCAATTTATCTGGTGGAACTAGACAAAAAGTGAGTGCTTACCTAGCTTTTCTATTCAATCCAAAAATTTTAATATTGGATGAACCCACCGCGGGATTAGATCCAGTATCTTCCATCTATTTAAAAGAAAAAATCATTTCTGAAAAAGAAAAGGGCAAATTAATTTTAATTACATCCCACGTTTTAAGTGAATTGGATGACATTGTCAATCAAATTATTTACATGCAAGAAGGAGAAATTATATTTAACAAATCCTTGGAACAATTGAAAATAGATACTTCTAAAAACAAACTTGCAGAAGCAATTGCACACATCATGAAAACCGAAAATCAAATCGCATGAGAAAAATTATAAAATACGTCGTTATGGATATTTTAAGCAATAAAATCATCATTGCTTATACCCTATTTTTATTGCTTTTTTCATTTGGATTGTTCCTCATGGAAGAAGTTCCTGAAAAAAGTTTAGCGAGTATGTTAACCCTTAACTTGATTATTGTACCACTAATTAGCATTGTTTTCTCCACAATCTACCTATACAACTCCAACGAATTCATCGAACTTCTTGCGGCACAACCTATCAAACGAAAAACACTGTGGCTGAGTATCTTCTTGGGCTTGTCAGGCTCACTTTCATTAGCTTTCTTTATTGGTTGCGGAATGCCAATTTTACTTTTTTCCCCAACAGCCACTGGTTTTACCATGATTATAACGGGCGTTTTTATTTCAATCATTTTCGTTTCATTGGCCATGTTGGTAACGGTTTTCACCAAAGACAAAGCACGAGGAATAGGTATTTCACTCTTAGTTTGGTTCTACTTCGCTTTACTTTTTGATGGCATCGTTCTGTTTGTTTTATTTCAATTGATGGATTACCCGTTAGAAAAACTAATCGTTGGTTTGAGTATCTTGAATCCCATAGATTTGGCTCGTATTCTAACGCTCTTGAAAATGGATATATCCGCATTAATGGGAGCAACAAGTGCCGTTTTCAAACAAAGTTTTGAAGGAATATTAGGTTCTGTCATTTCTTTTTCAGTTTTATTTTTGTGGATTTTGATTCCTTTGTTTCTATCAATTAAGAAGTTCAAAAAGAAGGATTTATAGCAAAAAAACTCTTGGAAATTTGAAACACTTCAAATTAAAAAATTAGAAAGTGTCTTTAAAGGACATCCATTTGTAAGGTCTTTTTTGTATTTTTATCTTAACTTCACGTATTCATAAAATTAAAAAAGATGAAAAAATCGTTTCAACTCGTTTCACTTGCCTTTCTATTCATCATTGGATCAGCCTTTTTGGTCGTAGATGTACAAAATTGGAAAATAGCTCCAGATTTCTTCATTGGTTTTGAAAGTAAAGATCCTTCCGGAATTTTTAAGGAATTTGAAGGTGAAATCAAATTCAGTAAAGAACATTTAGACAAATCTTCTTTTAATTTGACAATTCCCGTAAAATCCATAAGCACAGGAAATGCCGTCAAAAACAAAAAATCACTCTCAGGAGATTGGTTTGATGAAAAAAATCATCCATACATTAAATACAAATCTTCTTCGATTGAGAAAACGGATAAAGGCTATTTGATTATTGGTCAATTAACCATCAAAGGCGTTTCAAAAACTTATAAAATTCCGTTAACTTTCGAACAAGTATCTTCTGGTGGCGTTTTTTCTGGTAAATTTGATGTGAATAGACTTGATTTCAAAATAGGTGAACCTAACAAACGAAATCCAGATGTCATGCACGTTACGTATAAAGTGCCAGTTGTAAAAATCTAAATCAAAATTTCATGATCAAAAAATCACTTTTACTAGGGTTAAGCTCCGGAATTCTTGCTGGAATAGCAGCAATCATTTTGTCAAGTATTTACAAAGAAGCTTACTTTGCTGATTTCTCAGTAGTAAAAATTCTTTTGGGCGACTCGATGTCTATCCAACTCACCACCGCTTCCCTGTTACTCGTATTTACCTGCGCAGGAATCATCATTGGGTTACTTTACTCCTTGTTTATTCGACTTTTTAAATCCAAAGGACTGGTCATCTTTAATCTGTTTTTAACCGTTGTCACTTTCGCTACAATTATTTTTCCAATGGCTGCACAATTGCCTTTGGATTTAGACGAAGATTTGATGATGCTTTTCCCAGGTTTTGCAATCACCGTTCACTTTTTCCCAATATTAAGTTGGTACACGTTAAAGCCAATTTTTTTCAGGGTTAAGTTATAACAGATTAAGACACCTCTTTTTTCACAATTGATCTCATGAGCAGTAAGTTAACGTCAGCAGAAATGGAAGAACTTTTAATCCTCCTTCAAAATCGTTTTGAGAACAATACCATGCGCCACAAGGGATTGGATTGGATGAAAATCGAAACAAAGTTGAGGAAGAACTCTGATAAATTGAGGTCATTGTTTGAGATGGAAAAAACGGGTGGAGAACCAGATGTGATCGATTACAACGCTGACAAAGACGAATATTCATTTGTCGATTGTTCGGCTGAAAGTCCTGCAGGCAGAAGAAGTTTGTGCTACGATCGCGCAGCTTTGGATCATCGAAAAGAAAACAAACCGAAAGGAAATGTGATAGAGTTGGCAGAACAAATGGGCATCGAACTGTTGGATGAAAAACAATACCGTCAGTTACAACAACTCGGGAAATTTGATTTAAAAACTTCCAGTTGGATAAAAACACCAGAATCCATTCGTAAACTAGGCGGATCTATTTTTGCTGATTTGCGGTATGAAACCATTTTTATTTACCACAACGGAGCTTCTTCGTATTATGCGTCGCGCGGTTTTAGAGGAATTTTGACGGTTTAAATTGGCTGAATTTTACTCCAAAAAGCAATTCAAATAAAATAATCACCGTTTTTAACAAACCGCTAGATAGCTCAGAAACTTTCGTTAAATTTGTGCAATTAACAGATTTATTGCATGACGCCAACATTTCATACACTTAAGATTGCTAAAATTAAGAGAGAAACCGAAGAAACCATTTCTGTTTCTTTTGAAATTCCAGAAGATTTAAAAAAATCATACGAATACCAATCCGGTCAATACCTTACGTTGAGAACGATAATTAACGGAGAAGATTTGCGACGATCTTATTCCTTATGCTCCGCTCCGCATGAAAATGAATGGCGCGTGGCAATTAAAGAAGTTGAATTGGGGAAGTTCTCCACCTTCGCTAATCAACAGTTTAAAGTTGGTGACGAAATTCAAGTCATGACTCCCATGGGGAATTTCACGATCGACCTTCAAGCATCTAATGCGAAAAACTATGTTTTCTTTGCTTCTGGAAGTGGAATTACACCTGTTTTCTCTTTGATCAAATCCATTTTAAAAAATGAACCAAACAGCAATGTGACCTTGTTTTACGGAAACAAACGTTTTGGAACCATCATTTTTAGAGAAGAATTAGAGGCGCTTAAAAATGAATATTTAGATCGTTTTACCTTGACACATGTGCTTTCTAGAGAGAATCTAGGAAATCAAATTCAGAAAGGCAGAATTGACGCTGTAAAATGTAGCGAACTGAATGAAGCATTTTTAAAAAACATTCCAGTAGATGAAGTATTTGTTTGCGGTCCGGAAGAAATGATTTTCGCTGTGAAAGAAACGTTTGAGGGAGTCGGATTGGCGCAAGAGAAAATTCGTTTTGAATTGTTTAATACCTCAACTCCCAAAAAAGAAATCGACATCAGTTTGCCGAAAGAACAAACAATAGATGCAAACGTAACCGTTATTTTAGATGGCGACCGATACGATCTTGCATTACAATCTGACGGAGAAAATATTTTAGACGCCGCCAATAAAGCCGGAGCAGATCTCCCTTATGCATGCAAAGGTGGTGTTTGTTGCACGTGTAAAGCCAAAATCATCGAAGGATCAGCCAGAATGGACGTAAACTACGCCTTGGAAAAAGACGAAGTGGAAGCTGGATACATCTTAACTTGTCAATCTCACCCTACTAGTGAAAAATTAATAATATCATTTGACGAATAAATATGGGTTTTTTTAGTAGAAAAAAGAAAACAGAAACCGCTAACGTTAAAATTCCAAAAGGATTTTACGAACTAGAAGTGAAAGAAGTGAAGTCATTGACTCCTTCAAGTGTACGGGCTAGTTTTATCGTTCCGAGCGAATTAGAGAATGAATTTAAATTTATTCCAGGACAATATTTAAACATTTCAGCAATCATCAACGGCAACGAAGAAAGACGTTCTTATTCGATTTGTAGTGGCGAAGATGAAGACATTGCCGTTGCAATTAAGCGCGTAAATAATGGAAAAATTTCCAATTGGGCGAACGATGATTTAGAGGCTGGAATGACGGTTTTAGTTGCTGCTCCAAGCGGTAATTTTAAATTGGATAAAACAGCAAAAAACATTGTTGCTTTTGCCGCTGGAAGTGGTATTACTCCAATGATTTCAATGGCAAAAAGTTTAAAGGAAAACGACGCCAAAATGAAATTGTTTTACGGTAACCGCATGCAAAACACCATCATGTTTTTCGACGAATTAGCGACGATTGAAGAAGCTCAAACCCAACATTTTCTTACAGGTGAGGAACGAGAAGGGTTTGAAAGAGGTCGTTTGGACAAAGAAAAAATCACTTCACTAATCAAAGCAGATTTAGAACTCTTGAAAGCGGATGGTTTTTATTTATGTGGACCTGAAACCATGATTCAAGCCGGAATTGAAGTCTTGGAAATGTTTGGCGTTGCGAAAAATAAAATTCATTTCGAACTTTACACTACCCCTGTTTTGTTGGTAGATGACAAAGTAACTGAGATCAATACCTTTAAAGGAACCAGCAAAGTGACTGTTATCTTGGATGACGAAGAATTTACATTGGATCTAAAAGCAGGTGGAAAAACCATTTTAGATGCAGTAACCAAAGAAGGTTATGATGCGCCATATTCTTGTCGTGGTGGTGTTTGTTGTACTTGTCGCGCGAAAGTGTTGAAAGGAAAAGTAACGATGTCCATCAATTACGCACTGACGGATGAAGAAGTAGCGCAAGGATTTGTTTTGACCTGTCAATCTCATCCGGCAAGTGAAGAAGTTTTAATCTCTTACGATGAATAAGAACATTGTAGTTGTTGGCGCAAGTCGTGGGATTGGGCGAGAATTGGTTCTAAATTTAGCCAAAAACCCAAACCATACAGTCTATGCAATTGCTCGATTTAATAAAGGCATATCGCAATATGCCGATGTACCGAACGTACATGTTTTTTCCTTGGATTTGGGCAGTTCTGATGTGAAATCTCAAATTACATCGATGTTCTCAAAGATTGAAAATGTCGATGTATTGATCAACAACGCTGGAACATTGGTCAACAAACCATTTTTAGAATTAACAAGTAACGACTTTCAAGCAAGCTATCAAGTCAATGTTATTGGCGTGATGGAAACCGTACAAGCGTTTGTTCCTAAAATGATTGAAAATGGCGGACACATCGTGAACATCAGTTCGATTGGTGGGTTTCAAGGATCGGTAAAATTTCCAGGTTTAACAGCTTATTCTACTTCGAAAGCTGCATTGGTTAGTTTCACCGAAATGTTTGCAGAAGAATACAAAGACACCAAAATAAAAATGAATTGTTTGTGCTTGGGATCGGTTCAAACAGAGATGTTGGAAGAAGCATTTCCCGGATTCAAAGCACCACTATCCGCTGAGAAAATGGCGGAATACATCGCCGATTTTTCGTTGAACGCCCACCAATGGATGCACGGAAGAATAATACCGGTTTCGTTAACGACACCCTAAATTGAAATATAATTCTGTGAGTAAAGATGGTTCCATACGGTTCAAATCTTCGTACCCATGATACACACTAACCGATACAAAGCTCCATAGGAGCGAAATATTCCTGCACATAGCAAATCCCTTCTGCCCTTGTCATCTTTATTTGCAAAATATTAAATAGATTCAAAATTTATAGTATATTTACTTTTGGATTTTAACAAGATGTTTAATATAATTGCTTTAACTACTTCAAGTCTTTTCGGCATCATTCTTGTATTTAAAATTAAATTATAAAAGTACACGTTCGTAAAACACCCTAAATGTCGTTTGCATATTCATTCTTAATTGCTTTTATTTTTTCGTTTGTCCATCCTGCGGATGTTCCTTATTCCGAACTAGAAACAGCTTTCACCAATGGAAACGCAACTGCAATCGCTCACATGGGGAAAGAGAAGATGCTAATTTCCATTTTAGACAATGAAGCCGTTTACAGCCAATCTCAAGCAACGCTTGTTTTGAAAGATTTTTTTTTAAAAAAACCAGCAACTGCTTTTAAATTTAATTTCAAAGGAAAAGAATCTGCCGACGGAACATTTGCTATTGGTGTTTACACGACAAAGACAGAAAGCTTCCGAATTTCTATTCACTTCAAAAAAATAGGCAACGATTTTAAGATTGAACGCTTGACCATTGAAAGAAATTAAGGTTAATTCCTTGTTAAAATCTCCTCTTAAATGCACTTAAAAAATCCATTTTTGGATTTACACCTCCAAATCAGCTCATATTATATCTGTTACTTGGAAAAAACTTCAATTTCTAGCTGGAAAATAATCTCACTTTCGCAACTGACAATTTGACATACTGAGTTTATTTGCTTACTTTTGCATTCAAATTTCAGAATAAAATAATCAGATAATATAGTATGAACACCATCCAAGATCACGACGAATCCAGACAAGGTGAAGCTTTCGTTTTAGACGCAAATTCCGAATTAAAAGGAAAAAAGTTATACATTGAAAGTTATGGTTGCGCAATGAATTTTGCAGACAGTGAAGTCGTAGCATCCATCCTTGCAAAAGATGGCTTTCAAACAACTGCTAACGCAGAAGATGCAGATGTCGTTTTATTGAACACCTGTTCGATTCGAGAAAATGCAGAAAACCGCATCAAAAAAAGACTGTTTGATTTCAAAAAACAAAAACAAAGTAACCCTGAATTAGTAGTCGGAATACTCGGTTGCATGGCCAGTAGAATGAAGCAAACACTGCTAGAAGATGAGAAACTTGTCGACATTGTCGCTGGTCCTGATTCGTATCGAGATTTACCACATTTAATTGAAGATGTAGGTTCGGGACAACGTGCAGTAAACGTTTTACTGTCACGCGAAGAAACCTACGCCGATATTACGCCTGTTCGTTTGGACAAAGGTGGAGTTTGTGCATTTGTCAGCATTACAAGAGGCTGCGACAACATGTGTTCTTTCTGCGTGGTTCCTTTCACCCGCGGAAGAGAGCGTTCCAGAGATCCACAAACGATTCTACAAGAGTGCCGAGATTTATTCGAAGCGGGTTATCGGGAAGTAACCTTGTTGGGTCAAAACGTAGACAGTTATCGCTGGAACATGAACAGCAAAGGAGAAATTAAAGACGTGGAACAAGCTACCATGAATTTTGCCGAATTGATGGAAAATGTGGCTAAAATTAATCCGCAATTGCGTGTTCGCTTTTCCACTTCGCACCCAAAGGACATGAGCGATGAATTTTTAAAAATCATGGCAAAATACGAAAACATTTGTCCCTACATTCATCTACCTGTTCAATCGGGAAGCAACGACGTTTTGTTGAGAATGAATCGCGGTTACACCAGAGAATGGTATTTGGGCAGAATTGCAGCAATCCGAAAATACATTCCAACGGCAACGATTTCAACGGATATAATCACGGGATTTTGTGGAGAAACTGAAGAAGATCATCAGGCGACACTTCGTTTAATGGAAGAAGTGAAATTTGATTTCGCTTACATGTACACCTATTCTGAACGACCAAAAACATTGGCAGAAAGAAAATACGAAGATGATGTCTCAGAAGAAGTTAAATCAAGAAGATTAACAGAAATCATTGCATTACAACGCACCAATTCATTATTATCAAACGAAAAGCAAGTTGGACAAATCCAAGAAGTTTTGGTAGAAAGTGTTTCTAAAAAGTCAGTGAATGAATTGGCGGGCAGAAATCCGCTCAATGCGCGGGTTGTTTTTCCAAAATTGGATGCGAAGCCGGGCGATTATGTAACAGTAAAAATCAACAGTTGTACTTCAGCTACCTTAATTGGTGAAATTATTTAATTCAAGATTTTTTTTTATGGACATACAACAAATCAAACAACGTTTTGCGATTATTGGGAATGCACCTTTACTCAATAGGGCTTTGGAAGTTGCTGCTCAAGTTGCCCCTACAGATATTTCGGTTTTAGTTACTGGAGAAAGCGGAACTGGAAAAGAAATTATACCCCAAGTCATTCACCATTTAAGTTCAAGAAAACACGGCGAGTACATCGCTGTAAACTGTGGTGCAATTCCCGAAGGAACAATTGATTCTGAATTGTTCGGTCACGAAAAAGGTTCTTTTACAGGTGCCAGCGGAAGTCGTGAAGGTTATTTTCAAGTAGCAGATGGCGGAACCATTTTTTTAGATGAAGTTGCTGAATTGCCGATGCAAACACAAGTTCGCTTACTTCGTGTTTTGGAAACAGGCGAATTTATCCGTGTTGGTTCATCGAAAGTGATTAAAACAAACGTGCGCGTTGTTGCAGCGACGAATGAAAACATGGCGCAAGCAATCCGCAGTGGGAAATTTAGAGAAGATTTATTGTATCGTTTGAGCACCGTTCCAATTAGTCTTCCACCTCTTCGAGCACGAAAAGAAGACATTGGATTGTTGTTTCGAAAATTTGCAAGTGATTTTGCTGATAAATACAGAATGCCAGCCATTAAATTGACACCTGAAGCACTCGAAATTGCTGAAGCTTATCCATGGCCAGGAAACATTCGTCAATTGAAAAACTTGGTCGAACAAATTTCAGTGATCGAAAGTAAAAGGGAAATTGATGCAGTCATGATTCAGAGTTATTTGCCTACTCAGGAAGAACAATTTCCTAAATTTGTGGGCAAATCAGAATCTGAAAATTTCTCAGAGAGAGAATTGATGTATAAATTCCTCTTCGACATGAAAAGCGATTTGAATGATTTGAAAAAATTGGTTTCAGAACTGATCAATCAAGGTTCAGATTTTCAATTAGATCCAGATCAATCGGCCATGATCAAGAAAATGTATAGCGACGTTATTCCTGTTACTGACCGAGCCCATTTACTCCCTCCATCGCCGCTTCCAAAGAAGGACGTTTACCCCGAGAATGAGGAGTCTTTTAACAGCGATTATGAGGAACACGAAGAAGTAGAAGAATCCTTATCGCTTGAAGAAAGAGAAAAAGAATTGATTCAAAAAGCACTTGAGAAACACCGCGGAAAGAGAAAACACGCTTCAGAAGAATTGGGAATCTCTGAGCGAACACTATACCGCAAAATTAAAGAATATAACTTACTCGGATGATGAGATTTTTACCAAATATAGCATTGCTTTTTCTGTTGGTTTCTTGCTGGCCAACGAGTGTTTCTTTTAAAGACACCGGTTCAATGGATGAACGTTGGAAATTATTTTCTGTGAAAACCTTGGAGAACAATGCTGCAAATGCTCCATTGAGCTATCAAGCAGATTTAACAGAAGCGATTAAAACAGGTGTTCAAAACAATACCAGCTTGAAATTAAACTCCAATCCGGATGAATCTCAAGTGAACATTGAAGGGGTGATTAACGCTTACGATGTTTCCCCAATTGCCATGCAAATGGGTGATGTAGCCGCAAGAAACAGGCTAACAATTTCTACCAGTTTCATCATTTACATCCATGTTGAAAGAACAGCGAATGAAAAGCTATCCGAAGATAAAATGACACTGACAAGTACGCGGTTTGCAGATTACGATGCCAATTCAGATTTCAATGCTGTAGAGTCCCAATTATTGGAAGAAATCAATAAACAAATTGTTCAGGATGTGATTAATAAATTACTTTCAAACTGGTAAACATGAACTTAGACCAAATCGCCATCCGCATTTCCAATCCAAATGCATTTATTCCTGCCGAAACTCCTGTGCTCCAAGAATTGGCTGAAAAATATCCGTATGCGCAAGTGTTCTCCATTTTATATTTGAAAGCCCTTGCAATGCAGAACGACATTGGCTTTGACGAAGCGCTACAAAAACATGCTTATCGGATTACCGACCGCATGAAGTTACACGATCTCATTCACCACCAAAACAACAACCTTGAAGTCCCAGACATCCTACCCAATTCTCTTTCGGAATTTGAAGAAATAACTCAGGTCGAATCAGAGAATCGCATCCAAGCAGAAGAAGACACCTTATTGCAAGATATTTCATCGGAAATTCTATTTGAAAAAGGATTAATCGATGAACGACAAGAAACGGAAAGTAAATTAATTTTCAATCCAGAAGTTGAAGTAACAGAAAAGCAAATTTGGGAAGATGTTGACTCCGAATTGAAAGATTTTGAGGAAATCGATTCCGATCCCATTTTGAATGAAATTTCCCATGAAATTGTCCAAGAATTTAATTCATTGGTTGCTGAAATTGATCAAAAATCAAGTGAAAAAGAAGCGATTGTTGCAACAACAAAAGATGAAAATGAGCTGAACGAAAATAAAATTCCAGCTTTAGATTTGGAAATTATTTCCGAAATCGTCGAAACCATTTATAGTGATCAGCTAGAACAAACCATTCAAAAAGTTCCAGTTGTTGAAAAAAAATCAGAAATAAATTCCAAGATTGAAACGGAATCAGAAGTTGAAATTGGAAAATCAAAAATGAGTTTTACTTCTTGGTTAAAATCGGGCAACAACTCACTCAACATCCCTCATCTAAAAGAAGCTGTCGAAACAACATTAACTAATCAAACATCTAACAAACAACAAGTTGACATTATAGATCATTTTATTAAGACCGAACCTAAAATTTCAAAAGTGAAGAAAGAATTCTATTCACCTTCCAAGAAAGCAAAAGAAAGCATTAGTCCCGAAGGATTAATTTACTCCGAAACTTTGGCTGAAATTTTCGCCATTCAGGGTAATTTTCCAAAAGCAATTACGGCATATCAACAATTAATGTTGACAAATCCAGAAAAAAAGATTTTCTTTGCAAAACGAATTGAAGAATTAAAAGAAAAATTAAATACATAACATGGGAACTTTTTTATCTATCATTATTATTTTGTCCAGTATCTTATTGGTGATTGTTGTTTTTATTCAGAACCCAAAAGGAGGTGGTCTATCCTCCGATTTTGGAGCTGCTTCTCAACTAGGAGGTGTTCAAAAAACAAACGACCTTATTGATAAAACAACGTGGTCTTTGGCATCCATTATTATGGTTTTGAGTATTGTTTTAACAATTCAATCAACTCCCAAAAAACAAGTTATCAAAGAGCAGCCAACTACCGAACAAGGGACTCCTCAGGCACCAGTAGGAAAATAAGCTTAAAAAACATCACTTTTAAATGTCAGTATGTCACGCATACTGACATTTTTTGTTGCTAATAGTTCCATTCAATGTAAAATTGTCCTGAAAACTACAGGAAATGGATATGGCACAAAATTGGTCGAAATGGGATGAACAATAAATTACAAATTATATGTCAACAACATTTAAACCATTAGCTGACCGTGTGTTAATTGAAACGGTAGCTGCAGAAGAAAAAACAGCGAGTGGAATCTTCATTCCAGACACAGCAAAAGAGAAGCCTTTGAAGGGAACTGTGGTCGCTGTTGGAAACGGTAAAAAGGATGAACCGATGACTGTAAAAGTAGGTGATACAGTAATTTACGGTCAATATTCCGGAACAGAAATCAAGTTAGACGGTCAGAAATACTTGATCATGAAAGAAGCGGACATTTACGGAATCGTTTAATTAAATTTTAATCAAATAAAGATATTACAAAATGGCAAAAGAAATTTATTTCGACGTAGAGGCGAGAGAAAAATTGAAAAAAGGGGTTGATGCTTTGGCAAACGCTGTAAAAGTAACCCTTGGACCAAAAGGAAGAAACGTGATCATCGGGAAAAAATACGGTGCTCCACACATCACAAAAGACGGTGTTTCCGTTGCAAAAGAAATCGAATTGAAAGATGTGATTGAAAACATGGGTGCGCAAATGGTGAAAGAAGTTGCTTCTAAAACTGCTGATATTGCAGGAGACGGAACAACAACTGCAACGGTTTTGGCGCAAGCAATTATCCATGCTGGAATGAAAAACGTTGCTTCTGGAGCGAATCCGATGGATTTAAAAAGAGGAATCGATAAAGCAGTCATTGAAATCGTGAAAAATTTGAAAGCAATTTCAAAAGAAGTAGGTTCAGACAACGATCGCATCAAACAAATCGCATCCATTTCAGCAAACAATGACGAAATCATCGGCTCCTTAATTGCTGAAGCAATGAAAGTGGTTGGAAACGACGGCGTAATTACTGTTGAAGAAGCAAAAGGAACGGAAACAGAGGTAAAAACCGTAGAAGGAATGCAATTCGACAGGGGTTATTTATCACCATACTTCGTAACCAATGCTGAAAAAATGATCACTGAAATGGAAAACCCATTGATTTTGATCTACGAGAAAAAAATCTCAAGCATGAAAGACTTAATGCCAATTCTGGAGCCCGTTGTTCAAGCCGGAAGACCTCTTTTGATCATCGCAGAAGACATGGACGGTGAAGCATTGAGTACTTTGGTTGTAAACCGCATTCGTGGATCACTAAAAGTTGCAGCAGTAAAAGCACCAGGTTTCGGAGACAGAAGAAAAGCCATGTTGGAAGACATCGCAATCTTAACTGGCGGCCAAGTAATTTCAGAAGAAAGAGGCTTGACTTTGGAAGGCGTAACCATGGACATGTTGGGTACAGCTGAAAAAGTTGAAATCGACAAAGACAATACAACCATCGTTAACGGTGCTGGTCAAAAAGAAGACATCAGTGCGCGTGTTGGACAAATCAGAGCTCAAATCGAAGCATCCACATCTGATTACGACAAAGAAAAACTGCAAGAGCGTTTGGCTAAATTAGCTGGCGGAGTTGCCGTACTTTACATCGGTGCACCAACAGAGATGGAAATGAAAGAGAAAAAAGACCGCGTAGATGATGCTTTGGCTGCAACTCGCGCTGCGGTTGAGGAAGGAATTGTACCTGGTGGTGGAGTTGCTCTGGTTCGCTGCATCTCTGCACTTGACAACTTGCATGGTTTAAACGAAGATGAAGATACGGGAATTGCTATCGTGAAACGTGCAATTGAAGAACCGTTGAGACAAATTGTTGCCAATGCAGGAAGTGAAGGTGCGGTCATTGTACAAAAAGTGAAAGAAGGAACTGGAGATTTCGGTTACAATGCCCGAACAGATGTTTACGAAGATCTATACATTGCAGGTGTAATTGACCCAACAAAAGTAACTCGTACGGCGATTGAAAATGCTTCGTCTATTGCGTCCATGCTGTTAACGACAGAATGTGTTATCGCAGACGAACCAGAAGAAAACGCTCCAGCTATGGGTGGTGGAATGCCTGGCGGAATGGGTGGAATGATGTAATCATTAACAAGCTAAACAAATCAAATTGTTTAGCTTTGTAATAACATAAGGAGTCATTCAGTTGATTCCTTCATCGAACCGCCTTCCCGATGCAAATCGGATAGACCGGGACGTCACTATATAAAGCGCTTCAATTTCGATTGGGGCGCTTTTCTTTTTTAGGGAAATCCTCCTCAAAACGAGTAAAATCTGTATCTTCGTCGATAGAAAAGTATTTAAAAATCAAACTAAAATCAACATGAAAATAGCAATTTTATTATCTGGATGTGGGGTTTACGATGGTTCTGAAATTCAGGAAGCAGTGTTCACCATGCTGGCCATCGAAGAAGCAGGCGCAGAATACATGTGCATCGGGATTGACAAAGACCAACATCACGTCATCAATCACCTAACGGGTGAAGAAATGCGTGAAAAACGAAACATGTTGGTAGAGTCCGCACGCATCGCTCGGGGCGAAATCAAAAATTTAAAAGATGTTGAGATTCGCGATTTCGATGCCTTGGTCATTCCTGGTGGATTTGGCAATGCCAAAAATTTAAGCTCGTGGGCATTTGATGGTGCCGCAGGAAAAATATTGGATGAAGTAAAATTGTTGTTGGTGAACTGTATCAACGCAGGAAAACCAATAGCCTCTTTATGTGTAAGTCCAATTTTGATTGCAAAAGCACTTGCAGATTCTGATTTGCATCCACATTTAACAATGGGAAATAACCAAAATAAATCACCTTATTCCATTGCTGACTTTCACGAAGGATTGACCTCTTTGGGAGCAATCGCTTCAGAAAAAGAATTAGGCGAAGTGGAAATAGACACCCAATTAAAAATCGTCTCTGCACCCTGTTATATGATGGACGCAACGATTTCCGAAATTAGAAAAAACATCCAAGTTGCCATAGAGGCTTTGATAAAGCTTTAAAAAGAAGATATTAGGAAATATTTGGTTGATAAAAAATCGATTTAGTTCAAAAATAAGTCTTCCTATTTCTCTTTTCTAACATATATAAATGTAATTTTGCGGAGGAATTAAAGCGAAAGCTCAAAAAAATTAGTAGTATGAACGAATTTGGTAAACAAGGAAACAATACCGATTTGAACACTTCCATCGGATTAAGCAATCTTGGAAATATTTTTTGGAATTTAACACCAGCAGAACTGGTCGAAGATTCCATTTTAAGTGGAGAAGGAATGCTTACTGACACGGGAGCTATTGCCATTGAAACTGGTGAATTTACAGGAAGATCTCCTCAAGACAGATTCATCGTTTGTGATGCTAAAACGGAAAATGCCGTTTGGTGGGGCGATATCAACATTAAATTCTCAGAAGCACAATTTGACGCTCTGTACAATCGAATGAAAGCTTACTTAACAGGGAAAGATGTATATGTTCGTGACTCGTATGCATGTGCAGATGAGGAATTTAAAATGAATATTCGAGTAATTAATGAACTTCCTTGGGGAAACATGTTCGCTTACAACATGTTCTTACGACCGACCGACGAAGAGTTACAAGACTTTTTACCAGATTGGCACATCGTATGTGCCCCCAACTTCAAAGCAGATCCAAAGATTGACGGAACACGTCAGCACAACTTTGCGATTTTAAACTTTTCTAAGAAAATGATTTTAATTGGAGGAACTGCTTACACAGGTGAAATTAAAAAAGGAATTTTCTCCGTTTTGAACTTCATCTTGCCTCATGAAAAAAATGTTTTATCCATGCACTGCTCTGCAAACATCGGTAAAAACAACGATACAGCTATCTTTTTTGGACTTTCAGGAACTGGTAAAACAACCTTATCTTCAGATCCAGAACGCCGTTTGATTGGCGATGACGAACACGGTTGGTCAAACAACACCGTTTTTAACTTTGAAGGTGGATGTTATGCAAAAACAATCGATTTAGATGCAGACAGAGAACCGCAAATTTACAATGCCATTAAGTTTGGTGCCATTTTAGAAAACATTGGCTTCAAAGAGAATTCTTCCACTCCGGATTATACAGATGGTTCAATTACACAAAACACACGCGTATCTTACCCCATCGATTTCATCGATAACATTGTGGTACCTTCTGTAGCTGCTGCTCCAAAGAATATTTTCTTCTTAACAGCAGATGCTTTTGGTGTATTACCTCCAATTTCTCGTTTAACAAAAGAACAAGCGATGTACCACTTCATGTCTGGTTACACGGCGAAAGTTGCTGGAACAGAAATGGGTGTTACAGAACCATCAACTACTTTTTCAGCTTGTTTTGGAAAAGCTTTTTTACCCTTACATCCAGCGAAATATGCCAAATTGTTAGGTGAAAAATTAGAGGGAACAGACATCAAAGTTTGGTTGATTAATACCGGTTGGTCTGGAGGTTCATACGGTGTTGGAAGTAGAATGAAACTTTCTTACACGCGCGCCATGATTACCGCTGCCATGAACGGGAAATTAGATGACGTTGCATTTGATAATTTACCAATCTTTGACTTGGCAATTCCAACATCTTGTGAAGGAGTTCCTTCTGAGATTTTAAATCCAAAAGAAACATGGACTGATAAATCTGCTTACGATGAAACCGCGAACAATTTGGCTTCCCAATTTGTTAAAAACTTCAGTCAATATGCAGCAGAAACAAGTACTGATATTTTAGCCGCTGCTCCGAAAGTAATGGTTTAAAATTCCAAAATACATTCTCAAAAAGGTCTTCTTTTCAGAAGACCTTTTTTTATGCCCACACAGTTTGTCATTAATTCGTTAATTATCATTCCTTCTCCACCAATAAAATGTAATTTTACAGGGAATTTAAGATCAGCCATGAAATCAATTAGTGTTCAAGAATTACAGGCAATGCAAGTTGCATCAACGCCATTTCAACTCGTTGACGTACGAGAAACACATGAAAGCGAGCTTTGTTCTTTGGGAGGAGTTTTAATCCCAATGAGCGAAATTCCAGCACGAATAAACGAAATACCCAAAGACATTCAAGTAATCGTATATTGCAAGGCAGGTATGCGAAGCGCGAGTGCAATCCAATATTTAGAGCACGTTTCAAACTTTGAAAATTTATACAACTTAGAAGGCGGTATTCTGGATTGGATTCGAGAAATTGATTCAAGCATGACTGCTTATTAAAACATCCTTTTATGAATCGGAAGACCATTAACTCTCTTATTTTTTTAGGTGCTATTGCAATCATGAGCATCTTATTTGTTCAGTTTTATTGGATCAAGAAAACAGTGGCAACGCAAGAAAAAAACCTAGCCATTCAAGAAAAAGAAGATTCGTTAAACTTGAAACAATTTTCGGAGCAAGTTCATGTCGCATTACGCAACGTGTTACAAGAAATATCTACCAGTATTTCAGACAGTTCAGACTTATATGGAGCAGTTAAACAAATACAAACCAACAGTTTTACAGTAGATATCCATGAAGAATTACACCCCTATTATTTAGAAACTTTATTAAAAAGAGAATTTTATTCTCATAACATCAATCAAGATTTTCTTTATGGTATTTACGATTGTTTCTCCGACAGCATCATTTATGGAAATTTAATTCATTTCAACAAAGCGTCTTTATATGAGCCTGAATCTGATAATGGAATTGGTTTAACCTCGCCCCAAATGACATGGAAAAAAGATGGTCATTATTTTACCGTCATCTTTCCCAACATAACTGGTAGTTCCATTGAAGTGAGTGAGGAATTAGGCTCGCCCTGGATTTTCATGGGGGTTATTGTGTCCTTAGTGGTCATGTTTTTTACTTTTGCAATTCATGTAATTCTGCGAGAAAAACGACTCTCTGAAGTGAAAACAGATTTTATCAACAACATGACCCACGAATTAAAAACTCCCATCGCAACCATTGCCCTTTCGAGTGATATGTTGATTAAAGGAGATTTTAGTCAGGATCAAGATCGATTGAAACGATATGCGAGTATTATCTACAAAGAAAATAAAAGATTAGAGAATCAAGTTGAGCGGGTATTGAATGTTGCAAAACTCAACAAAGACACGTTGACCTTGAAAAAAGAAGCGCTAGATCTTCACGATTTATTAAATGACATTCGAGAAAACTTCGAATTTAATCAATCCGAATCTGGGGGCCACATTGCGTTGCACTTAAACGCAGAACGTCATGTTTTACAAGCAGATATGCTACACATCAACAATGTATTGACCAACTTGATTGACAACGCTGTAAAATACTGTGAAAAAACACCGGAAATTGAAATCACCACGAAAAACGATAAAAAGGGCATTATCATTGAAATTTCCGATAATGGAATTGGAATTAGAAAAGACATGCAAAAGATGATTTTTGATAAATTTTACCGTGTTCCAACTGGAAATTTACACAATGTAAAAGGGTTTGGACTTGGATTGTATTATGTAAAAATCACCATCGAACAACATGGAGGAAATATTCATTTAAAAAGTGCATTGGGAAGAGGAACAACCTTTTACATTTGGTTGCCTTTTAAATAAAGGAAAGGTTAAGGAATGTCCACTTTATACATTCTTTCAAATTGCATTTTTGCTTTTGTCCACCGGTTATGCTGTTCTTGAACCATTTTATCAAAATCTTTATTCAACAAGGCAATTCGAACGTCGTCAATTAATTCTAATTTTTCTTTTCGCAATATTTGAATCAATTCTCGATGCTCACTGGAACTGAGGTCTCTATAAAAACGAATAAGCGATAGAGATTCCGATTTCAAAAATTCATCTTCTTCATGAGCCTTTAGTTTTTCGATTTTTTTTAAAGATCGATTGCTTTCGTTGAACAATTCAACTCGCATTTTTTCTGCTTTTTCAAGTTCTTTTTTTTCAATCAACAACCTGCTTTCTTGAAAAAGTTCACTTAAATTCGTAACCGCTTCTTGATGCGTAATTAAATATTCCGTTTCAGAAAGTTCTTTCTTACAGGCATAAAAAAATGGGACGAGCATCCATACAAATAAAATGTTTTTCATGCTTTAAAGATAGCGAAAAATTAGACATGGGTAAAAAATGAAGCGCATAGAAACTCAATATACCTTAAATTTAATTAATTTCGTCCCATGGACTTTAACGTTGTAAAAGCGCTACACATCATTTTTGTGGTCAGTTGGTTTGCAGGACTTTTTTACATGGTTCGGCTTTTTATTTACCACATCGAGGCACAACAAAAACCAGAAAATGAAGCGCGAATTTTAGGAGAACAATTCAAAATTATGGAAAAAAAATTATGGTACGTAATTACTACACCAGCCATGGTTTTAACCGTAATTTTCGGAACTTGGATGTTGATTCTAATTCCTGGATTTTTGAAGATGCCATGGATGCATGTCAAATTATCTTTCGTCGTTTTGCTGTTGGTTTATCATTTTATTTGTCAAAAAATAATGAACGATTTAAAAAACAACATCTTTAAATGGAGCTCAACCCAGTTAAGGCTGTGGAATGAATTAGCAACTTTGTTTTTGGTGATCATCGTATTTATCGTCGAACTGCAAAGCACCCTAAAATGGGTTCAAGCAACGATTGGCTTCTTTGCGGTTGGGATAGCATTGATGATTGCCGTTAAATTATACAAACATTACCGCAAGAAATAATTTAGGTTTAATAAAGACCTAACATTTATTTGAATTCCTTTTTCCCAAAAAAACGATAATTTACAGCCGATTTCACTTTTTGATCCCTTGATATTTCTATCTTTACAAAGTAAAATCTATAATCATGATACACGATAACATAATTTCAGAACAAAAAGGACAGATTCAATGGATAACCATCAATCGTCCGGCTCAATTAAATGCTTTAAACAAAAAAACAATCATAGAATTACGTATTGCGTTGAATGAAGCAAATGAAGACCCGTCTGTTGGCGTTGTAATTTTAACTGGTTCAGGAGAGAAAGCATTTGTTGCTGGTGCTGACATTAAGGAATTTGCAGATTTCACCGTTTCTCAAGGACAAGAATTAGCCATGAAAGGTCAGGAAGTTTTATTTGATTTCATCGAGAAAATGAAAAAACCGGTCATTGCCGCAATCAACGGCTTCGCTTTAGGTGGAGGGTTGGAATTAGCAATGGCCTGTCACATTCGAATCGCCTCTGATAATGCCAAAATGGGTTTGCCTGAAACTTCTTTGGGATTGATTCCCGGTTATGGTGGTACGCAACGACTACCCCAACTCGTCGGAAGAGGGAAAGCGAATGAGATGATTTTTACAGCGAGCATGATTTCTGCCGAAGAAGCCCTAAAATGGCGATTGGTTAACGATGTTTGTTCATTAGAAAACTTACATGAAACAGTCGAAAAATTAGCATCCAAAATTTTAAACAATTCGGCGAGCGCTATTTCAAGTGCCATCAACGCTGTAAATGCTAATTTCGCATACAAAATTAATGGATATGAAATTGAAATCGCGGAATTCGGCTTTTGTTTTGGAACGGAAGATTTCACAGAGGGTACAACGGCTTTTGTAGGTAAAAGAAAACCAAACTTCAGAGCTTAATTGAATCCTGTAAAAAAACTATTAGGGCAAACTGCCATTTATGGTCTTCCGAGCATTTTAGGAAGATTGTTGAATTACCTTTTGGTTCCCCTGCACACGTATTACATGAATCCTTCTGCGTATGGAGTGATTTCCGAATTGTATGCGTGGGTAGCTTTTCTAGTCGTTTTTTTAACCTTCGGGATGGAGACTGCTTTTTTCAAATTCTTAAATGAAAAAGAAGACAAAGCACTCGTTTTTAGAAACAGTTTTCTCACAATCATTGGTCTCAATGCGGTATTTTTTCTTGCAATTGTAGCTTTCAATCAACCCATTGCAGATCTGATGTTGTATTCGGAACACAATGAATACATCATCCTGTTAGCAGCCATTGTAGCCATTGATTCCATTAGCAGTTTGCCTCTGGCGAAATTGCGAGCGGAAGAAAAAGCTGCAAAATTTGCCTTCATCCAATTTATTTCTATTGCCGTAAACATTCTGTTAAACGTGATTTTGATGGTGTTCTTTTTCGACAAATCACGACCAGAAGAAGGAGTCATGTTTATCTTACTCGCCAACTTAATGGCTTCTCTCGTGAAACCTGCAATGTTGTACAAAGATTTCTTACAACTCAATTGGGTTTACAATGCGGATTTGGCAATTGAAATGCTGAAATATGCTTTGCCTTTGGTCATTGCGGGATTTGCAGGAATCATCAATGAAACCATCGACCGGATTTTACTGAAATTCGTTTCCATTTCCAACGGAAAATCGGAAGAATACGCCCTGATTCAAGTGGGAATCTACAGTGCCAGTTATAAATTAGCAATGTTGGTCACCATCTTGTTGCAAGCATATCGCTATGCAGCTGAACCTTTCTTTTTCTCACAAGCCAAAAACAAAGATCGAAATAAAGTGTATGTCAAAGTCATGAATTATTTCGTTGCAATGGTCTGTTTTGTTTTTTTAGTGGTTTCTCTCAACTTAGATATTTTCAAACATTTTATTGCCAATGAAGCGTATTGGGAAGGATTGAAAATAGTGCCAGTTTTACTCCTCGCCAATGTTTTTTTAGGAATCTATTTCAACCAAAGTATTTGGTATAAATTAAGCGGTCAAACCCGATTTGGAGCATACATCGCTTTAGTTGGAGCTTTCTTAACCATCACACTCAACTTTCTTTTCATTCCTAAATTTGGTTTTGTGGCATGCGCTTGGACAACGCTATTGGTTTATGCATTTCAAATGACGGCCTCTTATCTTCTAGGACAAAAGCATTATCCAATCAAATACAATTTGCGAAAATTCGTTTTGTTTTTAGGGTCGAGTTTATTCCTATTTTGGGCTTCTCATTGGTTTAACTTTGAAAGCGGTGGCATTGTTAAATTCATTTTCAATAATTTCCTAATCGTTTTATTCATAGGTCTTTTCTTTTTTATTGAAAACCCGTTCAAAAAAGAAGAAAACCTTTCAATTGAGAAGTAATTTTTTAAATAGCTTTTCCTTTCGAAAAGGACGATTAAATGATATACCTGAATATTTTGTCTAAAATTGACACTTTCGTAACCGTTATTAGGATTGAAGTTTTTAACTTTGTGCCATGTCAAAAATAAGACTTGCAATTTTTGCTTCTGGGAAAGGATCTAACGCACTTAACATCATCCAGTACTTTAAAGAAAATTCAGAGATTGAAGTTGCGTTTGTTCTGTCCAATAAAATAAATGCTCCCGTTCTTGAAAACGCAAAATTAGAAAACGTACAAACTTATTTTTTTGACAATAATCAAACAGCTGACGGCAATTTCCTCAGTTCATTCTGCCAAGAAAAAAACATTGATTTCATTATTTTAGCAGGCTATTTAAGGTTAATTCCTGCCGAATTGATTCAAAATTTTGCTCATAAAATCATCAACATACATCCTGCTTTATTGCCTAAATTTGGAGGGAAAGGGATGTACGGAAGTCATGTTCACAAAGCCGTAATTAAAGCCAAAGAAACAACCACTGGAATTTCCATTCATTTTGTAAACTCAAATTTTGACGAAGGAAGAATGATTGCGCAATTTACATGTGCCATTCATCCAGAGGACCAATTAAAAACGATTGAACATAAAATTCACTTACTCGAACAGGCCTACTACCCAATTGTAATTGAAAAAACCATTTTAAATTATTCTCATGTTTGAATTTTTCGCTGCTTTTGATCTGGTAGATACCTTTAAAGCTTCCATGGTCCTTTTTGCCGTAATTGACATCATTGGCTCTATTCCCATCATTTTAAAAATCAAAAATGATTCGGGAGAAATTCACGCCGCTTACACCAGTACGGTTGCTATGGCTTTGTTAATCGGGTTTTTAATTTTAGGTGAAAGCATTCTAACTTTGTTTGGTGTAAACATTGAATCGTTTGCCGTTGCAGGTTCTTTCATCCTGTTCATCATGAGTTTTGAAATGATTTTAGGCGTTAGTTTATTCAAAGACAACTCCATTGGAAAAACAGCGAGCATCGTACCTTTGGCATTTCCCATTATCGCGGGTGCTGGGAGTATGACTACAATCGTTGCGTTGCGTGCAGAGTATGCGGCTATTAACATCGTATTATCGATTGTCATCAACATCTTTGTAGTTTACCTTGTTTTGAAATCTACCAAACGAATTGAAACCATCTTAGGGGTGGGTGGTATTGCCATTTTGAAAAAAGTATTTGGAATTATTTTATTGGCGATTGCCGTCAAACTTTTCACTGCAAACGTGCAGCAATTATTTCATTAATCCTCTCGAAATACAGGCATCATTTTTCAGGATTCAGTCATCTTTATACAAGCTTTCACAGACTTTTATACCTGGTATTTTGACTAAAAGATGCCTTTTGAAGAACATCCATTTGGTTCTCTTTTTCACACTTCATTTTAATTTGAAATGGAAGCGATTATAATACTCAAAAATCCGCTTTTCTCGATTATTTGAACTAATTTTGCACCTTATATCACAAGAACATTATGAATTCATCCAAAAAAATCAAGAGTGCACTTATCTCTGTTTTCGACAAGACTGGTTTAGAGCCAATTATAAGAACTTTAAACAAAGAAGGGGTTACGCTTTATTCCACTGGTGGTACGCAAAAATTTATCGAAGAATTAGGCATTCAAGTAGAGCGAGTTGAAGATTTAACTTCTTATCCATCCATTTTAGGTGGAAGAGTAAAAACATTGCACCCAAAAGTTTTTGGTGGGATTTTAAACAGGAGAGCAAATTCAGAAGATCAAAGTCAAATTGCTGAGTTTGAAATTCCAGAATTGGATTTGGTAATTGTTGATTTATACCCTTTTGAAGAAACAGTTGCATCAGGAGCTTCTCACGCAGATGTAATCGAAAAGATTGATATCGGAGGAATTTCCTTGATTCGCGCAGCAGCTAAAAATTACCAAGATGTTGTCATTCTTTCATCTAAATCGCAATATGCCGATTTTCAAGAAATCATGGAAAGCAACAAAGCGTGCGAAACCAATTTAGGTCAACGAAAATCATTTGCAAGAGATGCATTTGAAGTTTCATCTCATTACGATACGCAAATCTTCAATTACTTCAACAAGGAAGGTAAAAAAGAAGTTTTCAAGCAAAGTATTACACAATCTCACGTTTTAAGATATGGTGAAAACCCACATCAAAAAGGCGTTTTTTATGGTGATTTGGATGCGATTTTCGATAAATTACACGGTAAAGAACTTTCATACAATAACTTGTTAGACGTTGATGCTGCTGTGAATTTGATGGGAGAATTTAAAAATGACGGACCCACCTTCGCCATTTTAAAACACAACAATGCATGTGGAGTTGCAACCCGTGCGACCATCAAAGAAGCTTATGAAGCGGCTTTGGCTGGAGATCCAGTTTCTGCATTTGGAGGAATTTTAATTTCAAATACAAAAATCAACCAAGAAACAGCATTCTTAATCAATGATTTGTTTTGCGAAGTAGTGATCGCTCCAGGATACGAACAAGCTGCCTTGGAAATTCTTCAATCCAAAAAGAACCGTGTAATCTTGGTTCAAAAAGAAGTACAATTACCCAAAAATCAACACCGTACGATTTTAAATGGCGTTTTAGAACAAGGAAAAGATTTGATTACGGAAACCGAAGCAGATTTTAAAACAATCACCAAAATCGAACCAACAACGCAAGAGAAAAAAGATTTTATCTTCGCAAATAAATTAGTAAAACACACAAAATCAAACACCATCATTCTTGCTAAGAACGAACAATTATTAGCGAGTGGAACTGGTCAAACATCGCGTGTTGATGCCCTAGAACAAGCCATTCACAAAGCCAATACCTTCCAATTTGAATTAAAGGGTGCGGTCATGGCATCGGATGCATTTTTCCCTTTTCCGGACTGTGTAGAAATTGCTAATTTAGCAGGAGTAAAAGCAGTAATTCAACCGGGTGGTTCCATCAAAGATGAACTTTCGATTGAATATTGTGATAAAAACGGAATGACCATGGTCATGACTGGAAACCGCCATTTTAAACATTAAATTACATTTTATAGTGTATATGTGAAACAAAAATTGCAGTTTTACGATAGAAAATAGTATAAAAAGACTTTTTAAGATACAAAAGCGAAGACAAAAATGGGATTATTTAGTTTTTTAACACAAGAGATTGCAATTGACTTAGGAACTGCAAATACTTTAATCATCATGAATGATAAAGTAGTTGTAGATGAGCCTTCGATTGTTGCTCGAGACATACAAACTGGCAACATTGTAGCGATTGGTAAAAAAGCGCAACAAATGCATGGTAAAACGCACAAGCTAATTGAAACGGTTCGTCCCTTGCAAGATGGTGTGATTGCAGATTTCCAAAGTGCAGAAGCAATGATCCGCGGTATGATTAAAATGATCAACACTGGAAGAAGTCTTTTTACACCTACTTTAAGAATGGTCGTTTGTATTCCTTCTGGCATTACAGAAGTTGAAAAACGTGCCGTTCGAGATTCTTGTGAGCATGCTGGAGCGAAAGAAGTTTACATGATTCACGAACCCATGGCAGCTGCAATTGGGATTGGTATCGACGTTGAAGAGCCCATGGGAAACATGATTATTGACATTGGTGGTGGTACATCCGAAATTGCCGTAATAGCCTTGGGAGGAATTGTTTGCGATAAATCCATCCGAGTTGCCGGTGATGATTTTACGAAAGAAATTGAAGATTACATGCGCCGCCAACACAACATTTTGGTTGGTGAAAGAACGGCTGAACAATTGAAAATTGAAGTTGGTGCAGCAATTACTGAATTAGAGAATCCGCCACCAGATTTCGCAGTACGTGGTCGTGATTTAATGACTGGTATTCCGAAAGAAATCATTGTTTCTTATGTGGAAGTGGCACATGCATTAGATAAAACGATTTGTAAAATTGAAGAAGCAATTCTGAGTGCTTTGGAAATGACACCACCTGAGCTTTCTGCTGACATTTATAAAACAGGTATTTATTTAGCAGGAGGTGGTTCGATGTTGCGCGGATTGGACAAACGTATTTCAGCAAAAACGAAACTTCCAGTCCACATTGCCGAAGATCCTTTGAGAGCAGTTGCACGTGGAACAAGTATTTGTTTGAAAAACATCGATCGTTTCCATTTCCTTATCAAAGGTTAATCACTTGTTTGAAAACTTGGAGCTTGATAGGCTGATTTTTAGTTAGAAATTATGCGGGATTTATTTGCTTTCTTTAAAAAATTCAGAGTTTTCTTGTTTTTCGTCGCATTGCAAGCTTTTGCTTTATCGACCTATTTTACGTATCTTTCATTCCCTCGTTCTCAGTATTTAACAAGTGCTGCAGAAGTAAATGGAAGAATCTTAAAAGTCAGTCACGAGGTAACTAAACATTTTAATCTGGCGCAAAACAACACCATGCTCCAGAAAGAAAATATTGAACTTCGAAAAAGACTTCCTCAAAGTTTCATTGCAATCGATTCAAATTTGGTTGTAATCAACGATACCCTTCACAAACAGCGGTATGAATACATTCCAGCAACCGTTATTAAATCAACTTTCAATCACAGAAACAATTATTTTACCTTAAATATCGGAAGTGCAGAAGGAGTTGAAAGAAACATGGGCGTTTTTACGGATAAAGGAATTGTCGGCATCATTCATAATGTCAGCGAACATTTTTCGGTCGTTAAATCAGTTCTTACAGAAGCGATTAACATTGATGTCATGGTAGAATCTACTGGAGCATTTGGGATGTTGAAATGGGACGGCCAAGATGCTCGCATTGGTTCAATCTCTGGAATCTCGAATGATATCCACGTTAAAAAATGGTCGAAAGTCGTCACACGAGGTGGTTCTGGAATTTTTCCAAGAGGTTTGCCTGTCGGAAAAATAGCTGCCCTTAAACCAGTAGAAGGAAAACCTCTTTGGGATATATCACTCTTATTTTCTGAGGATTATCGTAAAATACAACGCGTTTATGTGGCAAAAAACATTTTGAAAGACGAACAATTGAAGCTAGAGTCACTCATACCAGTTGATAAAGAATAATATGCGAAATTATTTTATCCATACGTTGAGATTCATTCTCTTTCTATTTACTCAGGCATTGATATTCAATCGCTTGGAGATAGGATTAGGGATTCACATCATGATTTACCCTTTGTTTATTTTATTGCTTCCTTACAACATTAATATTTTCGCAAGCATGATCATCTCTTTTGCTTTAGGCTTAGGGATTGATAGTATTTCCGACACTTATGGATTACATGCTTCTGCGGCCACTTTAATCGCTTTCTTAAGACCTACCATCTTCAAGTATTTTGAGCCGAGAGATGGTTACGATGAAACACAAGAAATGAACATTTACGAAATGGATTCTCAGTGGTTACTGTCTGTTTTTGGGCTGATGCTGTTTGTCCATCATTTATGGTTTTTCTCGCTGGAACTATTCAAATTTAACGAAATTGGATACATCATCAAAAAAACAATCTTAAGTGTTCCTTTTTCACTGATTGTTTGCATTTTGATTCAAATCATTTTCATCAAAAGTCCCAACAGCGACCGTTCAAAATAGCTTGAATTTAGAACGTTTTTGCGAAATCTGCAATCAACTTTACCAGCGCATCGTACTTGCTAAATGACAATTCCTCATAGGTGTCAAATACATCGTGGTAATGTTTGTTTTTTCCCATGGTGTATATGAAAAACGCAGGAACACCTTTTTCAGTAAACCAATAATGGTCTGAATTTGCTGCTGGACCACGTTTTTTAATCAAAGGAAGGTAATTTTCCTTTTCGTTGATGGCAACAAGCTTGTCAAATTGGGAAGGAAATAAAGTCGCATTTACAACGGTAATACCCTCTTCCCCACTGCCCATGATGTCTAAATTCAGCAAAAACTTAATCTTCTTCAAATCCACCAAGGGATGATCTACAAAATGTTTGGAACCTAATAAACCCGCTTCTTCACCTGCGAAAGCAATAAATAAAACGTGGTATGGAACTGGATTTTCTTTGAAATAATCTGCCAAAGTAAAAAGCATGGATGTTCCACTTGCGTTGTCATTTCCTCCGGGAAAATAAACTTCGTTCCCCATTCCGCCCAAATGATCGTAATGTGCTGTAAAAACAAGGTAATCCGCTTTTTTATTCTGCGCGGGAATGCAGGCAATTACATTATGTGCTTGGTGGTTTTTCTTCAACTTTTGGTCCATTTTCGAATGGATTTGAACTGCAGGCTGGTATGCAAATCCCTGAATAAATACCAACGGGAAATTCATTGGATTACTTCCTACCGAGAAGGTAAATTTTTCATCGGTAATTACCAACGCTGGAGCGATTTCTGTAATTGCTTTTCCTATTTTTTTAGCTGTTTTAAGGGAATCTCCGGTATAATTTCGAATGTCGATAACAACTGAATTATAGACTGATTTTTGGATGTCCTGAACGATTTTTCGAGTTGAATCTAATTCGAAAATTTCCTTTTCTGAAAGGATTCTAAATTTCCAATCTCCTTGAAATCCACCCGAGTTATGATCCACCATGAAATCAATTCCAGGGCGCAACACTTGTCCATTTAGAACCAATTCCATGGCACCTGGAAAGGTGTTTACATCAAATTTAAAAGGTTGGAAATAAGACTTTTTAAGTGGTTTAATTCCTTTTTTCTGAAACTCACTTGCTAAAAAAACGGCAGCCAACGAATCTCCTGAATTCACGTACCCTCTTCCAAAATACGCAGGCGAACAAAGTTCTTTCGTGATCCTCCTCCCTTCATTTTCTTGCGCAGATAATGATACGGATAAAAAAACACACAATATGAGAATTGAAAATCGAAGTAGCCTCATAAAAATCTAATTTAGAAGCTAAAAATACAATTAAATATCAATGATCACAGGAATCTTCTTTCTACTTTTTGCAAAAGTTCATTTACCAAATTACTTTCTAAATCCCAAGAATTCGAAATTGCTGTTTCTGCAAGAATTTTTTTGGCGGATTCAAAACTCGATTGATTATCCACTTTTTCAATTGCCTGATTGAATGATTCACTCGATCCGTTGTATAATTCACGGATGCATTGCAATTTTTCATTCAAACCGAATGCTCCGACTAAGCTGTGAATTTTAGGTGACATGAAGCGTGAATTACTGTCCAATCTTTGGAAGTTTTTAAATACATCTTCCTGCGAAATGGATGTAGCCTCTTCCTCTTGATTGAAAACTGTTTCAACAACCTCTTGTTCCATTTCTATTTTTTCCTCCATTTCTTCAGAACCAAATTCAGCTGTAAGTTCTTCTTGCTTTTCGCTTATCGATTTTTCATCAACTTCAAACGCTTCAACACTCTCCAAAGTTTCTGCTACTTTTTGGAGTTCTTGGTGATTCGCTATTCCTTCTTCTGGCAAAAAGTCTTTTTCTATTTTCACCTTTGGGGCAAAAGATTCTGGTATATTCTCCTCAAATAAATCAAATCCAAAAATGGGTTCCTCAGAAGATGTAGAAGGTTCTATCTCTGGTGTCACTTCGATCTCATCTTCTGTAAATGGTTCTGCTTGTTTCACCAAGTCATTCGATAAAAAATCAGACATTTCAGAAATTACTTGATGAAATTCTTTTCCAGGAACCGATTGTTTTTCCATTTCTACTTTAGTAGAAGTGCCAAAAACCTTTTCTTCGTATGCTTTGTATTTTAAAATCACGATTCGTTCGTTCAGATCCCGTGTCAATGAACTCAAGGTTTCCAATTCTTCAAGTTGAAGTTTTCCAGCATTCATTTGAAGGATAAAAGACTGTATTTCTGTAATTATTTTTTCTAAAGAAGTGAAATTTGACATTTTTAAAATCTTTGTAATTTTCAACAAAAGCATCAAGTTGCTAACCAACTTGATACACCCCGTTATTTAATGAGTTATCTTAGCAACAAAATTAAACAATGTTCCTGCTCAAAAAAACATTTTTTGATTTTTTCTGAGTGTAGCGATGTTAATAACCTAAAAGATATTTATGTTTTTGGACCAATTCCCAACGGAAGGAAAACAACAAGGATGGATTGAAGTAATTTGCGGTTCGATGTTTTCGGGTAAGACAGAAGAATTAATTCGACGTTTAAGACGAGCGGAATTTGCCAATCAGAAAATTCTATTGTTTAAACCCCAAACAGACAACCGATTCGCCTCCACCCAAGTGATCAGTCACAAAGGTTCGAGCCTCGCTTCTGTGGTAATCGAACAAGCTTCAGATGTTTTTAAAATTTGGAACAATGAACGAGTCGTGGCTTTTGATGAAGCACAGTTTTTTGATGAAGGAATCATTGAAGTTAGTAAAAAACTGGCTGATTCAGGTGTTCGCGTATTGTGTGCGGGCTTGGACATGGATTTTCAAGGAAATGGATTCGGTCCGATGCCCCTTTTGATGGCTACAGCAGAATACGTGACTAAAGTACATGCGATATGTGTTACCTGTGGAAATTTAGCGTATATTTCTCATCGAACGGTTTCCTCCAAAGAACAGGTTTTGGTTGGTGCCATTGAAAAATACGAACCGCTTTGCCGTGCTTGTTACCGGAAAGTGAACCAATAATTTGTAAAAATTCATTCCATGAAATTGAATATTTCTTTAAAGAAACTAATTGAAGTAATCGGTTCTAACAGCACCAACAATCACGATGAAATTATTGATTCTGTAGCTTTTGATACGCGAAAAATAATTCATCCTGATTCAGCTGTGTTTTTTGCGATGGAAGGCAATTTCAGAGATGGACATGATTATATTGAAGATGCCATCACAAAAGGAATTCGTTATCTGGTAGTCAAAACTGGAAGAGCAAAACCAGAACTCAATGCCTCTTTCATAGAAGTTGAAAACCCGTTGAAGGCATTGCAAAAACTGGCTGCATATCATCGAGCAAAATATAATTATCCTGTTCTCGCTATTACGGGAAGTGTTGGGAAAACAATTGTCAAAGAATGGATTTACCACTTGATTTCTGGACCAATAAAAGTAGTGCGCAGTCCGAAAAGTTACAATTCTCAATTAGGTGTTGCGCTTTCGCTTTTGGAAATGTCAAGCCAACATCAAGTTGCATTAATTGAAGCGGGAATTTCGAAACCTGGAGAAATGCAGAGTTTGCTCGAGATGATTCAGCCGAACTATGGTATTTTTACTGCAATTGGTTCTGCACATGCTGAAAATTTTGAATCCTTGGAAGGCAAGATTCAAGAGAAATCAGATCTCTTTACTAGCGCAAAATCCACTTGGTTTAATCCAAATATCCCACTTTCGGACAAGCAAATGTCTGATATGAATGCGTTTGTTGTTGTACCAGAAGATTACAAAAAAAACTATCTCAAATACGCACCATTTCAAGACAAAGCGAGTTTAGAAAACTTATCATTGGCAGTAGCTTTTGCATTGCATTTGGAAGTTGATAAAGGTTTAATTGTCGAGCGAATCAAAACCTTGCCCAGACTTGCTCTGCGAATGGAAACCTTTGACGGAATTCAAGGAAATTTAATTATAAACGATTCGTACAACCTTGATTTAGAAGCGTTGACTCAAAGCTTGGAGTACCAGTTGAGTTTGGCCAATGGACGAAAAAGAGTGGCCGTTATCGTTGCCGATCAAATCACAGATAATCGTCGTGTGGAATTGAATCAAATTTTAAGTCAATTTGACTTAAATGCAATCTATCAAATCTCAAAAGACGAAACGTTACCTTTGGATGAAATATCCGACAGTGTCGTTTTGATAAAAGGAAGTCGGTCTGCGCAAGCACAAAAAGTTGCTTCCCTTTTTCAACTCAAAAAACACAAAACAGTCGTTGAGATAAATTTTTCAGCCATCAAGGAAAACTTGAGTTACTATCGAAATTTGATTGAACCTTCGACCAAAATATTAATCATGGTGAAAGCCGCATCTTACGGTTCTGGGGCAGTTAAAATGGGAGAATTTCTAGAGAAAGTTGGAGTTGACTACCTTGGTGTTGCATACGCAGACGAAGGTGTAGAACTCCGGAAAAACGGAATTACACTTCCGATCCTGGTGATGAATGCGGAAGAAGATGGTTTCAATGACATTATTAATTATCACCTCGAACCAGCGATATACTCCTTTGGAATGTTGGAAAATTTTGTAAAATATTTGATTATGCAAAATTTAGAGAATTATCCAGTTCACTTAAAAATTGACACTGGTATGAAAAGGCTGGGGTTTGAACCAGATGCTATTCATCAAGTAATCGATATATTTCAAGCTCAACCTGAAATTAAATTGAAGGGTGTTTATTCTCATTTAGCTGATGCTGACAACCCTGTTGACGATGAGTTTACTTTCAAGCAGATTGAACGTTTTCAAAAAACAACAGACATTCTTTCTGAAAGGTTGTCATACAAATTTATTAGACACATTCTCAACACCGAAGGCACGGTTCGATATACACAAGCGCAGATGGACATGGTGAGAATTGGCATTGGAATTTATGGTTACAGTTCTAATTCCGAAGCACAATCCCATTTGAAACCTGCGATTGGCTGGAAAAGTGTTATTTCTCAAATCAAAAAAATTAAAAAAGGGGAAACAGTTGGGTATAGTAGAACGTTTATTGCACCTAAAGACATGTTAATTGCTGTAGTTCCTGTTGGTTATGCCGACGGATTCAAAAGAAGTTTAGGGAATAGCATTGGAGGTTTTTATGTACAAGAAAAATGGTGTCCTATCATCGGAAATGTGTGCATGGATATGACCATGATAGACGTAACAGATATCACTACTTTTGAAGGAGATGAAGTAGAAATCATTGGCGAAAATCAATCTCTTGTTAATCTGGCGGAGAAAATGAAAACCATTCCATACGAAGTGCTGACTTCCATCTCTCGAAGAGTTCACCGAGTTTATTTGGAGGAATAAAATTTAAAAAAAAACAGACTGTTTTCAAAGTAAATTGACCTATTTTGATTTCAATTTTTCAATGAATTTAATTTGTATTTTTGCATTCTTAAAATTATTAAATCCTTCATTTTATGATGAGTTCCACCTTATTTCGATTTGGACCTTTTGAAGTTTGTCTCTTAAATATCATTGCACTTTCTGTTATTTTTTTTTGTCGCTTATATTCTTCATAAAGCCATTCACCGATCGATGAAAAGATATCTGATTGGGGCCAACATCAGGTTGGAGGGACGAAATGCAACCATTCTTAAAATAATGGCTCAAAGTGTCTATTT
Organism: uncultured Chryseobacterium sp.; assembly: GCA_964488745.1. Taxonomy (GTDB): domain Bacteria; phylum Bacteroidota; class Bacteroidia; order Flavobacteriales_D; family Crocinitomicaceae; genus JAQVCM01. The sequence continues at coordinate 20,979 of CAZAVP010000003.1, read as the reverse complement.
ACTTGCGGGTTACGTCGCGATTTTGAGCTTTGGCATTAACAATGAAAATGTCAGTTTCAAAGAATTTTTGAATTACGACATCATTCAATTCAGTAAATTGAGGATTAATTTCTTTCAAATTATTTTCATCATTGCGTCCATCATCGGTGGAAAAATGTTAATCAACTTATTAAAGATTTACTACAATAAAAGATTTAGAAAAAGAACGGAAGGAAATTCCACCACAGAATACGTGTATGGACAAACGACTACCTACATTATCTACATGCTTGTTTTCTTTTTATGCCTGCAAGAACTGAATATCAATCCAGGCGTTTTTTTAGGTGGATCCGCAGCCCTTTTAGTTGGTATTGGTCTCGGTTTGCAAGACGTTTTTAAAGATTGGGTTTCGGGATTAATTTTACTGTATGAAGGATCGATGAAAATTGGTGATATCATTGAAATTGGTGATGCCAAATTTCAAGAACCCATCATCGCTCGAATTTTAAAAATCAATGTTCGTACAACCGAGATTGAAACCCGAGACGGGAATGTTTTACTCATCCCAAATGCCAAATTAACCCAAGAATATGTTGAAAATTGGAGTCATAGCAAACCAACCATGCGTTTTCGAATAAATATTGCCATTGCATTCAACTCAGATACAGAATTGGCGGTTAAATTGCTAAGACAAGCAGCATTGAGTCATCCAAAGGTAAACAAAAGAGAAGAAATCCTCGTGCGCATGCGCGATTTCAGCGAAAGGGGTTTGGAGTTAGAATTGTTGTTCTGGGCGGATCAAACGTGGGATTCCAACCACTATAAATCTGAAATTCGATTTGAAATTGACCGTTTATTTAGACAATATAAGATAGAAATTCCAGTTCCGCATCGGCATTTGCATTTTGCTCAGCCAGAAACCCAACTGCAAGGTCGATGAAAGAAAATGAAATTATATGCCTGTGCGGAACTTTGTCACCAAGCAAAATTCATAAAAAGCGAACTATCAGCGATTAACTAAAATAATCTTCTTTGAAATATTTTCGCTTCCAAAGCTAAATTTAGACCTCCTTCTTAGACTTGCGAAGCATGCAACGAAGTTGACAGGGATTAACTTCGTTGCTCTTTCGGCGGTGAGGGAGAAGATGCGTGAATAGCTGAAAATGAAAAAAATAGAATCCTCCTCCTTAGTCCTCCTCCAAAGGAGGAAACCAGATCATCTTATCTTTTATAATTCCATTATAAGATAGCTTATCAGCTAGTTACAAATTTATTTCAAATCATAAAATACAGCTAAAAAAAAATGGGAATCAGTGTGTTGATTCCCATTTTATATTTCCAAAAGACAATAGTCTTAAAATTCAAATGTGTCCATAAAGGCAGTCGTAAAATCACCTTTATTAAATTTGTCGTTTTCCATTAATTTTTGGTGAAAAGGAATCGTTGTTTTAACACCTTCAATGATGTATTCATCCAACGCGCGTTTCATTTTTAAAATCGCTTCTTCTCGCGTTTGAGCTACAACAATTAATTTAGAAATCATCGAGTCATAATTGGAAGGAATCGTGTATCCAGCATACGCATGCGTATCGATACGAACTCCGTGACCGCCTGGAGAATGATAAGAAGTGATTTTTCCTGGAGATGGTCTGAAATCTTTGTACGGATCCTCCGCATTGATACGACACTGAATTGCGTGCAATTGTGGGTAATAGTTTTTACCAGAAATCGTGTAACCAGCAGCGATTTTAATTTGTTCTTTTATCAAATCAAAGTTGATTACTTCTTCCGTGATGGTATGTTCTACTTGAATACGTGTATTCATCTCCATGAAATAGAAATCCCTGTTTTTATCTACTAAGAATTCTACTGTTCCAACGCCTTCGTATTTCACAGCTTTTGCTGCTTTCATCGCTGCTTGTCCCATTTTTTCACGCAACTCGTCCGTCATGAAAGGCGAAGGAGTTTCTTCAATCAGCTTTTGATGACGACGTTGAATCGAACAATCTCTTTCTGACATGTGGCAAACTGTACCGAATTGATCACCAGCAATCTGAATTTCAATATGACGTGGTTCTTCAATGTATTTTTCCATGTAAATGCCATCATTTCCAAAGGCAGCGCCCGCTTCTTGGCGAGCAGAATTCCACGCTTCTTCAATGTCTTCTTCTTTCCAAACAATGCGCATTCCCTTTCCACCACCACCAGCAGTTGCTTTCATGATGATTGGATAAACAATCTTTGCAGCTTGTTTTTTTGCATCTTCGATGTCTTTTAACAATCCTTTGGAACCTGGAATGCATGGAACACCAGCAGCTATCATCGTAGCTTTGGCAGTTGCCTTGTCTCCCATTCCATCAATTTGTTCGGGAAGAGCACCAATAAATTTAATGTTGTGTTTCTGACAAATTTCAGAAAAACGTGCATTTTCAGAAAGGAAACCATATCCAGGATGAATAGCATCCGCGTTGGTAATTTCTGCAGCAGCAATGATGTTCGGAATCGACAAATAAGATTTAGAGCTTACAGCTGGTCCGATGCAAACTGCTTCATCCGCAAAGCGTACTGGCAAACTATCTTTATCGGCAGTAGAATAAACAGCTACCGTCTTGATGCCCATCTCTTTGCAAGTCCGAATAATTCGCAAAGCAATCTCACCTCGATTGGCGATTAATATTTTTTTAAACATAATTTAGTCTTAAAATTAAAATCAATCTTCAACATACATTGAAGGAAAATATTAATTGATTACGCTGGATCTACCAAGAATAATGGTTGGTCATACTCAACAGGAGTAGCATCATCAACCAATATTTTGACAATTTTTCCAGAGATTTCTGCCTCAATTTCATTGAATAATTTCATTGCTTCAATGATGCAAACTGGCATTCCTGGGTTGATTGTACTCCCGACTTGAATAAATGGATCTTTGTCTGGAGACGAAGAACGGTAAAAAGTTCCAATCATTGGAGATTTTACAACGGTATATTTTGATTCATCAGAAGCGGGAGTTGCAACTGCAGGTGTTGCTACTGGTGCAGGTGCAGGAGTTACTGCTACTGGTGCAACTGGTGCGGGTGCTTGAGGAATCGTTGCCGGTGCATTTTGATAAATAATATGTTGTTCCTTTTGCTTCGATTCTGACTTGATCGTAATCTTAAAGTCCTTTCTTTCGATTTCAACTTCGCATACGCCAGATTTAGCGACAAACTTGATTAAATCTTGGATTTCATTTAGATTCATAATTTAGAGATTTTAATTTTGTGAATATAATAATTTTTTAAGAATTGTATGCCCATTTGAGGTAAATAGCCCCCCAAGTAAATCCTCCGCCGAAAGCGGAAAGTACTAAATTGTCACCTTTTTTCAATTGCTTTTCCCAATCCCATAAACACAGGGGTAAAGTCCCAGCAGTTGTGTTTCCATATTTCTGAATGTTAACCATGACCTTTTCTTTCGATAAGCCCATTCTTTCCGCAGTAGCGTCAATGATTCTTAAATTTGCTTGATGTGGAACCAACCAATCAACTGTCTCACTGGTCAAATTATTTCGTTCCATAATCTCAGCTGAAACTTCAGCCATATTCGTAACCGCAAATTTAAAAACAGTTTTTCCTTCTTGCTTTACAAAATGTTGTTTTTCTTCAACCGTTTTAATCGTGGGTGGATTAGCTGAACCACCAGCTGGTTGAATCAAATATTTTCTTCCAGAACCGTCTGTTTTCAAAACGGCATCTATAACCCCATTTCCCTCCTCATTAGGCTCTAATAGTACAACACCTGCACCATCACCAAAAATAACACATGTAGCACGATCCTCGTAATCTAAAATGGAACTCATCATGTCCACTCCAATAACAAGTACTTTTTTATGAGTCCCCGAAGTAATGAATTTTGCACCTGTTTCCAAGGCGAAAATAAAACCCGAGCAAGCAGCTTTTAAATCAAATCCCCAAGCGTTGGTCATACCCACCTTATCGCAAACTACATTTGCTGTACTTGGAAAAGGATAATCTGGCGTGACGGTTGCTAAAATAACCAATTCAATGTCTAATGGACTCAAGCCTTTTTTCTCAAGTAAACCTTTTACAGCCTCAACAGCCATATCCGATGAAGCACCATTTTTCATGATTCTTCGCTCTGAAATCCCTGTCCTTGATAGAATCCACTCGTCAGTTGTATCAACTATTTTGGCCAAATCGTGGTTGGTAACCACTGTTTCTGGCACATATCCATGAACACCTGTGATGGCTGCTGTAATTTTATTCATATCAATTAAATGCTTCGTTAACTTTACTTGCTAAACCTGATTTTGCCACTTCATACGAGTGTAAAATCATGTTTTTCACTGCTTTGTCGTTTGAAATTCCGTGACCGATTATTACATTTCCTTGAACGCCCAAAATTGGTGTTCCACCGTAATTTTCGTAATTAAAGCGATCAAAATACGCATCTTTAATTCCACGTTTTTTCATTAACGTAAAAATTCCTTCTGCTTCTTTCAACACGATGTTACCCGTAAATCCATCGCAAACAATCACATCGGCTTTTCCTGAAAAAATGTCTCTTCCTTCAATGTTCCCTATGAAATTGATGTTTTCGGCTTCTTCAAGTAATTTATGCGTTGTAATCGTCAGAAGATTCCCTTTAGATGCTTCCTCACCAATGTTTAACAAACCGATCTTTGGCTTTTCAACTCCGTAAACATTTTGCGAATACAAAGAGCCTAAAACAGCAAATTGAACCAGAACTTCTGGTTTGCAGTCTGCGTTTGAGCCAACGTCCAACAAGATGGAATTTTCTCCATCAATGGTGGGTAACACCGAAGTAATACAAGGTCTGATTATTCCTGGAATGGAGTGAATTTTATAAATCGCTCCTACAAGCATAGCGCCTGTGTTACCCGTGCTGGCAAATGCATCCAACTTTTTACTGGCCAACCAATCAAAGCCTACAGCAATGGAACTGTTTGGTTTTTGAGGAATCGCCTTGGTGGGATGATCGTGCATCGTAATCATATCAGGTGCATGAACTACTTCAAATAACTCAGGATTAACTCCACGCGAATTTAGGCTACTCAAGATTTGCTCTTGATCGCCTATCAGAACGATGGTCGCATCCTGAGGAAGTTCTTTTTGAGCTAAAATCGCTCCAGATATGTTGCAATCTGGAGCAAAATCACCTCCTAAAATATCTATTCCTATCTTCATCAGGAAGAAATTAGTGGGGTAGCTTAAATCGCTACTTCTTTCTCTGCTACTACTTTACCTTTATAGTAAAGTTTTCCTTCATACCAATGTGCATGGTGGAACAAATGAGGCTGACCTGTTGTAGGGCAAATTGCGATATTATCTGCTACCGCTTTAACATGTGTTCTTCTCTTGTCTCTTCTTGTGGTAGAAGTTCTACTCTTTGGATGTGCCATTTTACGTTAATTATATATTCTTTATTAATATTAATTCAAATTTTTCAAACTTGACCACCTGGGATCTTTCGGGTCAAAATCATCTATTCCAGGAATGTCTTCGTCTTCCTCATCCCAATCGTCGTCTTCATCGTCTTCATCATCCATGTTGACGGTGTATTTCTGAAGTAATTCCATCATCTCTTCGTCACATTCTCCCGGTTCATGAATCACGCGAGGGGGCAAACAAACGGTAACCAATTCATATATAGCATCTCGAACATCCAACTCAAATTCGTCTGGATGAAGTACTACCAACGATTCGTCTTCAGCATCTTCCAAACCAAATTTGTAAATTAGTTTGAATTCTCCTGAAACTTCAATTTCTAATGGCGTATCGCATCGATCACAATTGGTAGTTACTTTACCTGCCGCATGAAAATTAGCAAGCATCATGGTCTCTTTTTTTTCAAAATCTAAGGTAACGTTTAAATTACCTTTGTGAATGATGGAATAATCCATTAATGCAAAGAACGAGTCATCAATCTTATATTCGAACTCGTATGTTCCGATTTTCAATCCTACAAATGGAATTATAAAATTTTGATCAGTACTTTTCACGACTAGAATTTAAGGAGCGCAAAGTTAATTAAAATTAAAGAAACAATGTTCATATCTTCTATAATTTTAATGAAATAATGTATTTATTCCATTTTCACACTTAAAAATCACCTCAAAAACCTGACGGATAACGAACCTCAGTGTTTAATCTGCTCGGCGTGGTTTTCTTTTATCTTCCGCCCTTTTTTGTTCCTGAAGCGGATTGGCATGAATTTCTTTGATAAACTGCCTACTTCGATAAACATCCAAGGCTAAATAAATCGCACTTCGCATCGATTGCCCCGAAGCAATTCCTTTTCCTGTGATGTCAAAAGCCGTTCCGTGATCAGGAGAAGTTCTTACAATGGGTAGTCCTGCCGTATAATTTACACCATCTTCAAATGCCAATGCTTTAAATCCTGTCAAACCTTGATCGTGATACATGGCCAAAACTCCATCGAATTTACCAATCTGAGAAGATCCAAAAAAGCCATCTGCTGGATAAGGTCCAAATGCCAATATATCCTCGTTTTTAGCTAAATTAATCGCTGGAACGATGGATTCAGATTCCTCCGTTCCCATTTTTCCATTTTCACCAGCATGTGGATTCAATCCCAAAACAGCAATTCGCGGACGAACAATTCCAAAATCCTTCCTTAAACTATTGTCCAGCGCTTGTATTTTAGATAGAATTTTTTCTTTGGTCAATGCAGTTGGCACGTCTTTGATTGCAATATGGGAGGTCACCAAAGCAACTCGGATGTCTCCACTAACCATCAACATCAGCGCTTCATTATCTCCTGATAAATCTGCCAAATATTCGGTATGACCAGGGAATTTGAATCCTGCTTTGGAGATGGCTTCTTTAGAGATTGGTGCTGTTACCAAGACGTCAATTTTTCCAGAAGCCAAGTCTTCGGTGGCTTTTTCCAATGACAAAAATGCGTATTTTCCGCCTGTCTCAGTCACCGATCCTAATTCAAATTTGATCTCATCATTCCAAACGTTTACGATGTTAATCTTTTTAGAAACCGCATCAGAAGCGCTTTTACACGATTGATACGCAAACTCTTCATCGCCAATGGCCTTTTTATGATAGGACATGGTTTTGGTCGAACCGTAGATTATCGCAGTGCAGTCTGACAAAATGCGAACATCTTTCAATGCGTGTATGATTACTTCGGGACCAATTCCGTTGATATCGCCTATGGTAATTCCAACTCGGATTGGATTATTTTCTCTATCCATTATTTGTAATTTTGGAGGTAGTTCGACAACATGCGAATTCCTACTCCTGTACCACCTTTGCCTTTGTAGTTTTGAGCAACTTCCAAGAATGAGGGTCCAGCTATGTCGATGTGAACGTATGGAGATTTTACGAAATGTTCCAAAAATTTACCTGCAGTAATCATTCCTGCATATCGACCGCCAATGTTTTTCAAGTCCGCAACCGTAGATTTCATCTCTTCCATGTATTCATCCCAGAATGGTAATTGTACCAATCTTTCATGCACTTCGTTTCCTGATTTTGTCAACGCATCCAAGATTTCTTGAGAAGCATTTCCCATCAAACAAGAAGCTTTTGTTCCGATAGCAACAACAGCAGCACCCGTTAAAGTTGCAGCGTCGATTACTAATTCTGGATTCAATCGGTTTGAATATGCCAAAGCGTCAGCCAAAATCATTCGTCCTTCAGCATCCGTATTCAAAACCTCAACCGTTGTTCCGTCATACATGGTGATCACATCTCCAGGCGTATACGCGTTTCCACCAGGACGATTGTCGGTTGCTGGAATTAAACCAATTAAGTGAACATTCAATTCATTCAATGCAGCCGCGTAAATCGTACCAGCCATACACGCCGCGCCCGCCATGTCGCTTTTCATCAAATCCATTGAACTTGCCGTTGGTTTCAAACTCAAACCGCCAGTATCGTAAACAACGCCTTTTCCAACCAAAACGATTGGTTTTTTGTTTACTGGATTTTTAGGTTTGTATTCCATCACGGTAAATGTTGGTGGATCGATAGAACCTTTATTCACAGCCAACAGTCCGCCCATCTTTAATGCTTCGATTTTCGCTTTTTCAAAAACCGTTACTTCCAAATTAGCAACGCTAGATAAGTTTTCAATTTCTTTACCAAGCTGCATCGCAGTTAAGAAAGAAACAGGCTCATTCACCAGGTTTCTTGCCCAGCAAACTGATTTCAACACGTTGTTTAAAGTTGATAATTCTTTTGCATCAACCTTTCCTAACAAGGAAATTTCTTTCAAGTGGTAACGTTTTTTTTCAGCATCTTTGAAATACTTTAAAAACTGATAATTCGAAAGTTGTAATCCTTCAGCCAAGGCCAAAGCGGTTGCGCCATCGCCAGAAATGAAAATTTCTTCTGCGGTTTTAGATAACTTGGTGCGTATGTCGTGACCAGCAACGCGAATCTTTTCGAGGTCTTTGTTTTCTTTTACAAAAAACACAAATTGATTTCCAATTTTTAAATAATCCGTTTCTTCTTCGGATGCAATGAATTTCTCAGCGTGCTCGGATACAATTTTAGAAACGCCTTCCATGTTGTTGAATTTCTCACCAACAATAAAAGCGATGTGTCCGTCCGTCGAATATGATTTAGTTTGTTTGATCATCTTTCTTATGAAATTAATTTTAACATTGCGAATTTACGAAATTTGAATGGAATAGGATTTTTATCCAATTGATAATTTCGATATTGAGTAGATTTTTGAATTTCTAATGCAATATTGAATTTCACCTTCTAACAGATTCGTCAAATTGGATTTTCTTCTGTACCTTCAATTTAAATTTTTAGAACTGAAAATTAAGGTAGTATCTTCGTTCAGGAATGAATGAATTTTATTAAAACTTTTCAAGCATGAAAACTATATCCACAATCTTATTTCTTGTACCTGCAATTGTATTTTCGCAACTCGATTTATGGCCTACTGCCAATGCCAAGTGGACGTATAGTTCATCAGCAGACATGGGAATCGGTGTGGGATATACCGAATTCAAAATTGAACGCGATACTTTAATACTTGGAAAAACATGTCAAATTTATTCAAAAAGGGAAGTTGGCGCTGTATTATCAATTCCGACTGGCGGAAGTTACAATTACTTTCAACCTATTTATCGGATAATGACACTTGAAAACAGCGTTTTAAAAGCTTACAACGAAACGATTACGGATTTCGATACCATCGTGAATTTCTCTGCAAATATTGGAGACACATGGAAAACGCAGCTCTATACTTATCCAGATGGATGTTCGGATTTACCTGGATTTGCTATGATGGAAGTATTATCTAAAGAAATTGTATCAATCAATGGAGAGAATTTGATCAAATTTGAAATTAGAAAAACTTCTTCTCAATTCAACGTAGATGAAACTTTTACATTTCATCAGTTAATTGGAGGATCAGAACGCTTTATACATGAGATGATTTGTAATTTGGATGAAAATAGAGAGAACGGTTTTCGTTGCTTTTATGAGAACGAATTAGATGCGTCGGCTTATTCTTACAAGGCTTTTGCGAAAGATTGTAATTACTATTCTACTGTTGGTGTCAATGAATTGAAAGATCAAAATAAACTGACCATCATAAATCCTGTTGTTGATCAAAAAATAGTATTTAAGAATATTCAAGTTCAAGACATAAAAAGTATTTCAATTTCAGACGCTTCAGGTAGAAAGATCGCTTTTAATTATTTTATGGAAGCGGATGATTTAGTTCTAAAAACTGAAAAAATATTAATTGACGGAAGTTATTTCTATCAATTTCAATTTAAAAGTGGCACATTAAATACTGGAAAATTTATTGTTCAGAATGACTGAAAATAAATAATGTTTCACGCATTGAACCTTGAAATCATTCTAAATTTCTGATTCATACTGTTTTTCCGATAATACAATTTGTATAATTTTTTGGATGCATTTATTTGGCTACACAGATTTGGTTCCTATGGAGCTGTATCCTTTACGCAAAATGTAAGATAGATTTTTGACCTTAACGAAACTTATTTGTCAATTTTCTGAACTTTCAACACATTTCCATAAAACAACTCTTTGCCAGTTTTGGTTTTCATCCACAATTCGGTGAGTGAGATTTCTGATTTATCAAAAAATCTCGTGGCCATATTTTCCAATTGTATGAGTGTAACTTTTGGAGAATAGGTGTTGACAATCAAGAATCCATTTTTATTTAAAAGTTGAGAAGCGGTTTCTAAAAGCGAAGGTAATTTCTCTTCCAAGATCCATTTTTCGCCTTTCGCGCCCAAACCAAAAGCAGGAGGATCCATGATGATTCCGTCGTATTTATTTCCTCTTTTTACTTCGCGCTGTGCAAATTTCAAAGCATCTTCTAAAACCCATTTGACATCGGAAAGTCCACTTTTTTCCATGTTTTCTTTTGCCCAAGTAATTAGTTGCTTCACAGAGTCCACATGAAAAACTTCGGATTGTGTTTGCTTTGCAACCAAGGAAGCCGCGCCAGTATATGCGAAAAGATTGAGGAATTTATCTCCTTTTTTAAGTTTTTGAGTAATCATTTCCCAATTGGAGTTTTGTTCTGGAAATAAACCGACGTGTTTGAATTTGGTTAGTTCAAGTCTGAAATTCAACCCTTTGTAGGAAACATCCCAAAAAGTTGCAAGATTTTCATTGGAATGAATGTTTTTCCAATACCCTTTTTTATTGTCTTCAACAAATTCCCAATCGGCCATCTCTGCCCATTTGCTGAACGGAATTTCAGATTTAAAATAAGCTTGAACTTCAGGACGAATCAAGGTGAGATTTCCAAAACGTTCGAGTTTTTTTCCTCCGCCAGCATCGATTAATTCATACGAATCCCAAGCTTGAGAATACTGTTTGACAATACTCACTATCTTGCTCTCGGAGTTTTTTGACGACCACGAGTCATCTGTGCCATGCGCATTTGATTTTTGGATGCCACTTGAACTAATTGACCTTGCATTTGCTTGATTTGATCTTTCAAAACTCCGTCTGTGTCCAATTTTTTAGCTTCAGAAAGCAAGGTTGTTGCTTCAGCTTTACGACCCGTTTGCGCACAAATTCCAGCCAAGTGCATTTTCGCAACTCCTTGATCTTGTTTGGTGCGAAGTCCTAAAGCCAACGCTTTTCGCAACATTTGTTCCGTTTTCACAAAACCATTGGCTTGCGTTCCTAAAACCGCTTGAAGGTAAATCACGTATGCGTGTTGTTTGCGAGGCAAAAATTGAGGGTGCGTAATTTTATTCATGTGCATTGCTGCTTTTTCATGGTTTCCAACACGCATTTGATTCAATGCTAAAATCATTCGTTCATCTCGGAAGAAAGTCATGCCGATAATTGCAAGTACAAAAATCATCACGATTCCCCAACCCCAATGACCGGTTCCGAATGAATAAACGGTTAAAAACAAGGCGAATGCTGCAATCAGGCAGCGAATAATAAATCTAATCATAAGTTTAATCTATGGTTGCTATACATTTTAATTCAATGGCGATCGGTGTTGGCAAAGAGCTGATTTCACACGTCGTTCTACACGGTAAATTGTCTTTGAAATATTCTGCATAAATGCGATTATAGGTTACAAAGTCACGCTTCATGTTCACCAAAAACACCGTTACATCTACTAACTGACTCCAATCTGATCCGTTTTCCTCTAAAATATATCGAACGTTATCAAATACGCTTCTACACTGCGCCTCGAAATCAAACTCGATGAAATTTCCATTCTTGTCCAATTTCAAACCTGGAACTTCTGAATCTGTTGCATCCGAACCTGCCGTTCGGGGACCAACTCCTGATAAAAAAAGCAGGTTTCCAGCTCGTCTCGTATGTGGATACAAACCAACTGGCTTTGGGGCTTTTGACGTTGAAGCACTTGTGTTTTCTGACATAATCCTTGGATTTAAAGGCACAAATATACGAAGAGTTAAACGAAAAAGAAAATGTCTTTTAAAAATGAAATTCTTTTTATCGCTTTCTAATTTACTTCAAATTCTACCTCTTCTTTTTCCGAAGAATTTTTCAGTTTATTCATTTTTTCCCTTAGCTTTCTTTTCATTTCAGATTCCTTTTTCTGTTCCACTTCAGGCGAAGTTGGATTGTTGTCGAAATCCATTTTTAACACTTCAGTTGGTTTCTTCTGTTGCTGATAATTTTGAACCGTTGAATCACCTCTTTTTATTCCAAATTCTGATTTGAAAATAGACATCGCTTCTTTTTTAGCAGCTTCTCGGTTTTCTTTGGATTGTTCTTTTTTTGCAGAATCATCCCATTTAATAACTGGCTGATCTGTGGTTCCGGACATCATCATAAATATTTTAATACCTGTGCCATCATCTTCCACAACACCAAATTCACGGTCTTTTTCATGCATTTTCAAGTCGCGAAGTCTAAACATGAAATGATATTCAATTTGATTTTTAAACGTATGCCAACCACGGGTAGTGATATCTAAAACGTTTGATTTAATGGTCATTTCAGGAATTTCTAATCTTCCATTCCGAATCATGATGGTGTTTTCTAACACATCAAATTTCATATCTAACAACTTACTTTCCAAAGCATCGATGTTTCTTTTACCCAAAACTAATTTAGCAGAAGAGGTTTTTAAATTATCCGTAATGGATTTAAAAGTAGAAACATTTTTTAACGCTCCATCTTGAATTTTAAGATGAATTTTGGAAATAATTTCATTTTTTTCAATTCCCGTCCGCATGTCAAAGGGCGCTTGAAAAACCAAATTTATCTGTGCTTTACCAGAAATATTGTCTGCCGTAATTATTTTCTGATCAAAGTTATTCCATTCTTTAAACACGTTTTTAAAGTAAATATCATCCGTAGATGCATTGGTTGAAATGAGCAGAGTTTCGGGTTTAATTTCTTTAATTTCGGCACTTCCTTTAATGAACGCACCTGAATTTTGCACCGATAAATTATCAAAGGTCAACACCCTTTTGGCAATTTTCAAGCTACTTTGCAGTTGATTAAAAGTGTGAGTTTCGTATTTCAACTGCCCAATATGAAGGAGTGCAGTTCCTTCAATATCATCGGGTAAAATGAATGTTCGTTCTGCTTGTATGTCGATTTTCTCTGCCACACTTTCTGAACTTAAGTCTTTGGCGTTGATAAATTGACTCTTTAAATCAACGTTCGCAATCAACGTTCCATTTTTAGATACATACGCTGAAATATTCTGAAAGAAACCATTCAAATAAAAGTCAGACTCTCCAATTCGAACTTTAATATCCTGCAACGCAGCTTCGTTTCCATCCAAATTAACCGTTCCGTTAAGTGATTTAAATGCCCGCGTATCATTCAAAACAGATGCATTTATTTCCTTCAGATCCAATAAAGCATTTGCTTTTTCAATTTGAAGTGCAGATTTTCCAGAAGCATCGATTTCCGTTTTGATGTCGAATTTTCCGGTCAAACCTAAATTTCCATCAATTTGGTCGATGTATGGAATGTGAAATAAAGCATGGATACTTCTCAAATCAACATTTCCTTTGGCTTTTCCTTGGTAATGTGGCTGAGAAAAATTGGTCAATAAAAACTCTCCTTGAAAAGGCCCAGAAACGGTATTGAACCTCAAATCAGACAGTTTAATGAATTCTTTTCCTTTCCCTGCGTGATTAGAAAATTCTCCATTTAAGTAGATGTTTGTAAATTTTAAATTTTGCGAAGGTTCACGTAAAGAGCCATTTTTAACGTCAAAATTACAATGGATTGCAATCGGACTATCTTTCTGATTATTGCTTTTTAAAATCAAATTCAAATTAAAGAATCCTTGTCCATCGAACTTTTTAATGTCATCAAGTTGACTCGATAACTTACTGGCTACTTCTTCCAACCTCAATTGTTTGGCAGAAATATTAAAATACAGTTCGTTTGGATTTACTTTTCCTTGCAGTTGAAAAGGAAGTTTTGAAATTAGAATCGTTGCATTGGGAATTTCAAAAGTACTTTTCTCTGAATTGACTGCAATTTCAATATCGAATGAGACCGGCTTGTTCTTCACAAAGACCACTTGCTGACTTTTAATTTCATTCACAAACACTTGACTTTTAGCGGCCAGCGTGAATTCTTTCTCATTAAATTCTCCTTTCAGCTCCAAATCATCTACGAGCGAAGTGTAAAATTGTCCTGATGTTTTATCAACATAAACAAATCGAATTCCTTTAAACGTAACTTTTTCAAGTTTTAAATTAAATTTTGACGCTGTTTCTTCTTCGCTTTTCTTCAGAATGTTGTAGTTTTCCCTTCCGTTTTCATCCACTCTCAATTGAATTGTTCCAGGACGAATTTCAAGCTTTTTTAATTCATATTTCCCTGCCCAAACATCCATTGGATTGAATTTCAAACGAATTAATTCTGAATATAGAACGGTATCCGTTTGCACAATTGAATTAAGGGAGTCTGAAATCAAAACATGCTCGAAATCAACCGATAAATTGGGGAAAGACGCCCAAAAGGTAAGATCAATTTTCGCAACTGAAACTTTTGCATTCAGGTTTTTATTGACCGAAGCAACAACATAATTTATAATATCATCTTTGAAAATAGCAATCGCCACAGAAATCAATAGAAATAAACCTATTAATATCCCAAAAAACCACTTCGCTATTTTAATTGCTTTCTTTTTGTCCATCTGATGTAAAGATACAACGAAAAAAAAGGGAGATATTACATCGCTGTTTTAATTATCAACGCTTCGTTATGAATATAATCTAAAGGAATCACAAAAAAGTGATGGAAATAAATTGGAATTTTATATCTGATAAATTGGAATCTAATCCAAAATATTTTCCACCTTTGTGACAACAACTAATTTAAGCCAATCGCGTTATGAGCTCATTCTTTAGTAAACCAATTGTTGTGTATTTCTTAGCAACCATTCTACTTTCCGCAGTTTTTTTTCTCATTCCGATTAACATCTTTGATGGAATTTACACCTATAAAGTAAACGGAATTACTTTCGCTGCAGAAGCCAAAATGAGTTTGTCTTACTTTATTGGAATCGGTACAAATCCTGCTGATTTACAAGACGTTGTTTCGTTCGAATTAAGTGCCATGGGTTATCTTTTGGTTTTCCTATTTTTAGTAGCCTTACCCATTTTAATTGCATATCGTGTTCACATTGCCAATGTTCTAAAAGAAAGAAAAGAAGATTAAAAACGGCAAATATCAACGATGCATTAGTCTCGTATCCCCCTTCTATTTTACGGAAATACAATTCGCAATTTCCCGCGCTTTTTTAGCCAATTCCATTGCGTCTTCGGATCCAAATGTCAAAGCAACAGCCATTCTTCTATAAGGTCTTGTTGTTGGTTTCCCAAAAAATCTCAAATCACTGTTGGAATAACTTGCGGCTTTATCAATTCCGATGAAAAATGGTTCCGTATCCGCAACATCTGTCGCTAAAATAACCGCACTTGCTCCGTTGCGAACCAAATCCACTTGTGGAATTGAAATTCCCAAAATGGCGCGTGCGTGCAATTCAAACTCGTTAAAAGTTTGCGTTCCTGCCAAGGTCACCATTCCAGTGTCGTGCGGACGTGGAGACAATTCAGAGAAAACTGGTCCGTCTTTGGTGATGAAAAATTCAACTCCCCAAATTCCTTCACCCGTCAACGCTTTGGTCACTTCAAAAGCCATTCTTTGTGCTTCATTTAAATGATCGGGATTCATTTTCATGGGTTGCCAACTTTCTCTGTAATCACCTCGGTCTTGGGTATGGCCGATTGGCGGACAAAAGAGGGTATTTTCATTTTTTTGAGTCACGGTCAACAAAGTAATTTCATAATCAAAATCAACAAAAGCTTCTACAATAATTTCCATGATATCCCCACGTGATCCTTCCAATGCATAATTCCATGCGGTCTCACAATCTTCCAAGGTTTTTATCACAGATTGACCTTTTCCTGAACTTGACATCAATGGTTTCACAACACAAGGCGTTCCAACCGCTTTGACGGATTCAATTAATTCTTCTAAAGACTTGGCGTAGCGGTATTTGGCAGTAAGCAAACCGACTTCTTTGGCTGCTAAATCGCGGATTTCTTTGCGATTCATGGTGAAATTTGCAGCTTTTGCGCTTGGAACAACTTGAATTCCTTGCTTTTCAAAATCGTAAAAACATTCTGTGCGAATGGCTTCGATTTCGGGAACCACCAAATCGGGCTTGTGTTTTGAAACAATAGCATTCAAAGCATCGGCATTCAACATGTCGATTACTTCTGATTCATGAGCGACCTGCATTCCTGGAGCGTTGGGATAACTGTCAACTGCAATGACATATTGACCTAAGCGTTGAAGTGCAATCACCAATTCTTTTCCTAATTCTCCAGCTCCTAAAAGCATTATTTTTTTTCTCATCGGGCAAAAATAAAGATAAAACTCGAGAACAATTCAATTCCTTTTAATCTTCCATTATTATGCGATTCATGGTTTGGTGATTTAGAATTGAATTAGATGATTTAAATTGAAGACTTTTACATTGAGATTACAATCTACTTATAATCTATTGTTTATTTCAATATCGGTATATTGTACCGCCAACGGCAGCACCGAAGGTAATATACCGATATAGCGACTTAAAATTGTATTTAATTAATGGTAATTGCAAGTCCAATTTGTCCACCCACAAAGAATCCTTTTCGATTATAAGGCGCTTGTTTTAAATAAGTGTTGCTTAAATCATATCGAATTTCAGGAAGTAAGAAAAGAGATGTGTTTTTTCTGAATTGCCAATTCACACCCAAATTAGCTAACGCTGCGATGGAAAAAAACTGAATGTCTTCTTTTTTAATCGTTTGTTCGCCAGATTTACCTACTGCATCATTCCACGTAATTTCTTTTTTAAATCCTGCAAAAATTTGAGGTTGAATTCCAATGCCAGCAATCATTTTCCATTTATTTCCAGTGATATATTGAATCTTGATTGGAATTGCAAAATAGGAATAAGTGGCTCTGTACTTGTAAGTTGAATCTTCCAACTTATAACTATACTCCTCTCCAGACATTGCGTACGAGACACCTAAGTCTAAAAATAAATTTTGCTTTAACTTCGTTTTAACTCCCAAGGTGAAATTTGGAACAACGATGTTTGTTTCATTAACTCTTTCTCCCAGCGGTTTTCCAAAAAGTCCTTTGTTTTCAGTCAAATCTCTAAAAGCCATTCCAAATCCTCCGCCAAAATATAAAATAGTATTGGGGTCTTCAATTACTTTTTGGTCTTTTACAATGTGTTTAGTCTTTTTAGGTTTAGATAATTTTCCGCCATTTACTTTTCCAGTCTCAATTTGAGCATGAGAAAAAAGTGGCAAAAATAATAAAATTGTTAAGACCTTTATGTATTGAAAGAAATCCATTAATTTAGCAATTAAATTGAAAAATAAGCGTTTAAATTTAAACGTTTGTGAAATGCAAATATCGACAAAATACGCTGATAATAAATAAATACGATGGAGAAAGTTACAAAAAAGAAGAAAAGTTTAGGGAGAAGAATTTTAAAATGGACGGGAATTTCTTTTCTACTCATTTTAATAGTTTTAATCATAATTCCTTTTGTTTTTAAAGATCAAATTAAAGACATGGCGCTGAAAGAAATCAATAAGATGTTGGTAGCAAAAGTAGATATTGGCGACTTTGATTTGACTTTTATTCGAACTTTCCCCAACATGACCGCACGATTTGATAGCGTTTCAGTAGTAGGAACCAATGAATTTAAAGATGTCCGCCTGGCAGATATTAAAAGATTGGATGTCCAATTAGACTTCTGGAGCGTTGTTGGTGGCGATAAAGTCGAAATCAAAGGAATTTCAGTTGACGAGCCAAATATTGATGTTCGTGTTTTGAAAGATGGAAAAGCGAATTACGATATCATGAAACCCGATTCGATCAAAACTCCGGAAGAACAAGAGCCTTCCAACTTCAAATTATCTTTGAAGGGTTATTCCATCAATAATGCCAATATCAGTTACGATGACCGTGCTGGCGGAATGTTAGCCGTATTGAAAAACATGACGCACATTGGAAAAGGGGATTTAACTGCTGATGTAATTGATTTTGAAACCAAAACAGTAATGGATGAATTGTCTTTCAACATGGACGGCATGACCTATTTATCCAAAGTAAAAACCGATTTAGTTGCGAATCTTTTAATGGAATTTACGGAAACTACTTCTAAATTTACCCTGAAAGAAAATACCTTGGCTTTGAATAACCTGAAATTATCAGTCGATGGTTTTTATGAAATGCTGGAAAACAAAGACAACATGGACTTGAAGTTAAATGCCTCGAAAGCAACTTTCAAAGATTTTCTTTCTTTAATTCCTGCTTTTTATCAAACTGGATATGAAAGCATGGTTACCAAAGGAAACTTGGCTTTAAATGCCCACGTAAAAGGAACGATGGACGATAAAAACATGCCTGGTTGGGACGCGGGAATCAAAATTGACAATGCATCGATTCGTTACCCTGACTTACCAAAATCAATTGACAACATTGCGATCAACGCCAATTCGAAATTCAAAGGCGGTTCCAACATGGATTTAATGACCGTAGATGTTCCAAAATTCCATGCTGATTTTGCAGGCAATCAATTGGATGCAACGCTTAAACTTCGCAATCCAATGACAGACCCGTTAATTGACACGCGAATTTTAGCGAAAGTTAATTTAGCCACTTTAGGAGATGTTGTTCCAATGCCACAAGGTGAATCTTATTCAGGAAAGTTAGATGCTGACATTGCGTTGAAAGGAAGGATGAGTTCGATTGAAAAAGAGAAATACGAAGACTTTAACGCAATTGGAACATTGAAATTGATGGATATGCTTTACAATTCACCTGATTTACCAGACGCCGTAAATGTGAAATCCATGCTCTTCCGTTTCTCACCCAAGAATTTAGCACTTGAGAATTTAGACGCCAAAATGGGTAAAAGCGATTTCCAAGTAAATGGAACAATCGACAATTACTTGGGATATTTCTTAAGAGACGAATTGTTGAAAGGAAGTTTTAATTTTAATAGTAATCAGATTGATTTAGATCAATTAATGGGCACATCTCCTGCGCCAGCAACCACTTCAGAAGCTGCAACGCCTACGGAGAGTACTGGAGATCCACTTTTAATTCCAGACAACGTTGATTTCAATTTAAACGCCAAAATTAACACTTTGAAATACAATGGTATCGATTTGAAAAATGTGCAAGGAAACATCAAGGTAAAAGAAGAAATTGCTTCATTGAATAACCTGAACATGAATGCAATGGGTGGTTTTGTTGGATTATCAGGAAGTTACAACACCCAAAATCACGATAAACCCAAAGCTGACATTCAGTACGTTTTGAAGGAACTTGACATTGCTCAATTGGCTTCCAATTTCGTAACCATCGAAAAATTAGCACCTATTGCCAAATACACGCAAGGTAAAATCAGTTCTACTTTTAACATGAATACCTTCTTAACGCCTTCTTTGGAGCCTATTTACAGTACCTTGACTGGTGGAGGAGATTTTTCAACGACCAAAGTTGTTATTTCTGGATTTGAACCGCTGAATAAAATTGCTTCAGAATTGAAAATTCAAAAATTAGCAACCCAAACCATCAATGACCTCAAAGCTCGATTCAAGCTTGAAAACGGAAAAGTTGCATTGACTCCTTTTGATGTAAAATTGGGGAACATCGTGACCAATGTCAGTGGAACTTCATCCATTGAACAAGACATCGATTATGCTTTGAAAATGAACATTCCAAAAGAAGAAATTCCTGCAAGTATGTTGAAATTAGTTGAAAGCGGGCTTCAAAAAGTAAATGGTATTTCGCCAAAAATTCAATTGAAGGAATTGCCTGCTTTCATTCCAGTTAACCTAAAAGTCATTGGAAAAATGAAAGATCCTAAAGTGACCAGTGATTTAAAAGAATCCATCATGAGTTTGACTGGAAATGTGAAAGACCAACTGAAAGATGCTGCCAAAGATGTTGTAAACAAAGCAAAAGATAGCGTTCGAACAGTGGTTGACAATAAAGTCAAAGAAGTAAAAGAAGATTTCACCAAGAAGAAAGAAGAAATCATGACGGAAGCCCAAAAACAAGCTGACAAAGTAAAAGCGGAAGGCAAAAAAGCAGGTGATGCAATTCGAGCAGAAGGTCAAAAATCTGCTAAAAAGCTGATGGACGAAGCTGGAAGTAATCCTTTGAAAAAGAAAGCAGCTGAAATTGCTGGAAATAAACTCATCAAAGAAGCAAATGAAAGTGCGAATAAAACGGAAGCTGAAGCGAATAAACAAGCTGACGGAATCATGGCAAAAGCGCGCGAACAAGCAGATAAACTAAAATAAAAAACAACAATTGAAAAGGGTGAATTTTGTTAAAAAGTTCGCTCTTTTTTTGTGCTTAGAAAAAATTTCCACTTATTCTTTTTATCAGACTTCTCAATCGAAATCGAAAAAGACCTCTTGATCAAGAAGTCTTTTATCTTTAGTTCTTAAATTATAGTTTGTAGTTGATTCCAATTTCATAAAAATCAGATTACTAATTTAATCCTAGGAATGAACCTCAGTTTTAGCGGTATAAAATTATGACGAAAGAAATACTCTTATAATCAAACTAGAAAATGAAAACTGCCTCTCCAAACAGTTGCATCAAATTTCACCCTAACTAAAACCAGATATAAATAGCAACCTGATTTTTTCTCCTTATTCTTACTTCAAATATATTGATTCTGTTTCGATGTGTTTTCGACAAATGAATATTTATCGTATTTGATTGAATATTATATCTCTTTCAATTATCCAAGTTATTTTGAACCTAATAAAATAATCAAAACTTTAAATCTGACTTAGAAAACGATTTGTATCGATGAGTAAACTGCACATTTATTGATTCCTTAAATCCGCAGACTATCAACAAAGGAAAGAGGAAAAGTCTTTTGGAGGATTAAATTTCATTTCTCATGAATTTGACCAGTTGAGACTTC
>CAZAVP010000002.1:0-174249 GCA_964488745.1 uncultured Chryseobacterium sp. | reverse complement strand
GCTCATTGAGTAAGATATTCGAAAGAACAGGGCTTAACGGAGAACCTTGTGGAACCCCTTTTACTCATTTCCTGTCTGTTTTTATAGGTATTCGTGAGGGCTTCGCCGTTCTTCGTTTGTGTAATTTACCTTCGATTTTAATAGGCACTCGTAACCATTGACGCATCAATTTCAAGGTTTTAGGACATTTTACTTTTTGGTAAAGTAAGTTTAGTAGTAAGCAATGATCTACTTCATCGAAGAAGGTTTGTAAATCGATGTCCACAATATAATTTCTACCCTCGTGAACGTATTGCAACGCTTTACCAACGGCTTGACGTGCATTCTTGTTGGGTCTAAAACCAAAACTGTTTTCACAGAACTCACTTTCCCATGATGATTCTGAGTTTTAATCAACAAGAGTATATTTCTCTAACCGATATGCTGAAAGCAAAAGACGGAGATTTTTTTATTTCCGATTGGCTTCGTAATAGGAATACAGTCGAATACCTCGGAATTTGGGAAAGTGTTTATAACCCAAATTTTAATTATGGCGAATTCGCCATAATTAAAAGTCAGGCAGGTCTAAACAGCTACAAATTAAGCGTAAAGGAATGGACTGAAAAAACTAATGCAATCGGACTGAAAGCAACAACAGGAAGATATGGAGGAACTTATGCCCACCCTGACATTGCTTTTGAGTTTGGAATGTGGATTAGTCCGCAGTTCAAAATTTATTTGATTAAGGAGTTTCAACGCCTAAAAAACGAAGAAAACGACCGACTAAAATTAGAATGGAATTTACAGCGAACATTAGCAAAAGTCAATTACCAAATTCATACAGACGCTATAAAAGAAAACCTAATTCCAAAAGAAATAACAAAGCAACAAGCAAGTTTTGTGTATGCTAATGAAGCGGATTTGTTAAATGTTGCACTTTTTGGAATTACTGCAAAAGAATGGAGAGAAAATAATCCTAATCAAAAGGGAAATATTAGAGATTATGCGACATTGGAACAGTTGGTTGTTTTAAGCAATATGGAAAGTATAAACGCACTGCTCATCGGGCAAGGTTTATCTCAAAGTAACCGACTTATTCAACTCAACAAAGTAGCTATTACTCAAATGAAATCTTTGACAGAAAGTAAAGTAATTAAGAAACTAAAATAATACAACCGACACAGCAACGAACCGCTAACATATAAGGACTAAACCGCAGTGCAGCGTAGCGAAACTTCGGCTTTAGTCTGTTGTTGACAGAAGTACAGCAAGCCATTTTTTCCTATTTATGGGGTTTCAATAAATAAACTTGATATTTTTTATTTCCACCTTTAGTTGAGAGGGCATTTTTCAGTTCAATACAGTTTTTCCAAATTTTCCATGGATTCAACAAATAGCTTATTATCTTTGGAGATTGGAATCTAAAATTATTCGATTCCGACAAAATGTACATTTTTATTTAGAAACAATGAATAGCAGCGAAGAATTAATTAATCGGAGAGAAAAATCACAATTGGGTGGCGGACAAAATCGCATCGATCGTCAGCACCAGCAAGGAAAATTAACGGCTCGAGAACGTGTGATTCTACTTTTAGATGATAATTCTTTCCATGAAATGGGCATGTTTATCGAACACCGAGCAACTTCTTTCGGTTTGGATAAAACCAAATTTCCAGGCGATGGTGTGGTAACGGGCTACGGAAAAATTCACGGTCGATTGGTATATGTTTTCTCACAAGACTTTACGGTTTTAGGTGGTTCGCTGTCTGAAACACACGCCGAAAAGATTTGTAAAATCATGGATTTGGCTTTGAAAAATGGTGCACCAGTTATTGGATTGAACGATTCTGGTGGTGCTCGTATTCAAGAAGGTGTTGTGTCTTTGGCAGGTTATGCAGATATTTTTTACCGAAATACCAGAGCTTCTGGAGTGATTCCACAAATTAGTGTCATCATGGGACCTTGTGCAGGCGGTGCGGTTTACAGTCCCGCGTTGACGGATTTTGTCTTCATGGTGGAAGATACTTCTTACATGTTCGTAACGGGACCAAACGTGGTAAAAACCGTAACCCATGAAGAAGTGACTTCCGAAGATTTAGGTGGCGCGAAAGCACATGCTGAAAAATCAGGTGTTACACATTTTACTTCCCCAAACGATGTTCAATGTTTGAAAGACGTTCGCGATTTGATGACATTCATGCCGCAAAATTACGGCGAATTGGCACCGACAACTAATTTTGAATTCACCGCTTCAAAAACCGAAGCGATTAAAAATATTTTACCAGCAAATTCCAATTTACCGTATGATATTCGTTCAGTAATCGATTGCATCATCGACGACAATTCGTTCCGCGAAGTTCAAGAAGGTTTTGCCAAAAACATCGTTGTTGGATTTGCAAGATTGGAAGGCAGAACCATTGGAATTGTTGCCAATCAGCCTGCTGCCATGGCGGGTGTTTTAGACATCGATTCTTCCCGCAAAGGAGCAAGATTTGTTCGTTTCTGTGACTGTTTCAACATTCCATTATTGGTTGTTGAAGACGTTCCAGGATTCTTACCGGGAACCGATCAAGAATGGAGAGGAATTATTTCTCACGGCGCAAAATTATTGTATGCTTTCTCTGAAGCGACCGTTCCAAGAGTTACAGTTATCACACGAAAAGCGTATGGCGGTGCATTTGATGTAATGAATTCTAAAAACATTGGTGCGGATGTAAACTTTGCGTGGCCAACCGCAGAAATTGCCGTTATGGGAGCCAAAGGCGCAGCGGAAATTATTTTCAAGAAAGAAATTTCAGAAGCGGCAGATTCAGAAGCAAAATGGAAAGAAAAAGAAACGGAATACGCTGAAATGTTCGCAAATCCATACAGAGCGGCAGAAAGAGGTTTTGTGGATGATGTTATTTTACCAGAAGAAACGAGAGCTAAATTAATCGCCGCTTTCCACATGTTGGAGAATAAAGCAGAAAGTTTGCCTCAGAAAAAACACGGTAATATTCCATTATAATAGAAATAAATGAATAGAAAGCGGATGTCAATTAGATGTCCGTTTTTTTTTGCACAATGTTATTTTACCGTCTGAATCCAGCACTTCAAAATGATTCATGATTTCTGGATACAAATTAGCAGTTCTTTCAGCGAAGAATTGATTCTGAAAAACCATGTAATCAAATCCCCAATGAGGTGAATCTCGGATGAACAACTCTTCATCCAATGCAATTGGAAGTCCTTTGCGCTCCATGAAGTGAAAAGGCAAACTGGGTATGTAAGCATTGTAACATAAAATCGTTGCGTTTGCAGGAACTTGATGCTTGTCCAATAATTTTTTTGAGTCTTTGAATGCTTCGTAAGTCGGCAAATTGACATCCCAAGCAACGCGTTCATACGCAATTTTAATGCTTCGATTTACTTTATCCACACCGTTTATAAAAATAGCAAGCACCAAAACAAGCGTAACGGTTTGAAGTCTTTTTTGGGGTGGAATTGAAGCTAAAAGTACGACCATCAAAAATAAAATTGGAAACATAAAAGAATCCAAAAAATAATAATTGTGATCGGCAAACTGCAATTCCATCAACCCAAAAAAAGCAATTGCGGAAAGCAGAAACAAAGCAGCCAAGGCAAGATAAGCTTTACCTATTTTTTTCCGCTGGACGAAAGCAAAAACAACAATTATCACCATTAAAATGAACTGAAAACTGGTGAAATAATCAAATTTCCAAAGTGATAACGTTTTATTCAACACGTGCATAAACTGATTCCAATCAGCAGGGTGAGCCAAATGATTTAAGAACAGTGTTCCATACGTTGTGCGAAGATGATAATTGTAACCGTAGTAAATTCCCAAAATCGCCAAAGCGGAAAAGACGGTTATAAAATAGAAAACGAGCTTTTGTTTCGCTCGAATTAAACGGATGAATTCAAAGAGCAAAATGGAAAGAAATAGAAACAAGAAACTAGTTCTTGCGAGAACAGCCAACGTGATAAAAATCAAGCTGATAATCCAATATTTCCGCTTGTCTTCCTGCCTGTATTTAACAAAGAAATAAGTACCGATAATGAAATTGGAAAGGGATGGAATGGAAGGTAATATTCCAATCTGATAATAGGAAAAAATAGGTGAAAAGACGAGGAATAAAGCTGGAACAATGGCTAAATATGCATCTTTGATCAACAATTTAGAAAGTTTGTAAAGAAAAATAACACCGAATAAACTGTATAAGTAGGTATAAATTCGATTGTGGATGGGCGCAGTATTTCCAATAATTTTCATCGAAACCGCAGGAAGGTACTGATGAATTGGAAAATCTACACTCGTAATGTATGAAAAGTGTTTTTTCTCTTGATCCGTATCCCAAGGATACAAGATTTTGGTATCCGTCTGAGGATGGAAAAAATCCAAGTTATTGTCCACAAACCCAAGGCTAATTGCATGATGATCAAATTGACTCCATGCATGTCGATGCGTTGGAAGTTCATTGAGATGAGGCGCATTGAAAATAAAGGTAGAACCAATCGCCAGAATTAAAATCAAAAGCGGCAATCTCTTCTTCCATTTTTCCATTTAGGGGATTTTTAGGCGTGCGTAATTCTCAAATTTACAAACATCTATTCACAAATGGAAACTGAAGTTGAAATTTTAAATGCACCTTCGACCATCTTACATCGAAAGTTAGCGAAGAAAAAGGTCAAATGAAAGCCTAGTAAAGCTCTTCTTTCAAAGCAGTGCGGTAGTCTTTTATCTCCTCACGGTTAATTTTATGATCCGCTTTTTTAAGAAGATTCAACAAATAAAGTAAGTTTTCCACATCCTCAATTTCGATTGGATATTCGTTTTCTTCTTCATCTTCTTCAAACTGAGCTTGAACATCGAATGCTTCACGTTCTTCCAAATACTCGTATGTCAAACGCAAAACTTTAACCACCAATGGATCCGTTTCTTTCAAGGCTAACTCGCGAAGTTCTTTCAAATCAGTGATTAAACCGTCCGCTACGATTCCTTTCTTCTCCACCTTTGCGATGATTGCATCTAATTTATTATTGGCTACAGCACTTTTCATATTTTCTTACATTCTGATGTCCTAAGTAGAAAATAAATAGCTTACTTCCACTTACTCCTAAATTCAAGATGCAAATGTAATCACTTTCCGTAAAAAGGAATACATTATTTATAAAGTTGTTATTAATTAACATGCAAAAACAGAAATAAATCCTCTCAGAAACACATCTAATCATAAAATGTGTGTATAAGTGGCACATTAACCAATGCTTTCATTAAATTTGCAGGTAGCACAAAATTAACGATCGATTGTATACCTTAATATTAAAAGCTGTCGTAACTGGTCTTATTCTGAGCATCATGATTGGACCTGTCTTTTTCGTTCTGCTCGAAACAAGTATTCGAAGAGGAATTCGGGCTGCATTGGCTTTTGATGCAGGCGTGTTTGTGAGTGACATTATCTACATCTTAATTGCATATTTATTTTTTTCAGAAATTTCCAGTTTAGCAGATGGTCGAAATGAACATATTCTTAAAATCATTGGCGGTTTACTCTTTCTTGGATATGGAATCATCAGTTTCTTTAAACAGCCCAAAAAAACGAAACAAGATGATTCGGGAAATGTCATACATAACTCCCGAGATTATATGGTTCTCTTCGTGAAAGGATTGCTGTTAAACCTTGCAAATCCAATGATTGTCTTCTACTGGTTTAGCGTCATGGCGTTAGCCGCCAAAGAAAGTACGAATACAGAAATTTACGCCCCCATGCTTTTGTATTTAGGAACTTTATTGTTCGTTTTTTTCTCAATCGATATACTGAAAATATTCGGTGCCAAAAAACTTCGACCATTCATTACCCAATCCGTATTAAAATCACTTAATCGCATTACCAGTTCCATTCTATTTTTATTTGGGGTCGTTTTAATTACCCAAGGAATTATGGAATCATTGTAACAAATAGCAAAAAAATCACTTATAGCTAAAACCTTTACAACATGTTCAAATATCTTTTTCCTTTATTCATTGCTTTGTCCATGAGCGCTTTTGGTCAAGAGATCTTAAAAGAAAATTTAACCCGAAAAAGCACACAATATTGGGATTTCGCCAAAACGAAACCACTTTCAGTTGGCGCATATTACAAAGACCCATTGGGAGTTACCGCTTTTGAACACGGCGTATGGGAATACTACGACCGTTACGGAAAATTAGAAGAAATTCGAAATTATTATAAGGGAAAATTACACGGTGCTGTAATATTAAAATATCCCAACGGAAAGAACAAACAAGAAGGTTATTTCATCCTAGACAAACAAGATAGCGTTTACAGAGAGTGGAATGAATTGGGCAATTTGGAAAAAGAAGGCCATTATAAAAACGGGCAAACCATTGGAATATGGAAGTATTATTACATGGACGGTCGCTCAAAACTCGAAGAGGAATTGATTGATTCTACCAAATACGTCCGTGCATTTTGGATGGAGGATTCATTACACACCCAAACCATCATCGATGGAACTGGCTCAATGACTACTTTTTACAACAATGGTATTTTAAAGGAACAATACCTTTATCAAGATGGCATTTTAAACGGTCCTTTTTTAGAAAAAAGAATTACGGGTGATTCACTTATATCTGGAGCTTATATCCAAGGAAAAAAAACTGGCGAATGGTGTTATTTTTATTACACTGGGAAAATTGAAAAAATCGCAAACTACGAAAACGATTTACTCGTAGGAAAGTATTTGTACTTCTATGACAATGGGCAAATCAACGTAGAGGGTTTTTATGAAAACGGATTGAAAAAAGGAATTTGGAACTGGTACACCAATCAAGGAAAAAGAGACATGTCGGGAACTTTTAAAGAAGATTTACAGGACGGAAATTGGACGTATTGGTACCCAACTGGTGAGCTTTCTTATACGGCTCAATTCAAAAAAGGGAAGAAAGATGGTATGTGGGATTATTTCTACAAAGACGGCTCACAGTTCAAAAAAGGGGCTTTTGCCAACGATGAAAAAGATGGTCTTTGGGAAACTTGGTACGAAGACGGAACACTTTTAATGTCTGGAAAGTATCTTGCTGGAAAAGAAGATGGGAAGTGGCTGAATTACTGGCAAAACGGTAAAATTAAAAACGAGGCCACCTTCAAAAACGGTAAATTAAACGGTGAATGGAAATCGTTCTCATTCAAAGGAACCACCAAATTGACAGGGTATTATAAAAATGGATTGAAAACGAAAACATGGGTCGATTATTTTGAAAATGGTCAAATCAAGGACATTTCCAACTATAAAATCGTTAAAACAAAATCTAAAATCAAATACGGGCCGATGAAAGGACGCGTGAAATTAGAAAGTCAGAAAACGGGGAAATTTGTTTCCTTTTCAGCCAAAGATTTTAAGAGAACGGAAGAAGGAGCTTATAAAAATGGAGAAAAGGATGGAACTTGGACCGCCTATTATCCAGGAGGAAAAATTCCTGTGGTAATCTCCAATTACAAAAATGGAAAACTAAACGGAGTGATGAAAGAATTTACACGCCGTGGAGAACAAACTTCCGAAATCAACTACAAAGAAGGGTTAAAACACGGAATGTTTAAGGTATTTGATAAAAGAGGCAGGGTAGTTTCGATGAAAGAGTTTGAATACGGTCAACAAAAACAAAGTGGCAGTTTTCAACCAAAGCGGTAAGCTTGTGTTTTAAGATTATCGAACAGATACCTCCAATCCAATATCATTTCTTGAGATAAAATGAAATCATTGTGAGAAACCTGTTCTGACAGACTTTTAAATTCTCTCTTTTGATTTAACATCATTAAATCTCATGAAATGCGTAACTTTGTTGCATGGGATCAATTAGACAAAATAAAATAGAAGGAGTAATTCAAGAAGAATTAGCAACGTACTTCCAGCAGCACATGCACGATATTTGTTTGGGCGCGATGGTGAGTGTTACCGTTGTTCGAATCACTCCAGACTTATCTCTTGCCAGAGTTTACTTAAGCATTTTTGCAGGTGGGGAAAAAGAAGTCGTTTTAAAATCCATCCAAGAAAACAGCGGTAAAGTTCGTGGTGAAGTAGGTCGAAGGTTGAAAAACATGCGTAAAATTCCAGAGTTGATTTTTAAGATTGACGATTCATTGGATTACGCCATGGAAATTCAAGATCTTTTAAACAAGAAATAACGCTTAGAAAAATTAACGTTCCTTTTTACATAGCGCGACGATACCTTACCACTAAGAAACGGAAGAATGTCATTCACCTCATTACCAATATCTCGGTAGTAGGCATTGCAGTTACTACTGCAGCATTGGTTATTCTGATTGCGGCTTTCAATGGCATTGAATCCATGGTTGAGCAGTTGTATAGCGAATATGATTCGAACATTACCATACGTTCAGCCAAAGGAAAAAGTTTTGATGAAAAAACACTCCATCTCCAAAAGATTAAGTCCAATCCAGAAGTAAGTCATGTTTCTCGTGCGTTGGAAGAAATTGTAGTCATCAAAAACGAACAAAAATGGGCAAATGCCCGAATGATTGGTGTAGATCCAGATTTTCTAAAAATTGCAAAGGTTTCGGATCACATCGTGGATGGATATCCAACCTTGGAAGAAAATCAACATGCCATGGCACTCATCGGAGCAACGCTACTCGATAAATTGGACGGATACATTCCAAAAATGGAGGGTGATTATGAGCGGGTAGATGTTTATTTTCCGAAAAGAGATGCCAAAGTATCAGCCTTGTCCAATCCGTTTAGAAACCAAATCATTCCCATTGCTGGAAGGGTGAACTATAACCGAGAGGTCAATCAAGAAGCATTTGTAATTCCCATCGATTTGGCGCGAGAAATGTTGGATTACGATCAAAACATGACCGCCCTTTTTGTCAACCTAAAAGATAAATCCAAATCCGAAAAAGTAAAAAGAAGTTTTCAAGAACAATTGGGTTCCGACTGGATTGTAAAAACGCATCTGGAAAAAAACGCATTGATTTATCAAACCAGTAAATCTGAGAAACTGATTGTCATTGGAATTTTAGTGTTTATTTTCATCATGGCGGCTTTTAATTTGGTTGCTTCGTTGACGATGCTGTATATCGAGAAAAAAGATAACATCAAAACGATGCAAAGTTTTGGAGCAAATCAACGTTTTATTTTTAGAATTTTCTTCTACGAAGGATTGCTAATTTCAGCAAAAGGAATTGTTAGTGGTTTGCTTATCGGTTATCTTGTTTGTGGTGCTCAAATTTATGGTGCAATCATTCAAATGCCCAATTCGGGTGGAGAAGCTTTTCCAATTACCATCACGTGGAAAGACGGCGCTTTAGTGTTGATGCTCGTTTCGACACTTTCTGTTTTAGCGTCTTACATACCGGTTAAATTTCTAACTAGAAACAAATCGATGTGAAAATAAGCACAACAAAAAAAGGACTTACAAATCGCAAGTCCTTCCATTATTTAAAACCCGTAATTCGGTTAACCGATTAACGCTTTGTAAGCATCCGCAGTCAATAAATTTTCGATTTCAGATTCATCCCTAATTTCAACTTTAATCATCCAACCTTCTCCGTAAGCATCTTTGTTTACTGCTTCTGGATTGGATTCCAATGCTGCGTTAAACTCAATGATTTTACCTGAGAGCGGCATGAATAAGTCAGAAACTGTTTTCACAGCTTCAACAGATCCAAAAATTTCTTCTGCATCCAATTCTTCGTCTTCAGTTTCTACCTCAACGTAAACGATATCTCCTAATTCGCTTTGCGCAAAATCTGTGATACCAATTGTTGCAATGTTACCTTCAATACGAATCCACTCGTGATCTTTCGTATATTTTAATTCAGCTGGAATGTTCATTCTAAAATACTTTTAATTGATAATTGCAAATGTATCAAATTATTTGAATCGAAGCATTTGATACCTCAAAACCTGACAACAATCATCTTTTAAATCAAATCCTGCGGATGTGATTCTGATTCTGAATTTTCACATTATCTTTGTGGTCTATGGTAAATCAAGATCAACTGAAGGAAATAAAAGCGCGAATTCTAGCAATCGCCGCATATTTGAAAATCGATGAGAAACGAATTCAACTTCATGAAGCGGATTTAAAATCGCAAGATCCTGATTTTTGGAACGATTCAAAAGCAGCTGAAATTTCCATGAAAGCTTCTCGTACACTGAAATATTGGATTGCCACCTACGATGAATTGAAAACAGGATTAGACGATTTAGAAGTCTTAATAGAATTTCACAGAGAAGGCATCACAGAAGAGAGCGAAGTTTTGGAGAACTATGAGTCGTTACTGCACAAAGTAGATGAACTCGAATTGAAGAACATGCTTTCTGGAGAAGAAGATCAATTGGGCGCAATCTTGCAAATCACATCCGGAGCTGGTGGAACAGAAAGTTGCGATTGGGCTTCCATGCTCATGCGGATGTACATGATGTGGGGAACCAAGAATGGTTACAAACTAAAAGAATTGAATTTTCAAGAAGGAGATGTTGCTGGAATAAAGACTGTTACATTAGAATTTGAAGGAGATTTTGCTTTCGGTTATTTAAAAGGTGAAAATGGTGTTCATCGTTTAGTTCGTATCTCTCCCTTTGATTCCAATGCGAAAAGACACACTTCTTTTGCTTCCGTTTATGTCTATCCGCTGATTGATGATACGATAGAAATTCACGTCAATCCAGCAGACATTACCTGGGATACATTTCGCTCTGGTGGTGCAGGTGGTCAAAATGTAAACAAGGTGGAGACAGCTGTTCGATTGAAACACGCACCAACGGGAATTATAATTGAGAATTCAGAATCTCGTTCGCAACTTGGGAACAAAGAAAAAGCAATGCAATTATTAAAATCCCAGTTGTATGAGCTGGAATACCGAGCTAAGATGGAAAAACGCAACGAAATCGAATCCAATAAGAAAAAAATTGAATGGGGTTCACAAATTCGAAATTACGTCATGCATCCTTATAAGTTGGTAAAAGATGTAAGAACAGGTCATGAAACAGGAAACGTAGAAGCTGTTATGGACGGTGAAATCAATGACTTTTTGAAGTCGTATTTAATGACCTACGGAAGTTAAAATAATTAACTGTAAATGAAAACTATCTTATATCACAATCAAAATTGTAGCAAAAGTTGTGCTGCATTAGAAAAGATGAATGAATTGACGTCGGATTTTGAAATAATAAATTATCTTGAAAATGTACCAACTAAAACTGCGTTAAAACAACTTTTAGCGCAGTTGCAACTACCAGCAGAAGCGTTAATTCGTAAAACAGAATCTGTTTTCATTGAGAATTTCTCGAATCAAGAATTATCTGAAAATGAATGGATTGACGCGATGATAAAATTTCCCATCTTGATCGAACGTCCAATTATAGTTCATGGAAATGAAGCAGTAATTGGCAGACCAATTCAACGGGTGATTGACCTTATAACCAAACGTTAATCTTCCCCAAAAATTGAATTAAATGTTATTAAGTTATTGTACTCTGAATATTAAATTTTATATTTACAATTAATTAAAACTCAAACTTATTAAATATGAAAAAAACATTACTCACGCTAGCGCTTGCCTTTATAGGTTTTGGAGCTAGTTCTCAGGTAGTATTTAAGGTAAATACGCCTGCTGCAATTGCAACAGGATATTCTCTTACTTACGCTGCCATCAATAGTGATTGGGGAGTTGCTGACTTAGATTTAGCCGCTAATGCTGTGACAGCTGACATTGCGATAGTTGGTCCAGACACTTTGGCTTGTACGCCACTTACTGCTGGTTCTTTAACTGGTAAAATCGCCATGCTTTACCGTGGAGACTGTGAATTTGGCGCAAAAGCATTGGCTGCTCAAACAGCTGGAGCAATTGCAGTTATTATTGTTAATAATGTTGGAGGTGAGCCTATTCCAATCGGTGGAGGTGCAAATGGTATGAGTGTAACAGTTCCTACTATCATGGTTTCTCAACAAACGGGTGCTATTATCAGCGCACAAATCTATGCGAATGAAACGGTGAATGCGTTTATTGGAAACAAAATGGGAATGTTTGCAGACGATTTAGGGATGACTACAAGCGACGTCATGATCGCTAAAGCACAAGCATACCCACTGGCATTGGCAGGTAATGATACTGAGTTCTTCGTTGAATTAGGAGCGGTTGTTAGAAATTACGGCACGGATGATCAAACTAATTTTACAGTAAATTGTAAAGTTGAATTTGAAGGTACAGAACTTTACAATGAAAACGAAGTCGTTACGAACAACCTTACATCAGGAGACACTATTTTAGTACGTTTTCCAGACTTTTCTGAAGCATCCTACTCATTAGGTGAATACACCATCACTTATACCGTTACAGGAACAAATACAGACGAATCTTCCGATGACAACATTCGCACATCTACCTTCCGATTTACAAACGATGTTATTTCTTTAACAAGAGTAGATGCTGCAGGAGTGCCTAATTCAACTGGTGGCTCTCGACCAGCTACACCAGCAGGAGAGTTCAAAACATGTATCTTCTTCCAAGACGCTAACGCAAGCAGATTGGGTGCGCACGGTCTCTATTTCAGAGCATCTCAAAATTCTCCAGCAGACATGACAGGAGAAGAAATCAGAATTCAGGCTATTGAATGGAATGATGTATTCGTAGACATTGATGACGCAGCTTTCGACATTAATGAGTCCTTATTTGGTGAGCCTGCATTTGCTTCTTATAGCTATACTGGAAACTTCGGAGATTCTACAATTTACCAACCTTTCTTAACCGCTTTTGGAATGCAAGACAATCAAAAATATTTATTTTGCATCACCACTGCTAATGAAGAGGTTTTCTTAGGATATGACAACAATACAAAATATACATTGAATGATTTCCACTTTAGACAACCTCTTTCTCCTATGAAAATTGGTGCTGACTGGAGTTTAGGTTTTGCTGGTCTTCCTATTGCTTCTATTGGTGTTAAAACTTTTCCAATCGCTGAATTAGGTGTTTTAGAAACAAATACCGTTCAGGCTTCCGTTTACCCAAACCCTGCTAATGATGTTGTAAACATCGCAATCGCTGGTTTTGTTGGTGATGCAAACTTGACAGTAACTGACGTAACAGGAAAAATTGTTATGACAGAATCTATCTCAACAAATGCAGTTGGTAAAGCAAGTGTAAACACTTCTGAATTGAAAAGCGGTCTTTACATCTTTAATTTACAAATGACTGACGGAACGGTGAGTAACATCAACGTTGCTATCAACTAATAAAAAATTAAATAAAAAGCCCTCTGAAAATTATTTTCAGAGGGCTTTTTTGTGTTTTTTATTTTAGTTATCCGATTGAATATAAAACTTCAAAATGGGTACATCTATACTGCGGATAGAGCTTTGTAATTAATTCAATATCGCATTGATACCAGGTAATTCTTTTCCCTCCAAGTACTCAAGCATAGCTCCACCACCCGTCGAAACATAGCTAACCTGATCTGCCAAATTGAATTTATTAATTGCTGCAACAGAATCTCCGCCTCCAATCAATGAGAATGCACCTTTTTCAGTCGCATCTACAATGGCCATGGCTATTGCTTTTGTCCCAGCTTGGAAATTATCCATTTCGAATACACCCATTGGTCCATTCCATAAAATTAATTTGGATTTTAGAATCAACTCTCGGCAATCTTTGGATGTTTGTGCTCCCGTATCTAATCCCATCCATCCATCTGGAATTTCAGCAATGTTCACTTCTTTACGGTTCGCATCATTGTCAAACTTATCAGCAATAATGGTGTCTACTGGAATGTATAAATTTACATTGTTTTTTTTCGCTTTGGCAATTACTTCACGCGCAATGTCTAAACAATCATCTTCTACCAAAGAATTACCTACCTTTCCACCTTGTGCTTTTACAAAGGTATAAGCCATTCCTCCTCCAACGATTAAATGATCCACTTTATCCAGCAATTGTTCGATAATTGTGATTTTTGAAGAAACTTTTGCTCCACCAACAATCGCTGTAAGTGGCTTTTCTGAGCTATTCAATACTTTGTTCACACTTTTAATTTCTCCTTCTAAGAGCAAGCCAAACATTTTATCATTGGGGAAAAATTTAGCAACTACCGTGGTGCTTGCATGCGCGCGGTGAGCTGTTCCAAAAGCATCATTTACATAAACGTCTCCATGTTTTGAAAGCATTTCTGCAAAACTATCTGTGCCAGCAGTTTCCTGTTTGTAAAATCGTAAATTTTCCAACAATAACACTTCTCCTGGTTTTAAATTTTCGCTCATTTGCGTTGCTTCTGCTCCAATACAATCCGAAGCAAACTTAACGGGTAAGCCTAATAAATCACTTGTATGCTTCACGATGTGTTTTAAAGAAAATTTGTCTTCAAATCCTTCTTTCGGTCTGCCCAAATGCGATATCAACACAACGCTTCCTCCGGTTTTCAATACATGTTGTATGGTTGGAATCGCTGCACGAATCCTCGTGTCATCCGTAATTTCAAGTGTTTGTTTATCTAATGGAACATTGAAATCGACCCGAATTAAGGCGCGCTTTCTGTTAAAGTCATAAGTGTGAAAATTAGCCATGTGTTTTTTATTTAAGTGTCAAAATTAATCAAATTTAGGTTTGAAGAATCAAAAGAGTCTTTTGATTCTAGGGGAATTTACTTTGCAAAACGATATTTGAAAATACACCAAATTGCTCGGAATCCATCTTTCCAGCCAATTTTCTTTCCCTCTTCATAGGTTCTTCCATAATAAGAAATTCCAACCTCGTAAATTCTAATTTTGGGTACTCGTGCCAGTTTTGCAGTAATTTCAGGTTCAATTCCAAAACGATTTTCTTTTATCACAATGCTTTTGGCAATGGAGGTACGAATTAATTTATAACACGTTTCCATGTCTGTTAAATTCAAATTCGTCATCATGTTCGATAAGCCTGTTAAGAATTTATTTCCGATGGAATGCCAAAAAAATAAAATGCGGTGTGGGTGATGACCCACAAAACGAGAACCATAAACTACATCTGCATTGTCCATGTACACGGGTTTTAAAAGCAAATTGTATTCTTGTGGATCATATTCTAAATCAGCATCTTGAACAATAAGGTAATCTCCTGAGCACTCTTTTATGGCGCGATTAATTGCTGCCCCTTTTCCTTGATTGAAGTCTTGTGAAAATAATTGAATGTTAAAATCAGGGTACGCCGACATGTAGTTCTCAATTTTTGAAACCGTATCGTCCTTCGAACAATCATTTACAACGATGATTTCTTTTTCAATTCCGTCAATTAATTCAACCTCTCTTATCCGATCTAAAATAAGGTGTATCGTTCTTCCCTCGTTATATGCTGGAATTAAAATGGATAGTTTCTGAATATTCATTGAATGGATTATGCGTTAATTTGGTACTAATATAAAGAATAATGCGTGGTGAAAGTTGCCTTTTTAATTTTTAATGGTTCTTTCACGTTTCGGATGGTCATTTCCATCTTTTTAAATTCCATTTTTTGGGCTGGTAAATCAAAACTATAAACGACTTTGTTTCCTTCATTTCGATTGAAAAAACGCTGTAAATCATACCAAATTTCATTATTTAAAGAATCTAGCATTCTTATTTCCATGTATTCATTATCTGCTCCTCGGTTTAAAATCAATCTAAATTGTCCTCGATTTGAAAGCGAATCCATGGTCATCATGTCAATATCGGAAACAGTATGATTATCTGTTGGTTGTAGATTCAGATTTTCAAAAAGGATTAGCTCGTGCTGCTTTTTTCCAACTGGTAATTGTTCACGCCAAAAATACCAGCTGTATTTTTCATTTGTATTTAAAAATACTTCCCAGTATCTCTCTTTGTTCATCCCATCCCAAAGAATAATTGCTTTTTGGTATTGAACAGATTGAATGAGGTTGACAACCGCAAGAGGAAGCGAAACTACGACCAACAGTACCAAGACGATTTTCTTGCC
The DNA here is from genome assembly GCA_964488745.1 of uncultured Chryseobacterium sp. Lineage (GTDB taxonomy): Bacteria > Bacteroidota > Bacteroidia > Flavobacteriales_D > Crocinitomicaceae > JAQVCM01. Next base: position 158,299 of record CAZAVP010000002.1, on the reverse strand, counting down.
CGCTTGATAAATGGGAATAATCAATAAGATAAATGCTCCGTAAAAATCCACCATCGGACGAGAACCAAAACTTCCACCATAAGACCAAGAACTCCAAGAAGAAAAAACATACGTCACCAAGATAAAAGCAAAATAGAAACTGAAAAGATGATACGGTTGTTTCAATTTTATCCAAAAAATAGTTCCTACTAAAAAAACTAGAAACCACCACGGACTCCAAAGAAAAAATCCCTTGTGATAACTAAATAGAAAATCCACGAAGCGTGGTGACAAAAAGAAAAAGCCTTCTTCACCATAATTGTAATTCAAAGGGTTTCCAGTTTGCAAATAAGAAATGTAAAATTGAACGCATAAAATGGCAACGAAAATAACCATCCCCAACAAAAGAAGTCTCCAATAATTTAGAAATAACTGCTTCAATCGCTGCATCAAATCACCGAAGGAGTTTGCCAAAAATGGAATGAATAAAATGACCAACATGTTCACCGGTCGAACGATGGTAATCAGTCCTAAAAAGATAAAAGCCCACAATATATAGCTTGTTTTCTCAGAAATAAAGAATTGGCGAACGATCCAGATAAATCCACTGATAAGTGCAAACGAATAAATGTGACTGTATGCTGGATCATACATTGCATAGGTAAACAAAGATGTTGCATAAAGCATTGATAATTGGGCAAATAAAATCCACCAACCATTTACATCATACGTTTCTAATAATTTTCTTGTGAAAATTAACCCAAGGAAAAGGTAAAAAATGGAACCAAATAAAATTGCTCGCTGATACGGTTTTGAAAATCCATCTGCTTTTCCATGGGATTGTAACTGGGTTGTGTATAAATGTGCCGCAGCGAAAAAAGGGCTTTGTAAAAGTGCTGTTCCAGCAAAATATTTATTGATTGGTTTTTCAAATAGTGAATTTTGGTAGAATTTCTTCATGATTTCTATGTCATAGAAATCGGTCTCCAAAGTATCTAGGTAACCAAAATGAATGTCGTCGTAAATAAAAAGTGCCGGTAAATATTCATAGTATCCACGTCCATCAGCATTAATTACAACCCCTTTTTTGTGCATGAAATTATTATAAACAAAAAGAAGAGAGAGTATGATAATCAATTCTCTCAAACAGATTTTATTTAGAATAGACTTAATTGACAAAATATTAATCTATTTTCATCTCGGGCACAAAATCTGGAACGATTAAATCACCTTCGGTTTTAGCAATTATTTCCTCAACAGGCACTCCAGGAGCACGTTCTAGTAGATGAAATTTACCTTCTTTAATTTCTAGAACAGCCAATTCGGTAACCACTTTTTTGATGCAATTTACACCTGTTAGTGGTAAAGAACAGGTTTTTAAAATTTTTGATTCACCTGCTTTGTTGGAATGCATCATGGCTACGATGATATTATCGGCGGAAGCAACCAAATCCATGGCACCACCCATTCCTTTTACCATTTTACCTGGAATTTTCCAACTGGCAATGTCCCCGTTTTGAGAAACTTCCATCGCTCCTAAAACGGTTAATTGAACGTGTCTCCCACGAATCATAGCAAATGACATGGCTGAGTCAAAGAAAACAGCGCCTTTTAGAGCAGTAATTGTTTGTTTACCCGCATTGATTAAGTCAGCATCTTCCTCTCCTTCAAAAGGAAATGGCCCCATGCCTAATATTCCGTTTTCAGATTGAAATTCCACTTCTATGCCTTTCGGAATGTAGTTTGCAACCAAGGTAGGAATTCCAATGCCTAAGTTTACATACCATCCGTCTTGTAATTCTTGTGCGATTCTTTTTGCAATGCCTATTTTATCTAATGCCATAACTGAAAAATTTTATTCTACTGCCAAGTGTAAAGATAGTATTTTACACCATTTTTTAACATGTTCGAATTAATTCTACCATCTCTCCGAGTTGTTTTATTGAGGAGGAATGGAAACATCTGTAAGTTCTAAAATTTGAAATAGTCCATTTTTTAAACTAATTTTCTCTTTCTTTTGATTCCAAATATACACTCGGATTTCATGCTCGTTGCTGTCTAATTTATCCACAGCATAATTGAAATTGATCGGAAATTCTTTTTTAGTTCCATGAACCCATCTCTCATTTACGTATTGATAATCGATGGATTGCATCTCTTTCGTGAAAGTAGAATACACAAAAATGGCAAATTCTCTATAAACATTGTCTGCAACTACATCTGATTCAAAATGAAATTGGATTTTTTTATTTCTTAAAGAGTCAGGTATCTCACTCTGATAAATTGAGACGTATTCCTCTTGAGAATTAACAATGTTCACGGGCACGCTATAGAGAACTTTCTTATTGTAATCTGCCTTACGCTTGTAAGCAATGTGTGTACTTTCTGGATTGTGGGCTATGATGTCGTAATTCTTTAAAAAAGCTTGGTCTTTAAAAAGGGTCGTTTTTGTCATTACTATTTCGGAAGTAGGATTGAAATCACGTTGAGAAATTACAAAATTAGTGGAATCTAACGCTCTCGAAAGATACGACCAAGTCAATTGTTGCAAAGGGTAAACAGATATCGTTGAATAAGAATTTAAATTTTTGACTACGTCCTGAAAAAAAGTCTTGGAAATGCGATCATCTGGAGAGAAAACAGAAGTGGTTAAATTTACTCGCGGAATCATGGTAATTGGAAAGAAAAGCAAACCAAACAACATCCAATTCAACCTTTTTATTTGACTTAAAACAAATCCCATCATTAAGATGAATAAAACTGCTAAATGCATTCCTACTCGATCTTCTGGGTAATTAACTTTTAGGATTTTAGCCATTAAGATAATGGCTATGCAATTCCCAAATAAGAACCAAGCCAAGATCGTTGCGGATTCGGTAGAAAACTTGATTAATCCGATTTTTATTCCACGACGCACAAAATAAATACCCAACACGAGTATAGTCGTTAAAGAGGCGTACTTAAGCCAATGCAAATCATGAAAAATAATATACCGTGCTAACGTTTTTCCTGTTATTTCCCAAAATCCGGCTAAACTTCCATAATATAACGCACCATTTTCTTTTAAAATATGTGCGTAATAAAAATTAGGCAACATGGAAACAACTAGCAAAACATAAAGAAGAAGTAAGGAAAAATGCTGTTTTCTACCCAGTTCCCTTCGATGAGTCCATTGGATAAGGACAAACAAGAAACCCATAAGTAACAAGGTCAGCACAAAAGTCAAGTTTGCATAAACGGATAAACAGACCAACAAAGCGCTCCAATAAGCTGACTTTATGTTCTTATTGACTACAAAATCTCGAATGTAAGACAAAGAGAAAACGAAAAGTCCTAGTGATATTCCATATCCCCTTGTATTCGCAAAATATTCTAAAATAAATGGAATACAGGTTGTCCCAAGAAGAATCAGGGATTTGTGAATGTTGGAATGAATGGGTTTGATAAATTGGTAGATTCCCCAGAAGTAAAAAGCAAAAGCAATTACATTGGGAAGTCGTATTAAAAAAAGGTTTTCTCCAAAAACACGGTATATCCAATGACCCAACGCACTGTTTAGCAAATGATTGTTAGCGTCCAGCATCATGTCAGGTCCCCAAAAAGCTCCTGATTCTATGTAATAGAAAAAAGTAGCAGCTTCATCGTGCAGAGGCTCTAAAAAAAAAGCCCGCAGTAATAAATAAGTTGTCAATAACCCAAAAAGGAACCAAATAAAAACTCGGTAAATTTTAACATTCTTATCTTCTATATAATTCATGCTACTTTTGCCTTACCGTTCGTTGCTCAATTCTTTTTTCAAAATGCGCTCCTTTGAATATTCGTTGAACGAAAATTCCAGGTGTGTGAATTTCATTTGGATCTAAGTCTCCTGCTTCAACCAATTCTTCCACTTCAGCGATGGTAATTTTACCAGCCATTGCCATCATCGGGTTAAAGTTACGAGCAGTGGCTTTGTAGATTAAATTCCCTTCTGTGTCTCCTTTCCATGCTTTAACAATTGCAAAATCTGCAGTCAATGCATGTTCTAAAATATGAGGCTTTCCATCAAAAACACGAACTTCCTTGCCTTCAGCTACTTCTGTTCCGTATCCTGTTGGTGTAAAAAATGCGGGTATTCCTGCGCCACCAGCTCTGCACTTTTCAGCCAAGGTACCTTGAGGTGTCAATTCCACTTCTAATTCTCCTGACAACATTTGTCTTTCAAATTCCATGTTTTCACCTACATAAGAACTGATCATTTTTTTGATTTGTTTTTTTTGCAACAACAAACCTAGTCCAAAATCATCCACCCCCGCATTGTTCGAAATACAAGTCAAGCCTGTTACATTCATCTTCACGATTTGGGCAATTGAATTTTCTGGGATTCCACAAAGTCCAAAACCGCCGACCATCAAAGTCATGTTGTCTTGAATTCCAGCCATTGCTTCTTCTACATTTTTTACAACCTTCTTCATTTCTATAATCTTTTTAAACCATTGAATTTTAAAGCGATATAATTTCAGCACCACCTGGAGGAGCTTCTTCATTTCCATCTGATGGCAACGTATTATCTGCACCTACACAAGAGAAATTGCTATCATCGTATCCCACTGGCTTTTCGAAACCTGTGGTTGAAATTCCAATTCCTGCATCTTTATATACTTTTTGCATGTAATAACCGTATATTGGTGCGGCGGTTCTTGCTCCTTGACCCTCTCGGGTGGATCTAAAATGAACACTTCTATCTTCAGCGCCAACCCATACCCCAGTTGCTAAGTCGGGTGTTAAGCCAATAAACCAACCGTCGGAATTATTTTGTGTGGTTCCCGTTTTACCAGCTGTTGGGTATGGAATTCCACCCCAAGAAGCACCGCTTCTTAAAGTACTTCCCGTTCCGCCACTGACAACTGCTTCCATCATTTTAAGTACCGAATATGCCACATGCTCATTGATTGCTTCACGCATCGTCGGTTTGGCGTTGTAAATTACATTCCCATTTCGATCTTCAATTCTTAAAATCGTAGTGGGTTTATTAAAAATGCCTTGATTTACAAAGGTGGCTTGAGCTCCTACTAATTCAAATAAAGATAAGTCCATTGAACCCAAACACATTGCTGGAACGATGTCTTCTGGTCTCAAATTGATATCTAAACTGCTCAATAATTTAGCAACTGTTTGTGGTCCTGCTTTGGCTCCCATCTTAGACATAACAGCAACGGTGATGTTATTTTTGGACATCTGAAGTCCTCTTCTCACCGAAATCATACCGCCACCAGATTGACCATCTGAATTTCGTGGACACCATTGCTTGCCATCAGGAAGTCCATCTGGGCCGTACAAATCCACACAGTGTTGGATATCTGCAATTTGAGTGCAGGGTTTTACCACGTTCATTGCAATACCCGCAGCATAAATAAACGGTTTGATGGTAGAACCAACTTGTCTTCTCGCCAAGCGAACGTGGTCGTATGCAAAATGATCAATGTTCGTTCCGCCAACCCAAGCTTTTACAAAGCCTGTTTCGGGTTCAATTGAAATCAAGCCTGCCTGTAGATAGGATTTATAATATCGGATCGAATCAGATGGGGTCATGATGGTGTCAATTTCGCCTTTCCATGAGAAAACTCTCATCGGCACTTTTTCTTCAAAAGAAGCTAAAATCTCTTCCTGTGAAACGCCTTGATTTTTCATGGAAATATACCGATTGGATCTTTTCTTAGAACTTAACATTAAATTGGCAACGGTTTCTTTCGTTAAGGAATTAGAAAAAGGAAAGTTTTTCAATCCTTTGTTGTTTCGATCAAATTGAGGTTGAAGGTTTTCTTTCAGATGTCGTTCCACTGCATCTTCTGCATACTGTTGCATATCTGCATTTAAGGTAGTATAGATTTTTAATCCGTCGCTGTAAATGTTCCACGGAACGCCATCAGCTCGCTTAAATTTTAATGATCCGTCTTCATTTTTTTCGGCTAAAATATTGGAAACTTCAGCCCGAACAGACTCTCTAAAATAGGGTGCCATTCCTCTTTTGTGATCAACTACCTGATAATCTGTTGTCAGGGGTTTCATTTTCAATTCATCGTATTCTTCTCGGGTGATTTTAACCCGTAAACTGGCATTGTTCTCTGTGCTGTTTTTTAACCATTGATATAACACTTGGTTTCTGCGTGTAACTGCCCTTAGGCTATCCTTAGAACGCGCTTCATTCACCTCTTGTTCTGTAACCGTTTCTGGACTAACTCCTTTTCTATTAGCGATTCTTTGTCGGTAATTTCGCACGGTAAACGTATACGGGTTGTATAAATCAGGATTCTTGCACATTCCTATCAACATGGCTGCTTCTTCTTTTGCCAATTCATTCGGTGTTTTGTTGAAATAAACCTTGGATGCATTTGCGATACCAACAGCATTGTATAAAAAATCAAATTGATTCAGATACATGGTTACAATTTCCTCTTTGGTGTATCGTTCTTCTAAACGAACGGCAATGATGTTTTCCCTTGCTTTTTCGTTCAGCCTTCCCCGTATGTGACCGATGCGTCCACTGCTTCTTTCAACATTTTCTCCGTTTGCTCTTGCTGCTGCTTCCCGATCGCGTTGTTGAAGCGTAAACAAAAGCTTGGCCAGCTGTTGAGAAATGGTAGAAGCCCCACCTGCTCCACCCAGGTTAACCACCGCTCTTCCAACTGCCTGAATATCAACTCCTGAATGCTCATAGAAACGTTCATCTTCTGTTGAAATTAAGGCATCAATAACGAAGGGAGAAATCGTATTATAATCTACACTTGAGCGGTTAATTTTCCAATACTTACCCAATTCTGTTTCTCCATCATCCGCATAAATAATCGATGCCTGCAGCTCTGGAGGATTGTCCAGCATTTCTACTGGAGGAAGGTCTTCTTCAGATTGAAGTAATAGCAACACAACAATCAAGGTAAGCGGTAACATTGCTCCTAACCATAGAACCCAAGTTAGTCTTCGTTTACTTCTTATTGATAAAATGTCAGAAGATTTTGAAGGTTTTTTACTCATCATTTAACAAAAGATTTGATGTAAAAATAACTAAAAAAACAATTCCTTTTTCAGAAACAACAAGTAGCTTATTAAATTTAAACTTTTACCAGATAGAAGGCAAACCAACTTCAGAGATCGAACTAAAAAGAAAAAGGTTATTCTTAAAATAAAGAACAACCTTTTTCAATTATTTTTAATTCAATTTATTTCTTTTTTGAAAGTTCCTTTATAAAATGTGCAATCGCCGCTGTCATGGAAGGCATGTTAGGTTGTGGCGCATGCAAATCAAGACGCAAATTGTTTTTAACCACTGCATTTGCAGTCGTTGGCCCAAAAGCAGCTATTAAAGTTTTGTTTTGTTTGAAATTTGGAAAATTTTTAAACAAAGATTCGATTCCTCCTGGGCTAAAAAACACCAATAAATCGTAATAAACATCTTCCAAATCACTTAAATCTGCAGCAACTGTTCGGTATAAAACAGCTTTTGTGAAACTCAACTTTTGGGCTTCTAATACTTCGGGAATCTTATCCCTTAATATATCGGTGCAAGGAAGCAAATACTTTTCCGATTTGTGTTTTTTCATCAAATCTGCCAATTCTTCGATGGTCTGTTTTCCGTGAAAAATTTTGCGTTTACGGTAAGCCACATATTTTTGAAGATACAAAGCAATCGCTTCTGAAATACAAAAATATTTCATGGTATCTGGCACTGTAAATCTTGTTTCTTCTGCGATGCGAAAGAAGTGATCTACTGCTGTCTTAGAGGTAAATATGATGGCAGAATGTTCGGCTAAATTAATGCGTTGAGCCCGAAATTCCTGAGCGCTCACTCCTTCCACTTGAATAAAAGACCGAAAATCAATTTTCAGCTTAAATTTTTCAGCAAGATCGTAATATGGCGATTTTTCTCCCTCTGGTTTGGGCTGAGAAACCAAAATTGTTTTGATGCTCAATTTCCTATGTTTTTAATTAAAAACTCATTTTTCTCCTTCTGAATTCTATTTCAAAAACTGATATAACAATACGAAAGGTAAGATTTCAAGGGTGCAAAGGTACAAAATAATATAATACCACGATACTCCTTTTTTAAAGACTGAAATAAAACCCCTCAAAAGGCGATAAAAAGCAAATAAAATAACGATTCCTAAAAATACAAGCATAAAGGTATTAGACCATTGACTGTTGAAGGTCCAGATTAGGAGTATAATGGAATAAAGGAGACCCGTTGCATGCGCAAAGATAATGGTGTTACTCATGCTTTCTGATAAGATGTTTTTAATTCCAGTTAAAAACTCAATGAAAAGTAGAGATAATAAAGGAAATACAACCAGAAAAGATGAAATAAGAACCATGTAAAGAATGTCTTTGATTTCAATGGGATGAAAATTCTGAATGGTCAAAAACAACAATGCCGACATGCTGATTATGTAATTCAGTAAAAGTAAAATCGATGAAAGGGTATTCAAAGGATAGTTAACCTGAACTATTTTTGAAACACGCTTATTCTTATAAACTGCTTGTAGAATGTTTACAAATAGAACGCGAGAACTCAACCTAGAAAATGCAATAACGATAAACGACAAAGAAAGTAAAAGTAATACCAACGAAGAAAAAGAGCTCTCTCGCTCCGAAAGATGTAAAGGAATCTCTGGGTAATTAGTTCCGATAACTTGAAGGACTGTTATAAACAAATCTACATTATTTTAGCGCAAAATTACCAATTAAGACGAATAGAAATCCCCATTTCAAGAAGAATGTGCTTTTTTAATATTAATTTTGTCCTACTTTAAATAAAAGCTGAATTATGAGAACAGATTTATATACGCATCCAGATTATTGCAACATGGATGAGTTGTTGACAGATGAACAAAAGTTAGTTCGTGACACTGCTAGAGCTTGGGTAAAAAGAGAAGTTTCGCCTATCATCGATGATCATTACGAAAAAGCTACTTTCCCCATGCATTTACTGCGAGGTTTAGGCGAAATTGGTGCATTTGGCCCTTACATTCCAGAAGAATATGGTGGTGCAGGCTTGGATCAAATTTCTTATGGCTTGATTATGCAAGAGTTAGAGCGTTGTGATTCTGGATTAAGATCTACCGCCTCTGTTCAAAGTTCTCTCGTGATGTACCCAATATGGAGATACGGTTCTGAAGAACAAAAAATGAAATATTTACCCAAATTGGCAACGGGTGAAATGATGGGTTGTTTTGGTTTAACTGAACCTGACCATGGATCCGATCCAGGGAGCATGATTACGCGTTTTACAGATGCAGGTGATCATGTTATTTTGAATGGTGCGAAAATGTGGATTTCAAATGCTCCGTTTGCTGATATCGCGGTTGTTTGGGCAAAAGATGAAAATGGAAGAATTCACGGTATGGTAGTTGAAAGAGGAATGGAAGGTTTCTCAACTCCTGAAATGCATGGAAAACTTTCTCTGAGAGCTTCATCTACAGGTGAGTTGATTTTCGTAAATGTAAAAGTTCCAAAAGCAAATATTTTACCAGGAAGAACCGGTTTGGGTGCTCCTTTGAGTTGTTTAGATTCTGCCCGTTTTGGTATTGCTTGGGGTGCTTTAGGTGCTGCAATGGATTGCTACGATCAAGCGTTGAGATATGCAAAAGAAAGAACACAATTTGGTACGCCAATCGCATCTTTTCAGTTGATTCAAAAGAAATTAGCTGAAATGATTACTGAAATCACCAAAGCGCAATTCTTAACTTTACGCGTTGGACAATTGAGAAACGAAGGAAAAGCGACTACTGCTCAAATTTCCATGATTAAAAGAAATAACGTTGAAATCGCATTAGACATCGCAAGAGAAGCGCGTCAAATTCATGGAGCAATGGGTATTACCAGCGAATATTCCATCATGCGTCACATGGCGAACTTGGAATCTGTATTGACTTACGAAGGTACACACGACATTCACTTGTTAATCACAGGTATGGATGTTACGGGAATTCCTGCGTTTTCAAATGGAACAAAATAAAAATTCTTTTTATAAAAAACCGGGGTCGTTTTACGATTCCGGTTTTTTTGTACTAATTCCAATTTACAATTTTTCCTCCACGCAAAGATTCATTGAACGAATCCAACAACACATCTTGTTTTTTCTGCGCATTTTTATCGCCTGAAATCGCTTCGCGTTTCATTCCGTAGTATAAATCCAAACTGTTACCAAACAGTTCGTTTTCCAATAATTTTTGTATTTCCGAGATTTTAGCATTGACTTCAATCAGAAAATACTCAATTTCACCCAGTTTTTTCAATTCTTCTGGGGTAATGTTTTCTTTCTTCAAAAGTGTAGAATATTCTAGCAGATTCTTACTCAAATAAGTCATAAAAAGTTCCAACTCTTTGCTAACTGCTTCTTTGTTGTCGTCTAAATTCATGATTTTCAGTCTTTAGTGTCATGGAAAGATAGACTATTTTTCTATAAAACAAAACAAAATATTGTTAATTTTTAATAAGAACCTGAGTTCGATAAAAACATCATCGCAAAAAAACATAATTGGTGGGCTTTCACTTATTAAAGGAAACAATTATTTATCTTTGATTGATTATTATCACAAATGAAAAATACCTCCAAATTAATCTTCCAAAAATTTAACGTCACTCAATGACTAATTGCTAGTTTACATCATCCATGATAGAAAATAAACTCTTAAATTACATCTCAAATTACGCACAATTCATTGTAATTAGTCGCTCATATGAGTATGCGCCAGAATTGGTCGGTCATTATCAAAATATATATGAGTTTCTGTGTCAAGGTTCTGAAAATAAGCCTTATGATGTAAAAATAAATATCCAAGATTTGGACCGCATTAAATCGAGATGCAACTGTCCGTACGACGGTCATGGGATTTGTAAACACCAAGTTGCGGCTGTTAACGAGTTGATTAATGTCTTAAAAAACAAATTAATAGTACCAACTGAAGAACTTAAAAAGGCGAAAATTTCAACCACTACACTTATTCCGAATCAAGAAGGAGTAATTAATAAAACCGAATTAAATAAAATTGATTTTCAGGATATAAGACATTTTTACAGTCCTTTGAATTTCACTTTTATGAGTAGAAATGTGGTGGAAGGTTCGTATAACGATTACCAAGACACGAATCGAATTTCATTGAGATACAGCAAAGTAACAGGTGAAATGGCGCTCGACTGTAGCTGCAGCAGCCGATTTCCTTGTTTCCATAAATCCATCTTTCTCACTGAATTCACCGCTAAATTTGGATTCGAATATTTCACAGATGATTATGAAGAACGAATCAAAAGAAGAATTTTAAACGAAAAAGGCTTCGCTGGAATCTTAAATTTTGATGATCTTTTCGAACTAAATATTTCCACAAAAGGAATTGGAATCATAGAGAAAATTAATAACTTGGTCGGAATCGAAGATCTTGCGGCTCAGTTCTATAAAGCAGATCGAAAACAATTTTTCATTCCAAACAAGGCTGACAAACCAACCGCTTATGGCGTTGCAATGTGTTTTGAAATTCACAAAAACAAGGTCCTTGAAATCTATCCGTTTTACGGGAAAATGGATAAAACGAAATCAAAAATTGCGACCAAACTTCAAGTAATTAGTGAAACCAATTTTTCACATGCACTTACAGAAATTGCTGATGACAAAAAACTCAACTTCATCACCAACGGAATTCAACTTTCTATTCTCTATAATCAAGCCAGTTACCGCGAATTTGGAATAGAGAACGTGAAACAATTGATTCATTTGTTTTCAGCTTCGCTAGATGATTTTCAAGAAAAATCTTTGTTTGTCCACGACCGAAGAAAGTCGTTTATAAAAGCGAACATCGCAGAAATTCAGATACAAAATGAAACCGTTATTCCTGTTCTGAAAATCACGGAGAAAAACCCATTCTTTCAATTGGATTTTAAACTTAAAATCGGCGATAAAACACACAATGTTTCATCAAGCAAAGTAATTGTTCTTCCATTTGGTGTTCTTATCGACCAAGTTCTTTACCCAATTTTAAATCCTGAAATTGCGTTTTCCTTATTACAAGCGCGTGAAAAACCCCAATTACACATCCTTCAAACCAATTTAGAGAGTTTTGCTGATAAAGTGATTGAGCCATTTTCTAAAGTCTTTGAAATCGACTTTGCGGATTTAAAATCAACTAAAAAGAAGAAAAAAGTAGTAGCAATTGAAGCTGTTGAAAAACACGTTTACCTATCGGATGAAGAAGGAGAGTACATTGTTTTTCAGCCTTTATTAAAATATGGCGATGAACTTGTAACACCGGAAAGCGCAGAGAAAATTTGGGAAGATAAAACCCAACTAAGCTTCCGCGAACGGGATATAAAATTGGAAAATGAATTTATCACAAGTTTCAGAAAACTTCACCCGAAATTTAAGAATCAATCCGATTATTTTTATTTGACCGTTGAAGAAGCGATGGAATCTTTAAACTTGATGGAGATCATTGATCAATTGCGCACAAACAACATTCGCGTTTTTGGACTGGATAATTTAAAATCAATTCGATACAACTTAAACAAACCTTCTTTTTCAATTGGTCTAAGTTCAGGCACGGATTGGTTTGACATGAAAATTGACATTCAATTTGGAGATCAAGCCGTTGATTTACGACAAATCCAAAAATCAATCCTGAAAGAAAGTAATTACGTAGAACTCAAAGACGGAACGCTTGGAATTTTGCCTAAGGAGTGGATTGACAAATATAAAAAATACTTCAAGCTCGGTCAAATTAAAAAAGATTACATCGAAATTTCTAATTTTCAATTCAACATCATCGATGAATTGTACGAGCAAGAAACCAACACCCCAAAATTCCTAACGGAATTATACGAGAAGAAAAAACGCTTGAATAATCTTCAGGAACTAAAGTCGATTCCAAAACCAAAACACATCAATGCAACGCTTCGACCATATCAAAAAGAAGGATTAAACTGGCTGGTTTTCCTGCACGAAAATAAATTGGGCGGCTGTTTGGCAGATGACATGGGACTTGGGAAAACCTTGCAAACCATTGTGTTTTTGCAATATTTAAAGAACTTAAATCCCAAAGAAAAAGGATTACCGCATTTGGTCGTTGCTCCCACTTCGTTGATGTTTAACTGGATGGCCGAACTCAAGAAATTTGCGCCGACCTTAAACGTTTTAAACTTCGTTGGACCAAATAGAAGCGAATTAATAGATGCTTTTGATAATTACGACATCATTTTAACAACCTACGGATCCGTTGTAAAAGACATTGAAATGCACGTTAAACGTCGTTACAATTACATCATTTTGGATGAAAGTCAGGCGATTAAAAATCCGTCCTCACAACGTTTTAAAACCGTCCGACTTCTGAAAGGAGAAAATAGATTGGCACTAACTGGAACGCCGATTGAAAACAATACCTTCGATTTATACAGTCAATTTAGTTTCTTAAATCCTGGGATTTTTGGAAGTATCAAGCATTTTAAATCTACTTTTTCAGAAGAAATTGACAAAAATCAGGATCAAGAAACGTCAGATTTATTGGCTCGAATGATTCACCCGTTTATTTTGAGAAGAACCAAAGAACAAGTCGCAACCGAACTTCCGTCCAAAACAGAAGCGGTTATTTATTGCGAAATGGGCAAAGAACAACGTAAAGTGTACGACCATTTCAAGAACTACTTTCAACAAAAATTAAAGGAGCAAATCGAAGAAGAAGGAATCAACCGGTCGCAAGTTTACATTCTGCAAGGATTGACCAAATTGCGACAGATTTGCAATTCTTCCGCTTTGGCAGACAGCGAAAAAGATTACGGATCTGAATCCACAAAATTGGATGAACTAGTACGGCACTTAACTGAAAAAGTAAACAACCACAAAATTTTGGTTTTTTCACAATTTGTAGGAATGTTACAATTGGTGAAAGAACGTCTAGAAAACGAAGGAATTCTCTTCGAATATCTGGATGGTCAAACAAAAAACAGAGAGGAAAGAGTCAGTAATTTTCAAAACAATCCCAACATTCGCGTGTTTTTAATCAGTTTAAAAGCGGGCGGAACAGGTTTGAATTTAACAGAAGCCGATTACGTTTACCTGATCGATCCTTGGTGGAATCCAGCGGTTGAAAATCAAGCCATTGACCGATGTTACAGAATTGGGCAAGACAAAAAAGTGATGGCGTACCGCATGATTTGTAAAGATACCATCGAAGAGAAAATCGTTCAATTACAGGATAAAAAGAAAACGGTGGCATCGGATATTATACGAATTGATACCGAGAAGAAATCGTTTAACAAGAAAGATGTGGAATTATTTTTTGGGGATTAAAATCCCTCGAATCAAAAAACTAAAAATCCCATCAACAATACAGTTCATGGGATTTTTTAGTTATTGAATACTTGTAAATGAACGCCTACAAAGGAGCTCCAACCGCGATATCACAACGGTGACCTGGCATTCCGTGTTCTGGATTTAATCTCTGAGATGTTGCTGGTGCAGGTGTAGGTAAAGGAGCTACATTGTTGTTTTGCTGCATCGCACTCGGAGCTTCTTGAACTGGTTGTTCAGTTGGTTGCATATCAGATTCCATCGGCTCTACCATGTCGTTTGCTGGCATTTCAGTAGAATTCTCGTCTGGCATTTGCTCTACTTCTGCGGTCTCGTTTTTACAAGAAGTAAAAATCAATACACCAACAAAAGCCACGCTTAAAATTGTTTTTATGTTCATCCTATCTATTTTTAATTTTAAAAGAAGAAAGATAGTGTTTAAAATTAAGTTTATAAGAATCATTAACATTTAATTATGCAATTTAATAAACACGATTCACTTAATTCTGCCAATCTGATAGCGTTCGAAGGTATCCAAAAGTGCCAAATAATATCGATTTAAAACATTTTGAAGCCTCTCAAATCGTATCTTTGCCACCATGGCGGGTATTTACATTCACATTCCTTTTTGCAAACAAAAATGCACCTATTGCGATTTTCATTTTAGCACTACTTATCAGGATTATGAGCAAGAAATGATAGACGCAATTGTCAAGGAAATTGGACTTCGCAAAGAATATTTGAGCCAACAAGTTGTTAAAACCATTTATTTTGGTGGCGGAACACCGAGTTTATTAAATGAAAATCAATTAACTACCATTTTAAATGCCGTCCGACAACATTTTAAGTGTGCTGAATTTCCAGAAATTACCTTGGAAGCGAATCCTGATGACATTACAGTTGAAAAAGCGACTGCCTGGAAAATGGCTGGAGTAAATCGTTTGAGTGTCGGCATTCAATCATTTGATGACATTGATTTGAAATGGATGAACCGTGCGCACGATTCGCAACAAGCTTTGGATTGTTTGCCAATTGCGCACCAAGCAGGAATAAAAAACATCAGTTTGGATTTAATTTACGGTTTGCCTGATTTAGATAACCAGCGCTGGAAAAAGCAAATTATTAAAGCGATTAGTTTAGGTGCTACGCATATTTCGGCCTATTGTTTGACCATCGAAAAAAGAACCGCGTTGCATCAGTTGGTAAAGCAAAAAAAACTAATTCCTGCTGAAAATGAACAGCAAAGCGAACAATTTGAGATTCTAATCAAGACTTTAAAAGAACACGGATTTGAGCATTATGAAATTTCCAATTTCGCTCTTCCCGGATTTATCTCCAAGCACAACAGCAATTATTGGCGAGGAATTTCTTATTTAGGTGTCGGACCATCAGCGCATTCGTATAACGGAAAATCGCGCTCGTGGAATATTGCCAACAATTCAAACTATATCAAAATCCTAAATCAAACCGATCGCGAATCATTGGATTGGTATGAAGAAGAGCATTTAACGCCAGAAAATATCTTCAACGAAAGCTTGTTGATTGGTTTGCGAACATCGTGGGGCGTTGATTTAACAGCGTTGAATAAAGTTCTTGCAATAGATTCCGAATTCAGTAAGAAAGTCGAACACTACAAAACCAAAGGCTGGATGTTTCAATCCAACGACCACATCCTATTAACAGAATCTGGCAGACATTGGGCAGACGCAATTGCAGAAGATTTTTTCGTCTGAATTAACGTCTTGCTAACTTCATTAATATTTCACGAGTTAATGAGTCCATCGAAGCGGGATCACCTGTGACTAACACGCCTTTTAGACCTGTTTTAGATTCGATTCCATATACAGTTGCTTCATCCGCTGGATCAGTATTGCCTTCATAATAATATACTTCAACGATTTCAAAATCGTCAGCAAAGAATTTATCTTCATTGCAAACGATGCAGTTTTCTAACAAGTTGAAATCAATGGTAAACCCTTTCCCTCGCAATTGATTGATTGCTTCGCTTACCGTTTCGTAATGATTGTGCCTTTCCATCTTACATGTATTTATGAGAACTAGCTCGATTTATCTCAAAGTTATGATTTCTAGATGAAAACTCCTAATACAGATTTCTAACTTGGGTTATGTGAAAAAAACACCTCTAAGAAAAGAGATAAAACAAAAAGTCTGGCAATTAACCAAACTTCTATCATTTTTTAAGCGCAACGCCAAATTTTAATAATCGCAGAGCACTATATCTTTAGATGGAAAGTAAATAATCTTCCAATTTATCATCACTGGTAAATGTAAATACGGGTAAAACGCGATAATATCGATCTTTCTTTTCTTGGGTAGATGCTACTGTTGTTAACATTTCCCGAACAGTACTTTCAGCATTACAAATTTCGATAACAACTTTATTTTGACCTTGTAATGTCATGCGATCCTTGTGAAATTGATCTGCAAAAGAACGAGACATAAAAACTACTTGGTCAAAATCAAAATTTACTGCATCACATTTTATTTCACTAACAAACTCAAACAAAGATGTTGCAGCAATACGCGTGTTTAACGTTTCTCCTAAACGCTCAAACACATTGATATAAAAGGTGTTTTTCATTCTATAGGACAATAACTTAACAAAGATACAACTAAATATACGACAATTTTATCTAACCATTACTAAAAACACAAGAACTATTCTATATAATTGTAAATATTAATACTATTCGACACAAATACGGGGACACGAAGATTAACCATACACCCTTGAAAAAATAATTCTAAATCAACAGAAATTATCTCGCCATCTTCTTTGTCAACAGCAATTTGAACAAAAAACTCACTGCCAGACATCAATAAAAATTTGCCTTTTAGCCCTTTCACAAGCATTTTCTTACTTGTGCTAATTCCGTATCCACGACTTTCTGGAATATCTTTGGTTGACTTTCCAAATACAGCATAATTGATTGCTTCTTCATTGGTAGAAGGAAAAAATTTATCACTCATTTTATATGATTCGAAGATTCCTTTTCCTACATCACAAATACTTAAATCCAAATATCCTTTTTCAGGATAGAATTGAGCAAATACGGTTCCAAAATTCTGTTTAGAATGGTCTACAATGTTTTGTGTTAATTCATCTAGAAAATAATAAAATGCTTCTAGTACATTATTTGGTAATTTTAGTTGTGCTTTTAAAAGGGTGTTTACGGCAGACAAAATTTCGATTCTTTTATCTGCATCTAAGGTCAGTAATCCAGTTGGAAAATGAATGATTGGTAAATAAGTTTTATTGATATAATAAGATAAATCTACCTTGTTTTCAAAAAGCACAGCATTTGTTCCATTGAAAAAATGAATCGTATTTAGATAAGGCGCAGTATTTATAACCTTAATCTCCACTCCTTCTTGAGACTTTTTGTGTAAAATACAAGACAAAGGTCCTAAAAAGTGAGGGACAACGAATTTACTTTTAGAAAAATCGACAATTATCTCATCCCAATTTTGGTTTAAATCTGGAAGTAATTTTAAGATTTCATTAAAAGGGCTACCAAAATTTTCTTTAAATCTTTCTGGTATAGTAATGGTTAATGTTTTCATCCGTCATAGTTCTTTTGACTATATGTATTGATTTTTACACCTCTTACACAATCTTAATCTCTCCCTCCGTCAACTCACACAATCCATATACCATGCGGTCTATTTCTGATCTGTTTGCGTGATTTGCTAATGAATTTCTAGCACTTTTTTTCAGTTTCGAAAAAATCCATTCTGATTTTTGTGCCGAAAAAGAGAACATAGTTACTAATTAAGTCATATACTGGGCTAAAGATAATCATTTCATATCTCTAATCAACATTTACAGCTTTGCTATAATGCAAAAACAAGCACTCCAAAATACCCAACATAAAAAAAGCCCGCTCAATGAATCGAACGGGCTTGTATGCTTTTTATCGGCTTATAACTTTCTAGCCACTTCGACTTCTTCGAAGGCCTCTACGATATCACCAACTTTAATGTCGTTGTATTTGTCGATATTCAATCCACACTCGTAACCACGTTTCACTTCTTTTTGATCGTCTTTGAATCGTTTTAATGATCCTAAATGTCCGGTGTGAACAACAATTCCGTCACGAATTACGCGGATTTTTGAATTTCTTTTGATAACACCATCCAACACGAAACATCCAGCGATGGTACCCACCTTCGTAATGTCAAAGGTTTCACGAATTTCAGCTGAGCCGGTAATTTCTTCTTTCAATTCAGGAGAAAGCATTCCTTCCATCGCTGCTTTGATCTCTTCAATCGCTTTGTAGATTACAGAGTAAAGGCGGATATCGATTTGTTCAGCATCTGCTAATTTACGTGCGGCAACTGAAGGTCGAACCTGGAAACCAATGATAATCGCATCGGATGCTGACGCCAAGTTGATGTCTGCTTCAGAAATTGCTCCAACGCCTTGGTGAACGATTCGAACTGCAATCGATTCTGTAGAAAGATTCAGCAAGGAGTCTGAAAGTGCCTCGATTGAACCATCCACGTCACCCTTCACAATTAAGTTCAATTCTTTAAAATCGCCTATTGCCAAACGTCTTCCAATTTCTTCAAGCGTAATGTGTTTTGTTGTACGTAAACCTTGCTCTCTGTATAGTTGCTCTCGTTTCGTTGCGATTGTTTTTGCTTCTTTTTCATCATCTAAGATGTAGAATTTGTCTCCCGCACTCGGCGCCCCGTTAATACCCAAGATCGCGACGGGTGTTGCTGGACCTGCCTCTTTGACATTTTCACCTCGTTGGTTTTGCATGGCACGTACGCGCCCATAATTTCTACCTACAAGTACGACGTCTCCAATTTTCAAAGTTCCTTCTTCCACCAATAAATTTGTAACGAATCCTTTTCCTTTATCCAAGGAAGATTCTACAACCGTACCAAGGGCATTTTTATTAGGATTCGCTTTCAAATCTAAGATTTCGGCTTCCAATAATACTTTGTCTAATAATTCCGTAATGTTCAACCCTTTTTTCGCAGAAATTTCCTGACATTGGTAAGATCCGCCCCATTCCTCTACCAAAATGTTCATCGCGGATAATTGCTCCCTGATTTTATCAGGATTAGCACCGTCTTTATCAATTTTGTTGATTGCGAAAACCATTGGTACACCCGCTGCTTGCGCGTGAGCAATTGCCTCTTTGGTTTGGGGCATCACGTCGTCATCTGCTGCAACAAGAATGATGGCAACGTCTGTTACTTGAGCTCCACGAGCACGCATCGCTGTAAAGGCTTCGTGACCAGGAGTATCTAAGAAAGTAATTTTTCTACCATCTGCTAAAACCACTGAATAAGCACCAATGTGTTGGGTAATTCCACCAGCTTCACCAGAAGTTACAGTAGCATTCCGAATTCTATCCAACAACGATGTTTTACCATGATCCACGTGACCCATAACCGTAATGATTGGAGGGCGAGCAATCAAGTCTTCTGGTTTGTCCTCTACGAGCACAATACTTTCTTGTACTTCCGCACTTACAAATTCCGTTTCAAAACCAAATTCTTCAGCAACAATCTGAATTGTTTCCGCATCCAAACGTTGGTTAATCGAGGCAAAAATACCCAAGGACATACATGCTGAGATAACTTGCGTTGGTCCTACGTTCATCATCGAAGCCAACTCAGAAACAGAAACGAATTCTGTTAATTTCAAGATTTTATCTTGTAGTTCTGCTTCTAGTTGTTCCTGTTCTCTTCGTTGAGCAAAAGTATCTCTCTTCGCTCTTCTATTTTTAGCACCTTTGGATTTTCCACCTTTGTTGGATAATCTTGCTAACGTATCTTTGATTTCTTTTTGGATATCTTGTTCCGTTGCAGGAGCTGGGCGATTAAAGCCCGTGTTTCCACCCGGTTTGTGATTTCCTAAATGTTTTCTAATTTTTGGTGCTGTAGGAGCATTTTTATCTCCAGCAGGCGTTCCCGTAGTCGTTTTAGACGGATCTATTTTCTTGATTCGCTTTCTTTTCTTACGAGGTTCATCTGATTTAGCTGTTTGAGATTTTGGTTTTTCAACTGGTAATTCAATTTTACCCAAAACCGTTGGTCCAGTCAGAATTCTTCTTTCAGAACGAATTGTTTCAATTTCCTTTGGAGGCTCTGGTGTTTTTTCAACAACGGGGGCTTTTTCAACCGTTTTCTCTGGAGTTTTTTCTTTTGGAGAAGGTGCTGGCTTAACCGGAGCCTTGGCAACTTCTTTCGCTTTTTTCGGTTGTTCTTGCTTCTTTTTCTTGTCTGGTCGAGTCTTCGTATTGATTTTATCTAAATCTATTTTCCCTAAAACTTGAACTTGGAATTCACCGTCTCCCAATGTTTTAGCACCGCCTTCTAGTTCAGGAGATTTGTCTTTTTCCGAAGTTTCTTTTACTCCTTTTTCCTCCGTTATTTCTTCGGAAATAGGTGTTTCAACCACTTTGGGAGTTTCTTTCTCAACAGGTGGAGTAACATTCGTCTCCTTTAAACTGTCAAGATCAAAATCTTCCTCGTCATCCTGCTTAGATTCTTGAGGTTTTGTGTCGCGCAAACTAATTGTTTCGCGTTTTTCACGTTTAACAGAAGATAGTTTCGCTTTTTCTTTAAGCGACTGATCTGCAGCAAATTGTTGGCGTAGCAAGTCGTAATGCCCTTCCTCCAATTTGGTGTTTGGGTTTTCGTCAAGTTTAATACCTTTACCGCCTAGGAAGTCAACTAATGTGGGTATTGCCACGTTTAGCTCACTTGCTACTCTGCTCAATCTATGTGTTTTTCCGGCCATATTTTTTTTTATCTACTACCTTATGGTAGCTTTTTGAATTCTTTTTGAGGCAAGTCAGTACATTGATTTAATTTTCAAATTCTGCACGCAAAATTTTCTGAACTTCAAGAATGGTTTCCTCTTCTAAATCTGTTCTATGCACTAAATCACTTACTGACATTTCCAATACTGATTTCGCAGTATCACAGCCTACGGATTTTAACTCGTCTAGAATCCATCCATCGATTTCATCCGCGAAGTCTTCTAAATCAACGTCATCTACATCCACTTCACCGTCTCTGTAAACATCTATTTCGTAACCTGTTAGCTTGGTTGCCAATTTAATATTGTTTCCACCTTTACCAATTGCCAAAGAAACTTGGTCTGGCTTTAGGCTTACTTTTGCTCTTTTTTCTTCTTCAAATATCTCTACTGAAGTAATTTTTGCTGGAGACAAAGCGCGTTGAATAAACAATTGTGGGTTGTTGGTGTAATTAATTACATCAATATTTTCATTGCGTAACTCCCGAACGATTCCGTGAATTCTAGAACCCTTCATCCCCACACATGCTCCAACTGGATCGATGCGGTCATCGTATGATTCAACAGCCACTTTCGCACGCTCTCCTGGTTCGCGAACGATTCTTTTAATCGTAATCAATCCATCAAAAACTTCTGGAACTTCTAACTCGAATAAACGCTCTAGGAATTCAGGGGCTGTACGGGAAAGAATAATTACTGGACTGCTGTTCCGCATGTCCACTTTCGCAACTACCGCACGAATAGATTCCCCTTTTTTGAAATAATCAGAAGGAATTTGTTCTGATTTAGGAAGAATTAATTCATTTCCTTCATCATCCAATACCATGATTTCTTTCTTCCAAACTTGGTAAACTTCTCCCGTGATAATTTCACCAATGCGTTCTTTGTAAAGTTTGTATAAATGATCTTTCTCCAATTCTAAAATTCTAGAAATCAAATTCTGACGCAAAGACAAAATATTTCTACGTCCGAAATCTCCAAACTTAAATTCTTCAGAAACTTGCTCACCCACTTCGAAGTCAGGCTCAATTTTGATGGCATCAGAGTAAGCGATTTCAGTGTATTCGTCTTCAACCTCACCGTCCATCACGATTTCTTTGTTTACGAAAATCTGAACATCTCCTTTCTCTATGTTTACAATTACATCTATGTGTTCGTCAGTGTTGAATTTCTTCTTTAACATCGCACGGAAAACGTCTTCCAATACATGTTGCATCGTCTGTTTGTCGATGCTTTTCAATTCTTTAAATTCCGAAAACGAGTCTACCAATTCTAAGCTATTCATTGCTTACTTTTATTTAAATGAAATAACAATTTTTGTTTCTTTTATTTCTGACATGGGAATTGTTTCCTTTTCCACAATCGTCTCTTTTTTCTTTTTGCCTTCTAATTTCTCAAGCCGGGTTGTTTCCATTGCCAATTGGTTTTCATCCGCCTCCAAAAGAATTCCTTTCTTTTTAATGCCATTGTTCATCAATACCTCAACTTCTTTCCCCATGTTTTTAATGAACTGAGCCAGCACACGAAGTGGCTTGTCAATTCCAGCTGAAGATACCTCCAATTCAAAATCAACTTCTTCACGGTCTAAATTGTGCTCCACGTTTCGAGAAACAGAAACACAATCATCAATAGCAACATAACCTTCCTCCTTGTCAATTTCTAAATGAATAGACATGGAAGAAGAAATCGTAATATCTACGATGAAAATTCCTCGATCCAACTCGTCGATTCGCTCTTGTGCTAATTTCCTTACTAGTTCTTTACTAATCATTTAGATAGAAAAAGAGGGGATTAAAGTCCCCTCGTTTGTATTAATATTCTTTGTAAATATGCACAAATGTACACTTTATTTTTAGATTGACCAAATTTTTTACTATTGTCGTCGCCGATTGGATATATAATCATGATGATGTTCGTAAGAGACCAGAAAATAAATCGTTTAAGAACGAAGTGAGGTTATGAAAGATCAGTTTAGCGAAAAGCGCTCGTACAATGGAGAAAGACATCTTGTTTTGATGTAAATGTTTGATCGTGATTCACCAACAAACACAAGAGAAATGTTGCGTATATTCAGTTAATTGAGCACTCTCAGGTAAACCTTGACTATTTCAAAAGTCCCAACAAGTTGTAAACTATAATTTGAAAACTGGTAAAATCCGTCTTTCTCCCAGCTTTTAGAAAAGCATCAAAACAAGTGCAATCCAAAACCCTCCTATGTTCCTATGCTGTACCTTTGTTTTTAGCATTCACTTAGTCAAACTTTATTAATCAACCAATTCCCAAAGCATCAATCCAGTTTAAAAACTTCTTTTAAGGTGTCGTTATCTGAAACGGTGATATTCAAATCTTTAATCAATCCATTTTCCACCGTGTAAGCCCAACCATAAATGGAAACTTTTTGATTGTTTTTCCAAGCAGTTTGAACGATGGATGTTTTTCCCAAGTTGCGAACTTGCTCGTATACATTCAGTTCCACAAATCGATCATATCGATCTTTTTCTACTTTCAATTGACTTAATTCCACTTCGTGAAATCGAGCAACGTCGCGAATGTGTTTGATCCAGTTATCAATTAAACCTAAACTTTGATTGCTCATCGCAGCTTTTACCCCTCCGCAACCATAATGACCGCATACAATGATGTGCTCAACTTTTAGGGTATTCACTGCGTAATCCAACACGCTCAACATGTTCATGTCGGTGTGAACAACCAGGTTGGCGATGTTTCGATGCACAAAAACCTCACCGGGCTGCGCACCAATGATTTCATTGGCAGGTACCCGTGCGTCCGCACATCCAATCCAAAAAAGTGGAGGTGATTTTTTGGTTAATTTCCCAAAAAACTGAGGGTCTGATTTCAAGCTCTCAGCAACCCACTCTCGGTTGTTGGTCAATAAATTCTCATAAAATGAACTCATAAATCCTAATTAAAGCTTCTGACTCGAAAGCAGAAAACAGGGTATTATTTAATCACATTCAATTGTTTTCCTACTTTGATGAAAGCGGCAACTGCTTTGTCTAAATCGGCAAACGAATGAGCTGCAGATATTTGCGTTCGAATTCGAGCCTGACCTTTGGCCACAACAGGGTAGAAGAATCCAACTGCGTAAACGCCTTCATCTAAAAGTAAATTAGCAAATTCTTGTGAAAGCGCTGCATCATACAACATGATTGGTACAATTGGGGAATCTCCAGGTTTGATGTCAAATCCAGCTGCGATGATTTTTTCTTTGAAATATTTGGTGTTTTCCTCTAATTTATCTCTTAAATGTGTGGATGAACTTAATAATTCAAATACCTTGATTGAAGCGCCAACAATCGCTGGTGCCAACGAGTTTGAAAATAAATAAGGTCTAGATTTTTGACGTAGCATGTCAATAATTTCTTTCTTGCCTGTGGTATATCCACCCATTGCGCCTCCAAGTGCTTTTCCTAAAGTTCCAGTAATAATATCGAGTTGCCCGTTTACACCGCAATATTCTGGAACACCTCTTCCTGTTTTACCAATGAAGCCAGCTGAGTGGCATTCGTCTGACATCACCAATGCGTCGTATTTTTCTGCTAAAGCACAAATTTCATCCATCTTTGCGATGTCACCATCCATGGAGAAAACACCGTCTGTAACAATAATTCTGTATCGCTGTGCTTGTGAAGCAATCAATTGTGCTTCTAAATCCGCCATGTCGGAATGCTTGTATCGGTAACGTTGTGCTTTACACAATCTCACTCCGTCAATGATAGAAGCGTGATTTAATTCATCTGAAATAATCGCGTCTTCTTCCGTAAACAAAGGCTCAAAAACTCCTCCGTTTGCATCAAATGCAGCGGCGTATAAAATGGTGTCGTCTGTTCCGTAAAATTCAGAAATCTTTCTTTCCAAAGTTTTGTGAATGTCTTGTGTTCCACAAATAAAACGTACCGATGACATTCCAAATCCGTGTGAATCCAACGTGTCTTTTGCTGCTTGGATTACTTCTGGATGTGAAGATAAACCCAAGTAATTATTAGCACACATGATAATTACTTCTTCGCCAGAATCAACTGTCACACGTGCCCCTTGAGGAGAAGTGATGATTCTTTCTTTCTTATAAATTCCGCCATCTTTGATGGCCTGTAAATCTTTCGCTAGGGTGTTTTTAATTTCTCCGTACATCTCTCAAGGATTGATGAATAATTTTTAATAAAAATCAAAGTTACTGTTTTCAGCCATTTTAAACCAATTTTCTAGCGCATTTAAAATTAGTCCTGAAAAACAAGATCGGTTTTTCGCCAAATTAAGACTTTGCTTTTAGTCCAATGGCGTTTTCAATTGCTTGGCAAACCCGATGATGATCGTATTTTTGGGCTTCTTGAATCAACGTCTCAGGAGAAATCGCATGATCACGTAAAAAACGTTCAATCGTTTCCCTTAGACTGATCACATTCAATGTTTCAAATAAATACCCATGAGTTCCGTGTCCTAGAATTTCTGGTGTTCCACCTGCATTGCTTCCGATTGTCGGAGTTCCGCTCGCCATGGCTTCAATGGTTACCATTCCAAAGGTTTCTGCCTTTGAGGCCATCACAAAAGCATCAATTGCCTTGTAAAAACTGACAATGTCATCCCGAAATGGTCGGATGAAGACACGCTTTTCTAAACTATTTTCTTTAATAATGTCCTGAATTTGATCGTAATAATCCAAACCTTCGTTTCGAGTCGGTTCACCTAATAAACAAACACAAACATCTTTGTTCTTAAGTTCTTTCAAGGCTTGCAAAAGTAAAACTTGTCCTTTGGCAGGATCAAATCTACCAATCATTCCCAAGATGGTTTTATCAGCAGGTAAATCAAGTAATGATCTCGCTTCCATGGAAGAAATGGGGGTTTGAAATGCAGCCAAATCAAGTCCAGATGGAATCACAACCACTTTGGACATGTTCATGCGAGTCATGGTTTTTACCTGATTTTTAAGTCCATCAAGCGGGCAGGACCACAAATCTAATTTCTGATAACGCAAGGTGTGGAGTAAGTTCGTCTTCTTAACACCCAATTGCATTTCCATGAAATACGAAAGATGAAAAGCGTTTTTTGATGAAAAAAACTTGGCGCTTGCAGCAACACTCACATCGCGGTTATCCCGAATCATCAAGTGCGTAATCTTTTCGTTTTCAATTATTTTTGCTACGTTTTTTCCAGCTTTAAAATCGTAATATTTTCGGTGTCTTTTTATGAGAATTATCGGTAGCTCCTCTTCTATCGCTTTTAAATGCAGCGGAGTGTTTTCTACACAAAGTATTACTACGGCATACGAGCGTTCCTTCATCCAAACAGCATTTCTGAGGTGATTCATTTCGAGTCCGCCCCAACTATTTGAACTACATAAATATCCGATTTTCACAACTGACCTGTTTTGTCAATCAATTACATTCCAGGAACTTTCATCATTTCTTCGGCTGAGCGAATGGTATAGCCTTCTGGGACATCTAGGCTGAAAAGTGTCTGTTTTTTAGGCAGTTTGCTCACAAAAGATGTAGCCGTAAAAGACATTTTCATTCCACTTTCATTCAATACCATTTCCAAAAGAATTCCAGGAATTCCATCCTTATTAATCATGGGCTGATTTTTCATGTCAGGTCCAATTTCATCTGTATACCAAAAATCAAACGACACACCGTCATCCGTTGTAACAATCGCTTTTTTCGCTTTTAAACCAATGATTTGTTTGGTTTCAGAAGTCAAATTGATTTTGAAATCTTCGGAGGGATTTTCATCGGTTTCCATCTCCTCTTTTTCAGGAATCGTTCCTTGAATCGCATTTTTGCCCATCATGCCAGAAGTCAAGGTCAACATTTTGTTGGTTTTTAAATCAATGATTGTCGTTGTTGACATCATCGAACCCATTTTCATATCAACACGAGAATTCAAATCGTTAAAATATAAATCCAGCAAACTCCCGTCAAACATATCTAACATCGGTTGCATTTCAGGATTATCTGACGATAAATCTATTTTATAAGCAATGTGTCCTTCCTTGATTTGTGCCTCAGCAAATTGAGACATTCCCAAAAACACGATAAGTATTGCGACTATTTTTTTCATGTTATTCTGATTTTAAAGTATATAAATGTACGTAAAAACAGTACACATTGTATTTTACATAAATCGCAAAGTAAGAATTCAGAGAATATCTCAATCAACAATTAAGTTTAGCCAGAAATCCAACGGAACAAATCACTTCCATTGGCATACAGCAACAAAGAGATTAGAATGAAAAACCCAATGTATTGCGCCACTTCCAATACTTTCTGTGGCGCTTCTTTGCCCGTGATGATCTCATAAAGTAAGAACACCACGTGTCCTCCGTCCAAGGCTGGAATTGGGAGAATATTCATGAATGCCAGTACAATTGAAATAAAGGCAGTGTTTAACCAAAAGGTTTGCCAATCCCACGAAGTTGGAAACAATTTTCCAATCGTTCCAAATCCACCAATGGAAGATGCACCTTTTTTGGTAAACACAAATTGAAATTGAGAAACGTAATCTTTTACCGTCCACCAGCCTTTGGAAATCCCGTGGGTGAAGCTCGCTCCAAAACCGTATTTAACATCTGTAATTTTGAATAGTTTCGCGAAATTTTGATTCACAAAACCCAATCTACCCAATGAATCTACAGCAACACTTAAGTTACGAGTAGAATCTGCATTTTGTACTAAGATGTCAACCGTTTTGTTTTTGTTTTTACTCAAAACAGTCGCTAATTCGTCGAAAAATTGAACTTGCTCTCCGTTAATAGATAAGATTTTATCTTCCGGCGTTAAACCCGCTTTTCCTGCTGCTAATTCTGGAATTACAGAATCAATCAAAATCGGCGTACGAGGTAAAAAACTACTCAAGCCATCTTGTTGAAACATTTCTTTGTGTACCTCGGCAGGAAGTTTTATCTCGGAAATAGATCCATCGGTATGTTGAACTGTCAAATTTCGAGCATCTCTTAAGAAAACGGCACGGTTTATTTCCATGACATTATCCACTTCTTTTCCTTCCAGTTTTAGAATTTTATCTCCGTTTTTCAAGCCGTACTTGCGAAACATTTCTTGGAAGGTCAAACCGTATTTCACGTCTTCATTTTTTAAGTGACTTTCACCATACGCAAAAACAACCATTGCATAAATGAACATCCCCAAAATCAAGTTGACTGTTACACCACCGAGCATGATGATCAATCGCTGCCATGCTGGTTTCGCTCTAAATTCCCAAGGTTGCGGTGGCAAAGCCATTTGTTCCTTGTCCATGGATTCATCGATCATTCCAGAGATTTTCACAAATCCGCCCAAGGGCAACCAACCAATTCCCCATTCGGTTTCACCAATTTTCTTTTTGAAAAGAGAAAACCATGGATTGAAGAAAAGATAGAATTTTTCAACCCGAGTTTTGAAGATTTTAGCGGGAATGTAATGTCCAAATTCGTGAAGAATCACGAGAATTGAAAGAGAAAGTAATAATTGTGCTGCCTGAACTAAGGTATCCATTGTATCGATTTGAAGGGCAAATATACCAATTTTAGATTGTTTCTACGGATTCTATTGAATTCATCTCGAAGAATTTATTCACTGAAAAATATTCTATGATTGCTTGCTTGATTAAATGCTGTTGCTCGCGTTCATTCAAGGCTGGTAAATTCTTATTTAACTCGAAATGTGGCCAATTCGCTTCATCTCTTCCTATAAACGTGTAATACCCATAAGGCTCTAACAACGTGCACAATGCAACATGCATTAAATCGGTTTTTTCGTGCTTCTTAAATTTTTTATATCCGAGTTCTAATTCTTGTACTCCAATCAAAAAAAGAACAGATTGGGTGTCCATTCCTCCACCAAAAATGGATTCCAGGTTTTTTACAATTTCTTGGAACTTAATTTCAACATCATAATCCATGGTGCAAAATTACAGATTATGATCGGAAAAATCGTTAAAAATTAATTAATTGGCAATCCACAAACTCGGGTTGATCCGCACGACTTTACCGTCCTGCACCAAGTGAATCTCAAAGTGTGAAACAGACAAAGAGTGTCCATTAACCGGCAAAAGTGACCCAATGGCTTGTTTTGTCGAAACGTTATTGCCTACGCTCACATACGTTTCTTGTAAATTTCCATAAACTGTTCGGTAATTCCCGTGTTTGATGATGATAACTTTGCCTGCACCAGGAATGGACAACACGCTCGTTACCTCGCCTTCAAAAACCGCTCGAACTTGTGCTCCTTTGGGTGCACTGATGTCAATTCCATTGTTGTAGGTCGTTACATTTGGTAAGGTTGGATGTGGATGACTTCCATAACCTTCGGTAATGGAACCTGAAGTAACTGGCCAAGGAAGTCGACCTTTGTTGGTTTCAAAACTCTTATTGAGTGCAACCTCTTTTGTTTCGGCTAGTGTTGGCGCTGGTTTAGCAAGTACTTTTTCTTCTACGGGAGATTTTGGAACAGGTTTTCCTTCTTTCTCCGCTTTGGCTTTGGCTGCGGCAATTTTTGCCAATCTAGCTTTTTCGGCTGCGGCTTCTTTTTCCTTGCGCAACTTTTCCGCTGCTAAGATTTCTTTCTCAATTGCCTCTTTAATTTTCAATTGGATAACCGCTTTTTTCTTTTCCTCCGCAACTAATTCGGCCATCAATTTAGATTCTTTTCCTTTCAAAGATTCAAAGGTGGTCTGCTGTTTTACTTTGTCTTGCAGAATGGCTTCACGTTCAACCCGTTTTTCATTCGCCACTTTCGTTTTCAGCTCCTTCTCTTTCTGAAGAGCAATTTTCTCACGTTGAATTAACTTAGTGTTTTGAAGAATGATCAAACGTTGTTTCTCTTGAATTTCAGCAACTTTCTCCAAGTATTTATTCCGTTTCAAGGCCTCGTAGTAAGAATCAGCAGAAAAAATATACATCATTTTACCCTCCTTACTTCTGTGTTTATAAGCATAAATGAGGAGTTGTTTGTATTGCTCTTTGAGTTTCACAATACGCGCTTCTAAATCGATGACTTGCTGATCTTTTTGTTCGATTTTCAACTCCGCATTTCGAATTTGATTGTCGAAATTATTCAATAATTTCTCACGGTATTTAATCTGATTATCAATGATTTTTAATTCATTCAAGGTAGCCTCTGTCGATGATTTGGTTTTATCCAACAACGATTTCGTTTGGGCAATATTTTTCTCTAAACGTTCTTGCTCCTTGCGAAGTTTATCGCTGGTTTTTTGAGCGAAAGAGAACGTTCCACCAAGAATAAATACTAAAATCAATATTCTATTCACAAATACCATAGGTTTTAGGAATTACCAAAATTAAGGATTGTGGTTCATTTACTTCTATTTTTTCGTAATCTAATGTTAAATTTATGGTATTTTTAGGCGTAAATACTTGAATCTCGACATTTTTAGGCACATGAATGGCACTCACTATCTCACTCGTAACATAATTAATTTCCAGCCTTGTAGAATCACTTGGACTTTCAATCTCTAATTTTTTAAGACGAGTTATGTCATCGGATAAATAATATTTAATGATAATGTCATCGTCCTTATCTGTGTTTTTATCCAAAGGCTTTCCTTTTTCACTCTTCTTGATTTGTCTTTTGCGATGAGAAGAAATAATGTAATTAAAAGGGTCGTGAATTTGAAAATAGCGTTGATTGGTATCGTATGCCAATGGAATTCCCAAAAACAACTCTTCCACGTTGGCATATTCAAAAGCATATCCAAAGGTGTTTTTGATAAAGGATAAATCGGAGATTGTAAAACATTTGTTTCTTTTATCAACGATTTTTAAGGAATCCTGTGTAACCATTACTTGAAGAATGGGAATGGCAGCAAAAGAAATAAAGGCTGAGACCGCACTGTCCTTTTTGATTTTCAGAGAAGTTTTAAAAGACAAACTTTGCGTCGTATCTTTGAATTTTGTTGAAATACGAGAATAAAAATAATCTGGACGAACTTTAATCATTTCATCTAAAGCCTCTACCAATTCTGGTGTTTTTTTGCGCTCCAATTTATCTGGATTCAATAACACAATCTTGGGTGAACAAGAGGTAACAAGTAAAAAGAATAAGATTACTTGAGTCCATCTAATATATCGGTTCTTCATATCTTTTTTGCTCAATTTTTTTATCTAGGTTTTTGTTTTTAGCACCCAATGTTTTAGCGTTTTCCCAATGTTTTACAGCCTCTACTTTATTCCCCAATTGATATTGAGCATCGCCCAAATGTTCAATAATTAAAGCATCTTTTGGATTGCCCGCATTCGCTTTTACAAATTGCACATTCGCTTCCTGATATTTTCCTTGCTGAAATAAAATTAATCCGTATGTGTCTAAATAACGTGGATCGTTGGGATAAGATACCAATACTTTTTCAATTAATTCCTCGGCTCGCGTTAAATTTAACTTCGCTAATGCGGACTGATATGCAAAATTATTCATAATAAATAACTTGTCGGGAGAAAGGCGAAGTGCTTGTTCGTAATTTAAAACTGCTTCCTTGTTGTTTTTCAACTTAAAATAAGCCTCTCCTTTTTGAGCCAAAAACTCAGATTTCATGTCGTTGTCATTGACAATCAAGTCAATTCCAGCGTCAATTGCATCGATTGCTTCTTGATACTTATGGGTTTGATTGGCACTAATTGCGTGAAGTAAATAGGGCGAAATCATGGTGGGAAAAAGTTCTTTGCATTTTTTACTGTCCCGATACAACTGGTCAAAATCTTGACTTTGGTATTCCATAATTAAAACTTGATCCCAAATCGCATATTTGGATTGATCGAACTTTAAAGCCTTTTGAAAACTTTCCAATGCTTCTTTGGTTTGTCCGTTTTTTAAAAACACATCTCCCTGTATTGCGTGAGATTTCGTGTCTTCTGGATATTTTTCAGTCAGTATTTTCGTCAATTCCAAAATTTCACTGTCTACCTTTGCCTGAACATCTAACATGGAAAGTAAGGTCTTCATCTTATTGTCCAGCGGAATATCATCGCTATTAAATGCATTTTTTAACGAATTGTAAGATGCTTTCCGATCTCCTTTTTGGTCGTAATATTGTGCCAATGCCATGTGTGCATTTCCGTTTGTTGGATCTGCTTCTGCTAATTGAATCAGGTATTGGAAGGCAAGGTCAGATTGTCTTTTTTCAAAATAATAATCCACCAAATTTGCCAATAATTGGGGGTGAGCAGGAAAATCAATCAATGCTTTTTTAAGCTCATTGACGCCTTTTTCATCTTGTTTCGTTTGGCGGTATAACCTAAATTTTTCCAGTGTTAATTCCGGATTAATACCCGTTTGGGTTTCTAGTCTGTCCAAAACTTTAAGCGCCCCAACTATGTCTTTAGAAAGCATCAAAGATTCTGCGTAAGCGAATAACCATTCAACGTTTTTCGGTTCTTTCTGCGTTAGTTTTTGAAAAGATTTAGCTGATTCAAGATAATTTCCGACACTGTAATATGCGTATGCCAACTCTTGTTCATACCATGAATTAGCAGGATCAAGTGCTGCCGCTTTTTTGATGGATTCGATTGATTTTGCGTGTTGATTCGATTGAATATACAATCCCGATAAAGCATACCAAACTGCATCATCTTTGCTGTTAATTGCAAGGCATTTCTCAAAAACTTGGATTGCTTCCGCTGTTTGTCCGCGCATCTTTAAACGTACTCCTTCATGAAACAAGGAAATATATGCTTTGTCAACTTTAGCTCCTTCTTTGGTGCTCGAATTTTTCACCGAACCACAAGCAGTTAAAAACAGCAAAGAAATAAAAACCAAAAGAATCCTTTTTCTCATCTAGTCAATTGTTGAATAATCGCCAATACTCACATCTCGAGCTAAGCCTTTGTATTTTGCATGATTGCCAATCATGGAATCATAAATGTTCCCATTTTCAATCTGAGCATTGTTTTGGATAATCGAATTTTGGATAATCGAATTTTGAATGGTTGTCCCAGCTCCTATGGAGACATGTGGGCCAACAATTGAATTTTGCAAGGTCACTCCTTCACCGATATAGCACGGAGGAATTACCAATGAATTGGTTGATTTTAAAGAAACATCCACCATCGAAATTTGTTTCTCAAGATCATATTCCAACACCCGTTGATTGGTGTGAACTGTTACTTCCTTGTTTCCACAATCCAACCATTCAATCACTTTACCTGGTTTGAATTTTTTTCCTTTTTCTGTCAATCTTCGCAACGCATCTGGCAATTGGTATTCACCGCTTTTGATAACGTCATTCTCAACCAAATATTCTAATTCTGTTCTTAATTCTTCACCTGATTTGAAATAGTAAACTCCAATCATGGCTAAATCGGAAACGAAAGTTTGTGGTTTTTCAACAAAGTCAATGATGTGCTCATCTTGATCTAATTTCACCACACCAAAAGCCGCGGGATTCTCAATTTGTTTCACCCATAAGATACCGTCCACTTGCGGGTCCAGCTTAAAATCGGCCTTAAACAAGGTGTCTGCAAAAGCGACTACAACGGGTCCTACTAATTTTTCTTTTGCACATAAAACGGCGTGCGCTGTTCCAAGAGGTTTATCTTGATAATGGATGGTTCCTTTGGCTCCTAATGTTGCGGCAACTTCGATTAACTCCGCTTCTACTTCCGCTCCAAAATCGCCTACTATAAAAGCAATTTCATCGATTTTTTCACTGCAAACTGCAGCAATGTCTTCCACCAAACGGTGTACAATTGGTTTTCCACCAACTGGTACAAGGGGTTTTGGTACAGTTAATGTATGTGGACGCAGACGACTCCCTCGGCCTGCCATAGGTACAATTATATTCATGGTTTAGGTATTGTTACTTGATTATGTTAGTTTTTTCCGGTACTTCCAAATCCTCCTTCTCCCCGTTCAGTTTCAGATAATTCTTCTGTAAGAATCCACTTGGCTTGCTTTACTTTCGCAAAAATCAATTGAGCAATGCGGTCTCCAGTGTTTATCTCAAATTTATCTTGGGAAAGGTTAATTAAAATTACACCCACTTCTCCTCGATAATCTGCATCGATTGTTCCTGGAGAATTCAAAACCGTGATTCCGCTTTTAAGTGCTAAACCGCTTCTAGGGCGAACTTGAGCTTCATAGCCTTCAGGGATTTCTAGGAATAAACCCGTTTTAATTAATTTTCTTTCGAATGGAAGCAAGGTGACTGTTTCCGGCACAAATGCACGTAAATCTAATCCAGCAGATGCGGATGTCTCGTAAGCGGGAAGTTCATTATTGGATTTATTGATTACTTTTACCTTCATGTTATTCGAATTATTTTTGCGAAGATACTCTTTTTAATTCTTTCTTCTAGCAATCCAAAGAGCTCATTTTCATTCTCTGACTGGAAGATATGATGTTAAGAATTGTTGCTTAAGGTGTTTAAATACCTATATTTGTTGGAAAATCGAGCACATTAATTGGACAACTTGAATATTTCTGCTAAATATATCACGGCTATTGATGCCGCCATCCAAGCATCGGATATCATACTTAACATCTATAACGAAGGATTTGATGTTGAAGTTAAAACAGATGGGAGTCCCGTAACCAAAGCAGATTTAGCTTCTTCTAAATGCATCTTGGAAATTCTATCGAAAACAGGTATTCCAATCATGGACGAAGAGTCTGTGAAAGAAGTTTATGAGGTTCGAAAAAAATGGAGCAACTTTTGGTGCGTTGACCCTTTAGATGGCACCAAAGAATACGTTAAAAGAAACGGTGAGTTTGCCGTAAACATCGCTTACATAGAAGGTTCGAAACCTGTTTTTGGTGTCATTGCTTCTCCTGTAAATCAAGATTTAATATTCGGCGGAACCGAAATGGGTGCTTTTTATGCTACATTCAAGGAAAGTGCTAATCCAAACAACTGGACAAAATTAGAAGCCGCCAAGGAAGTTAACAATCCTTTGGTACTGATTTCATCGCGTACACATTATAGCGGAATTTCATTGAATTTTGTGAATTCATTGAAAACAAAATTTGGAGAAATCTCTTTTCTTCAAAAGGGAAGCGCACTTAAGTTTTTTGATATTGCCTTGAATCGAGCAGATATCTATCCACGATTTGCTCCAACCATGGAGTGGGACATTGCCGCTGGTCATGCAATTGTAAACGGATTGGGTGGAGAAGTGTTGAATGCAAATTCTGGTAAACCTTTATTTTACAACAAGCAAGATTTAACGAATCCACACTTTGTGGTGAGGTCCAAATCTTTAATTAATCACACCCTAAATTCATGAAAGTTTTTGTTCAACTACTCGTCGTTCTCTTCATCTTCCTGATTTTAGACTTTTCAAGTGCATTTGGGCAACAAAAAAACATTCCGTTAAATTCCTTTTACAAAGAGAAATTCATTGAAAATTCAGGAAATAGATCCATCGAAACATTTTATCCCGCGAATGAAAATCAATTAAATCTTTCGAATATCATGCGAGATTCCTCTTTACAATACTATGAATTTACAGAATGGCTTTTCAAAAAACACTGGGTAAACATCCAAAAACCAGAAGGAAGTATCTTTATTAGTCCTTTCATAAACATGGCTCTTGGAAAAGAAATGACGGATCCCACAAAATCACGCCTGTTTAATAATACCAGAGGCGTTTATGTCGCTGGTGAATTAATGAAAAAATTCAGTTTCAATTTTATTTTTGCCGAAAATCAAAACCGTTTCATGAATTATGAAGCGGATTACTTTAAATCCAGAGGAGAATTATACGTTGGAAATGGGGCATATTCTCTTCAAAATGCATTTGTACCCAGCGGTGCAAGAACCAAACCTTTCAAAACAGATGGTTTTGATTATGCTTATTCCATTGGAAGTTTAGCGTACCAAATAAATTCAAAAGTACGGCTAGAAGCGGGAAATAATCAGCATTTTATTGGTTCTGGCTATCGTTCGTTATTGTTGTCTGATAACAGTGCCGTATCTCCGAATTTGAAAGTGAAGTGGAACTTCTTACCCAAATGGAGATTCGATGTTTTGATGCAAAAAAATCAAAATTTATATCGAAAACCAAAAACCAAGGCCGTAGAATCTCCTTACGAAAACAAATTGTTTGCTTTGACATATCTTACTTTCAAGCCAACCGATAATTTTTCCATCAGCTTGTTTACAGCGGGAAATCAATTGCGAGGGGATTCATTGATTAAGCACAAATTCGAGTGGCAAATGTTGGTGCCTATTCCACTCGTTCAAAATGACCTATTATTCGGTGATTCTAAAAAATTTAACGGAATTACAGGATTGAATTTAGATTATGCATTCGATAACGTTAGAATATACGGTCAGGTGGCCATTGATAAATTTAACAAGCAATATTTAGTTGCTGGACAACTAGGTGTTCATTTGTTTAAAATTTTAAACGTCAAAAACCTACACGCACAAGTGGAATTAAATTATGTCCCCGAACATTTTTACGCGGACGTAAATCCAAAGTTGAGTTATAGTAACCACAACATTCCTTCAGCGCATCCCAAGGGAAATAATTTCGGAGAAGGAATTCTGCGCTTGGATTACGAGTTTAAAAGACTTTACATTCAGTCCAGCACCATCGCTTATACCAACATCGGTGGAAACGACACGATTCCATTTTCAGCAAATTCCATTTTTTTAAATCAATCTCACAGCCAAGAATCCATTCCACAAACTTTTATTCAAAGTTTTGAACTGGGTTGGAGATTCAATCGGCGATACAATGCACAGTTTTTTGTTGCTTGGAAAGGAAGAATGTATTCCTCAGTACATCGAAAGGAGAACGATCAAATGTTCCTCTTTGGTTTTAAAACGGGCATTATTAATCAATATTTCGACTTTTGATGAAGGTATTATTTAACGTCGCATTTCTTCTTTCGGCATCTTCCTTGTTTGCCCAGATTCATCCTGTTGAGTCACATTGGATCCAAAACGGACTTGGCCATAGTTCATTTAAATCTCATGCATTTTACGAATTAGATTCTTTGGGAAAAGACAGTATATCGTCCATTCGTTTCGATGCAGCGCCAGATCTTCTAGGGGCATATCAAAACCACGAATTTAAAGTTCGCGCTGGAGCAGATTTACAAATCAAAGCAAATTGGAAACAGAAACTTCGTTTGATGGCTGATTATCGTGTTGGTTATACAAACCAAATTCTGTTGCCTTATCAATCTGTTCTTCAATCCAAAGCGTACTTAAATACGGATTTAAAAAATGGACAAACGATTTACCACGATTTACGCGGAAGAATGGTTTACGAACCCAATAAATACATCTTATTTCAAGGTGGATTGGACCATCTGTTTATTGGAGAAGGTGATCGTTCCTTGTTAATGGGAAACCAAGGAATACCTTCCCCATTTGTAAGTATGCGAGCAAAGTTGTGGCGATTGGAGTATCATTTTATTCAGCAAGTTTGGCGTGAAAAAAAGAACGATTCATTCTCTCCCAAAGGGAATAGTGCGCATTATTTAAGCTATAAAGTTTCCAAAAATTGGTCTTTCAGTTTTTTCGAATCTGTCATCTATGACATGCGTGATACCTTGTATAACCGAGGACTTGAATTAGAATATTTAAATCCATTTATCTTTTTTCGTCCACAAGAATATGGAATTGGCTCAACGGACAACGTAATTATTGGTTTGCAAACTTCCTATCAATGGAGAAGAAACATGCTGTATGGTCAAGTTGTCTTAGATGAATTTTCCTTGGTAGAAATAAAAGCGCGTAATCAATGGTGGGCTAATAAATACGGGTTTCAATTGGGATACAAAACCTCTTTTCAACGAAATTTAAACCAATATTTCATCCGAAGTGAATTCAACTTAGTCAGACCATTTACCTATTCCCAAGTCAATCCGAATAGTGTTTATGGAAACCAGTATTTACCTAGCGCACATCCTTTGGGTGCTGGTTTCCTTGAGTTTTATCAAGAGGTCAGCATCAAAAGACAAAAATGGAATGTAGCTGTTTGGGCGCAATTGTACTTAAAAGGATTGGATACTCTTTATAGCGCCATTTCATTTGGGGGAGACATTTACAAACCATACACACAACGGCCAGAGGAATATAATTTCAAAATTGGAAGAGGCATCACGTATCACACAATTCAAATTGGTATTCATGCATCCCGAACCATGTATCAAAATTGGGAATTGTTTATAGAGCCTCGTTTTGTTTTCAGTAGCACGGAAGGAAATATGCAAACTAAAACCAACGTAACGGTCGGAATTCAAAGAAGATTGGGAACTGACAAACGGAATTATTAACCTGAGTTCATTTATTTTTAGCTTTTAAAATACATTACCCCGTCTTTCACTCTGCTTTTGTTACTGAACAACTCTTCGCTTTTGAGATAAACTCACAAAATCTTGTTTCGTCATTCAATCTTCCGAAAAATTATCCCTTATTGAACCCTGTGGTTTTCTTTTACCACACTTGTTTCTTGTGTTCATCTTCTCTTAATTTGTGTATTTGTTATACCTGTGAGCAAGGAAGATATTTCAAGGTTATCCTCCAATTAAAAAAATGAAGGCATAAAAAAGCGGCTAGTAAAATTTACTAGCCGCTTTCCAAGTTATTCAATTAAGAATTATTTCTTAACGATTCTTTTTGTGATTACATTGTTTCCAATAGTAATTGTACAGTTGTAAACACCAGCGTTCAAGTTTGTTCCATTAACAGAAACAGTATGAGCTCCAGAAGTGTACATTTGAGAATCAACTGTAGCAACAGTTCTTCCTGTGATATCTGTTACATTGATAGATACGTTTGCATCATTTTTCAATTCAAAAGCAACTTCAGTGTTTGAAGAGAATGGATTTGGGAAAACATTCAAATCATACTGAGCAGCGATTTCGTTAACACCTGTGTAATCATTAAAATCAAGACGAACAACGGGGCATCTAACAATGTTAGCTGCATCATCATCTGCAGCAAGACCTACAGCAGTACCACCATTAAAACCAGCTACTAAACCAGCGATAGTGTTTCCAGCCATTGCAATTGGAATTTCAGATCCATCCGCAAATGCAGCAGTAACTAAATATGTTTTCCCAGCTTCAAGAGGATATGGAGTAATCATGTATGCTTTTACAATGTTTCCAAAACTAGAAGCAGTAATTGTAGCTTCATAAGAAGCATCTTTTAAATCTGGAGTTGATCCAGTTACATCATAAATTTTTCCTTGAATTGTCTTACCAATGTAGTCTCCTTGACTAGCAGAAGGAACGCTAGAAATACCAATTTGAATTGCGCCTACAGATGCATTTTCAAAAATTTGGAAATATGTTCCAATTTCTGCGTCACCTGTTCCATTTTGCCAACCTGAGAAGCTTCCGCTCATTGAAGCTGGAGTTCCGTCGTAAGCATCAGCAGCATAAATTGCATTAGTTACCTCTAAATTAATAGAAGATGCATCATCAAGAGTAAAATCTAAGGTATTATTAGACAACAATTTTCCAGTAATTGTATTCATACCTAAAACACTTGGAATTTCGAATCCATCTGGAAAATCAATCGCTAAAGTGTCAATATTCAAAGAGGTTACGGAAACTGGAGAACTTGTATGTGTATATGCCCCACTAGTCATTTCCAAGACAATGTCTTGATTGTCAACTCCTGTGTTCTTAACTCTTGCTCCAAACGACATGTTTCCTGCAATTGCAGCTTGAGCTACAGGCATTTTTGTGTAAGAAATACCTTCTGTTCCAACAGTTGAATATAAATTTAATAACGATACATTATTTAAATAACCTTCAGTAATTTTTACATTATCAATTGCCCAACCGTAACCACTTCCGTAAGAATTATCAGCTGTTAAACTTTGCCATCTGAAACGGATTTTACATGTTGCTGAAGACGCAGTTGGTAAGTCTAAATAAACCGTATTATTAACTGCATCACCGTGAGGAGTTACACTTTCATTCACGATATAAGATGTCCAAGTTGCACCGTCGTCCGTAGACAATTCAACCATTGTAACATCGTGATTAAATCTTCTGTAGATTTGATCCCATGAAATTGTCACCAATGAAGCAGCTGACAAGTCAATCGTTTCACTTTCAATAACAGCATCTTGTACACCAACTGGTGTTGTCCCAGCACCAAGTAAAAATGAAATACCATTAAAAGACGCCATTGGAGCAACTCCTCCAGTGAAAGGCCCCATGTATTGAGTCATTTGGGTTGGATAAGCACCAATGGTCCAAGCCCCTTGAACTCCTGTAGCGGTGTTGCTCATTGTCCAAGCCCCCTCAGTTGCTGCAAATCCGTTTTCCCAAATAATATCCCCACCTACCTTTGCTGGGATTACTTCACTTGCATTAGTCGCAGAATTGAGTGTGATTTTTGAAGGATTCATCTTCATTGACGACAGTGTTGGCAAATTCTGCGCAAATGTAAGAGATGAAGCAATTGTCAATACTGACAATAAAGTAAATCTTTTTTTCATAATTTTTTAATTTAAGTGTAACAAATATATCATTTTATCTATTAACATTCTAATTCCTGATGCATAATTTAACAAAATAAAATTGTTGAAACATAATTATATCCTTCTTTTGGAGAGATTATCCTTCAAAAATGGAATTGAATTTCGTATATCTTGTAAAGTTGTTTTACTCAAAGTGGTCGAAATAACCACTTCTTTTCCTTCGTCGTCACCCACTGTAATTCCAAGTGGATTTACCACCATCGAATCTCCAAGGTATTCAAATCCTTTTCCATCTGTTCCTACTCGATTAACTCCAATGACATAGCATTGATTTTCAATCGCTCTTGCTGCTAGTAATGTTTTCCAATGCAAAGACCTGCTTTTGGGCCAATTGGCCACTGTTAATAGGATGTCGTATTCTGGATTTTGGTCATCATCTAACTGATTTCTTTGAATTTCTGGAAAACGCAAATCATAGCAAATTTGCAATAAAATTTTCCAGCCTTTGTATTCGATAATGGTTTTTTTATCTCCTGGAGTAAAAACTTGGTTTTCTCCTGCCAAACTGAAAAGTTGACGTTTATCGTATTTGAAATATCCTCCTGAAGGAAGCATGAAAATCCCTCGATTATAAAATTGATTATTCTCCTTTACGATGAAAGAGGTATAAATGGCACATTTTTTCTGAACTGCGTGATCTTTCAACCATGTGAGTGCTTTTGAACTCGACATTTCCTCTGCTAAATCAGCTGGGTTCATGCTAAAACTGGTGTTAAACATTTCAGGCAAAACAATTAGATCCGTCTCCTCAATTTGAACTAAAATCTCGTCAAAGTGAGCTAGATTTGCGTCTTTGTCTTCCCAAAATTGCGTCGTCTGAACTAAGGATACGTTTAAATTTGACATAGTTTTTCTGCTGCTTTTTCCAACGTTTCATTGTCTTTTGCAAAACAAAGTCGAATGGATTGATTATCGAATTTATTGTTGTAAAATGCGGACAAAGGGATTGTTGCCACGCCGTGTTCTTTAATGAGTCTCTCTGTAAAAAGCACATCCGGTTCCTTTGAAATTTCGGAATAGCGAAGAACTTGGAAATAGGTTCCTTCAGAGGGCAATAATTCAAATTTGCTCTTGCTGATTAAAGATTGAAAGTAATTTCTTTTTTCTTGGTAAAATTGTCCTAAAACACGCACTTCTATTTGTTGTAGGTATTTTTTCAGCGCCACTTGTGCTACACTATTCACTGAAAAAACCAAAAATTGATGCACTTTTTTAATTTCAATCATCCATTTTTCAGAAGCGATTAAATAGCCTGTTTTCCACCCTGTGATGTGAAGCGTTTTCCCGAAAGAGGAAACGATGACACTTCTTTCTAGTAGCTTTTCACGCGTATTTGCCGAAATGTGACGGTTTTCAAAAGTTATGTATTCATATACTTCATCCGATAATAAAATTACTTGAGGATGTTTGTCGAGGATGTTTTCCAACTCTTCCATGTCACTCATGGACATCGTTTTCCCCGTTGGGTTATGAGGATTATTGATAATAATCATCCTCGTCTTTG
Organism: uncultured Chryseobacterium sp.; assembly: GCA_964488745.1. Classification (GTDB taxonomy): domain Bacteria; phylum Bacteroidota; class Bacteroidia; order Flavobacteriales_D; family Crocinitomicaceae; genus JAQVCM01. The sequence goes on along the minus strand of CAZAVP010000002.1, from coordinate 116,226 downwards.
CACTGAAAGCAGATTCAATTTTATCCCAATCAGGAGTGTAGTCTGGTTTTAGATTAATGTGGACTGGTTTTCCGCCTGCTAACCGTACAGCAGGTGCATAACAATCATACGCAGGATCGAGAATAATCACCTCATCATCCAGATGAATCAGCGCTTGAATGGTTGTGAAAATTCCTTGGGTGGCTCCTGCAGTAACTAAAATTTCTGTCGTTGGGTTTACTTTTCGTCGATAGCTTTTCAGGGTTAAAGCTGCTAATTCTTCCAACAGTTCCTTATTTCCTGCCATCGGAGCGTACTGGTGAGTGTTCTCACCTGCCGTTTCTTCTAAGATTTTAATTAATTTGTCTTCTACTGGAAAATTCGGAAAACCTTGTGAAAGGTTAATCGCCTGATACTTGGCAGCCATTTGAGACATGGTTGTAAAAATAGTGGTGCCAATGTGTGGTAATTTAGAAGTCATACGCCTGAGAATTAAGAAAGCTAAAAATACAAACTACAACTGAATGATTCACTAAAATTGATTATTTTGGTCAAAAAAATCAATATGCGAATCTTTATATTATCAGTTGCCTTGTTTTCTTTATCCGCCTGCTCGGGAAGAGATGATAAAATGTGTGCCTGTTTAGAAATAAGTGATCAATTAAATAATCTTACCTTCGAAGCATTACAAGGAGAAATCACGGAAGGACAAAAAGAGACTATTTTGAAAGTTAGGGCAGAAAAAGCAGAGAAATGTAAGGATTTTGAAACCATGAGCGGTGAAAAAATGCTCAAAATGAAATCAACTTGTGAATAAATCAACCCACTTGTTTATTGATACCCATACCCATCTTTACTCAGATGCGTTCCTCGAAGATAGAGATGCAATGATTCAACGAGCACTGGATTCGGGTGTTCAAAAAATGCTAATGCCAAACATTGACACCACTTCAATCTCAGGCATGCTGGATTTAGCGTCTCGATTTCCTGAAAATTGCTTTCCAATGATGGGACTTCACCCAACTTCTATAAAAGAAGATTGGCAAGAACAATTGAACTGGATTGAACAACAGTTATTTTCTCAAAAATTCATTGCTGTGGGAGAAATTGGCATCGATTTATATTGGGATCAAACTTTTAAAGAACAACAAACAGCTGCTTTCATTCAACAAATTGAATGGGCAAAACAATTACAAATTCCAATTGTTATTCATGCAAGAAATTCATTTCCTGAAATTTTTGAAGTGTTGGATCAATACAACGACAAGTACCTGAAAGGCGTTTTTCATTGTTTTACGGGAACCTTGGAAGACATGTACAAAATTCAAAATTATGGGGGTTTTTTATTTGGGATTGGGGGTGTTGTGACCTTTAAAAAATCAGGCTTGGATGAAGTCGTAAAACAAATGCCTTTGAGTGAGATTATGCTGGAAACAGATTCACCTTATTTGGCACCTTCACCGAATCGGGGAAAAAGAAATGAAAGTGCCTACATCCCTTTTATTGCAGACAAATTATCAACTATCTTTGAAGTCTCAGTGGAAGAAATTGCAAAAATTACGAGCAAAAACGCTGAAAAATTATTTTTTAATTGAAATCCGAGCCATGAGTGAACTAATTCCAAGAGTTTTAATGATTTATACAGGAGGAACCATCGGCATGATCAATGATCCGTTGACAGGTGTTTTGAAAGCATTCGATTTCAATCATTTATCTAATCAAATTCCCGAGTTAAATCGATTGAACGTTCATTTATCTGCCATTTCTTTGGACAAACCGGTTGACTCATCCGAAATGAATCCAGAATATTGGACTAAAATTGCAAATATCATACACGATAATTATGAATTATATGACGGATTTGTGGTTTTACATGGATCAGACACCATGGCGTTTACGGCTTCCGCATTGAGTTTCATGCTCCAAGGATTAAAAAAACCGATCATTCTAACGGGTTCTCAACTTCCCATTGGAACAATTCGAACGGATGGTAAAGAAAATTTAATTACTTCCATCGAAATTGCAGCAGCGAAAGATCTTGATGGAAATGCAAAAATTCAAGAAGTTGCTATTTATTTTGAATATTCTTTGTACCGCGGTAACCGAACTTCTAAAATTTCGGCAACGGAATTTGAAGCTTTTAGTTCTCCCAACTTCCCAGAATTAGCCATCGCCGGGATTTCAATCCGATACCAAAACGTTCCCAAAATATCAAACAAAGAATTGGCGTTATTTACACAATTTGACAACCGTGTTGCACTTTTAAAAATATTTCCTGGATTCAATGCAGAAGTTTATCAAAGCATGTTTAATTTCAATTTAGTAAAAGGCATCATCGTTGAAACTTTTGGATCTGGTAATGCGCCGTCTAACCCAAATTTTACGGAGTTGATTTTGAATTACATTGCTCAAGGAGGGATTGTGCTCAACATTACGCAATGCAGCACAGGAAGTGTTGTTCAAGGTAAATATGAAACCAGCTCCTTTTTTCAAAAAGCAGGAGTCATCGGAGGGTACGATATTACCACCGAAGCAGCCGTAGTAAAAATGATGTATGCATTGGGGAAAGAAAAAGATTTTCAAAAAAGAGTTGAAATTTTAACCCATGACTTAAACGGAGAAATGACCGTGCCAACTGATCAGCAAGGTGAAAAATAGCTTAAACAAAAATAAATACACAAAACCACTCAAAAAGATTTCGTTTTTGTTTTATTAAATTCGTACATTTGCCCTCCGTAAGGATAAAAGATACTGGAGAGGTGTCCGAGTGGTTGAAGGAGCTACCCTGGAAAGGTAGTGTACGGGTAACTGTACCGAGGGTTCGAATCCCTCTCTCTCCGCAAAGGGAATTTTCATTTAGAAAATTCCCTTTTTATTTTCCAAGAACTCATACCAGTGGACATCAACTGTATAAATGCTTTTTGAGAATCACCTAAGGAGAATTGGTTTAACAGCAAAAACCACGTCCAAAATTAAGTTAAGCTTTAACGTAGCGAAAACGACTATTTTCCTTTCAAATCAAGTGCTTTTAACGTGTTTATCATCAAGGATGCAATGGTCATGGGACCAACGCCACCAGGAACGGGAGTTATGTATGCGGCTTTTGGTGACACTTCATCAAATTTCACATCTCCAACCAATCTCCACCCAGATACTCTACTCGCATCATCCACACGGGTTGTTCCAACATCAATTACCACTGCGCCTTCTTTTACCATGTCCGCAGTAACGAAATTAGGTTGTCCGATTGCAGCGATTAATATATCTGCTTGCGCACAAATTTCTTTCAAATTAACCGTTCTGCTATGTGCTAAAGTAACCGTACAGTTCCCAGGATTGCTATTTTGAGAAAGTAAGATACTTAAAGGCATTCCAACAATGTGAGATCGTCCAATAATGACACAGCTTTTTCCTGAAGTTTCAACGTTATTTCGTCTCAAAAGCTCAATGATTCCAGCCGGTGTTGCAGAGACAAATCCAGGAATATTCAATGCCATTTTCCCTAAATTTGTTGGGTGAAAGCCATCCACATCTTTGTTCGGATCAATGGCCATGGTCACTTTGTGTTCATCGATGTGAGCTGGTAAAGGAAGTTGAACGATGAAACCATCGATGCTCTTATCTTCGTTTAATTTTCTGACTTTATCCAATAAAACTTCTTCTGTAATAGAGGTGTCGTATCGCATCAAAGTACTTTCAAATCCACATTCTTCACAAGACTTCAATTTATTAGCCACATACGTCAAAGAACCACCGTCGCTTCCAACTAAAATCGCAGCTAAATGAGGAATCTTTTTTCCATCTTTTTTGCGTTGTTCTACCTTTTCTGCGATTTCCAATTTGATTATTCGCGCTGTTTCTTTTCCGTCTAATAGTTTCATAACTGTCATTTGATGTTCACAAAGATAAGGAGGATGAGCTAAAAAGCGACTTTAAAATCGAAAGTGTTTTTGAATATTCATTTTTACACCCCATTCATTCGGTATAACCCGCATTTTAGTCAATGAATGCAGTGTTTTTATATGAAAATTGAAATTTCAACAAACTGTTCAGAACTTTCAACGTCTTAATAGTAATAGTTTGAATTTTAAAAATTCAAAAATCTAGTATCAATAAATACGAGAATTATGAAGTTTGAATCATCCCATAAAACCATCATTACCTATCAGACGATTGATCAAATCAATGATTCTGTTACAATTTTGAAACATTTTATTGAATTAAACAACAAACTACTACCAGCTCTTTTTGATTTAAAAGCAATTAAATGTCCAAACGAATGTGAGATCCTGAAAATTTCTAAAATTCAACACGTTTTTAACTCTTACGGTTTCAAACCCGAATCATCAGAAATATTGATTAATTCCCCTATTCTTGAAAAAATTTATACGGCTTACTTTGCTATCAGCAAACCTACTGGAAATAACCATTCAATTGAGACTTTATTAGATTTTAAACAAGAATATAACCGTTTGAAAAAACAATGGAAATTAATTACACAAAATTAATTTTTTGTAAAACCCACCCTAAATTATCTTTCTAAGTTTCTAAACGAACTTTGATTCTATTAAATCGCCTGAATTTCTACGTATATTTGTATATGGAGAAGTTTACCAACGATTTAATTCACGAAACAAGTCCTTACTTGTTGCAACACGCTCACAATCCAGTTAATTGGCTCCCATGGTCGAAAGAAGCTTTTGAAAAAGCGGAAAATGAAAACAAATTGGTTTTGGTGAGTGTAGGTTATTCTGCTTGTCATTGGTGTCATGTCATGGAGAAAGAATCATTTGAAAATGAAGATGTTGCTGCGATTATGAACGATTTATTTGTTTGTATTAAAGTAGATCGAGAAGAACGTCCAGACGTAGATCAAGTTTACATGACCGCAGTTCAGCTGATGACCCAACAAGGCGGTTGGCCTTTGAATTGTTTTACTTTACCGAACGGAAACCCGATTTATGGTGGAACGTATTTCCAAAAAGAAAACTGGATTCAAGTTCTTAAAAGTTTATATCATTCTTATCGGAGTCGATACGACGAAGTGGAAGAATATGCGCTAAAGCTGAAAGATGGTGTCATGCAAAGCGAATTAATTCACACGCCTGAACCGCTTGTTCCATTTGAAAAAACAAAATTAGAAGAACTGATTCTTCGTTGGAAAAAACAATTTGACAAAGCGGAAGGCGGAAACAACCGTGCGCCAAAATTTCCCTTGCCTTCTGACTTCTTATTCTTGCTAAGATATGGCGTTTGGAGTGAAGATGATGAAGTGTTAAATCATGTATTTCTATCTTTGGATAAAATGGCAATGGGTGGAATTTATGACCAAATTGGCGGTGGATTTGCCCGATATTCAGTTGACACATGGTGGAAAGTTCCCCATTTTGAAAAAATGCTTTACGACAACGCACAATTGCTTTCGTTGTACTCCAAAGCGCATCAACAGCAAGCTAAACCATTATACAAGCGCGTTGTTTATCAAACAATTGAATGGTTAAAACGAGAAATGCTGACCAAAGAAGGTGCTTTCTATAGCGCCCTTGACGCAGACAGTGAAGGAATAGAAGGAAAATTTTATGTTTGGACTGAAGCAGAACTCCACGCCACTTTGGGGGATGATTATGCGTGGGTGAAGGATTTTTATTCCGTTAACGGAAAAGGTTACTGGGAAGAAGGAAATTACATCCTATTACGCGATCATAGCGATGAAGAATTTGCCCATTTCATGCAATGGGATTTAAAAACTTTGGAGTCAAATATCGCTAGAATCAATCTTGTTTTACGAAAAGAAAGAGATAATCGCATTCGACCCGGGTTGGACAACAAATGCTTAACCGCATGGAATGCTTTATTAATCAAAGGACTTACAGATGCATATTTTGCATTTGAAGAAGGGGAATTTTTAAATTTAGCATTGAACGCTAGTCAATGGATTCTCGATTACCAGCTATCACCAGAAGGAGAGTTGAGACGTAATTTCAACCAAGGAAAATCAAATATAGCTGGTTTTTTAGAGGATTATGCACACACAATTGCTGCGTTTATTTCAATTTATCAAGCAACTTTTGATGAAAAATGGCTGACCATCGCTAAGAATTTAACTGATTTTACCATCGCACATTTTCATGATACCGAAAGCAACATGTTCTTTTTTACGAATGATAAAACCGAACTCATTGCTCGAAAAATGGAATTGAATGACAATGTAATTCCAGCAAGTAATAGCGTCATGGCTACGAATTTGTTTTTACTGGGAACCATTTACAAACAACCCAATTACATCGCAATTGCTCAACAAATGATTGCCAACGTATATGACGGCATGGAGCAATATGGTTCAGGATATTCCAATTGGGCAAACGGAATGATGAATTTCATACAGCCCTTTGCGGAAGTTACCATTACGGGGCCAAATTGGAAAGAAAATCGAAAGAAAATTTCAAGCATCTATTTTCCAAATGGAATTTTAATGGGCGGCTCAATTAGTAATTTATCGATTTTAAAAGGTCAAATTTCCACCACGAAAAATCAACTTTTTGTTTGTCACGACAATCATTGTCTGGCTCCCGAAGAAAAACCCGAACTGATTGTTGCCATCTTAAAAGGATTGAAATAATAAAAGCTTGTATCCAAGCGAACACAAGCTTCTAAATTCAGATCATCAAATTTTTTAGTCTGGTTTACTGACTTTCAAAATTTTAATTAACTTTTCACCATTGGGGAAATTCCACATCAATTCATCTCCTTCAGCGTAACCTAAGAGAGCAGATCCCATGGGTGTAAGTAAAGAAATTTTCTTTTGAGCAGAATTACTCATATTTGGCAAAACCAGTTGCGCTTTCATCACGCCAAAAGGCGTTTCCACATCCACAACGCTATTTAAGCGAATAACATCTGTCGGAAAGTCTTTGTCTTCCACAACCAAGGCTGTTTTTAATTCTTCTTTTAATTTATGTATGCATTGATTCATTAAATTTTCAGAAACATCAATGTTCTTTACCAGTTCGCTGATGATTTTTAACTCATTTTTCTCAACGACAAGCTTTCCGTTTTTCATGATTATTGTTTTATTCTATTAATTTGAATCCATCCTTAATCTAAGTTTTTCAATTCTCCGATGATGGCGTTCAAAGCAATCTTAGCATCTAAGAAAAGTAAATGACAGTTTTCCGCACCAAAAAGCGTGTTTTCAATCCCTGCATACCCTTTTGCCATTCCACGCTTTACAACAACTACTTGTTTGGCATTGTATGCCTTGATAATTGGCATTCCGTAAATTGGACTGTTGGTGTCGTTCTCAGCAGCTGGATTTACAACGTCGTTTGCTCCGATGACAATGGCCATGTCATAACTTGACATTTCATCATTCACCTCATCCATTTCTTTCAATTTATCGTAATGAACATCCGCTTCCGCCAACAATACGTTCATGTGACCTGGCATCCTTCCTGCTACGGGGTGAATGATGTAATCTACTTCGACTCCTTTGCTTTCCAACAAGTTCTCGAGTTGACCACAAAGGTGTTGCGCTTGAGCAACTGCCAATCCATAACCAGGAATGATCGCCACTTTGGATGCAAATGCCAAATTAGTCGTTACTTCTCCCACCGAAATCGGCTTGATATCCAATTCTTCGTCATTTCCGCTTGCCGCGCCACTGCCTTTGAATTTACCAGCTAATACATTCCACAAAGAACGATTCATTGCGTTACACATCAACAAGGTCAACAATACACCAGCAGCTCCTACAAAAATACCTCCCGCAATCATGATGATGTTGTGGAACATAATTCCCGCCAGTGCAGTTGCAACTCCCGTGAAAGAATTTAACAACGAAATCACCACTGGCATATCCGCACCACCAATTGGAAAAACGAAGAATACGCCATAAATCAAAGCGATGATCACCAAAATTAAAGCTTCATGAAATAAACTATCCATTGGTAAAATTTGGTAAGAGACCAAGATAGGAATTAAAATCATCAGCAATAAAGTCAATCGGGAAACTACCATGACAGCCATCGATTGTTTGTCTTTTTGCTTTCCAGCCAATTTTAAATAAGCAATGATACTACCAGAAAAAGAAGCAGCTCCAATCATCATGGCGACTAAAAGCACGACGGATCCAATTCGAGAACCTTCATGAGCCACTTGAGACTCCAAAAGTCCCAAAAGCATGGCGCAACCACCACCCATCGCGTTGAAAAACGATACCAATTGGGGCATTTTAGTCATTTCCGCTTTATCCGAAATTCGTTTCCCAACAACTGTTCCCAAGAAAATTGCAACCAATATTAAGGTAAAATTAATCATCTTAAAATTCGTACCTGTACCATCTTCTCCTACTTGTTGGTAACTTTTTAAAGCTTCGTTAGCGACGGTAACTACAATGGCTAAAATCATTCCTGTTCCAGCCAAAATGTTTCCAAGCCGAGCTCTTTTAGGTGAACTCAAGTATTTTAGCCCAACGATGAATGAAATCATCGCCAAGAAATAGGCTATCTGTGTTATAGAAGTCATCGTGATCATACGCGTTTATTTTTTCTTTTTGGATGAAAACATGGATAAAATTCTTCCCGTAACGAAGAAACCTCCCGAGATGTTGAGTGTCCCAACAAAAACAGCTAAAAACCCGATGATTAAGTTGACATAATCATCCGATGCAACTTGATTCATCACAATGATGGCACCAACTAAAATAACCCCGTGAATTGCATTTGCACCAGACATCAAAGGTGTGTGTAAAATGGCGGGTACATTTGCAATGATTTCGATTCCCAAAAAGACGCAAAGTACAATAAAATAAAGTGGGGCTAAATCTCCCTGTAAAAATTCAAACATGATGTAATTATTTAATTTATAAATTATAAACTCTTCCAATTTAGAGTTTAGGGATTTCCGAATTTATTTAACAAACAAGCGAACGCGCTCGTGAACCATTTCCCCTTTATTCATCACCAAACAACCTTCATATAGCGGATCGTTCTGAATGTTTTCCGTTTCTACCCATTTTAAATGTTTGAGGTAGTTAAAATAGTTTGTAGCGAGTAATTGAGACGAAGTACCTGAAAGTTCTCTTGCCAAATGAGAGTTTCCAATGATTGTAACCCCTTGATGATCAATTTTCTGATTGTCTTTGGATAGAACACAATTCCCTCCTTGTTCAGAAGCCAAATCTATGATTACAGATCCAGGTTTCATTTTATCGACACTTTCTTTTTCAATTAAGATAGGGGCTCTTTTGCCGGGAATGTTTGCGGTTGAAACAACGATAGCTGCCTCGGAAACATGTTTATCAATCAATTGTCTCTGACGTTCTAAATAATCTTCCGTTTGTTCAACCGCGTATCCGCCCGCTTTTTCATTTTCAAGTGCACCTTCTACTTCAACGAACTTAGCACCCAAACTACGCACCTCTTCTCCTGCGGATTGTCGTACATCAAATGCTTCAACAATAGCACCCAACCGTTTTGCAGTGGCAATTGCCTGTAATCCAGCAACTCCGGCGCCAATTACAAGTACTTTAGCCGCTTTTACTGTTCCTGCAGCAGTTGTAAACATCGGAAAAACAGACGTATGCAAATCAGCAGCCTTGATTACTGCTTTGTATCCAGCCAGCGAAGCCATGGAAGACAAAACATCCATCGATTGTGCTTTTGAAGTTCGAGGCATTAAATCCAAACTAAACAGTTGGATGTTTTTATGCTCGTAATCCGCTAAAATTTCCGGTCTGAAAAGCGGATTGAGAATCCCAATCAACATTTTATCAGAGGTAATCTCGAGCTGATTTTCCAATGAATTGATGAACAGTATGATATCGGAATTTTCTACTAATTCCGTTCGGGATACAATTTGAGCTCCTACCTCTTCATACATTTTATCCGAAAAACCAGCGTTTAAACCAGCTCCCTTTTCAACGAGCACATCATATTCCAGTTCTTTTACTACTCTTTTCGCAACTATGGGGGTCATGCAGATCCGCGTCTCACCCATTTGTTCTTTTAAAATTCCGATTTTCTTCATACTTATCTAAATGGAAAAATAACCTCCGTTTAAAGGGTTTTCAGTGAATAATTTTTGTAAGAATACCTCTATTTTGTTTGTTTCTAATTGACGAACATTCCTTGCTTGAAATCTCCCAAGTCATTTCCAAGCTCTTTTGAGAATCAATTTCGAGAGATGCGTTTCTGTTGTTCTTCATTCTATTGAAACTTATAATCACAAATCAACTCCTGATTTACCTACAAATAAATGTAAATAAGCCTTGCGTTTTATAATCAAAACTATGGTTTCAATGCATTAAAGAAATCGTTCGTTCAGATATTTTGCGATTTGGTTGTACGCAAATGTAATCATATCCTTTTAAAAATTGCAAAATATAAAAAAGAATTTTTCAGATAACTGAAACCCCCATTACTTGTTGAATAACAGCTTATTGAGGACAATAAGCTATTCTTTAACCGATTCTTTTTTAGGGAAATAATGTTTTTGTCTAAAAAGAACCAAAATTACCCCTGTTGAAATCGCTGCATCAGCAACGTTCCAAACCGCAGGAAAAACTGCGCTTCCACCAAGCCAAGGAACCCAAGAAGGCCAAAAAAGATTGAATTGAAACATGTCCACCACGTTGCCAAACAAAAATCCCGTCTGACGGGTTTCTACTTTTCCAAAAATCCCACAGTCGCTCCAAATTCCAGAACCTTCATGAAGGTTGTAAGAATAACAGGGCTCATATACAAAGAGGTAATCATAAAACATCGAATCAATTAAATTACCCAAAGCGCCTGCGAAAACTAAACCAATGACAATTAAAAACTCTCGTTTTGCTCCTTCTTTTGCTTGTTTAACCCAATAATAAGCAATTCCAACAATCGCAATGATGCGAAAAATACTCAGTGCTAATTTACCCCAAATACCTCCACCAAACGTAGTTCCGAAAGCCATCCCCGGATTCTCAACATATACCATTCTAAACCATTCACCAATCAGGTTAATAGGCTCATTGTCAAAAGTGGATTTCACCCAAATTTTCAAACATTGATCTAAAATTAAAATCAATGCGATGATTATGCCGACAACAGCGAGGTTTTTCTTCATTTATTTTTGGGCGTTTTTAGCATCAATACTTAACGTAGCATGAGGTACTAAACGCAATCTTTCTTTTTGGATTAATTTGCCTGTTACTCGACAAATTCCGTAGGTTTTATTCTGAATCCGAATCAAGGCATTTTGAAGATTTTGAATGAATTTCTCTTGTCTCAAACTCAATTGTGCCACTTCTTCTCTCGACAAAGTTTCAGAACCATCTTCCATCATGTTGAAAGTTCTTCCCGTATCATCTGTTCCATTATCGTCCCGGTTGGATAATGAATTTTTCAACATGTCATAATCCGTTTGAGCCTCTTTGAGTTTCTCGTGAATTAATGCTTTGAACTCTTCTAGCTCAGCATCGGTATATCTTGTTTTTTCTGTAGCCATGACTAATATGTGTTAAATATGAGGTTTTATCGATTTTATAATAGTGACAAATATAATTGAAAAAAAATGGATTTAACCACCGATCACGCTTGTTTATTAACAATTTTAAGGAATTATACGCTTTTTAATAGCTGATTACAACTTCGGATCAATCCTTTTAACGAATCTTTCATACCTTTAGGGTATGAAAAGAATTTATCATTTAAGCAGTTGCAATACATGTCAACGCATTCTCAAAGAAATTAATCCTGCCCAAGAAGTTGAATTGATTGACATTAAAACGCAAAACATCGACGCCAAAACATTGGATTGGTTAAAGGAAAAAGTAGGTGCATACGAACAATTATTTTCTCGAAGAGCTGTAAAGTTCAGATCCGAAGGGTGGAATGAAAAACAACTATCCGAAACCGATTACCGCGATTTGATGCTAAAAGAATATACCTTTTTGAAAAGACCGTTTATGATTTACGATGAGCACGTTTTCATAGGGAATTCGAAGAAAGAAGTTGAAGGTGCAAAAATAGTGTTTGGTAAGAAGTAATTGAATAACAAATCAATCTTTGTATTTATCTTCTTTCAATCGATCTTTAATCTCTTGTAAATTCAGCGCTTTCTTTTCATCCCGCATATCTTTCGCCGTCTTAGTAAAGTACTTATGGCTCGTTAAGAATTTCACTTGAATTTCATCCCAAGCTCGATCGCTGTCAATTTTTCCATGCTCTCTCAACTCCAACCTTAGTCGATCGGCAATCTCATGAAAATCATCTCTGCCTAAGTAATCCAAATCAGCATCGCACATGATTTCTTCCAAATGGTTTTTGGGTTTGTGTGGGATTTGAGTAACAAAAATCAATTCTTTTATTTGCGCAATGTGTTGTGGAGAATAGCCGTAATCTGGTAGAATCTCTTCTGCCATTCGCACACCAATGGGCTCGTTGTGTTCGTATTTTTCCACAAAACCTGCATCGTGGTATGTTGCCGCAGATTTCAATAAAAAAAGTGCTTCGTCTGTAATTCCTTCGGACAAGGCCAAGCGTTCAATTGCATCACAAACGTCTTTGGTATGTGCAATACTGTGGTAATGTAACTTCGGAGAAAGTTGTTTTTCAAGAACTCGGATAATGTGTCTTTCAGCCTTGTAATAATTAATACTAGAATAAAAGTGAAGGTTGACAATCTCTTTAAACTTTTCATTTGGATACAATCCTTTGCCGTCTATCGAAAGTTCCGGTTTGATACTATCTACCGTGTACATGTCAATTAATTCTTTCGATTTTGACTTTACTTTTCCTCTGAATGTACATAAAAAATAAGGTTCAATGAATTTGAACGTATTTCCAGAAATCGTCACTTTTCCAGGTTCTCCTAGCATTTCCATTCGGTGCGCTTGATTTACTGTTGAACCCCAAATGTCATACGCTAATTTTTCCGAACCAATTACTCCCGCAGTGATTTCACCCGTATTAATCCCCAGACGCAAATCCCAAACGATTCTTCCCGATTGCTTCGCATCTTCTCGCATGATGCGCATGCTCTCTTGAATTTGCAAAGCGGCTAAACACGTGTCGATTGGATTGGTATTGTTTTTCACAGGAACGCCACCAGCACACATGTAAGCATCGCCCATGGTTTTAATTTTCTCCAAGTTATTGGCAACAATGATTTCATCAAACTTTCTAAAATAAATATCCAATTCGTTTACCAATTCAGTTGCGTTCATTTTCTCCGCACTTTTGGTGAAACCAACAAAATCTGTAAACATGACCGAAACCGTGGTGTAATTTCTCGCACTTGCCCTTCCTTTGGTTTTCAATTCTTCATAGGTGGACTCAGGAATGATGTTTTTTAAGAATTTTTCTGTCTTTTCCTTCTCAACTTCTAATAAGTTTTTCTGTCTTTGAAGTAAATTGTTTTTGGTTACGATGGTTCTCTTTTGTTTTTCAATTTCTGCATTTTGTTCTCGAATTTCACTTGTTCTTTCCGCAATTTTCATTTCCAAGCGAACTTGTTCTCTCCGCTCATTGTCAATTTTTTTTCTGATGTAAATTAATATGATTAATCCGATTATCAATCCAAAACTTACCCAAAACCAAATGGATTGCCAAAAAGGAGCCGCAACATAAATTTTCAAAATTGCGGGTGAAGAACTCCAAGCATCATTTGCCAAACGAGCATACACTTTTAACGTGTATTCTCCTGGTTGAAGCAGGGTAAAATGAATTTGATTGAAATTTCCAATAAAAACCTCTCCTTCATTCGAACCTTCCAAAAGATATTTATACTCTGTCATTTGAGGATTGCTCAAATCTGTGGGCATGATTTTAATGGTAAAAGTTCGCTGTTTGTAGCCCAATTTAATTTCGCTCGTATTGGAGATGCTTTGGTTTAACAATTCCGTTTCACCAGGTTTAATCCAATCTCCGTCCAATTTGAATTTCAATATTCGAACGTCTATGTTTTTGCTTACGTTGTATAGGTTTTTTGGGTTGAAATAATTAAATCCATTAATTCCTCCAAAATAGAAAAACCCATTCTTTCCTTCCAGATAGGCGCCTTGATTAAATTCGTTACTCATTAAACCATCAATCTCAGAGTAATTCTGAATAAAACGCGTGATTGGATTGAATTTCGAGATCCCTTTATTCGTACTCATCCAAAGCGTTCCCGACTTGTCGGTTAAAATGCCATAAACCACATTGTTGGGCAAACCGCTTTTCTTATTATAAGCCCACGTTTTTTTTGTTCTCGTATCTAATTTGATTAAGCCAGATCCCATGGTTCCTAACCAATAAATCCCATTCGAACCGTGGTTAATATGAGTAATATAGTCTTTGGTTGCTTTTAAAAGAATAGAATTGTAGGCAGAAGGAACGATTGTAATTTCTCCATTCTCCTCTTTCAATACATTCAAACCTCCCCCACTGGTAGCAAACCACATTTGTCCATCCTTGTCTTTGTATGCAAGTCTACAAATTCCTGTTGTGATGGTTTTTTTAGAGTTTTGAGGGTCATTTTCAAATGTTTTAAACGAGTTATTTTGAGCATCGTATAACATCACGCCACCGCGAGATGCCAAAAAATATTTTTTTTCTTTCCACCAAGCGATGCTATAAATGCGATCATAATTAGATGGATTTTGAATTTTAGCATAGTTGATTTTGGTGTACATGTAATCCTCTCCAGCTATCTGAAGATCATACAACCCATCCGTTGTCCCAACCAATAGCTGATTTTCGCTGATAACATGCATGCTCAAGATGGACGTTTCTAATATTTCCTTTTCGTTGTATCCCTTTTTATTTTTAAAAAAATGTTTGAACTTTCCTGTTTTTTGATTGTATTGAGAAATGGCGTTATCCGTTCCGATATAAATGTATTTCTGATTTTTGTCCTCCCCAAAGCACCAAACGTTCGATGATTGAATTCCATTCGACTGATCTGCAGCAGGACCAATTCCAATAAAACCCACGTTGATTGGATCAAAGCTTCCTAGTCCTTGGTTTGTTCCTACCCAAAAGGTTCCAGATTTATCTTTGAAAAGGACGTTAATTGTGTTGTTTAACAAACTGTTTCGCTGAAGGGCGTCGTAGCTGTTGGAATAAATGTTGACATTTCCTCCTTCAATGGATGCCGTTAAAAGTCCTTGCGTTTGTGTGGCTAAAAAAAAGGTTTTTTCGGATTCAATGAGGATGTCTGAAACATCGACGTTGCCATAATTACGATCCAATTCAGGTAAAAAGGGTTGAGCTTTGGATTCCTTTTCATTCAAAAGATATAGTCCTTGACTCGTTCCTAAAATCCATTGATTTCCAGCTAACGGTTTCATCACATTCACCATCAATCCGCCCTGTTTTTTAGCTGGAGTGGTCATGGTGTAAGTGGTTCCAGTTCTGGTGCTTATTTTAAAAAGTCCGCGATCTTCGGTACCAACAAATAAATAGTTGTCGTTGGCAAACTGAATGAATACTAGCTTTTTAGTAGGGATTTGAGTCTTTTTTGGTTGAATTTTTTTGGTTTTGACATCAAACATGAAAATTCCATCAGAGGCACTTGCAATCCAAATGTTTCCATTTTTATCTTCTGCTAAACTTTGGATTTGCAATGCGTTATTGTTCTCTAAACCATAGTTGGAGAATGTTTCTAATTGCGTGTTATAAGCAACTAATCCATTGGAAGTACCAAACCAAATGGTGTTATTCTTCCCCAAAATGGAAGTGTGAATATATTCATTGCTGATTCCTTTCGTATTATCAGAAGTAAAAACTTCAAAATTCTGACCATCAAAACGATTTAAACCATCTTGGGTTCCAATCCAAAGTGTTCCTACTTCATCCTGTAAAATCGAAGTTACGGCACTCTGAGAAAGTCCATTTGTAAGTGTGTAATTTCTAAACCGATACGAGTTTTGAGACAAACTCTGAAAGAAAATTACAATAAAAAATATGGTGAGTAGTTTTCTCATATAACATCAAATATAACAAACACTAATGAATCTTACAGCAAGATTTTAAGTAAAATAATTGATTGAACTCATTTTAAAGTGATGCGTGAGATTTGACTGTTCGTTTTGTCTTTATTTAAAAACCGTTTCTTCGTCGAATGTATTCGAAAAAGCCGTATATTACACCCTAAATGCGCAAGGAAACGTGATGAAAACCTACGAAACAGAATTCTACATGACAAATGCCAGCGCCTTCTGCTTTTTCAGGGTGGATGATGTGTTGATTAGCTATGAAGATGAAACGATTTTGACGGTTTGTAAGGAGGTGGAAAATTCGTATTTATATGGGTTTCAAGGACAACTTAGGGATGATGAAATTAAAGGGAAAGGGAATTCTGTAAACTACACGTATAGAATGCACGACCCGAGAGTTGGACGATTTTTTGCGGTTGACCCATTGGCTGGGCAATATTCATATAATAGCCCTTATGCTTTTAGTGAAAATAGGGTTCTTGATGGTATCGAATTAGAAGGTTTGGAAGCATTTTTTATTCATGGTACAGGTGACGGGGCATCAATGTGGACTAGAAATAAAAATGTGAAATCAAATATGGAATCTTTGATGGGATTTACAAATTCTAAAACAATAAATACAAACTTTTCATGGGAAGATAAATCAACATTTATTGCAAAATCAGGCACAGCATATTTAATGAATACAGCTTATGACAGACAAATAGCTGCCGAGAATTTGGTTGCCCATATTGTTGCAAATCGGGTCGAAGGCGAAGAAATTACTTTAATCGGTCATAGTCATGGAGCAAATGTTGCAATTCAAGCCGCTTCGATACTCGCAGACAAAGGAATCAAAGTTAATATCATTTCAATTAATGCTCCATCTTATAACTGGGGACCAGAAGATCCAGAGGGAAATAAAGGAATCAATGATATGATTTCATTTTGGGATAAGAGTGACAATGTTGCTGGAGGAAAATCACTGTTAACTGATAATTTCTATGGACCTTATAGTCAAGATTATTATGACAAGGACGCTCAGTCTAAAACAACTAATGTTGAAACAAAATCTGAAGGAGATGGTAATGCATCACATAATTCAATATACTATGAACCAAAGGTAATTGAAAATGCAATAAAAGATAAAAAGGTTGAGAAATTGAAAAAAGTAGACTAATGAAACAAAAAAAAATATTTACAGTAATCTTTATTTTTTTTTTCTTGGTATTAGTTTCATTTCTTGATTTTTTTTATCCTTTAGATAAATCGAATGAGAAGTTTGTCCCCGATATTTCTAGTTCATATTTAGACTACTTCGTAATAGTGCCATTTTTTTTGATTTTTACATTCTTTCTAGGTGGTTTAAAACTCAATTTAAAGGTAAAGATGATTCTTTTATTTCTATCATTAATTATTTTTACGGTACTTTACATTTATTTCCTCCCTAATAGAGATTTGAGATTAATGGGATAAAACAATGAGTAAGTTCTCTTGGATAAGGGTAAAAACTCAAATACTTATCACCGCAACGTCGGTAGTGTAGTAAACTCCCTGTGGGGCTGCTCCGCGGTGTCACTTTTTACAATTTAAGCATTTAAGTAATTGATAATGAGTGTTAATATTTTTCATGAGCACTATAAGTAGGGTATAGTAAAGTATCATCAAATCCTTTTTCAGCTAGAAGAAGGCTTAAAAAAGGTATGTTTGTTACCATGTGTAGTAAATTCACTCTGTGGCTGCTACGCGGTGTCACTTTTCGAAATAAATGATAAAAAGACAAGCAACTTCTCAAAAAAATAACTTATCTTTCGACTATAATCCAATGGGAGAAAAAGCAATGCTTTTGAAGACCAAACGGTAGTGCAGGGAAAGAACAGCAAAACACGTGCTCACTTCAAGCAATGACTTGCTTTCTTCAACCTATTACACCCTAGATGCTCAAGGAAACGTGATGACAACCTACGAAATGAACATAGATACTATAAACACTTCGCTCACTTATTTTCAGGCAGAAAAGTATATTTATGGAAGTTCACGTCTCGGAATGTTGAAAGATTCTGTGAACGTGCTCGGTTCGGCTTACACCAATACAGACACATCAAACTTTGTACATACGCTTGGAAACAAGCGATATGAATTGAGTAATCATTTAGGTAATGTGCTTACGGTAATTTCTGATAAACCTATTCCCCATAATAATGGCGGAACAGTCGATTATTTCATGGCAGATATTAAATCTGCGTACGATTATAGTCCTTTCGGTGTGATGCTCACAGGCAGAACATTTGAAGGAACTCAAACGGTTTGTCATGACTCTACAGTACAAGCAACACAAAATGCTCTGGAAGAAGGTTTTGGCACTTGGGGTAGTTGGACAGCAATGGCTGATGGACTTGTAACTTATGTTGCTGATGAAATGCAAGTTTCAAATCCAAGTACCTCTAAAAAGAATATTGGAGCTTCCAAAACGTTTACAACAGGAGAAGGATTACATTCGGTTTCTTTTAAAGTAATTGGGAATATGTGCTCCAACATCGTGATTTGGCCACCGAGCAGTACTCCGATACCGATTCAAGTATTTGTAAGAGATAATGCTAATAATATAGTTGCAAGTGGGAATTATACAGTTGCTGGTAGTTATAATCTTTCGTTTACTCCTGCTTCTGCCAGCTTGACCTATCGAATTGAATTTTACATGGCGAATGCCAGTGCATTCTGCTTTTTCAGAGTGGATGATGTGTTGGTTAGTTATGAAGATGAATCGGTTGTGACGGTTTGTAGGGAGGTTGATGGGTTTTATCGTTATGGGTTCCAAGGACAAGAGAAAGATGACGAGGTGAAAGGACGAGGAAACTCTTATGATTTTGGCGCACGAATGCACGACCCAAGGATTGGTAGATTTTTCAGTAGAGACCCATTATTTGCTGTTTATTTGGATTGGTCACCTTATGTATTTGCTGGAAACAACCCGATTGTTTTTATTGATGATAATGGTGAGGGCCCTCGTTATCCTGAAATCGCAGACCTATTTGAGTCCCAGTTAAAAAAACAAAGCAAATATGTTTCTTATACAAGAATAAATACCAGTAATGGAGTTGAATTTAAAATCACAGCAAAAGTATTAGGAAAAGAACTTTATACTACATATAAGTTAAATGAGAAAACAAGTGATTATGATTCTCATTCTGACCTGATGTCTTGGGGAGCTTCTTTTTATGAAGCTAGTATTGCAACCACTAACAGTTGGACGAAGCGTGTATATTATCAAATTCAATCGGCTGACGAATGGGTTTCAGAATCTCCTTGGCATGGACTAATCGCAACGGCTGCCTTTATTGGAACAATTGCTACAGGAGGAGAATTGTTAGCTCTTTCTAAAACTCCAATTGCGAAATGGGGTATTCAAGGATTTGGGACATTGCTTACAGGGATTCTTGCTGCCGATGATTTTAGTAAATATCTTATAGGAGAGAATAAAACAGCATTAGAGTCTATAGGTATAAGTGAAGATGAATTAAAATTTGTGAAAAATGCTAAAACGGCAATTGATGGAGTTAAAAATTTAAAATCTTTACTAAATTTAAAAAAGACAGACAGTTTAGATGATAAACTTAAAAGTACTTTAGAAGGAGTTATTTCTGTTTTAGAAAACGCTCAAAATGTTTTAGAGTGGTTTCAAGAAAATGAAAGTAAAAACAATAAAGAAACTGTGAAAAATGCAGTTAACAAATGAAAATTTATTGTACAAATACCTTGATTATAGTATTGTGGATTGTTGTTGCCATTTTACCTTATTTTATTTTCCCTAATAGTTTTGTGTTTTTTACTATTTTCAATACCTGTTTATTATTTTTTTTAAATAATAGTCTTAAAGTCTATATTTTTGAAGAAAAAGGATTCAAGTTAAGATATAGATTATTCAGAAAAAATATCATTTATGTTAATTATGAGGAATTAGACAATATTACTTTTAGTTACGTAATTTCACCTCATTCCAGCCATAGAATTGATTTTTCGACAAAGAAAAAAATAGAACGAATACTACCGACAATTAGTATGCAAAATTGGAATGAAGTAGAAGATTTAATCACCTTTTTTAAGGACAAAGATGTAAGATTAATTATTAATAAATAGGGGAGTGTGTCAAATGGCGCTTTTGATTGTTTTGCTTAGAAATATTCTTTAAATATTATAAGTATCATCACCTTAATTTCACTTTACACCTTTTTTTCATTACTCTTTCTTGTCATATCATATAGGCTTTTATACAAATACAAGAAGAGAGAGGAAAATGAATTTAAAATAAATTTTCATATTTTGGAAGAGGCAATAGTACAGAAAAACCTAAAAACTATTTTGGATTCTGTTAATAAGTTACTTTGGAATTCAAATATGAGAAAAACACACTATTTAAATGTGCTTTATGTTTTGGAATCATTCAATGAAAACAATATAGAGATAGAAGGTCTTAAAAGTAAAATAAACGAAATTTTCGATAAGAAGGGTTGGAATGCACTTTAAAGGCAGTGTTGGTAGTTGTATCAAATACCACCTTTAATGTTTTTTTGTAATTATTGGTAATAAGTGATTTTTATCGAAGGCTAGCACCTCAAAATAAATTTAACCCCGAAAATTCACAAAGAGTTCTGATGTTTTAAATTATAAGTAACTTCGTTCTTTAACATTCAATTCAAAACATGCATCTGGAAACTCCAAAAATATCAGTCATTGTCTCTTTTTACAACAAACCAGAGCTTTTGAAGTTGATTTTTGCCGCACTGGAAAGACAAACATTTAACGCTTTTGAAGTAATCATTTCCGATGATGGATCACGAGAATCCGTGGTGGCTGAAGTGAAAGAATGCATACAAACATCCCCCTTAAACACACACCACGTTTGGCATGAAGATGCGGGTTTCCGAAAGAATATCATTCTCAATAGATCGGTTATGAAAAGTCAAGGAGAATACCTGGTTTTCATTGATGGAGATTGTTTGCCACATCCTAAATTTTTAGAAGAGCATTGGGAATTAAAGCAAAAAAACGTGACCGTTGCTGGACGAAGAATTAATCTATCTGCTGCCATTAGCAACCGAATTTCGGTCGATAAAATTCACAACGGATATCTGAAAGGAAAGATTACCTACGACATCGTTTTAGATGCGATGCGCCATAAAAACCCGCATTGGGAAAACGCAATTCGTATTCAAAATCCAGTTCTGAGAAAAGTTTTTCTTAAAGCAAAAGACAAAGGGATTTTAGGCTGTAATTTTGGTTTGTATAAAACAGATTTACTCGATGTGAATGGTTTCGATGAACGCTTTGTTCATCCAGGTTGTGGCGAAGATTCGGATGTTGATATTCGCCTGAGGAATGCAGGTAAGAAAACCAAAATGTACAAACATTTGATTACGGTTTACCATCTTTTTCACCCAATTCTAAATACGGAAGGCGCTGAATGGCATTTGTATGAAGAACACAAGAAAAACAAAGTAAGCTATACGCCTTTTGGGATTGTAAAAGAGGAACAATAGCCTTCTGGATTCAATAAAAAAAGCACCTCATCCGAAGATAAGCTGCTTCTTGCATGAGAACTTCCTGCTTTTTTAAGAATTGACTTTCACTTTATCCAGGTTGTGTTTCAAACCTTCCCAATCAACTAAGTGTAATTTTACCGTTCCCACTGGAATTTTAGCTCTTACCAAAATTGGAATTCGGTTTTGATCATCCGTTACCCAAAAATTGACGTCATTTTCACTTTTGAAATACTTTCCTTCCTGCACCACTGGGACGAATTTTTTACACTTAAACTTTCCTTTGCGAATGTGAATGACTTCATCGCCCACAAATTTAATTTTCAGTGGCCAAATTTCGTCGTCCATGAAACAATTAAATTCAACAACATCTCCAACCTTCATTTTAGAAAAATCCAATGTTCGTGCATAATAAAAAGAAGAAACCATGTCTTGAATTCCCATCGGAACCGTAAATTCTTTTCCTTCGCCGTTGTTTACTTTTTGTTTATCGTGCTTAAAGGTGTAGTCTTGACTTAATTTATAACCGCCCTCTTCTACTCTTCGCACAAATTGCCATGGAAACATTCCTTTTTTATCGACATAACTTTCATAAACATCATTCACTTTAAAAAACGCATTAAAAGCTCCAAGTGTTCTACCAGTACCTTTTAGATGAATCAATTCTCTGTTTCCGTTTTTCTTAGATGTCGGTTTCACCTCTAAAACTGCTTCACCAGCATCTACAAAACCATAAGTTACACGGTAACGAAGTTTCTCGCCAACCTGAAAAGATTTATTGTTCACTTCTGGATAGAGAACGACACTGCTACTGGTCATGGTGAGCATAACTAACATTAGACTCATTCCGAAAATCAACTTTTTCATACTGTTCGTTTTAAAATATTTGAATCCGACTTTGGTAAATCAAAGCACATGCCAAAAACCAATTACTTGTACTTCAAAATACGTTGAAACCTATAAAAAGATTGATTTTTAGTTAATTTTAACGTCAATCGAAACGTTTTTATTACATTTGCTAAAACTCACTTATGAATTTTCGAGAAAGTCATCTTATCGTCTTGCTAGCTACTCTATTTTTGCCAGCTGTTCTATTTTCTCAATTTACCTATTTAGATATAAGTCTCGGAAATAAATTGATGAATATCCATAAAAGTAAAAATAATAGTTACAAGACAAAACACAGTCAAACCGATATTCAGATCAATGGACTTTGGAGATTTAAAAGACATTTTGGTGTTGGAGCATCCGTTTCGGTTCCAGTAAGAAAAAGCGGAAATTTTAACCTTCAAACCTCCGATGGAGATTTCTTAAATAAATACAATCAAGCCCAATCACCTGTTGAATATGATTATTATTTTAAAGAATCTGCAAAATTTGCTGTAAACGGAAGAATCTATGCTGGAATTAAGGCCAATTTATATTTTGATGGGCGAATTTCTTTCTTCAATTTTAAAGAATACTTAATCTTGGAAAGACCATTACCAGTTGAAGTTTTAGAAGAAAATTCATTCAAACAAATTGCTCCAGGTTTTTCAGTAGGTATGCGGCCACACGTGGGTAGAAAATTGTTTTTGAACTTCAATCTTGCATTTGATTTTTATACCTTCAAAGATACTGGCTTTAAAAATGGGTTAGTAAATGGCGTAGTGGGTGAGTATCCGACAGTAAAATACTCTGAAGTACACTATTTTAAGTCACAAATGCCTGATAAAAAGACAGCAGTTTCTTTTAACTTTGGTTTAGGCTATTTTTTTTAAATTGAGTTTATGAAATTAAAAAATTACATTTTCTATTTAATTTTGATAATTTGCTCAACTCCGATTAGTGGAATTACGCAATTCACTTATTTTGGTTTTGGGCTTAGCCAATCTAACTTGACAGTAAACGCTAATCGCATGACATCAGTTAAGCAAGCTACCGCTTTAAACACGACTCAATTTCATTTAGGCGGATTGTGGAGATTCAACAAGTTTGCAGGAGTTGGATTAGATGTCGGTATTCCAATCTTTCAAAAAAGCAAATACGCCATGAAATTTTTTGATGGTGAATCACCTCACTCAACCAATTATGGTTGGTATTTTGATGAAAGCACAGAATATCGATACATGCCACAACAAATGGATTATACATTCAAACAATCAGCTCAACTGAAACTTATCGGAAGAGTGTTTGTCGGAGGATCGGCTAATGTATTTGTAGATTTAGGCGTTTCCGCTTTAAAATTCCATGAACGTTTTGTCTTTGAACGCATGGCTCACAAAGTAATAAATTCTAATTCTGCTTCCAATTATCGTCCTGCTGTAAAAGCCGAAAGTATCCATGAAAAACACGAACAATTTTTAATCGTTCCTGGTTTTGCAATCGGTTGGCAACCGCATATTAAGGACCGTTTTTTTATGAACATCAACTTAGCATATGACTTTTATATGTTCAAAGAGGAAAATTTCTCCCATTGGGTTCCATACCTATACCGCTCCTATCAAAATACTACTTATAATGTTCGACTTGCAAGCCAATTAACAAAAACAAAATTAGCTGTCACAGCATCTGTGCGATTTGGAATGTTTTTTTAAAATTTTTAAAATATAAAACCCATGAGAAATTTAATACTAATCACCCTTTTTGCTAGCACAATCAACTTTGGTTCCGCTCAATTATATTATACCATTAAATCCGAACCAGACTCGTCCCTTGTAAAAGTAAATGGAAAAGATGTTGGATATACCCCGTTTAGAGTAAAGTATAATTGGAAATCAACGGCCATTGACAATAAAATTGTTTTTTCAGTAGAATCGAAAGGTTATGAAACATGGTCCGACACTTTAATCAAAAAGCCCAGATCGTTTGACATCAATAAAACCGTCTTTCTAAGCCGCAAATTTGAAAAAAACAATTTTGATTCCAGCAAAGTAATTGTGGGTTTCGATAGGTTATTAGCCGTTTTTGATGAAGGAAAACAAATTGGTACTGTCCGAAGATCCACCGGA
The DNA here is from genome assembly GCA_964488745.1 of uncultured Chryseobacterium sp. Lineage (GTDB taxonomy): Bacteria > Bacteroidota > Bacteroidia > Flavobacteriales_D > Crocinitomicaceae > JAQVCM01. The sequence goes on along the minus strand of CAZAVP010000002.1, from coordinate 91,786 downwards.
AATTCAGAGGCAATAAAATGGGAAGGTTCCGTAAAGATTGGAGATAAAGCATTTGAAAACCGATTCTATGACATTGTAGCCAACATGGGTTTACAGACGCCCATTTCAAAAAACAATGCACTTTTTGCTGGAGAAGATTCTAAAAAACCCTTGCTTCCAAGGTATATTATCGGTGCCCAAATCATGGACATCAACATCAATACGTTTTACGATAAAAATGACAAATTAAAAGCTGGTTCTTATGTAACTTCTCATTACCTTAAAATAGAATGGAAAGTGCTCGATAAAACAACAGATCAGGTAGTCTATAGTTTCACTTCAGAAAACCAATATAAAAACAGAAGTTTTAGCTTGTACAATGACAATAAAAACCTGATGATGGCATTTGAAAATACATTGATTGACCTGTTAAACGATGTAAAATTCATAGAACTCATCAAAAACAGCGAAAATAAAAATTCATCCATTGTCCAAAATACAGACCTTGCAAGTACCGAAAAAATTCAGTTGAATTTGGTCAAAACGCCCGCGTTTAAAACCAGCAGTGAAATGATTAAACACACCAGTGAATCTTGTGTGACCATCGTTACAGATGCAGGACACGGAAGTGGTGTTATCGTTGATTCTCGTGGTTACATCATCACTGCCAATCACGTGACAGAAGGCGTAAACAAAATTAAAGTGGTATTTGCTTCTGGAATTGAATTGGATGCAATCATCATTTCCGCCAATAATAAAAATGATTTAGCAGTTTTGAAAATTCCAGGCAAAGGATTTAAACCTTTAGCACTTTCCAAAGACGAGGTAACACTTGGAGATGAAGTGTTTACTATCGGAACTCCTGCTGATGTTGATTTAGGTCAAAGCATCGCTAAAGGAATGATCAGCGGAAAACGTTTGATTGAAGAATTGATTTATTTGCAAATTAACATGGCCGTAAGTCCAGGGAATAGCGGTGGCCCACTCATTAACGAAAAAGGAGAAGTAATCGGGATTATTCAGAAAAAGATGGTTGGGAAAGGCATTGAAGGAATTGGATTTGCTGTGCCTGTTGAAACGATTAAAAGTGCTTTAAACATTCATATTCAAGAATAATTGAATGAATTGATTTCGTTTTAAATAACTCTTTTTTAAGAAAATAGTACCTGTTTTCCACTTGGAAATTCGTAACTTGTGCATCTCTTATTCATATATTAAAACAATAGTAATGCTCAATTTCGAATACCATAATCCGACCAAAATTGTTTTTGGTAAGAATCAATTGGAAAAACTTCCTACTTACATTCAAGGCACTACCAATTCAAAAAAAATACTGGTTGCTTATGGCGGTGGAAGTGCTGAGAAAATAGGTCTTTTAGATCAAATTAGAAAAGTTCTTACCGATTTTACCTTGATAGAATTCGGAGGAATTGAAGCGAATCCGGAGTATGAAACTTTGATGCAAGCCGTTGATGTTTGCAAGCTTGAGAAAATAGATTTTATCTTAGCTGTTGGCGGTGGCTCTGTGATTGATGGTGTAAAATTCATTTCTGGAGCCGCAACATACGCGGGTGATGCTTGGAAAGTTTTAACCAGAGAAACCAACGAGGTTTTTACGGAAGCCATTCCTTTTGGAACCGTTTTAACCATTCCTGCAACGGGTTCTGAAGCCAACAGTGGCGCGGTAATTAGCCGTCAAGAATTGAAAGAAAAACGCTCCATGGGCGGACCTTTATTTTTTCCTCAATTTTCTTTTATCGATCCAAGTTTGTTGGCTTCACTTCCGGAAAGACAAATTGCCAATGGAATTGTAGATGCTTTCATGCATACCTTAGAGCAATATTTAACTTTTCCAACGGATAATTTTTTACAGGAACGAGAAGCAGAAGCGATTTTGTTAACCTTGATTGAAATCGCACCAAAAGTGATCAAAGACCCATCCGATTATGTGTTAGCATCGAACTTATTCCGTTGTGCAACACACGCCTTAAATGGTAATTTACGTTGCGGTGTTCCCACAGATTGGGCTACGCACTCCATTGGGCATGAATTAACTGCTTTGCACGGAATCGATCATGCCCGAACACTTTCAATCATCATTCCAAGGCTTTGGGAAGAAATGTTCGAAGAGAAAAAAGCGAAATTGACCCAATATGGTCAACGTGTTTGGAGCCTTTCTGGCGGCGATGTTGCAAAACAAGCCATTGTTAAAACAGAAGAATTTCTTCGTTCACTTGGAATTAAAACCAAACTTTCTGAATACCCCATTGATGCTTCTCAATCACCCGCAATTATCCGCAAACGATTTGAGGAAAGAAGCTGGTTGGGATTGGGTGAAAACAAAACAATAACACCTGAAAAAGTAGAACGAATTGTAAGCAATGCGCTTTAATTTTTTATGCTTCTGCGGAACTTTGCCATAAGAATACAATTAGCTCAACTTCGGAATTAAAAATTATTTTTTACCGATAATCCGATTTCTTCCTTTGACTTGCGAAGTATGCAGCGAAGCTAACGAGGACTAAGGAGGAGGAGCTTTGTAAGTAGTTTATTTTCAGTGTACTGTAAATCATATCCCTCACCGCCAAAGGCAGCAACGAAGTTAATCCCTCTCCAGAAGAGGGAAGTCTAATTTTTATTTGAAATAAATTTACAACTAGCTGATATTTTATCTTTTAATGAAATTACAAAAGGTAAGATGATCTAGTTTCCTCCTTGGGAGGAGGATTAAGGAGGAGGAGATTATTTCTTCATTTTCAATTATTTACACATCCTCTCCCTCGCTCCCTCTCCAAAGAGGGAAGTCAAAACTATCATTCTAAAAAAATTACAACTAGCTGATATTCTATCTTTTAATGAAATTACAAAAGGTAAGATGATCTAGTTTCCTCCTTGGGAGGAGGATTAAGGAGGAGGAGATTATTTCTTTAATCACTAACCAGTTCGCCTGTTATGAATTTTACTTTACCCATACTGCTTGCTTTGCAGGTGTGGCAAAGTTCTGCATAAGCATATTTTTTACTGAATCAAAAAAGCTGAGCAGCGACATTACTCTGCTTTTAATACTAACTTCAATTCTCTTAAACCTATCAGTTATAGATGACTGAACTCGTTTTAACCGCTGCGAGTTTTGCAATGCGCATGGCTTACCCGGCACAAATATCCAAAACGCGTTTCACCGGGATATCTTGCATCGTATGTACCGATTTTTTCATTGGGTTTTCTTTTTCGTTTACCAAAACATGAATGTCTTTACCCACGGGTTGCCATCTTCCAGGGTGAATGGGCCTTCTGGAAGAGAAGAATCCGATGGTTTTTAAACCTAAAACTCCTGCCAAGTGCAACGGTCCTGTACTACAAGCAATCAATTGATCACACTTTGAAATGAAAACAATTAGTTCAGACAAAGTCATTTTACCAGAAGTGTCAAAACAATTCTCGTGTTGGGGAATCAGTGAGCGAAAACCAACACCGTCAGCTTCGGTTCCAGTAAAATAAACAGCATACCCTTTCTCTAGGAGGGCTTGGGCTAACTCCACGTATTTCTCAATCGGCCACTCCATGGCACTTCCTTGTGATTTGGGGTGTAAAATTATTTTTTTCGAATCCTTTTCCAACATTTTTTCAATCATTTCGGGTAAAGAAATGGAGGGAATTTGAAACGCTGTAATCCATTGATTAATCTCTTCCATGGAAGGAAGATCTGTAATCCCAGAAGGTTTTAATAATTCAAAATTCAATTGAGCTTCGTGAAAATCAGAGTTTTTACGAGAGAAATTCAAACGGTGATTGCAGGTTAGCAAATGATAACTTCTGTGAGAAGTTCCAACGCGAGTTTCAATTTTGGCTTTACGCACCAAAGAAGCTAATTCTCTCCGTGGAAAAACATGCAAACAAACATCTATTTTTTGGGCTCTTAATAAATCTACTTTACTGGCTTCTGGCATTTGTTGAAGCGTTGACCATTCCATGATCTCATCAATCTCTGGAAGGCATTCTAAAATCGGTCTGGTGTATGTATCCCCTAAAAAGATCAAAGTCGCTGATGGAAATTTCTTTTTAATCCAAACACACATGGGAAAGGTTAAAATTACATCACCGATACTATCTGTTCGGCTAACTAATACACGTTTGTTGTTTAAATCAATCATTTTTGTTTGTTTAATCTTCGCAGTTCTTTGTACTTAAACACGTTCGACTGTGCGCTAATAATCGCTATTTTGTAACCCATTTTCCCATCTAGAAATCCAGTGGAAAAAATGTACATGGAGAGAAAGCGTACCAAAGCACTCAAATAAGGTTTTACGAAAGAAGCTTTTTTCCCATCGGCATGCATCTTTATAGCGGTAAGTACAGAATATTTGTCCGCTCGCGCACGATGTTCAGCAAAGGAGTAATATGAATAATGGAGTAAATGACCTTTTAGAAGTATATCCTCGGTCTGTTGTTTAAATTCTAATGTTTCGTGCACATATTCCCCATTCCATTCGGCGTTTGAACGAGAGAATATACGGGTTTTTACATCTGGATACCAACCCGAATGTTTGATCCATTTTCCACAATAATTGGTCAAACGATTCAAGGCATAAGTTCCGTGCAAACCTTTGTTTTTTTCTTGAACTATTGCATCTTTCAATTCACCATCCAAAGCCTCGTCGGCATCAATGGATAGCAAATAATCGTGGGTTGCTAAACTGTTTAAATAGTTTTTATTTTGACTATAACCAACCCACTCTTTTTGATAAAAATGCACCGGTAAAACTTTTGCTAAATCTTCGCAAATTGCTTTTGTTCGATCATTTGAAAATGAGTCCAATACAATGATTTCATCCGCAACATCTCGCAACGATTCAATGCAGCGAAGAATGTTTCGCTCTTCATTGAAAGTAATGATTACTGCGGTAATTGGGGTCATTAATTGTTTATTTGTTTATATTTATGAGGGAACAAATATACCAAAAACGAATCCATACTCACCTTATTTTTTTCTAAAAAAGATTCGAATCGGAACTCCTGTGAAATTGAAATTCTCGCGCAACTTGTTTTCTAAAAATCGTTTGTAAGAATCCGGAATGTATTGCGGTAAATTACAGAAAAATGCAAATGCAGGTGCGTGTGTTGGCAATTGGGTTATGTATTTGATTCTGATGTATTTTCCTTTCAAAGATGGTGGAGGAGTTGCTTCGATAATCGGCAACAGTAAATCGTTTAAGTCTGAAGTGGTGATTTTTTTCACCCGGTTCTCATACACTTCCATGGCTGTTTCTAACGCTTTGTGAATGCGTTGTTTGGTCAAGGTAGAAGTGAAAATAATTGGAACATCGTTAAATGGTGCCAATTCTTCTCTAATTTTCTCCTCGTAAGCCAACATCGTGGTGTGATCTTTTTCAACCAAATCCCATTTGTTAACCAAAACCACCACGCCTTTGTGATTTTTTTCAATCATATAATAGATATGCAAATCTTGTTTTTGAACGCCTTCTGTTGCATCAATCATGAAAATACAAACATCCGCACCTTCAATGGTTCTTACTGAACGAAGCGTAGAATAGTATTCGATGTCTTCTTGAACTTTTGCTTTCTTTCGAATACCAGCAGTGTCAATTAACATGAAATCAAATCCAAAAGCCCGGTAACGGGTATTAATCGCGTCTCTGGTTGTGCCTGAAATGTTCGTAACAATGTTTCTTTCTTGACCTGTAAACGCGTTTATCAAGGATGATTTTCCTACATTCGGTTTTCCCACAACTGCGATTCTAGGCAATTCTGTTTCTTCTTGAAATTGTGCACTTGGATCAAAAGCTGCGATGATATCATCCAACAATTCTCCCGTTCCACTTCCGTTCGTTGCAGAAAGGTCATACACATTTCCTAAGCCAAATGACCAGAATTCCGATGAAAGTCCATATCGTTGGGTGTTGTCAACTTTGTTTGCGACAACAAATACTTTTTTCTTGGACTTACGCAGTAGTTGAGCAACTGTTTCGTCTAAATCTACAATTCCAGTGGTTACGTCCACCATGAAAACGATTACGCTTGCTTCTTCAATTGCGATGATTACTTGTTTGCGAATTTCTTCTTCGAAAATATCGTCAGAACCTTTGACGTATCCACCCGTGTCAATTACCGAAAAAGGCATTCCGTTCCATTCACCGCGACCGTAAATCCGGTCTCTGGTAACGCCACTTACTTCTTTGACGATGGCATTTTGTGATTCAGTCAGTCGGTTAAACAACGTTGATTTTCCAACGTTTGGTCTGCCGACGATGGCTATAATGTTACTCATTTTTAATCTTGCTAAAGGGTTAATGTGCTAATTCAAACAAATCGACATAGAAATTGCAAAAGAACTTCTAATCAATTAAAAACGAATCAATAACCGTATTTTTTTAATTTAATGTCTGACTGTCTCCAGTCTTTATCTACTTTCACAAACGTTTCCAAAAAGATGTGTTTCTGAACGAATTTCTCAATGTCTTTACGAGCTTCGCGACCAATTTTTTTCAGCATCGCGCCGCCTTTTCCAATGATGATTCCTTTTTGAGAATCACGTTCAACGATGATAACGGCACGAATTCGAATGATGTCCTCTTCCTCTTCGTAGGTATCTACTTCAACTTGACAAGAATACGGAACTTCTTTGTCGGTGAACAAAAATATCTTTTCACGAATCATCTCTGCTACAAAAAAGCGCATCGGTCGGTCTGATAATTCTTCTTTGTCGAAATAAGGCGGAGACACTGGAAGCAATTCCATCAAACGGTCCCAAACCCATTCTTTGTTGAAACCATGTAGCGCAGAAGCAGGAATGATCTCAGCATTGGGTAATTTTTCTTTCCAAAATTTGATGCGTGCTTCCACCTGATTTTGTTCGGCTAAATCCACTTTGTTGATGATTACCAATACGGGAATGGTGAGTTTTTGAATGCGAGCAAGTGTTTCCACGTGATTCATTTCACTTTCGTATATGTCCGTAATAAACAACATGATGTCCGCATCTTTGAACGTACTTTCCACGTAACTCATCATGGTGTCGTGCAATTTATAGGCAGCGTTTACAACCCCAGGCGTATCTGAAAAAACCATTTGGTAATCCTCGCCATTAACGATTCCGTGAATTCGGTGTCTGGTCGTTTGTGCTTTGGAAGTAACAATGGATAATTTTTCGCCAACTAATTGGTTCATTAACGTTGATTTACCGACGTTTGGGCTGCCAACGATGCTGACAAATCCTGCTTTATGTGACATTCTGTAATCTAAATTTGGACTACAAAGTAACAAATAATCTACTTCTTATCCTATTTTAATTTTCACAACGAAATCTAATCAGCTTGCTATGAATGAAATGTGTTTAATGAAGTGAATTTTATTTTCGATTATTTTTCTTCTGCTATTTTTAACTCAATTCTTTGCTTATATTTGTAACCATTGTGTAAGGTTAAGTAACTTGGTTATGAAGGGTTATTTGTCACTCTCAGAAGCATCTGAACTTATTGGAAAAAGCAAGGAAACCCTTAGACGTTGGGATCGTGAGGGCCGATTAAATGCAGTTCGTGAGCCAATTTCGAATTATAGGGTTTACCGCAAAGATGATATTCAATCATTTATGGGCGAGCTTTTTAACGACAAAGATGAAGAAGAATTTACCAACCAAGTTATAGCAGAAAACGAATATACCGTATTAGAACTTTTCGCCGGAGCTGGCGGACTTGCTATCGGTCTTGAAAAGGCTGGATTGAAATGCATTGCACTCAATGAAATTGATAAGTGGGCTTGTCAAACATTAAGGAAAAATCGGCCAACTTGGAATGTTTTAGAAGGCGATATTAAAGAATTTAGTTTTTCGCAATATAAAAACAAAGTAGATGTTGTTACCGGAGGTTTTCCTTGTCAAGCTTTTAGTTATGCTGGAAAAAAACTAGGTCTAGCAGACGCGCGAGGCACTTTGTTTTATGAATTTGCAAGAGTGGTCAAAGAGGTTAATCCGCCCATCTGTATTGGTGAAAACGTTCGTGGATTGTTAAGTCATGAAAATGGAAAAACGTTACAAGGAATGATTTCAATTTTAGACGAAATTGGTTACAACGTAGTTCCCGTTCAAGTATTAAAAGCCATCAACTATAAAGTTCCTCAAAAGCGTGAGCGATTAATATTAGTGGGCATTAGAAAGGATATTGCTTTAGAATATGAATATCCCAAGCCGTATAATAAAATTTACAACCTGGAAGACGCTCTGAAAAAAGGGGAGCTTTACCATTCCAATGTACCAAAGTCTTTGGGAGCTAAATATCCACAAAGTAAAAAAGATGTTTTAGATTTAGTGCCACCAAAAGGTTATTGGCGTGATTTACCACTTGATATTCAAAAGGAATTTATGGGTGGTAGTTTTCACTTAGGCGGGGGGAAAACAGGGATTGCAAGGCGTATTGGTTGGGATGAACCTTGCTTAACACTAACGTGTAGCCCTGCACAAAAACAAACAGAAAGGTGTCATCCTGAAGAAACCCGACCGTTCACCGTTCGGGAATATGCCAGAATTCAAACTTTTCCTGATGAATGGGATTTTGAAGGTTCGATGGCGCAACAATACAAACAAATTGGTAATGCTGTACCTGTTAACTTAGGAAAGGAAGTAGGTTATTCGATTGTGAAATTCTTAAACAACTATTACAATTTATCAAATCCCAAATAGTAACTATAATTTTCAAAGGTAATTTGATCGAGAATGGTGCGTTTTGACTTTTCGATTTCTGAGGTAATTTCTTCTAAAGCCGAATTTTCTTGGATGCTACTGTCTTGCTCGATGGATTTTAAATAATCTTGTATTGCGATTGGCAATGCTTTGTACAATTGAAAAAGTGCATTGGATTGCCCCGTAAGTAGTGCATAAATTGGTCACCAGAAATTTTATAAACTCGACTATGACTATATTCTTTTCCATTAATTTCTCCTTTCCAAAGTTCGTTGAAGCTGTTTTTTGCTAAAATTTGTACCCAATAACAATTTGCTTTTTTATAATCATCAGCAAATCGAGCTAATTTTTGAAATAAAGCTTCAGACGAACTACTGTTCATCGTATTGTGTTTGTTTTTGATGTCAGCAAAAAGCGTATTGTTTACTGCTTTAATATCAAATCCGCTTAAATTTCCAATCTCAAACTTTTTGATTCCACCTAAAATCTGCTCGTGAAAGGTGCCGATGGAGTTATTAATGGATTTGTCTATTTGCCGAAGAATCTCAGATTGGATTAAATCGTCTTCGTTAATATCGTTAAATTTTGCATCGAAAATTAGTTTGATTGTATCAACTTTGTTTGAGTAAAAACTTTTTTTCGAGACGTTGTTTTTTGCTCTTAGGTATGCTTGATGTAAATTTCCTACACAGCACAACAAATGCTCGTCCGAAATAAATTTCACATATTTATTAGCCATTTTATTATCGTTTAAATTAGGATGTAAAAAAGGTGATTATTGTTTCAAATTTAAACAAATGAATCAGATACGCAATAATTGAAGGGTTTAAAATCAAACCAACGAATAACCTTTAAAAAAACGCCCTAACCTCCATTCCTCCAGAATGAATGGTTTTGTTAACTTCTGATTTTCTTCCGTTATATTGAACTGAAATCTGCAAATTCTTGGAAATGGATCGTTGATATCCGACATTCCAGGTGTAATTATTGCCCGTTTTTAAAGACTCTAACATTTCAAATCCCAGTGATGAGCCTGGATTTCCGTCGTACTGAATCATCACCAACGCGACAGCAGCTTGTAAACTTCCTTTCGTGGCTTGATTGTATTTGACCTTCAAGCCAAATTCGGAGACGTAAGCCTGTTCACCATCGACATTTCTTTTATCAGCATAACGTCCATCCGCCGTTATTCGGAAAGAGGTTGAAGGTTGATAACTAAACGCTGGTTTGATGAGATGGTATTGAATGTTGTAATTTCTTCCCGACGTGTAGTCAGCTTCCACGCTTTTTGTGCCAATCTGAGCAGTTGTTTCCAAAGTAAAAATCTTCGCAATGTTCCAACGGTACGAAACTTCGTGATAATCGTTGACGCGAGCATCAAAACCACTCGCTAATAAAGATTTGCTTCTCGTGTTTTGAACCACATATTCAGCTCCAAAAATGGAACTCGTACGGTTGAAATAAAAAGTATTTCGGATGTTGCTGCTGGTTGAAATCAAGGTTGTATCTCTTACTTCAGAAGCCAACGGATTGAATGAATTCTTATCCAACAAATTGGTTTTCCGATTAATTCGCACACGAGATTGATTTGAAAAGCGGGAAAACACTTTTTTAAGTCCAGTTTTGGTTGCCCAAATGCGTTCTGGTTTGATGAAAAGCCCTTGATTAAATTCATTAGAATATGTTTTTACATATTCATTACTCGGTGTAAAAACGCGAATGTAACCCGCTTGATCGGCATATTGCGCTATTTCAAATTCATTCAAATCTTTTACTTGATCTCCGTTGTAATCTATCCAAGTATAAATTCCTTGTCCATCGGGAACTTTGAGGTATTGGAACTCTCTTCTTTGTTCCAATCCGCTCCCAATTTCGTAAAAAGTATTCCACGTGATGGTGTTTTTAAAAAGTTTCAACTCATAATCAACGCGACCTAAAAGTGTGTTTTCTGGCGTTTGATTGATTAGCACCTTGTCGTTTATTTTCAGTTCTCGGTAATTTACCAACACATTTAACTTTTGATTTTTTCCGGAAGCGACCAGAATTTCTCCACCGACATTGCGGGCTTTGGAAACATTTTGTAATTGGGCACTATCAGATTTCTGGTCATATCTTTCACGATAAAAAACACGGTAATTGAGTTTAGAAGAATCGGTGTTGGTGAGGTAAAACTCGTAATCCAAGAACTGATAACTTTCCATATTAAGAATTCCGTTGGAGCGAAATAGGTTGTTTTCATGTTCATCTTTCACCCCTATTTTTATTTTTCTAAACGACTGAGAAACATCTAATCTATGTCTTAGAAACTGATTTTTACTTTCCGATTCACTCGCAAGGAAACTTCCTTCTCCAACGACCTCAAATCCTTTCTGTTTCCAAGTTCCCGTCAATTCTGTTTTCAGTCCGTTGTAAGCTGTTCCGATTGAATATTGAGATGCTTTGATTCCTACGTGTCCATTTCTAAGGTGTCTAAAATCTGCTGAAAGCATCGATTCAAATTGATTTCCGGTGTAATTCTTTCCTCTCGTATTCCAGTTGCGATCGTATTCCACATTTCTATATTGTTCAATTGGATTGAAATTTCGATGCAAAACTTCCAACTGAGCAGCTGTGTTTAAAGACCACAACGGAAGCGAATCTTTTCCCAATGGAATGTGAGCAGATAGTTTGGTTTTACTTCCAAACCCTTGATCATCGCCCGAATTTTTTTTAGAGAACGTGTTGAGGTCATCTTTGGTATAAGCAAGTTCCGTTTCGAGCACCACGTTCTTCCGCAACTGATAAGAGGCACCTACTGAAACCATTTGTTTCTGTTTTGGAGTAATGATGATTCGGGCGGCTTCATAATCTCCTTGTGGAACACCTCCAATGGGAGATACCCATTTATAGATCTTACCCAGTGCGTTAAAATTACTAAAAACATAATTTCCTTTATTCGGTCCAACATAAACGAAAGTTGCGCGATACACTGCCGAATCCGCATGAATGGAATAAACCAACACCGAATCAACGGCCAACGAGTCAATTAATTTATAGAGGTTCTGATTGTCTTGAAAACCAACTGAATCGATGCTGCTGGCACGGGCCAATTCTAAACTATCGCCAATCTGCGAAAGCATGAATTTTTGATTAGGCGTTAAATCTTGCTGAACAGTTTGATTTTTAGCATCTTGTTCGGAATATGCATTCAGCCAAAATTTGAATTTTTCCGACTCGTATTTCGCACCACCTTGCACCAGCGAGCGAACATAGTTTTGATCTGAATATTGAAATTCTACCACAATTCGAATGTCCTTGGTAATTAATTTTCGGCTGGTAAAAACGATTTCAGCGGTATTATAATTAATGACATAATCAAACTCTTGACCTCTTTCCATCAGTTTGCCGTCCACAAAAACGCGTTCCGTTCCTGAAAGGACAATGATGAATGGTTCGTTTTCATTTCCCCTTAAACGATATGGTCCTTGATTGCCTTCTACGCCGGGAATAATTTGTCGGGCAAATTTACCCTTGGACAAAGCACCACTTCCTTGCACAGACCAAGTGCTTTTTTCAGTCGGTTTCCAACTGTATTCCCCGTATAATCCTTGTGCTCGTTTTTTATAATTCATGAAATAACCTTGCGGTTTATTGATCCAAAAATCTCCAGCAATTATTTTGAATTGGTCGTTGTAAACTTGGATAAATACTTGATCAAATTCCTGTAATTTATTGGTGTTTCCATCGGGTTGAATGGGCAATTTATTGTCTGAAACAGAAGCCAATATTTTGAGATTCGGAGCAATGTCACCTGCCAATTCAAGATTCAAAGTTGAATTTACGGCCAAATCTTGGTTATTTCCAAACGTAATCCCGCGCGAAATACTACCATTTTTTCGCAGGTTTGAACTCCCAAAAATATCTGTATTTCCCTGAGATGCAGAAAAAAGATAACGATCCAAATTTTCTTGTTTCTGATCAAAAATCATGGTTGTGTCTTTGCTTTGATACTTTTTTGACAAATCCATTGGCAACACTCGGAATGTTACCCGAATGGAATCCTCACAGGCTTTCAGCAATTCAAAATTACCGGTTGAGTAATCTAACAAGTAATCCTCTCTCGACAACAATTGATCTTGGCAAAATGCTTGAAATGAAAATGGGTAAATGGTTAAAGAGTCGAGCTTTACAGCGCCTGAATTAGCAGATAAAGTGAAGGTACGAACACTTGAAGCCTGTCCAAAAGAAAAACTGGTCATCCAGAAACAACTCCAAACAACAATTAAAAGTCTCAGCGCATTCATCGTCACGAAAGTACAACGTTGTTTCTTGATAAGAAGTGTTTATGAGTTGATTTTTTTAACTCCAAAATGAATTAACTGTATTTTTATTTTCTGAGATCATTTAAAAAAACAAGTGTTTAAGCTTAAACATTTATCAATCAACGAAGTATATTGAGCGATGTGCTGATCATCAAAATAAGACCTTTGTTTTTTATCAAAATTCACAGAAATTGAATCTCTAAAGCGGAAAGCATTAAGTAGATAAAAGGAAAGCTTTTTGCTATAGATGGTGAATTTTTTATTCCCTAAAAACTACTTCAACCCTTCTATTTTGTTGTTCCGCTTTTGAATTAATTTCTTGTACTAAAGGAACTGTATTAGACATTCCTTTATAACGCATGCGTTTTTTTTTAATATTATATTTTCCTAAATCTTCGTATACTTTTTTTGCACGACTTAAAGAAACCATGTAGTTGTTGTTGCAACACACATGACCTAAAATAAGAATTTTTTTCTTAGGATGTTTTTTTAAATATTGCGCTAAATAATAAACTTGTTTTTCGGAATCAGCATCTTTGTAAGTATTGGTTCCGTTTTTAAACTCAATGTTTAGGTTGATGACCGTATTGTCACCATGTTTTTCAAATTCATCTAACCTGTCTTTTTCTCTTTTTTCCTCGGTTAATGAAGCAACTCTAGGTTTAGGTGATTTTAATTCAGTCTGTTTCACTGGGTTTGTTTCCTTCACATAGGTGTTATTTGTTAAATGAGTCACAACGTTAATTTCCACTTTTCTAAATTCAGAATCAGTTGTATAATTACTTGTGGAGTATCGTTTACCGATTGTTTTTGAATCAAAAATTTGAAACCCGTCTGCTGTCAATATTCTGGAGATATTTTCCATTCTTTTCTGGGCCAAATGGTCATTATATTCTACGCTTCCCAAGGTGTCTGTATAGGAAACCAATTCGAAGGTAACATTTGATTTTGAATGGTTCGTTTTCAACCAGTCTTGCATTTTTACAATGGAATCTGAGTCATATTCCGCAGAATTCAATTCAAAAAAACAGATATAAGTAGTTTGTTGTGCTTGAGTTGACAGAATAGAGAGAATTCCTAATAAGAATAAGAATTTGTTTAGCATCTAAGTATGATTATTTTATTGGATGATTTCTACAAAGATAGGCTTAATATTCTACCATTCAAAATTGTGAAATTATTAAAAATAAAGCCATTTTCCTGCAATGCCATTTGATTGAAAAACAACAGCGGGAAAAGGAATTTTTATTAGGTTGAAAGGGCTTAAAATGGTTTTCAACCACTTCTTTCGAATAGATAATTTTGTTACATCGATATCCAATGAAAGGATGAACTCTCTTTGCGCGTTAAAGGTATTTAAGCCGTCAAGTGTCACAAAATAGTCTTCTTTGGCGGCTAGTTTCTGATCAACACTGTATCCTACGGCAACTGAAATCCATTCAGGGACAGGGATTTTTGGAAATAAAATACGAGGTGAGAAAGTCAACCAATAAGTTTGACCGTTGTAATCTTTCAATAACCGCTCCCCAAAGTTTGAGCCTAAGACATTTGGTCTGTATTGCGCATATTTTGTTGGAAGATAGGAAAATTTTAACTTGATTTTTTGCTCTTGCCAAATGAGTTCTTGGGTTAAAAACAAGGCACTCCCAATTCCATTTGCAACTAAATCACTCCAAGAAAATCCCCAAGCGCTACTTCTTCCATCTAAAAACTCAAACGTTAATTGATAGCCGAAACCAATTCCAGTACCAATCCATGCGCTTGTTTTGCGATTTAAACCACTCCAACGATAGCTCTTAAATGCTTGATGACTTAAATGATAGGAGGTATATACGTGTCCCATCTTATCCATTTGCATCCATTCTTTGGAATCGTCAAAACTGTGGATGTTCGTCTTCTCAAATTCTTTATACCAAACATGGTTCAAGGCAATGATGCTTCCTGTCCAAACTGTTCCAATCGAAAGGGAGGTAGCAACTAACCTTCCTTGATGTAAACTATCTGCTGGTTGAAAAAAACGATTTTGTCCCCAAGAAATTGAGGTGGCAAGCAAGCAAAAAACAAGGATTAAACTCCTGAAGAACATTTAACAAAAATAATAAAAAGGAATGGATAACGGATTAATGTAAATTGTAGGTTACCAATGACCAAACCTATCAAAACCTTTAATTCGTAATAATAGTATCGAGGTATTCAACCAATTCTGTTTCGGTAGCATAGGTCAAAACGTAATCGGCTTGAAATCCAATTTTGTTTAAAGCTAATTCCGTCGTTTTTCCCCAAACAATGAGGTGAGCATTCGCTGGAATGGTATTTTTAATTAAATATCCAGCAAGGTTAGAAGGACTTGTAAAAACGAGAACCATCGGCTGAATGGTGATTTCAAGGGCTTGTTGTTTTGTCTTATAAACCACTATCTCAACCACTTGTTCAGTTGGTAGTACTTTTGCCATGGAACGATTGCTGACATCCGAAAGTGGAACATGCAATTTTCTTCCTGCCAACCAATTTTTTAATTCATTGGCCACAAGATCTGGGTTTCCCGCTTCAGAACCCCAAAAGTCCACTTGGATTCCCATTTTTTCCAACTGATTCTTAGTTGTTTCACCAATGCAGGCAACTTGGCAGTGACTTGGAATTTCACTTTGTAGTAAAAAGAAATGTGCCGCGCGTTTGCTCCCGAAAAACAAAACTTGAATACCTGGTGGTATGGGTGATTGAACCCCTTCAAACTCAATGAATGACTGGGCAATTAATTCGACCTGATTCTTCTCGCAAAAGGAAGGTAAAACAGTTAATTCTGTTTGATTCTTGGTGATGAGCAAACAAGATTTCATGCGTGTTATGCCTCTTCTAGGTCATCATCTGAGTTGATGTCTTCGATGATCAATTCAGCCATGTTTTCCAATTCATCAAACTCATACAACATCCAATCCGCTCCGTCTTCCCAATTAGCTGCGTGAGAAACATACACTTTTCCATCTTCTGGTGAATAAACACCTAATGGCAATTGACAACCGCCCTCCAACAAATTTAAAACTTTGCGTTCAACGCCGATTTTAGAAGCAATTTCTGGATGATTCAAGTTTTGCATAATCTCAAACATTTCCGTGTCGTCTTCTCTAATCTGCAAAGCTAAAACACCTTGCGCTGGAGCAGGAACAACAACAGTTGGATCTAAAACAACTTGATGAAATTCACTTAAATCGATTTGCAAACGATCCACACCCGCTTTGGCTAAAAAGATAGCATCGTAATTCCCATCTCTTAATTTCTGAATTCTAGTGGGAACATTTCCTCTTAAATCTTTGATTTCAAGATCTGGTCTGAAACGAATTACTTGCGATTTTCTTCGGGCAGAAGAAGTTCCAATAATTCCATTTTCAATCAATTCCCAATCTTGGGCTTTGTCCACTTTAGATTTTTGAATTAACAACAACTCGGATGGATCTTCTCTTTCAGAAACCGCAGCAATGATCAATCCTGCTGGTGGCGTAGTTTCTAAATCTTTGTGTGAATGAACCGCCAAATCAATTCGACCATCTAATAAATGAACTTCAATTTCTTTGGTGAAAAAGCCTTTTCCTTCTAATTTATCAAAACTTAAGTGTTGAATCGCATCTCCTTGAGTAACAATGATTTTTATTTCTACTTCGTGACCTAAATCTTCCAATTGTTTTCTAACGTGATTTGCTTGCCATAGGGCTAAGTCACTTCCGCGCGATCCAATAATTATTTTTCTCATAAATCAATGATTGGGAGTTATTTGATGATTTATTTCATCATGATTTCTTTTGCCATTTTCATCGGCATGCTCATGTATTTCTTTTCCATGTAGCCAATGATTTTATCCAAAACCTCTCGGGACTCTTCGTCCAAAGATTGCAGGTCTTTTTTGAAAACTTCATTCACTGCCGCAACGCGAATTTGTTTTACCATGTTTGGAACTTCACGCATCGCTACCTCAACAGATCGCATGCGAAGAATTTGATTAAATTCTGTGATTGATTCCGAAAGAATCTCTTCCACATGGGTAATTTCTTTTGATCTTGCTTTCAAATTTTCTGCTGATATTTTTTGAAGAACATCAACTGAAATGTGAGTGACCGCATTATTTTCTAAGATTCTACTATCCAAATCATGTGGAATTGCAATGTCTATAACCACTTTCTTGCTTGTCTCTCCTTGCAATAAACTGGTGTAA
Source organism: uncultured Chryseobacterium sp. (assembly GCA_964488745.1). Classification (GTDB taxonomy): domain Bacteria; phylum Bacteroidota; class Bacteroidia; order Flavobacteriales_D; family Crocinitomicaceae; genus JAQVCM01. The sequence goes on along the minus strand of CAZAVP010000002.1, from coordinate 74,610 downwards.
ACTTCTGGTGTAATCACATGATTTTCAGAGCCTGTACACGAGATAATTAAATCAAAACCTTTGTTGTAGCTAGGAAGTGCTGAAAGTGGGTAAAATTCACCATTTAAATCCCTTGCCAACGCTTCAGCTTTAGAAACAGTTCTGTTGAACACTGCAAAGTTTTGGTATCCGTGTTTTTTAAGAAATTTCCCCATGTTGTTATTGGTGGTTCCCGCACCGACAATCAATACCCTGGAATCGAGAGGCATGTTCATGTCTCTTAACGTATGGTAGGCCAAAGCTACTACAGAAACTGGTTTTCTCGCTATGGCAGTTTCCGTATAAACTCTTTTAGCAGTGGAAACAGTCTGGCGCATAATTACTCGAATGGTATCACCTGTCAACCCCATTTCTCTACAGCTTTCAAAAGCAGTTCGAACTTGTGTGATGATTTCTCGTTCACCAACAATCATGGAATCAATCGAAGAGGCAACTCTAAAAACATGTTCAACAGCAGTCATTCCGCTGTATAATTGACCACTAACAATGAATTCATTGATTTCATCCACATGTAAACCAGGATAAAGGGTAAAGAAAAAACGTGAAATTAAATCCGTATTTACAACACAATCGGTACAGAATAAAAATTCAACTCGATTACAGGTTGACAAAAACATTATTTCAGATAAGTCCAAACTTTCTTTCAAATGATTCAGTCTATCCTTTTGGAATTCAGCGTCTATATGCAGTTTTCCGATTTTGTTTACATCAAAATTGCGGTGCGTAAAAGCTATAATATGAAATTGATTTACCATTTCGTTTTTCTATCGACTACAAAATTGCGTATTTGTTGCAGATTCTTTGTCATAGAATTGTCAAACACCCCTATTTAGAACAGTTCTAATTAAAGACCAACCTGTCCTTTAAGCTGAATTTTAAGCTTAGGGAATTGAATTATTTATTTTTAAAAATACTTCCAACCTCTTTACTCAGTTTTTGAATTGTTTCAACCCCTTTTGTAAGGGCTGAATTTGAGAAGTCTTCGTAGGTATTATATGCATTATCTGCAACCATTTGCGATGGATATATCAAAATACGATCTTGTGTTGGAAACGCTTTTCCGATTTTAGTCATGAAAACTTCAATGGAGGAAGAATGGGATACTGCGCCATTCCTAGCGCTGCAAAAAACTACCAAATCGGATACTTCCATTTTGTGGTTATGCAAAAAATAATCATCCAACTCATTAATTTCTTTGTTCTGAATATTCAACGCGAATTTTCGAATCTGAATATACTGCTGAATTTTATCATACGTGTTCCGAGAACTGAATATCAAGATGGGAAGATTTAATTCATTGGCAAGTCTTAAAATTCGTTCTAACCAATTGGTAAAACTGATTTCTAGTTCTGCCATAATTGGACAAATTAGTACAACTTGTTTTTTAGATACAAAGGCATTTTCTAGGCGACAAAAAAATACGGTTTTATAACAAACATCTAATAAATGTGCTCTTTCATCACCCACAATTCGGTGCAACAAATTAACTTGCTTGCTGTCGTTGATGATGACCATGTCGGCCGCTAATTCTTTGGATGTTCTTGCAATTCCACTGGAAATGTTGTGATCAATCGTTGCGATGGTATTGACTTGTGTTTCTCCATCTGAATAGTGCTTCACAATTTCATTCAGGTGATTTCTAGATCTCCGGATATTATTTTCTGCTTCTTCATCATCGGCAAAAACACTGACAACTGAAATGGGATTAATCACTTTTTTATCCGTAATTAGAACCGATAAATCCAAAATCTTTTCGTTTCCTTTCAATTCGTTAATAGCCACTAAAAGATGTTGAGACTTCATTTCAGGCAATGTCAAATCTTCGTCCTCAGATTGTTCAAGTAATATTTTTCTCCCTGCATTTTCAGTTGCAAAGGAAGCAATCATACAGGTTACGAGGATTAATATAACCGTTGCATTTAAAATGTTTTCATCGAGTAATCGAATCGGGTCTCCGGTTGGCGTTGTTCCAACAATGGTATTGTATCCTACAATAATAATCGCCAGCGTCGCAGCTGCGTGTGCGGTGCTTAATCCAAAAATGATTTGTCTTTCCGAACGCGTCATTTTGAAGATAATTTGGGTTACAAAAGCAGCTAACCACTTAGAGAAAACGGCGAAAGTTGTTAAAACACCCGCTGTAATCAAAGCCATATTTCCTTGAAAAAGAACTCTTAAATCGACGATCATTCCAACGGAAATTAAGAAAAAGGGAATGAACAATGCGTTTCCGATAAATTCAATTCGGTTCATCAATGCAGAAGTGTGTGGGATCAGTTTATTGAGAACCAAACCAGCCACAAAAGCACCAATAATATGTTCAATCCCAGCTACTTCAGCTAAGAAAGCAGCAAAGAAAACGATGGAAAGGACAAAAATATAATGCGATGTTTTTTCACTTTCCAATTTACTCAAAAACCAACGGGCAATTCGTGGAATTACCAAAAACATGATTAACGAAAAAATGGTCAACGAGGTAATTAATCGAATCCAAAAGTCCGAACTTAATTCTCCTTTCGCAGCGCTTGTGATTACGGCTAAAAGAATTAAAACGGCGGTGTCTGTCAAGATGGTCCCTCCAACAGTTACAGCTACGGCAGTTTTCTTATTAATCCCGAATTTACTGACAATCGGATAGGCAACCAGGGTGTGCGTGGCAAACATGGAAGCAGTTAGTAAACTAGCCGTAAAGCTTAAACCCAAACCGTAATAGCAAATCGGAAATCCAAGTACCATTGGAATCGAGAAAGTAAAAATACCGAATGCTAAACTCTTGTTTCGGTGCTTTTTAAACTGATTCATGTCGAGCTCTAATCCCGCCATAAACATGATGTAAAGCAAGCCAATGGTGGAGAAAAGTTTGACCGAGCCAGAAGACTCTAAGAGTTTTTCTCCGATCAAATTCAATCCTTTTGGGCCGATGATGACCCCTGAAATAATTAATCCAATGATGGAAGGAATCCGAATTTTCCGCAATAAAATTGGAGAAAGTAAGATGATGAAAAGGATGAGTGAAAAAATCAATACCGGATTTTCAATTGGGAGACGAAAGGCTTCCCACAGATGGTCGAAAAAATAATTCATTGGCAATCCCTTTTGGGTATTTTATGGGGCAAAAATACCATTATTTTTAATGCAAAATTAGATTGATTAAAATTCAATAACTTGTTGAATCAGTTAGGTAATATGCTTATTTTCTATTGTCAATCAGCAAGATAGGTTTTCTGCTCATCGGAGGAAAATTGATCTTTTGAAGGGCAGAAGCGTCCACAAATTCAAGGGTAGGGACAACTCTTAATTTTGCTTTAAAATGATTTTTAATTTCTTCTAACAACGTTTCCGAAGGATTTTTAGAGGCAATTTTAATAGCAATTTCATCCATGCCAAGTTCATTGGTTGAAATTTCAATTAAATGACTTTGAACTTCTTCCATACACGCCAATAAATCGTGCATCGCTGTAGGATAAAGCGTTGTGCCTTTGTATTTAATCATGTGTTTTTTTCGCCCTAGAACAGGCCCGACGCGTTGGGTGTTTCTCCCGCAAACGCATGTTTCTGAATGCATGACAACGATATCACCCGTTTTGAAACGAAGCAAAGGCATGGCTTCAATCCCAAGAGTCGTAATGGTTAATTCTCCACTTTCACCTGGTTTAACTGGGTGATTATTTTCATCCAAAACTTCCGTAATGATTAATTCTGGGTGATGGTGACCGCCCATTTTCGCTGTACATTCCGTAAAAGCAGTACTCATTTCAGTGGAAGCATACGTGGAAAACAAATCAATGTGCCATTTATCGGTAATCATTTTGGTCAGGGTACTTGGAGAAAAATCTTGATTTCGCAACGCTTCTCCAATGCAAATAACACCTTTAACACTACTTTGATTGATGTCAATTCCGTTTTTTTCAGCATAATCAATCAATTTGAGCAAAAACGAAGGAACGGAAACCAAGTGTTTTGGTTTGAATTTCAAAATCGAATCCCATTGTAATTCTGGAATTCCAGCGCCCACCCGCACGGCACTAGCGCCTAATTTTCTTAGTCCTAAAAAGTAAGCCAATCCCGCCATAAAGCGACGATCCAAAGTGGTCATCAATTGAACAACATCCCCTTTTCGAATTCCTGCACAGGCAAAAGAAATGGCTTCATTGTATGCTAATCGTTCTAAGTCATTATCCGTTAACCCAAAAATAACCGGCGAACCCAAAGTACCAGAAGTTGTGGCGAAATCAATAATTTCTTCTTTTGGAACACAGAAAAAAGCATCGTTATTTACCTGTAAATCCGTTTTGGAAGTAGTGGGTAATTGGATTAAATCATCCAACGTTTGAATGGATTCAAGGTCAATTTTTAAAGTCGAAAAAAGGTTTTGATAGAACGGTGAATTGGTCTTCAAATACTGGATTAATTGACGCAACTTTTCCTCTTGCAGAGCAATTATTTCCGCCTTGGATTTTTGTTCGATTGCTGGTATCATTTTTTCCTTTTTCGATTTGATTTTTTGAGGTATTTCTCAACAAGTTCTTTACTTTGAACTGTCGTAATCTCTTTGGTTAATGCGTTCTCGAATTCCTTTATTGCGAAGTTAAAATCTTTTTGTTGATAATGATACATTCCCGCTTTGTAATAAACCAACCAAAACTCGGGATTTGAATTTTTATATGCTTCAATAAATCCCGCTTCTAAAAGTAACTCATCGCTTAAAGTCTGGTCCATAACACGGTCTTTCTTGCGATATTGCTCGTACTTTTGGTAAGCCGTTGAGTTTACAAATGGATCTGCTGCAATTCGTAATGAATCCACTTCGCGAGATATTAAACTACTGTCTTGTCTGTTGAAAATCTCGTTTAAATCATACGCAACAAATTCACCTAATTGATATGGCTTTGTAGAAACCCAAACGATGCGTTGTTCAGGTTTAAAAACAATCGAATGATGACCCAATAATTGATTCAATGCTTTTTCATTTCCATAACCGATTTCATTTTCATCCAATCCTTTGGTATCTCGTAAAATATCAACCATTTTTTGCGGATTTAATTTGTCTTTTTCTTTGATTAATTTCTCCATCTTTTCATATCGATATGCAGAATGACTGGTTGCTTTGTGTTTTGAATTTCGTTTGTCAGTCCGATATGCTTCGCTTTGAAAGTGATTGGAACAAATCAACTGATTGCTATTTTCTACTTGGTAAACGCCGAAGTTTTTCGGAGAAACTTCAATTAAAACTACGTTTCTATCTTTTGCACTTCCTACCATGATGGACTCTGAAACAAACACTTTTCGTTTTTCTGCAATCTCAATTGCTTCTTCAACCGTAGATGCATATTGCAAAATTTCGCGCGTTAAAATGGAGATGGGTGTTTTTGCTTTCAGCGGAATTTTGGATTTACCAGCATTGATTGTCACCGTTAGTCCTTCCAAATTCATCCCGGAAACGACGCCTATCATTCCTGCCCAAGACATGCTCATGTATGGAATTCCAACTTCTGGTCGGATGAAAGAAATGATTTTTTCTTCTGCAAATTCATCGCCTGCGTAAAAGTCAAAATTTCGACCAATAAGCATACTGCCATCCGAAGATTTTTCGCCCCAAACGGCCAAAGAGGAACAACCAACCAACATTAAATCTTGCAAAGCGTGACCAATGTCATGTGCACCATGAAGTGACAAGGCGCGCTGATATTTATTGGCAATGTAATCGTATTGATTGGATGAATATTTGGATACGCCATAAATTTCAGCCAAATACTCGTTGGGAATGTGTAAGTGCATTTTGCGGTTATACACTTTCAAAAAGAACTTCAAAAAAGATTGTTTGGAGGAAGACGGGATAAAATCCGTAATCATGGAAAAAAAAGCATCTTCCTGTTGATGTATCAAGTTTTCTGTTAAACTTCCGCTTACCATTCCCAATTGCAAGGGATCACCCGCTGCATACAATTCCCAAATGTGATGTTTGTTTTTTAGAAGATAATTTTGATTTGATGAAAGCATGGTATCCGCATGTTTGGTAACAACGGGTATTCGTTGGTTGTATGCTTTCAACTCTGGCAAATAATTCTGAGATTTTTTGATTCCACAAGCACTTACTACCAGTAGAAGCACAGGCCAAATTCCAAACCAGATCCATCTTTTTAGATTCATGCTTCAGTAGCTTTGATGATTTTATCAACTAAATATTCTCTTCCTAAAATGTGCGTGCAAGTCAGAACAGCACCGATGGTTACACCCAAAACACCGTGCATGTTGACGCTTTGACCCGTTAAGAATAAATTTTCCACTTTGGTTTTGGATGAAATAAAAGTTCGCATGGTGTCTTTTGAATCTTTGACATAGCCATACATATTTCCTTCATCACCACCGATATAATCCCGATAGGAAAGCGGAGATGATTCATGAATGGATTGGATACATTCTCGAATATTGGGGAATTGTTTCTCTAGCACTTTTAAAAACGTTTCCATTTTTTGCTTTTTAAATTCAGCATAGGATTCACCTCGATCGTTTGCATCAACAATGGTGTTGTGGGTATTTTCCCATTTTTTCACGTCGTCAAAACGCATGTAAGTAATGGCCGTTAAACTTTCAGCCCAAACTTGGTTCTCTTCTGATACATTCATGGACACCATGTATGCTTCGGGCCAAGATTCTTCAGTATAATTATTCGCAGCCCAAACTTTTTCAGGCGATTGAAAACGATAATAATTGTAATTAAGGTATTTGAATGTTTCAGGTTTAAAAGCAATGTATAAACTAAAAGCGGCAGCTGAAGGCTCCAAACTTTGGACTCTATTGAAAAAAGCTTTTCGGAATTTTTGCTGTCCAACCATTTTCAACGTGGTTTTGGGTTCGATGTTTGAAATGAAAAGATCAGCCAAATAGGTCTCTCCATTCTTGGTTTTAACCGCGCTAATTAATTCATTTTCCATTTCAAAATGAGTCACTTCACGTCGCTTGTATATTTCTCCTCCATATTTCCGCAATTGCCTCACCAATAATTTGGTAATTTGACTTCCACCATTGATGCACCTCCAAGAGCTTTGCATGTAAGAATTAGTCGTGAGTGCGTGCACATAAAGTGGTGTTTTTTCTGGAATGCCAGCGTATAAAAAGTTGGATCCAGCTAATACGCCTTTGAGTTTTTCATTTGGAGTTAATTCATCAAAATAATCTTTAGCATTGATGGATAGAATTTCTTGCTGATAGCCTTCTTTGGTGTTCAAATCAAAAAGCGGAAAGGAAGAACAGATGTAAATCATTTTTTCAACATAACTCAAAATTGCTTCTTTCTCCTCTGGAAAATGTTTGATTAATTGTTTGCCGAAATTTTCCATTCCTTGCGCATGCGGATAATCAATCGGATCGCCTTCAAAAGAGATTTTATCATATCCATCGATGTCCATTCTCTTTAAGTGCAATCCGTCCATGATTCCCAAATAGGAGAAATAACGGTGTAAATTTTCACCCTTATCCAATCCTCCGATGTAGTGAATCCCCGTGTCAAAGATTTTTTTATCTCTTACAAATGTTTGTAAATTCCCTCCGTATTGATTGTTTTTTTCTAAAACGCAAACCCTTTTACCTTCCATGGCTAGAATAATGGCAGAGACCAACCCACCCAATCCACTTCCAACAATTACTACGTCGTATTTCTTAGTCATGCTGCTTAATTAAATGTGTTATTATATGTGATGTCCTCGAAATTACAAATCCCATTTGGGTAAACAGAGAGACTAAATTTGGATTGTTAAAAACCACAACATGTTCGAAATTAAGCAGAAATGTTTTCCAATCCATTTCGAGTGTAGCGGTTGAAATCAAAAGTGTTTTTGTTTTCGGATTTATTTCAGGCAAGTGATCGAGGTATTCAATTTTGCGAGTCTTCAACAAATAATTGGTTTTTGCCACCGCTCTTTTTTCTTCATCCTCGATGTAAGATTCGATCTTTCTACCTGCTTGATTTAAGGTTAAAAGAATGTCTATTTGACCATAATCGTTTCCTAAATGGAAGATTCGTTCTTTCTGTTTAAAAAACGTACTTAGTTGATAGTAATCGGTTTTATTTTTCTCAAAATCTAATTTTACTGTTTCTGTAATCTGTCTTTCTTTGTATAAAAAACGCAACATTAGTTTAGATTTGAAATAATTCTCATCTTCATATTCCGATCTCAGTTCTTCAAATTGCGCTTTAAAATGGGCAGCAATTAATTTAGTTCTTTGGTCATACGCATCACCAAAACGGGAATCATCGAGTTCAATTTTTGTTCCGATATGCACCGTGATTGCGCCATTGTATATGATGTGATCTCCTTTCGGTAATGCTTCCGAATTTCCATGAATGTAAATGGGTAAAATGGGCAGATTTAATTCTTGCGCTAAGTAAAAAGCTCCTTTATGAAAACGATTCATGGAGTTGGTTTTTGACCTTGTTCCTTCAGGAAAAACCATTAAGGAATACCCTTCTTCCACTTTTTTTCTGAGGTGATTTACGCCTTTGTCCAATCCCTGAGACACGGGATAAAATCCAGCCAATTTTACAGCTCTTCCGAAAATGAGCGAATTATAAACCCAATCATTAACCAAGAAAATAATTTTGTAATTGAGCATACCAATTGCCAAAGTATCCAAGAAAGAAGTATGATTTGAAATAATAATCGATGGTCGATCAAACTGCTCGTTATTTGGATTAACGATTCTCTTTCTGATGAAGGTATTTGTGTATAAAACGGATTTCATGAAGCTGCTCATCGTTACCCTAAACCATTTCATTTTAAGTTCCTTTTTCACAGGGAAAAGCCACAAAACTTGTCCCATGATGGATAATAAAAACCCTCCAACCCCATAATAGATGAAGGATAAAGTAGCATGTATAAACAAACGCAGGGTAACGGGTGATTTCCCTTTTTTCGCCCGATTCATGATGCAAATGCGGAAAATTACAGGGTAAAAAACGAACGTAATTATCAAAGCAGAGAAAACTCCGATTAACGAAACCATTGAAATTGATTTCAACGCTGGATGTGCTGCAAATACCAAAGAACCAATGGCTAAAATGGTGGTTAACGCGGCCAATATGATGGATGTCCGATAGGTTTTCATATCTGACTTTCCAAAAGTATGTTCTTTTTGAAGTGCGCTGGTCATAAAAATACTAAAATCCACTCCGTGACCGAAAATCAGTGTACAAACGATGGTGCTAAATATATTCAATTGAATGTCAAAAATGGCCATTAATCCAGCGGTTACTACACCTGTAATTGCAATTGGAATAATTGCTACCGCCACCAATTCAATGCGTCTGAAGAAAACCCACAGGATCAGAATCACGGCTACGAAAGAATAATTTACCAAGTCATTGAAATCATTTTTCAAATTCCCTAAAAACGTTTCGTTCATTTGTTGACGGTCAATCGCCAGGGCATTTTTTTCTTGTGAAATGCGTTGAATTAAAGGAGCACGTTGCTCATCGGTCACTTTCACAACCGATAAAACAGTGTGAAAACCAGCTTTTTCACTGACGAAATCTTTTATTGGAAGCGCTTTTAAAACGTGATAATCTGAAAAAGCAATGGGACGAAAATCTTTTTGAAGTAATTCATAAAAAGAATTGAATGAACTTGGTTTAAAGCCCATGGTTGTTCCCGATTGAAGGAGGTCTGCTTGAACTTTTTCTTTGTCTCGTGTCTGCCAAAATTGATTCCATGTGTCAATTTTATCAAGTTGATCTTTTTCTGAAAGTACAATTCCGCCAATGCTGCTGTAACTTAGAATTTTGTTTTGATTTTGCGCTTCCAACAGACGACCGAATAATTTTGTATTATTGCGCAAAGCCTCTTCTTCTGAGTTTCCATAAGCAGCAACATAAATTGATTTCGAGGTCAAACTAGTGGTTGCCTCCACCTTGGCTTCCGCATCTTTTATTTCTTGTGGAACATAATTCAAATCGGAAAGACTGTCGTTAAATTGTACCCGATTGAAGGTGAAGAACGACCCGATTATTACCAACAAAGAAGAATAAAATAAAAATTTACTTTTCTCAAAAGGGAAACTAGAAGCCAAGTCAAGCATGTTTTTCCTTTTTTGATTCATTTGTGGCTTCGGCTGATACAAATGTGGGATTAAAATCAAAGAGAAAACCGCAGAAGTAATGACACTAATTGCGGCAAAAATACCCAAATCTTTCAACGCATCTGAATTGACAAACAGCAAACACAAAAAAGCCGCGGCAGTCGTAGAACTGCTCATAATCAAAGGCATGGTAATGTCTTTGTAAAGCTTTTGGATATCTGATTTGTCTTTGTAGTGGGTCATGATATGCAAAGCATAATCGATTGTGACTCCCAAAAGAATTGCACCAACGCTCAAAGAAATAGCCGAGATGGTTTCTTTCAAAAAATACAAACACGCTATTGCGAAGACAACCCCGAAAATGGTAGGTATAAAGAGAATAATGGGGACAAAAACCTTCCTGTAATAAAGAATCAAAATCAACATCAACGCGCCTAACGACAAAACCACTGTGGTGATAATGTCTCCTTTAATTTGTTTCGCATTTGCCACTGCAATCAAAGAAGAACCAAAATAATCCACGGATGCCTTACCTTCAAAAGACCCATTTAATTCTGCTTTGATACGATTTAATTCTGCTACAAATAAGGTGTTTTTTTCCGTTTCTGTTCCTGCCAAAATCGGATTGATAAAAAGTAAGATTTTGGAATTATCTTTTGTGGTAATGAATCCATTTTTCAACTGAAAATCGTCACCTATGTTAAGTTGTTGTAATTTTTTAAGCGCAATGAAAACAAATCCCAAAGGATCATTCAAAATAAAATCTTTTGCCACCATTCCTGTTGGAGAAATAAGTGTTCGAAAATTTTCTTCGGTTTTGAGTTGTATGCTATCGGATTGAATCTTGTTTTCGATAATAGAATAATCGTTTTTATCTAAAAACAAAGGCAGGTTATTTTTGACAAACTCAAAAGTTTCCTGAATATTCTCATCATCAATTTTACCTTCAACATCTCGAATGTATGGGCTACAAGATTCGATACTATCAAGGAATGTTCGTGCAATAGCAGCTAAGTCTTCATCTGTTCCAGCGTCTTTCTTTTCAAGAATAACGGTTATTTTATCTGCAAAATTGAGTTGGGTCAGAACTTTTGTGGCTACATCGGATCTTTCACTTTTTGGGAGTATGCGGGTGATGTCTTCTTCAAATTTTATTTTAGAAGCAAAAAAGCCAAAGAGCATTAAAAACCCGAATCCAATGAGTATAGATACCCGTTTATTTTTATTTATGAGACGGTATAAGTGGTAGAAAAATGTCTCCATGGGTAGGTTGGTTTAGTTCGTTATTTGGTTTTTGATAAAATGGTAAATACAAAATAGCTTATAAACCCACCAACAATGGCCATGGTTATGGCGAGTACAAAGCTACCAACCAAATATAAGGTAAAATTTTCAGCTACGGCATCCCAAGAGAGAGACTTATTAAAAACCAAGGGTTGCGTTTCTTTGATGAAGAGCTTACCCATTTGCAGAGATCCAAGAATGATAAACGGAATGAAAGGAGGGAAACTGATATTTGAAAAAGCAAATGCGAGTACTTTGTTGAGCTTAAAAAGAATCGCTAAGCCAAGAACCAGAACCGTTTGGAAGCCCCAAAAAGGGGAAATTCCAATAAAAATACCTAAAGCAACCGATAGAGATTTTTTTAATTTTGAATCAGTACTTTTTAAAATGTCTTCTTGAAGGAATCGCTTGAAGCTTTTTTTTTTAGAACGAAGAATAAAATCCCGCGGTTTAATGTAAAGCAAAGCTATTACAACCAACACAACATTTAAAACACTGATGCGTGTAAAATCTTTGAAAGGCCTAAAATGACTGATTCTTTCTTCCGGATCGTATAAAATATTTACAGGAATGTTTTTCACCAAAACACCGTTCCAAGAAGAACGGACAATGATTTCAATTTCCAATTCAAACTTCTGAGTAAAGAGTTTTTTCGGAATAGCATTGAGTGGATAAGAGCGGTAACCAGACTGAGTATCCGTTAGTTTTACTCCCGTTTCAAAATGATACCAAAAATTAGAGAACTTGTGTCCAAAGCTACTTTTTTTAGGCACATTCTCAGTCGTCATGTCTCGACTTCCGATTAGTAAAACATCCCCATCGGCTTCATCGAGGTGTTTTAAAAAAACAGCAATGTCTTCTGGAAAATGCTGGCCATCCGAATCAATGGTAATTGCATGCTGAAACCCTGCTGTTTTTGCAACTAAAAAACCATTTCGAAGTGCATTCCCTTTTCCTTTGTTTTTTGGAAGATGAACCTGTGTTATCGTTAGGTATTTGGAAAGAATGTCAGCGGTATTGTCGGTTGAACCATCATTTACAACAATCACCGAATTGGTTTTTTCTAAGACACCATTTATAACACGCGCTAGTGTTTTATGATTGTTGTATGTAGGAATGATGACACATACTTTCAATCGATCCATTTGCTCTGAAATCGTTTCTGTCATCCTAAAATAAGGTTATAGCTTATACGTTTTTTTTTCTTCTTCAGAAAAAGATTTTGAAACCCGAATAAATTCAGCAACAAATACTTTTGTTTCGTTTTTGCTTTTCGAAAAATACGTATGAATTGTTTTTTTATCTTCGTCTATGTTTTTGTGGTAGTTTAATATCTTCGGAGAATTTTCTTGAACGCTCAATCTCAAAGTTCGCAATTCAATGTTTTGTGGGTCTTTCTCAATGCTTTCTTCCAACAGTTCAACTCCTTTCTTAAAATGGTTTTTCTTTTTAGCGAGTTCTTTTTCGAATTTTGCTTTGAGGGTCAAACCAACACCTTTGTACCCAACAACCACTACATCTTCGGCAGTCATCTTGGTTGTTTTTAAGTAAAAAGCTTCCGCATTTTCTTTATTATCAGCGGCTTTTGGATATAGTTTTCGTAGTTCCGACAAATCAGTTGAGAGGGAAGCAACAACGAAAACCAATAAAATCAATCCAATCTTCATGCGTCCAGCACTTTATAATTATTTGACAATTTCAAAGCCAAGGTAGTGTCAAAAAAGGTACTATTTTTAACTTTTATTTCCCCATTTTCTGCTGTTTCGATGTCTAATTCGAATCGAAGCACAGAATTTACTTCGGGATTGATTAATGCCATGAATTTCACGTTTATGGCACGAGATAAAAACAATGGCTTGGCAACAATTGTCTCCGTCAATTCCTTGATAATTTGCATGGTACAAACACCAGGCAATACTGGATTGTTGGGAAAATGACCTTTAAACACTTCGTGATTTTTATTCAATTGTATGACGGCCATATATTTTCCAGCTTCTAAAGATTCCATTTTTTGAATCGTGTAGAAATCTGTTAAAAGCATTTTAGTGTTTTGAAAATCAATTTCCATCATTCCATTTTTTCAATTCCTGCAAAATAAAAAGCATCCGTTTTAAAGAATTATTCATTTCTATACTCACTCAACGCGATCTTCAATTTTACATTATAATGTTGAATTATAATATTTTCTGCAAAAGTACTATTTTTAGATGTAATATTCACCTGAACTTTTTCTTTTGCTTTGCTGGATAAAATTATTTGATGAATTTTATCGTCTTCTTTCGACTTGAAAAAATAATAAAATCCCGCTTTGTTTTGAGATTTGTAAATCATGTCTTCATGCGTTTCGAATTTTTCTTGAATGTGGTGATCGCGTGTTAAAATCATTCGAAAATCCGAGGCTAACATTCGAAGAAGAATTTTTCGATTTAATTCTTCTAAAATGTAATTTACTTTCAGGTTCTTTTCAGAAATTGTAATGTCCATCAAAGTGTTTCCAAAAGCGCTGGTCAATGCTATTCGATGCGTTTGGTCATCTACCTTCTTAATTACTAAAATGCCACTTAATTGGTTGCCGAATACTTCCACGTGCGCTTTGTATAAATATGCTGAATCACTCTTAAAGTAAGGATTTTGATAATTCGCACTTTTCTTTTCAGTTTGGATTATGCCAACCGGTTGATAGCTTTTACACGAGGCAAGTCCCGAAATTAAAACACTAATGAGAAAAAGACGCATCGTCAATAGTTGTATTTATAACTTTGTTCTTGAATATTATCAAGGTATAATCCTCTGAGGGTTCAATTAATTTCACTTTAGAAACAAGGGATTCATTGGGCGGAAAATACAAATAAACTTGCTTGATGTATTTCTTTAAAGCAGCTTCTTTGGGTGTGAGTTTCGCGATGTTAAAATCCTTGTTTTTATAATATTCAATGACAAAATCTTTATCATCGAATAGGTTTCCACTAACGGTTCCAACAATTAATTTATTGATTCGTTCAAACATTTTACTGTTTCCCGAATTAACCGTGCTTTTGTTTCCTTGGTCGTTGATGTAAATTTTATTACTCTTGAAAATAATGCTGTATTGATAAGGATTTACATACTTCCAATTCAAAGAGGAAGGCGTTTTAAAAATCATCTTTCCGCTGGATTCGATGTCTTTTTCTAAAAACGTCAAATGTTTATATTGTGTAAAATCGGTTTTGATTGTTTTCACCGTTTTGGTGGCCTTTTCCGTCGTCGTTTTGAATTGACTTATTTCTGCGGCAGTCATTTTCTGATCTTGGGAAAAGGAGTTTTGGCTGTATAAAAACAACGTTAGTAAAATAAAATATTTCATGTTATTTATCCTTTTTAGTTTTTAATGGCAACAAGTATTCCAAAGTTTCAAAGCCTGAAAAATTAAGCACGATATGCATTCAGTTTTAGTAATTCATCCACCAAAACAACCTCGTATTGTTTTTCTGAAAGTGAATTTAATAAATTCTTTAATACTTGGATTGATTTATGCGAAGTGTCGTGTAAAAGTACAACGCCTCCTGGATGAAGTTTTCGATGTATCCGTTTTAAAATTTTTGCTTCATTTTTGGTTGCCGTATCGAGTGAGCGAATGCTCCAACCGATGACATCATGTTCTGTCTTTTGAATGGCTCGATGAATTCTAGGATTTGTTACTCCAACAGGTGGACGAAAAAACAAGGCCTTTTTTCCAGTTCCTTCAAAAATCAACTGATCTGTTTTTCGAATCTCTTTAATGACTTGATTGGTTTTCAAAAAGCCAAATTTATTGCTGTGAGAATAACTATGATTTCCAACAAGGTGTCCTTCTTCAATGATTCGATTAAAAATTTCGGGATATTTTTCAATCTGTTTACCGATGCAAAAGAAAGTTGCTTTGACATTGTTCTTTTTTAAGATGTCCAAGGCTAAAGACGTAAATTCGGTCGGGCCGTCGTCAAAAGTAAGGGCTACCTTCAAGTCTTGCACGTCTGGATTAGAGCAATGTGTTTTAGTAAAATAACCCAAACGAATGTCTAAGGAGCCCCAAGCCACCAAAAGAAACCAAACAACCATTAAAACGATCAAATATTTCCATTGACCTTGGTTATAGGAATAAATGGCGAGCATTGTTCCACAAATTCCAATCAGCAGACGTACTCTTTGGTGTTTTAGCATTTCGATAATAAAATGAAACTGTGATCTTTTCCTCGGTATTGATTGTATAAGAGCACCTTTTGATATGTTTTCTTGGTCAACTTGTTTAATTGAACAGCCTCTGGAAGGCTTTGGCGTTTTAAAACCTGATTCGCTACCCAAAATCCAAAAGCTGATGCCGTATGATACCCACCCGTCAAATGTTTATAATACGCTTGTGGCGTATTCTGAAATAGTGCTTGTGGTCCTGCATACAATTCTTTGAAAGAAGCATCGCCATCGATGCCAAGAATCACCAAGTCAATTTGTTCTTTGCTTGTTCCTGCAGCCTTTAAAAACTGTTCTAAAAATGGATTAACCTCATGAGCGCCTAACGTATTAACCGTTGAAATCTTTTCTAAAATTGCATAACTCGTTTCTTTTTTCTCGTTTTCCAAAACGAAAAACTGAGCCCCTTCCCCATAAATAATTCCTTTGGTTTCAGTTGTCAAAATATCAATTGGCTGATTTTCTTCTGCTTTCGCCAATTCAGCAAGCTGATATAAATGCGAGGTTCGTTGTGCAATTTCATCTACACCTCCAACTAAAACAGCATTCGACTCTTCCAATTCAATTTGCATTTTTCCATCAATCAACCCGCTTTCAAAAGAAACGCCACCGTTGACATAGGTAAAATTTGGTCCTTTGCATTGCAACGCCAAAGCGATTTGTCCACCAACCGTGTTGTGAGTTGATTGAATGAAAGAAGTGGGCGTTAAAAACTGTTCGTTGTTATCTAAAATTGCATTCAAAAACTTTTCAGAATCTTCCATGCATCCCAATCCTGTTCCAACTATAATTGCGTCTGGATTTTCAATTCCCGCCTCTTTTAATGATTTCAACGCCGTAAACATGCCCATCTTCACCCCTTTTGCCATTCTTCTTCCAGCGGCAGGAGAAATGATCTCTTTGTAAGAAGGCTGAATTGCATGAAGCACCACTTCGTTTGTCCGTGGAGTTATCTCTTCCAAAAACTCATTTTCAAGAGAATTTTGATGTGAGATAGACGATAAACCATTGATGTAACAAGTTTTCATGCGTTCTTCGAAAAAATAACGGTTGAACAATTTCCTCCAAATCCGAATGAATTGGATAATACGTGATTCAACTTTTGATGCAGCAATTCCGTTTGTGGAATTAAGTTGAATTCTTTCATGGGTGTTTTGAAATTCTTATTGGGATAAACGATTTCATTTTGAATCGCTAAAACACTATACACCGCTTCCACCGCAGCTGCAGCCGCTAAAGTGTGCCCAGTAAATGGTTTTGTGGAACTGAATACAGGAACGTTGTTTCCAAAAATTCGCTGCATGGCAATTCCTTCTGATAAATCGTTATTGGGTGTGGCAGTGCCGTGTACGTTGATGTAATCAATTTCGGCTATTTGTAATTCAGCGCTTTTCAATGCTTTTTGCATTGCCAAATAAGCACCTTCTCCATTTTCAGAGGAGGCAGTTTGATGAAAAGCATCATTTGCGTTCCCGTATCCAGAAATGTAGGCTAAAACTTTTCTGTTTTCTTTTTCCACTACTTCTTGAGACTCTAAGATTAAATAAGCGGCTGCTTCGCCCAGATTCAAACCTTTGCGGTTGTCGTCAAATGGAGCATTTTCTTCATCCGATAAAATCATCAAAGTTTTGAAACCGTTGATGGTAAACTTACATAAAGCATCAGTTCCCCCAACAATTACACGGTCTAATTGACCTGTTTCAATCATTTTCGCACCCAAAATAATGGCATTTGCTGCGGATGAACAAGCAGTACTGATGGTCGTTACAAACCCTTTTAACCCGATGAAATCTGCCATTTTATTGGTAACATCACCCGCTTCGTGGCCAACAATGTATTTCCGAGCGCTTACATTTTCATCGTACGAATGAAAATATTTTTCGGTCATGTCCATTCCTCCAACCGTGGTTGCGGAAATCAATCCACTGCGTACCTTGTTGATGTCTTCAATGTTTGCGCTTTCTACGGCTTCTTTTAGTGCAAACATACCAATTAAAGCGGAACGACAAAAATTATTGTCTTTTGGCAATTCAAGCAATTTGACAAACTCATCGTTGGTGGTTTTAATTTCACCAAA
This sequence comes from uncultured Chryseobacterium sp., assembly GCA_964488745.1. Classification (GTDB taxonomy): domain Bacteria; phylum Bacteroidota; class Bacteroidia; order Flavobacteriales_D; family Crocinitomicaceae; genus JAQVCM01. Next base: position 56,930 of record CAZAVP010000002.1, on the reverse strand, counting down.
TTTAAGTGAGTCTTGATGAATGGTGTTTAAATTTTCAATCCTAGTAATGGTATTTCCACCCTTCATAAGGGTTTGCAAATTCTCAGCTACCGAATTCCCAATAGCAGAGACAATGCCCATTCCTGTGATTGCAATTTTTTTAGCCATGAATTATTTTTTCCTATTTTCTAAAATATACGTGGCCATTGTTTCTATGGATTGAAAAATGTCCTTCCCTTGTTTAGGATCCGATAATTTGATGCCGTAATCTTTGTCTAAAAGTACTATTAGTTCCAAAGCATCAATCGAGTCCAAACCTAAACCATCGCCAAAAAGCGCATCATTATCATCAATGTCTTGTACCGTTACTTCTTCTAAATTAAGTATCTCAATGATTTTTGTTTTCAATTCTGTTTTTAAAGATTCCATATTTATGTTTTGTGTAAGTTATTTATATTTTCAATCGTGTGTTCAATTGCTCCTGTTTTTCCCACCAAATATACAAAAGAATGATAATTCTCTTTACATAATTCTACCCAGCCACAGAGAACTTGATCCGCTTTTTCCTTCATCAGAATTGTTTCAGCATACGCAAACATCAATTCAGCCTCTAATTTCTCTGTCACAAAAAAGATGTTTTCTGCTTGTAATTGGTATTTAATGCTGATTTCTCCCACACAAATATTCGGCAACGTATATACAAAAACAGCAGGACTTGGAAAGTATTCTGTACGATCTGCAATGGTTTTTTGATAGTCAACATCTGTATCTAAGCTGGCTGATTTATTTGCAAACACCAATGCAATGTTGTTTTCCTGAGTTGCTTTCACCACTTTATCTAAAACGAAACTGGCAGATAAAAAAGCTAATTTACTCAACTTATCCATTTTAAAAAATTTTGGGTATTTTATTTCAAAATGTTGATAAGCTAATTTTGCAAAATCCGAAAATGAAGCATTTGAATTCTTCAGTCTTAATTGACCATCTACCGAAATGGAAGATGAATCAATTTTACAAAACCCGGATATGTAATTCGTTGATTTCACTTTAATTGTGTTTTTTAAAAAGAACGGCAGTGTTGGAGCCTCCAAATCCAGATGCGGTTTTCAAAAAGAACCTTATTGGTGTGGTTTTTGGTTTCTGAATGATGTTAATTTTTTGAGTAACTCCATGCTCTTCGAAGCCCAAAGAAACAATAAGCTCTTCGTTTTTAGCACTTTCGATGGACAATACCGTTTCTAACAAACCCGATGCACCTAACGTATGTCCGTAATATCCTTTCATGCTATTCACTGGAACGTTCTGTAAGGACAACCTGTTTAATGCAATTGCTTCCATTTCATCGTTGTACAAGGTGGCTGTGCCATGAGCTGAAATAAAATCAATTTCTTCTTTTAAAACATTCGCTTCTTTCAGCGCGCTTAAAATACTCCGGTATAATCCTTCACCTGTTCTGGAAGGACCAGAAATGTGATTGGCATCGTTGACGGCACCAGCTCCCATAATTTCAATTCCATTTGCATCATTTGTCTTGGAGTCGATGAAAACAGCAGCACTTGCTTCGCCTAAAGTGACACCATCTCTTGCGATATCATAGGGTTTACATGGTTTTGAGCTCATGGCTTGAAAAGAGTTAAAACCAGATAAAATAAACTCTGAAATTTCATCACCTGCTACCACGTAAGCATTGTCGCACATTCCAGCTTGAATTAAATCTTTCGCTACAGAGATGGCGAGTAAACCCGAAACGCATGCATTCGAAACAACGACGGGTTCTTTACTAAACCCAAAATAAGCACCTATTTTCTTGGCTAAATTGGCTAATTGAACTTCTTCAAGACTGACCTCTTTATTTTTTAATAAACTGATATTCCCTTTTGTAGTTGATAAAATTAACAGCGAGTTTTCAGAAACTTGATGCTTGTCAATCAATGGAAGTAAAGCTAAAAGAAGCATTTTTTCCAATTTGGTGTATTCTCCATTGACCAATTTCTTGACTGAGGTTTTATTTAATGAATCATCATCCACCATTGATCCGTAAAATGAATTTTCAAAAAGGTCTGTTTTTTCATGTAATTTTATGCCTGAAAGACCCTTGGAAACAGCTTTCCAGTTACTAAGAACATCCAAGCCCAGGGAAGTGATACAATTCGTATCTAATATAAAAACGCGCTTCAACATTTATTCCTGTAATCCCATTTTAGTTTTCCAAGCTTCAAAAAAAGGAGGATTGTTCAACATCAAATTCCCTTCTAATCCTAAAAACACTTGAACAGTTTCACCCGTACAAACTACTTTGTTTTCAACATTGAAAATCTGATATTTGAAAATCATTTTTGCGGCAGGAGAATTGACGAAAGTAGTTTCTATTCTGGCAATATCACCATATTTTAGAGCCAATTTATGTTCACAAACCGACTTAACAATGGGAGTTGTAAAACCATTTGCTTGAACATCTAAATAAGAAATGTTGTGTTTTCTTCCAAACGCTTCTCTTCCATCTTCAAAATAAGTGATGTAGTATCCATGCCAAACAATTCCCAAGGGATCCGTTTCATTGAAACGGATGCGAATATCTTTGGATACAGTGATTTCTTTAGACTGCTCTTTTCTTCTTATCATAAAGAATAGCGATTGCGACGGTAAGTATGAAAAACAAAAGTAGTAAAATTATCTCAAAAATTATTTCTGTAAAACCTGACTTTCTGAGTAAGACATCGTAAAATGCATTTAGTCCCCAATTCATGGGAGAAACGTTGGAAAGAATTTGCATCAATTTTGGCATCGCAAATACAGGAACCCAAACACCACCAATTGCTGCCAGTATTACCACAAAAGTAGCTCCAAATGGGGCAGATTGTTCTTGTGTTCTGGCAATGGTTCCGAGTAATATCCCCAGTCCAATCGCTGCTAAACCTGAGAAGAATGCAATGGTCATCATCAACCCAAGCGTACCGTGCAGTTCTAATCGAGGCAATCCTAAAGAAGGAAATAAATACAAACCGATCAACAACATCAAAGTAAATTGTATCATGCAAATGATTAAGTAAGTAATTGTTTTTCCAGCAATTAAAATGAAGTAAGGAACAGGATTGGTAATCAATCGGATTTGCGTTCCTTGCCCTTTTTCTTTCACAATGTTAATTGAAAGCGGAACAATGATGAAGAAAATTGCAAATAAAGACCATGCTGGAACGTTGTGTTGAACTGAGTTGGGAATGATTGCTTTTCCGTCCTTAACTTCTGGACTTATTTCTGCGTACGAGATGAAATTTTCGTCTTGAAACGAGATATCTTCAATCCCTAAATTTTCTTGAAATGCAGCGTACACTTTGTCCTTTTCAATTTTTGCAATTAATTTGTCGATGCCGTTTTTAACGGTATTCCGAAACGAAAGCTGGGATGCGGGATCAAAATACAAATTGACATTACGAGAAGTTAAAGGTGGTGTCGCTTCGGTTTTTTCAACCTCATCGCCCATGTCAAAATTTTGCATGATTTTTTGAACGTTCTGGTTTACTTTGGTGTTCAGGTCTTTGCTTAAATTTTCAGGTAAAATGAGTGCGAGTTGAAAATCACCCTTAAAAACAGCTTCTTTAGCCGCGTTTTCATCAATTTCATTTCCATTTAGTTTAGTGATAATTTGAAAAGCGCCACCTTCATTTAGGTTTGTTTTTACCTTTTCAGAAATTTCACCCCGGTCGTTATCAACTAACAAAATCGGCATTTTTATTTCTGCCATGGATTTGAAGCTGGTATCTTGAATCAACGTGATGGTGATTATTAAAACCAAGGGCATGACAAATAAAATTACCAAACCGCCAAAATCCCTTTTAAGTAAAAGCATTTCCTTGTAAATAGTCATCCCTAATTTATACATCATCTCTTAGTGCTTTACCAGTTAATGAAACGAAAACATCTTCTAAACTATGTGCATTTTGAACGGATGCAATTAAACGATCAGGAGTTCCAGAAGTTAAAATTCTTCCTTTGTCCATGATGGTAATTTGCGTACAAAAATCTTGTGCCTCGCTCAAGTGATGTGAGGTATAAACAATGGTTGTTCCTTGTTGATTCAGTTCTTTCAAGTAATCAATAATGACGTGCTTGGATTGAACATCCACACCAACGGTTGGCTCATCTAAAAACAATACGGTTGGTTGATGTAAGATTCCCGCAATGATGTTAATGCGTCTTTTCATTCCACCAGAAAAGGTGTGGATTTGTTTGTTAGCAAATTTCTCCAAGCCCAATCGCTCCAAAGCAATGAGAACTTTGTTTTTTAATTCTTTTCCTTTCAAACCAAACATGCTTCCAAAATACATCAAATTTTCTTTGGCTGTTAAGGTTGGATACAATGCATATTCTTGCGGAACAACGCCAATCATTCGTTTGATTTCCATGGCGTTTTTCTCGTAAGAAAGCCCTTCGATGGTGAAATTCCCTGCTGTCGGTTTTACCAATCCGCAAAGCATGGAAATAAGTGTTGTTTTTCCTGCCCCATTTGGGCCAAGCAAGCCAAAGATCTCATTCTTATTGATTTCCAAGGATAAATCAGCTACAGAAAAATCATCCGAATCTTGGTATTTTTTACTGAGATGATGAATGACTATTGCTTTCGAATTCATTTTTTCATTGCTTTTTTCAATTTCTTAAAGAATGCTTCTTCTTGATAAGAAATTGCAATTAACTCATCGGCAAGGGTATTGTAAATGTCGGATTGGTTGCTTCTGTTTTTGTAAACACGAGATGCGTTTACAGCAAAGTCTCTCCAAGCATCACCAATAATGGTCATTTCTTTGGAAAGAACAGCCAATTCATCGTTTTTCAAAATCCCAGAAGCTTCTTGCAAAAATGCGGCATAAATGAAACGAAATCCACCACCTCCCGTTCCAATCTCTTCTTGCATTCGAACAATTTGCGCCAAGTAATAGTTTGCTTTTTGCGTGCCGTATTTTCCAGCCCATTTTCTAATCTTTCCCGCCACTAGACGCATTCCCCTAACACCTACAATGGGTGCTTTGGCGAGCATGAGCATGCACGTTTGGTTGATTCCTTTTCGAATGGCTCGCTCCCAATCGATTGTTTCTGGAAATGAAATCGGATAGTACATGTGTCCTCTAGGTGCAAAAACTCCTTTTGCGAATCGCACCTTTTCCAGGGTTTCTTCCGTCAACGTGGTGGTCATTTCCATCACTGGATCACTGACGAGGTAATTCGATTCATCTTTACCAAACACAACCAAATTGTGCGCGTTGAAATGAAAACGATACTCATCGGGAAAGTAAGTTAAACCATAAACTCCAACTTGCAAGCCGGTTGGAATGTTTTTATTCAGATTCTCTTCAAGGGCTTTTTTTGCTTGAATGGGTGTAGAAAACTTGACTCTTTTTATTTTAATTCCCAATCTTTTAGCCAGTCGATTAAAAATAATTCCTGGCAATGGGCGGTAACTAATTGCTGGAGCGTGATTTGCTTTTATGAAGGGCAAATAGACGAAAAATAAGCCCGAGCCAATACCGAAAACCAAGGGCTCACTGATGGTAATTCCGTTATGTTTAAGGAGATTGGATGCAACTCCATTTTCACAATGTGCTGATTGATGGTGTGTGAAATCGATTTTCATTCTTCTCCTTTAAAGGTAATTAATTCTTCTACAGAAATTTCAAACGTCTCCGCATATTTGGAAAGAATAGCGTTATTTAATTTTTTAAAAACTGCTGGTTTAAAATGTCTTTTTACGCGCCACTTCCACATACCGACATAGCTGGAAAGAATTCCAACATCCATTTTATTTTTTTCCATGAAATAAACCAAAGGACTTAAACTTCCGTTGATGAACCCTATTCGTGCTGCTTCTGTGCGTTCGTTGATAAGTTGAATTGAATTTCTGAGCGCAATATCTTTTGGTTCCCAACCTTCACTCACAACGGTTGTGTATTTACCGTCTTTATCAACCGCATAACACATTTCACGAATCACACTATTGGTCAAATAAGATTTGTCTTGGGGAACGTCTTCTTCTTTCATTTTTCTTGTTGAATAAAAAGATTAATTACTGCATCGAAAAACAATTTATCACCCTGAAAGGTACTACATTTCATCGTACAAATAGAATAATCCACAGAATTAAATTGGGAAATTAAATTGGACACACATTTGATGGTAGCGCCAATAGATGGAAAATCATAGACGTTTAATTCCTTAATTCCACTAATAAAACCAATGACTTTTACGTTTTGTTTTTCTTGGTTATTCTCATCAAAGAAGTAAGATTTGGCAACAATCCCAGAACACGTTTGTGCTGCATTTTCAATCAATCCAAATTCATTTAATTTTCCATCTTGGACAAAAAGCGTATTTACTTTTATTTCAAAAATAGTGGACACTTCATTTTCATTGATATGGGTCAATTTATCCACCATCAGCATCGGTTCTCGATGTGGTAAAAAAAGCCTGATGTCTATTTCGTCATCCAGTTGCATAATTTCTAAGCTAAAACTGTTTTCATTTGTCCTGAAGCAATGAATTCTTCCTCAATTTTCACTTCAATTTTCACCAAGGTGATGTTTGCAAACTCTTGTATTATCTCAACAGTTGTTTCCAAATTTTCATTCAAAAGTGGTAACCTTTCAATTTCAATTGATCCGATAGATCCAATATAGCCAACAGGCGCTTGTTTTTTTTGCAGAAAAAAATTATAACCCGTATGAAGCGCCACACTTTGAGCCATGTGTTCAATTAATCCAGCCTCTTGAAAAACATCCCTCTGATAAAAGAGGTTGTTTTTAGCTACTTTCAATCCCGCTTTAATGGTTTTATCTGAAAAATGAATGAGTTTATCAATCATCACAAATGGTTTTTTTTGAGGGATTAAACTTTCTACAAAAACCTTGTCAGTAATCGGAAATTCTATCATTAACACACCGTTAAATAAGCATACGTATAGGAGAAGCGTCCACTTTCTGGTACGGACAACATGATTTTTTCTCCTTTCTTGAGTTTACCTGAATTGATTAATTCATCCAATGCTACATAAATCGATGCAGCACCAATGTTACCCACTTTATTGAGATTCATAAACCATTTTTCTTTTGAAACTGGGACACCCGCTAATTCCATTTCTTTACCCAAACCTTCTACGAAATAATAGGAAGATACATGTGGCAAAAAATAATCGATTTCAGAGGATGAAACACCGTGTTTAACAAGGGCAGCTTTGAAACTTTCAGCTCCTTTAACTAAGATGTTTGCATCTAACAATTTTACATCTTGTTTGATTGCAAAGATCGATTTTTCTTCCCATTCTTGAGTTTCGTAATCGCTCCAAGGAAGAATGTCTCCGTTCTCCATTTTGTCCCCACCAGCATACATGCAGGTTTCAAGTTCATGAGCGTATGAGTATCCATCCATCCATTCAACTTTTAATGGAAGCGCGCCGTTCGGTTTATTTTCAAGTAAAAAAGCCCCCGCTCCATCGGATAACATCCACCTTAAAAAGTCTTTATTAAAACCTAAAATGGGTGTTTCGTTCAATTTTTCAAGTGCATCTACTTCAGCTTCGAACTTATTTGCTTGCATCCACGAAGAAGTTCGTTCAGATCCAGTACAAATAGCGTTGTTCGTATTTCCCGATTGAACAGACATGAATCCGTATTTCAAAGCATTCATTCCTGCATTACAACAACCTGCAGCAGAATTTATTTCCACATTTTTTTCTTTGAAAAGTCCATGTACCATGGCAGCTAATGAGGGCAATATTAAGTCTGGAGTACTTGATCCACAACTAATTAATTCTACTTCTTTTTTAGAAAAACGTTTATCAAAAAGGTTGTTGATTGCTAAGTTTGTTAATTCTGCATTGGTATGTGTTTTATTTCCATTCTTATCAATGGCATAATGACGCGTCTCGATTTTGTTATTTCTGAGAATAATGCGGCGTGTCTTGGAAGCTTTTTCATTAATTAAACCCAAACGATCTTCAATTTCATCGTTTGAAACTGGATCGTTCGGCAGAAATTTTGCTGATTTTGTAATGTATACGTCAAACATGCTTTCGTTCTAAATATTTTGGTAATGGATGGTGTCCTTTCTAATTCTTGCCAACCGAAGGGGATAGGTAAGAAGAAACAAGATAAAAATAATTGGGGAAATAACATACAGAACGAATAACAAATAATACTTAAATGCTTTGATCCAATTCTTCCGACTTCCTTTTTTGTTCACTATTTTGGTTGACCAGATTTCAAAGATACGATTTGCCGTGCGATCGACCATGATTAAAAATGGTCGAATTTCAATTGCTCCGCTTGCTACTAATTCTGGTTGCAATTCATCCCAAGAACCTTTATTCAAATGTCTTAACGTAATTTCACCAAAACGATTAGAATTAGCAATGTCCTCTCTTGAGATGCCTGGCGGAGGAAATATTCCCAGGTAACGTTCTTTGCTTCCAGTGAACATCCATTTCACAATCGTAATAACACTGATCAAGTTAGGAGCATGATCAATAAGCGCAACATTTCCAACGTGATTTGCACCTAAATCATTCAGCAAAACTTGCATTTTATCATGTGCTTTCGTCCACATGTTCCTACAAACTACAAGGGTTAAAACGGGCGTTTGGTTAAATAGTGTCTTGGCGTATTCGCTTTTCAAAAAAGAGTTTATTGGAATCGAAGGAGTTAAGTACCAAACTTGGTATCCTAAAATTATCAAATCGTATGTTTGATTTAAAACAACGTCGGGAGGAGCTAATATGCTTTGAGGAATTTGTTTAAAAGATTCTGGAAAAGAATCGAAAAAAGTTGCCCCTGTCCATGGAAAAGGAAAATCTCGTTCTAATTCAATGTTATAATAAGTGATTTGTACGTCTGGATCGGCTAAAAAAGGCGCACTAACGCGATGACAAACCTGGTCTAATTGCCCTGATTGTGTGTAAGTTATGATTAAAACCTTCTTCATTGTCCTTCAATTGAACTTACAAAGGTAAGTATCTTTTTATTTATCTTTTTTCCAAAATTGAAAAAAGTTAAACCACTGAAGGGGATACAACTTTAACATCCCTTCCAAACTTTGAATGTAATTTTCCAAGAGCGCTTGAGCATCTCTGTTTTTGACTTCTCCTAATCGGGTGTAAAGGTGATAGTGTTTGTTCGTTTCTTTCATCACATACACATATACCACGGGAACCTTCAAGCGAGAAGCGATTAGGAATGGTCCAGCAGGAAAACATGCCTTTTCTCCCAATAATTCAGCCTCTAAATGTTTGCTTCCTGGAAAATAACGATCACCCGTAAAGCAAACCAATTCATTGTTTGAAAGCGCATTGTTAATTTCAAAGATATGAGACATGTCTTCTTGAACAAAGATGAATTTGATGTTTGATTTTTTGGTAACCGATTCCAAATATTCTTTGATGGCTGATTTCTCTTGATCTACCGTTACCAAATTAATTTGACAGTCTAAATCAATCTCTCCAAAAAAATGTTCCGCTATTTCAAAATTTCCGATGTGTGCACTTATTAATATCCCTCCTTTCTTTTCGTTCAAGAGTTTTTTAAGAATTTCAACACCATCAAATTCATAGGTAAATTTATCTCTTAATCCAGCAGAAATAGCCGTTTTATCAACAATTGTTTTCCCAAAAACAATGTAAGTTTTAAACGTGCTCCATTTTGATTTAATGTAGGGATATTGAAGTCGTTTTCTATAATAATAAAAAATAGCGCGATTACTTTGTTTCAGGAAGATAAAATAATACAATGCCACAAAATATAAAATCAAATACGCAACTCCGATTCCTAGATTTTTAATGCAAAAAATAAATATTTTATATCCTAAAAGTGTGCCTTTAGATTTTCCGTCCCATTGTGCATCTGACATGAGAAAATTATTTCATTTTTAACTTAAGGTCAATTAAGTTGTAAAAATCTTTAAAAGTACTTATTCCGGCAAAATCTGCCTCCGTTAATTTTACACCAAAACTAGTTTCAATGGTCACTACTAAATCAACATAATCTAAACTGTCTAATCCTAGCGTATCTTTCAAAATAGCGTCAGGTTGAATGACATCTTCATCTACTTCAAACTCGTCCGCTAAAATGGAAATGGTTTTTTCTATAATTTCTTCTTTACTCATGGTATTTCGTTTATTCTTTATATTTTTTCAGTACAACCGCCGAATTAGTGCCTCCAAATCCGAAGGAATTCGACAAATATATATCAATATTTGAATTTAAAGTTTCTCTTACTAGATTTAATTTTTTAGAATCTTCGTCTGGATTTAACAAATTGATATTGGGAGCGATAAAGGAATTTTGCATCATGATGGTGGAGTAAATAATTTCACTTGCTCCTGCCATCCAGCATTCGTGTCCTGTCATTGATTTGGTTGAACTCACGTAAGGTCCATTTTCTCCAAAAACATTGAAAATGGCTTTTGCTTCGTTTGCATCTCCAACCGGGGTTGACGTTGCATGTGCATTGATGTAGTCCACGTCACTCGGTTTTAAACCTGCGTTATTTAAAGCTCTGATCATCGCGGTCGCTGGACCCTCCACATTGGGGGTGGAAATGTGTCCGCCATTGGACGAAAACCCATAACCTACTACCTCTGCAATGATATTTGCTCCCCGCGCAATTGCTGATTCGTAACTTTCTAAAATTACGGTTGCTGCACCGCCACTTGGAACCAACCCGTTTCTATTTGCATCAAAGGGTCGAGACGCTAATTTAGGATCCATGTTGTCGGGAGCAAAAACACCCAATCCATCAAAACTAGCCATGGCGTATTTATTAATCTCTTGTGCTCCACCACAGATAATCATATCTTGCATTCCATTTTGGATTAATAAAAATCCCAATCCAATGGAATGAGATCCACTCGCACAAGCTGCGCTGATGGTCATGTTAATGCCTTTTAAACTAAATATGGTCGAAAGGTTCATCGTCACCGACGAGTTCATGGATTTAAAAATAGCTCCTGAACCCAATAAACTGGTGTCTTTTTTTTCTTTAATGATTTCAGTAGCATCGATAATTGCTTTCGCTACACTGTCATTTCCGTATAAAATACCAACTTCATTGTCTTCAAAATATTCCGCTGTAATTCCTGCTGTTTCGAGTGCTTCAATCGTTGCTTCGTAAGCGTATTCTGTTTCTTCCCCCACGCTCATCCTTTGGCGTCGAGATAATTTATTTTTCAAGTCCGTTTTTGGCACCATGCCTGTTAATGCCGATTGATAACCGTACGCTGTTCGTTCGTCATCAAATTGAATTCCAGATCTTCCTTCATACAAAGATTGTTTTACCTCTTCTATCGAAGTCCCAATGCAAGAATAAATACCCATTCCCGTAATTACAACTCTTCTATTCATACCCACTTAAATATTAGGAATAAATTCCCCCGTTGATGTTGATGGTTTCTCCAGTGATATAGCCTGCTTTTTTAGATACTAAAAAACTCACTAAATCCGCTACTTCTTCTGCTTCTCCAAATCGATTAACAGGAATCATTTTCATGAGTTCTTTTTCATCCATCGTACTGGTCATGTCTGTTCGGATAAAACCTGGAGCAACTGCATTTACGGTAATTTTTCTTTTTGCCACTTCTTGCGCTAATGCTTTCGTTGCAGCAACAACCGCTCCTTTTGCAGCTGAATAATTGGTTTGTCCCGGTGTTCCTTTCACACCCGAAACAGAAACGATATTCACGATTCTTCCGTATTTATTACGCAACATTTTTTGAATGAAGAAATTTGTCACATGAAAAAATCCACCTAAACTGGTATTAACTACCTGATTCCAATCGTCCTTGGTCATCCACATGAACAACCCATCTTTTGTAACACCTGCGTTATTTACAATGGTTTCTACAATTGCTTCTGGGTTTTTCGCTTCCCAGTTTGCTAAAACACTTTGCACTTCATCGTGATTTGAAACATCAAATTTTAACAATTCTCCTGTGCGACCAAGTCCCTGAATAATGGCTAGCGTTTCTTCAGCGGCAGCCTGATTCGCCTGATAATTTATAAGAATATGGTAGGTAGTGTCCTCTGCTAATTTTTGACAAATCATCCGACCTATTCCTCTAGATCCTCCTGTTACCAATGCACACTTCATATCCTACATTTTATTTTGAAATAACTCAGCATTTTCATACCATTTGTTGCCTAGAACATTACCCGCATGATGGATGAATTGATTCAGATCCATTTTTCTTACGAAGGCTAGGTCTTGAGTTTGAGAGAAGGTGGTCCAAAACCCAAATACCAATATTAGTAGCTTTTTCATCGTTGCAGGTATTAATGATTCATTAAATATTCTTTTACTTTCTGTGTGTAAGGATACATAACGATATCTTCTTTAAAAGTTGGTACAATCTGTCGAATGTCCTCGTATAATTTTCGAGTGACGGTCGAAATTTCATCTTTAAAATTCAATGAATCGATTGCTTGAACAATCGTAATCAGTTCGATGCTCAAAACTTCATACGCATTTTCAATCACTTTTCCGGTGATCAAGGCAGCATTCGTTCCCATACTTACAATGTCTTGATTGTCATTGTTGTTCGGGATGCTATGAACATACATTGGATTGGAGAGCGTTTGATTCTCAGCTGTTGTAGAAGTTGCTGTAAATTGAGACCCTTGCATTCCAAAGTTAAATCCTAATTTCCCTAAATTCACAAACGGAGGCAAAACATCGTTTAGTTTGGAATTCAACAAATAATTCAATTGTCTTTCAGCAAGCATGGATAATTTCGTAATAACCAATTTTAGTTTATCCATTTCCAATGAAATATAGTCTCCATGGAAATTTCCACCGTGGTACACTTGTTTATTTTTAACGTCCACAATCGGGTTATCGTTCGCTGAATTGATTTCATTTTCCAACACGTTGGATGCATACTGAATGGTATCCATCACCGGACCTAGAATTTGCGGAACACATCTTAAAGAATAATATTCTTGTACTTTTTCTTTAAACACATCTTCCGTGTTTTCCCCTGTATATAAGTGGTCGGCTCTTTTGCGTGTCAATCGGCTGTCAGAAAGATTTTTACGCATTTTTTCTGCTACTTCTTGTTGACCAAAATGCAATTTTACATTATTTAACTCTGCCGATAAGTGATCATCATACGCTTGAACAATTTCGTTGATTGCGCAGGAACATTTGATGGACCAATCCAATAATCTTTCAGCATTTCGAACATTTACGATTCCAATTCCTGTCATAACAGATGTTCCATTCATCAACGCGAGCCCTTCGCGAATTTCAACTTGAATTGGCATTAAACCTTCTAATTCGAAAACTTCTTGGGTATTTCTTCTTTCTCCTTTGTAAAAAACTTCACCTTCACCAATTAGAATCAATGCCAAGTGAGCCAACTGAACTAAATCACCACTGGCACCTACACCACCATGTTCAAAAATAAGCGGCGTGATGTCCTTATTTATCAACTGAACCATGAGTTCAATTACTGAAGGATGAACGCCTGAATTCCCTAAAGATAAGGTGTTTAAACGCGCCAATATAGCTGCCTTTACAAACACTGGTTTAAGTGGCGTACCCGAACCAGAAGAATGACTACGAATTAAATTATATTGAAGTTGAATGCGATCTTCATCTTTAATTCGATATTGTGCCATAGGCCCAAATCCTGTGTTTACACCATATATAACTTTATTTTGAGAAAATATTTTTAAGAAATCAAAGCTTTCACTTACTCTTTTTATAACAGAATCTTGAATTTGAATAGAATCTTTATTAAAAACAATAGAAATAAATTCCTTTATTGTTAAAAATTCGTTGATTAGTTTCATTTATCAGGTTTAAGTATGAAAAAATTGACGACAAGCGGTTAAAAAGTATTAGACTGCAAAGTTACGTTTTTCTGTGCGCTATGACAAATTTCATCGGCTAAAAACATTTGCTTATTATGAATTAAACTACGCTTGATAACGCCAAAAATATTTACATTTTACAAAAACGTTGAAATACAGTAAATTAGTGTTTGTGACATTCTGTTAATCTCAAAAGATTAATTTTACAAAAATTTAACGAATGCATTAATTTTGTAGCTTCGTACTTAAAACATGATTATACTACTTTAATACATATCAGATGACGAAAGAAATTGTTGATGTTTTAGTAATTGGAGCAGGTCCTTCGGGTTGTGTTGCTGCTTCCTATCTACATAAAAATGGGGTGAATGTAAAAGTTGTTGAGAAATCCAAATTTCCTCGGTTTGTAATTGGCGAAAGTTTAATACCTCGCGTAATGGATAATTTTGCAGAAGCAGACTTGCTGGACTGTTTGCATGTCATGAATTTCGAAAAAAAATACGGTGCCCGATTTATACGAGACCAACAAATTTGTTTTTTCGATTTTAGTGAAAAATACGGAGAAGGATGGGATTGGACCTGGCAAGTGCCCCGAGCAGATTTTGACAATGCTTTGGCAGAAGAAATAATTCGCAAAGGGATAGACTTAGAATTCGAAACGGAAGTAACTAATGTTGTTTTTGATGGTTCAAATTCGATCACAACCGTGCAAAATAAAGATGGAAATAAACGAGAAATTCATGCTAACTTCATCATTGATTCCAGTGGATATGGTCGGGTTTTGCCTCGAATGTTGAATTTGGAAGAACCTTCCTCCGTAACTGAAAATTCATCCATTTTTACCCATGTGGATGAAGTAAATAGACCCGCTGGTAAAGAAGGAACAGTTATTACTTTTGATATTTTAGAAACCAAAGTATGGATCTGGGTAATTGCTTTCTCGAACGGCAAAACAAGTTTGGGCGTTGTGGGACCGTCTGATTACATCAATGCTTTGGGTTCGACAACGGAAGAAGCGTTAAGAAATGCTTTTAATCAGTCTGATTTTTACAGAGAACGCTTTAAAGATATTCCCTATTTATTTGAACCTCGAAAAATTGAAAACTACTCTTGTGCAGTGAAAAAATTCTTTGGCGATGGCTTTGCTTTAACTGGAAACAGTTCTGAATTTTTAGACCCTGTTTTTTCTTCTGGTGTTTGTTTTGCAACTGAATCCGGTTTGCTCTCCGCTAAATTGGCTATAAAACAACTTCAAGGTCAACAAGTTGATTGGCAAAAAGAGTATGCAGAATATATTTTAAGCGGTGTGCATGTTTTTACTACTTATGTGAAAGAATGGTACACAGGAAATTTACAAACTTTGTTTTTCCATCAACCCGAAAATTTGGAGGTAAAACGCAAAATCTGTTCTGTTTTAGCAGGCTATGTTTGGGACCAAACGAACCCTTTTGTAAGCAAACATGCAAACATTGTCAAAAACATGGCACACATTATAAATTCGCAGCAAACGGAGGAATAACTCCTTATTTAGATACCAAAAAAGGGCGTAATTCTTAATGAATTACGCCCTTTTAGTTCTACTTATCTGATAACTATTTAGTTCCTTTAGATAAAGCTTTGGCATGTTGTTTCGCTAATGTGCAATAGGCAGAAGCAATCCGGGATCCAGAATTATATTCCATTCCCATTACGTCCACACTTTGAACTTTATCATAAGGTACACTAACAATGACATTGGAAGGATTTGCTGTTTCATAAATTGAAATAATTACTTTCAATTTTGCAGGTTGATCCACTATTCCAACATTGTAACCAGGATAAATCCAACTTGTTTTTACATGCATCGTGTATTTTGCAGAAGTCAAATCTTTTTGAACAGTTACTCCTTTCTTCTTCATGGAGTTATTAAAACACTCCATGAATTTTGGTTCGTATTTTGCTTCACGATCTGCAAACCAAGAAGTTTTAAAATTTTCAGCAGTACCTTTTTCATCTCTTTTTTCCATTTTGTCTTTCAAGAAATCTTCTTCTGTCTTGAACTTGTCCACTTTCAGGTTTTCATAGTCGAAAACCAAATTGTATTCGGTGATTCCTTTCAGTGTAGCAAAACTACCTTTTGTTGGTTTTTGAGCAAATAATGCCGTTGAGAATACAACAGCAACTAGTAATAATACGTTTTTCATAATGTGTTAGTTTAAAATTTAAAGTAAATATAGTTTAGTAAAATTAAAAAACGATCTTTTTAGCGTATATTTCTGAGAATATATTTTTCTTACCAACACCTATTCTATAAATTACTTTCTAAACAACAATCTAACCGTTTGACGGTCTCTTTGTTCTAAGATTTTGGTTTTACCCATGCTCATTTTATCAATGGTCGTTTGATTGTAATGGCGAATGGTTACCAACTCTAAATCATCGTTGAATTTAACGTCGTAATTCACTTGGAAAAGGTTTAGTAATTGTTTTAAATCGATTTTATCAGAATCTACTAAAAACGAGAAGCTTAGCGCTGAGTTCTGCATCAAATTGATTTTTACCCTGGATTTGGACAACAATTCAAATACTTCCCGTAAATTTTCTTCTACCATGAAAGAAAAATCTTTGGGCATGATAGACAGTAAAAGTTGATGATGTTTCACAATAAAAGACGGAACCAATTCATCGTAATCAACGCAGGAATGAATGATTGTTCCTTTTTCTTTTGGAGCGATGAAAGATTTTACAAAAAGGGGAATGTTCTTATTTTGAAGCGGTTTGATGGTTTTTGGATGAATCACAGACGCACCGTAATAAGATAATTCAATCGCTTCTTTGAAGGAGATTTCATCCAGTTTAACCGTGTCATCAAAATATTTCGGATCTGCATTCAACATTCCTGGAACGTCTTTCCAAATGGTTACGCTGTCGGCATGGGTACAAAAAGCAAAAATTCCTGCAGAATAATCCGAACCTTCACGCCCTAAGGTGGTGGTTTTATGTTGATCGGAACTGCCGATAAATCCTTGAGTTATAACGATGTCTTTCTCCTTAAAAACAGAAATTAATTCGCTTTCAATAACCGTTTGTGTTTTTTGCCAATTGACATTTCCATCCCGGTATGTATCGTCTGTACAAATCAGTTTTCGAGCATCTGCCCAAGCAACAGGAAAGTGTTTATCTGCTAAAAAAGCTTGAATAATTTTCGTACTTAATACTTCTCCGATGGAAACAATTTGATCATATTCTAAATTGAAATCTTCACTAGGTGTCTGCGTCTTCTTTTGAAGTAATTCCGCAAAAATCGCTTGCACTTCTTGGAAAATCGTCGCGGAGCTATCTTGAAACAAATCATTTACAATTTGTAAATGGTATTTTGCAGCTTCTTGAATTGCAGCTTCAAAAGTTACAAAATCTTGTTTCCAGTAAGCGTTGACAATGGTTTCTAATAAATTAGTCGTTTTTCCCATCGCAGAGACAACAATCAACAACTTTTCATGGGGATACAACGTTAAAATGTCGGCAACATTTCTTACCGCATTTGCATCTTTGACCGAAGCTCCACCAAATTTAAAAACCAGCATTTTATTATTTTTTTACGAAGATAAGATTTCCCGTAATTAATTCATTTGTTGTTGAATATTTCCCCAAAATTTCCAAAGGAAAATCGGGATAAACAAAGCGATTGAAATCCAAGTAATCCATTTTCCATGGGTGCGATCGGATTCTGAAAACCGATGAACATGTTTGCCATTCGGAAGGATTTTTTTTCCTTTCCAAATGCTGTAACCGATGAAAATTCCGGGAAATGCACCCGCTAAAATCAAGGCATAACCAATGATAATCCAACTGGTTTGACTTTCATCTGGTTGACTCAACTCGGAAATTCGCTTGGAAGTAATGGAATCCATTTTAGCTGAATCCAATACAATTCCGCGGTCACTTAAAATCTTTTGCGCCATTTGGTAATCAAACAAATTCCATTCGTCTTTTTTCTCAATGATTTCTTGTAATTCAGCATCGCTATAATCAAATAAATAGTAATCGTTTGGAGCTTGGGAAACAAATAAATTATTGACCAATCGAACGTTTAGAGGTGAAATCAGGACACTTATTTCGGGTGTAAAAACAAAAGAAGGATTAAATGCACCAGAGGATGATTCAACTTTGTAGTCGATGGAATTTTCCTTCAATAAGTCGACTAATTCAGCAGCCTCTTCTTGATTGGTAAACGTTTGATAAACCGTAAAATCATCCATCTTTTTTTATTTTTAGAATTAAAAACCAAACAGCTTATTTCTCTATTAACTCCAAGTTGATTTGTCTTTTTCTCGTGTCAACTTCCAAAACTCTTACTGTCACTGGATCTCCGAAATTAAATTCTTTTTTGGTTTTCGTTCCTACGACACTGAACTTCTCAGCGTCAAAGAAATAGCGATCTCCAGGTATTTCAATTAACGGAATCATTCCTTCACATTGATTGTCGTTCATTTTTACGAAAATTCCAAAATCTGCAAGTCCAGAAATTGTTCCTTCAAATTCTTCTCCCAAGTGCTCTTTCATATATAAAGCTTGGAAATATTTGTTGGATTCGCGTTCAGCTTCAATGGCTTTGCGTTCGTTGCGAGAAATTCGCTTAGCAATATCATCCAATTTACTTCCATATGTGTGTTGATGACCGTTTAATTCATCAAATAAAATCCGGTGAACCATCAAATCTGCATAGCGTCGAATCGGAGAAGTAAAATGGGTATAATGTGGAAATGCCAATCCATAATGACCAATGTTATCGGTTACATAAGTAGCTTTTGACATCGATCGAATCGCCATGGTTTGGATCAACGAATATTCATTCGTTAATTTAATATCTGCAAGCAAAGTATTAATTGCTTTTGAAATTTCATCCGGACCTTTGTAATTTAATTCATAATGGAATTTATCAATGAATAACTTAAACATAGCGATTTTTTCCTCATCTGGTTTATCGTGACAACGGTAAATAAATGGAATTGGATCTTTGTTTCCTTTTGGTTTTCCAATTTTCGTCGCCACCTGCTTATTGGCAAGCAACATGAATTCTTCTACCAATTTATGTGCGTCTTTCGACGTTTTTAAAATCACTTTAACTGGATTTCCATTTTCATCCAGCTCGAAACGCATTTCTTCTGATTCGATGTTTAAGGCACCATTTGTCAACCTTTTCTTCCGATATATTTTCGCAATGGTATCTAGAAAAAGAATTTCTTTTTGATAAGGACCAGTCGCGCCTTCAATGATCTCTTGCGCTTCTTCGTAGCTAAATCGGTGGTTGGAATTGATGACCGTTTTTCCAAACCATTCGCTGATTATTTTTCCCTTGGTGTCCATTTCAAAAACAGCTGAAAAACTGAATTTGTCTTCTTTAGGTCGAAGTGAACAAGCCATGTTTGACAATTGTTCTGGTAACATCGGAATTACTCGATCTACCAAATACACTGAATTAGAGCGTTTTAAAGCCTCCTCGTCCAACGCAGAACCAGGTTGAACATAGTGACTTACATCAGCGATGTGTACCCCAATTTCAACATTTCCGTTTTCTAACCATTGTAAAGAAATAGCATCATCAAAATCTTTGGCATCTACTGGGTCAATGGTCAATGTGGTGATATTTCTGAAATCACGGCGTTTTTTCACTTCTTCTGGATTCAAATCCATGGTCACTTTTTCGGCCTCCGCAATTACTGCTTGTGGGAATTGAATCTCCAATCCTTGATTGACCAAAATGCCAATCATTTCCGTGTCATTGGTGTTTTTAGAACCTAATACTTCTACCACTTCACCAAACGGACTTTGAGACGACTTTGGCCAAGCGGTAATTCTCACCAATACTTTGTCGTTATTTTTAGCGCCGTTCATTTTCTCTTTCGGGACATAAATATCAACCCCATTTCGCTGATTGTCAGGAATGAAAAATGCAAATTTTGCTTTTACATCCAAGGTTCCAACAAACTGAGATCGCTCGCGTTGTAAAATTTCAATGATTTGACCTTCTGTTTTGGTTGCTGTTTTTTTAGTAATACTAACACGTACGATATCGCCATTCAATGCATGATTTAAATGTTGCGGTGCTACAAAAATATCGGGTTCATTTTTATCCGTTAATACAAATCCAGCACCACGTTGTGTGAGTTGAATTTCCCCTTCAATGGATTTGGTGTTTTTATTCATTTTAAAAGTTCCGTGACTGGTTTCTTTTAAAAAACCATCCGCAGTTAATTCTTTTAAAAGATTGTAAACTTGTTTTCGCAATTCACTTTCTTTGATGTCAACAGCCATACAAATATCTTTGTGGCTCAAATCTGTATCAGGAGATTGATCAAATAGCTTCCTAATCATGTGCGTTAAACTACCTTTAAACTTACTCGATCTTTTGTTATTTCCTTTTCCTTTTTTTGACATGATGTTGCTATATGTTTCGCTAAATTACAATAAATTAAGGCTTTCATGTCTTCTTTTATCTTAACTTTATGAAAATTTTTGATTATGAATAAACGCATTGAAGCAGCATTGAACGACCAAATTGTAAAAGAGAGTTCCTCTTCGCAATATTATTTATCAATGGCATCTTGGTCTGAAAACCAAGGATTGAATGGAACAGCTAAATTTTTATATGAGCAAGCTGATGAAGAACGCATGCACATGTTGAAATTGGTTAAGTTTATCAACGAACGTGGTGGAGTTGCAATTATTCCATCGATTGAAAAACCACCAATCGAATTCAGCTCATTAGAAAATGTTTTTAATTCTCTTTTGGAACACGAATTAATGGTTACTGCAAGCATCAATAATTTGGTTGATATTTGTTTACAAGAAAAGGATTATACAACACACAACTTTGTACAGTGGTATGTTTCTGAACAATTAGAAGAAGAAGCACAAGCTCGTACCATTTTGGATAAATTGCGCTTAATTGATGGCGACAAAGGAGGTTTGTACATGTTTGATAGAGACTTGGAAAGAGCAAACATCCAACCTCCAACAAATACTGCAAACTAGATTTTATGCTTGATCTTGGAAATTATTCCATTGTTTTAGGTTCAAAATCTCCGCGTAGAAAAGAATTGTTATCGGGTCTCGGAATTCAATTTGAAATCCGGACCCTTGATACCGATGAAGACTATCCTGATAACCTCAACCATCGGGAAGTACCCCGTTTTTTAGCAAAAATCAAAGCCGATGCTTTGTTAGAAAGTTTAAAGTCTGAAGAGATTTTAATTACTTCGGATACCATCGTTTTATTAGAGAATGAAATTCTAGGGAAACCAGCGGATGAAAAGCAAGCATTCGAAATGTTACGAAAACTTTCAGGAAAACCGCACGAAGTAATTACAGGCGTTCACATTCAGAGTAAAAAACGTTCTAAAACTTTTCAAGTCATCACCAAAGTCTATTTTAAAGAATTGGCGGATGATGAAATCCATTACTACATCCAGAATTACAAACCTTTCGACAAAGCCGGTGGCTACGGAATCCAAGAATGGATAGGCTATATGGGCATTTCTAAAATCGAAGGATCTTATTTCAACGTGGTTGGTTTGCCTGTTTCGGAGTTGTATGAGGAATTGAAGATGTTTATCAGTAACAATACAAACACGGAGATTTTTTGACGTTCACACCTATTTTTTTGCCACGGATTTCCTTCGTAGAATCTGCTACGCGGTATCTGCGATGCTGTCTGCGACGGTAAAAATGATGCGCATTCCCGAATTACACGTGTGATTTTCAAAATAATCCATGCATCCGTGGCTAACCTTTTTCAACCTGTGATTTATACTTGAATCTTACATCAAAAACCACCAGTAAAATGGAATTAATATCCCAGAAAGCATCGATATTTTGATGATTAAATCTGCTTTTTTAATGTTTCTAATTTCTCCTGACTTTGGGGAAAGTAAGAACAGACTAATCAAATTCAAAAAACAAGAAATTACAATTGGCAGCAAAGCCAAGATATTCGTTCCATAATTTTGAGAAACTTGGCTCAAGAAAAGAATCGAAACGGTAATTGGAACAATTGCTAAAACAACACCAGCAATAATCGCTGACTTCTGAATTCCAATGGTTAATGGCAATGTTTTTGCAAAAAGGTGTTTGTCGCCTTCTACATCTTGAATGTCTTTGATAATTTCTCTACTCAAGTTCAATGTAAAAGCGAAGAACGCCAAGAAATAAATAAATCTCCAATCGGCTAACAAGAAATATTTCCAAAAAAGAATGTTCTGGTTTAAGCTTGAATTGGGTGTTAATTCAGCAATAACTGTGTTTTCGATTCCAATTTGAAAGTAGAAATGAATTCCACACAATACAGGAACCAAAGCAGTTAGAACCGCAATCATGAAGTTTCCGATGAATGGTTTTCGTTTGAAATGCATCGAATAAAACCACAGGGTATTTATGGTGACTAAATGGATAAATACATACCAAAATGTCTGATAACGGGCACTTAAATAGATGGCAATTGAGAAGGCTACTGCATTCAAAATCCAGTGGCTAATAATCGCCCAACGTCTTTTGATGTGTTTAGAAATTATCAACCTTTTGGGACGATTGATGCGATCGGCACGTACATCAAAATAATCGTTGATGATGTTTCCTGCAGCGGCGATTAAAACCGTTGAAAAAACCAATAAAATGAAATCGAACTTTTCTCCCGAACGAAGTGCTTGTGCATCACTTAAAATGAAATAAAAAAAGCGAATGGAATACATGGTCAACGCAATGATGACCAAGTTAATCGGGCGAATTAGTCTAAAAAAGCTAATCACTTTTTAATGATTTTAAATTCCGTTCTTCTATTTTGAGCGTGCGCTTTTTCTTGTTCTTGAACGGTTTTCATTTTTTCAATGTCTGCATCCGTTATTTTCGGAACGGTTTCCCCATATCCTTTAGCCACCAAACGAGCGGCACTAATTCCTTGTTGAACCAAATAGTCAACCACGGATTTTGCTCTATTTTGAGAAAGCGTTAAGTTCAATTTTTCATCACCTCTTGTATCGGTATGACCGCTCAATTCGATCACATAGGTCGGATTTTGATTCAAAAAATCTCTCAATTTGTTCAACTCAACAAAGGATACGGGCAATAAATCTGCTTTGTTTAAATCAAAGAAAACATTGTCTAATAAAATCGCTTGATCACTTGCAACCGGAATCATCGGAACATCCATTTTGAATGCTTCCAATCCATCTGGAACGGTCATGTTGAAATTCTTAGAGAAGTTAAAATAACCATCAAACTCTACACTCAAAGCATAGTCTGCATTCAATGGAAGGGTTACCATAAATTCTCCCGTTATCAAATCAGCTTGAGATCGAATGACTTCTTTTCCAGATTTCAAATCAATTAACTTGAACTTTCCCGGTACTGGATTTTTGGTATTTGCATCGTAAACCAATCCTTCAAAATAAAGTGTTTTTGTAGGTCTCAAATGCTCCGGCAGGATGAATGAATAAATGTCTAAATCACCATAACCACCTTCGCGGTTAGAGGCAAAATAAGCAATTTCTCCGTCCGCACTTACCAACAAAGAATTTTCATCAAAACGCGTATTAATTGGGTATCCTAAATTGATAGCTGCCCCCCAATTTCCATTTTCATCCATGCGCGACATAAACAAATCCGTTCCACCGAAACCAACATGACCTTGGGATGCAAAATAAAGCGTTTTACCATCTGGGTGAATCAGTACAGATTCTTCATTTTCAGAACTGTTAACAGTTGGAGGTAGTTTGATGGCTTCTCCCCAAGTTCCATCTTCCTGTAAATGAGTTACGTATATGTCGTTATTTCGTTGTCCACTTTGCCCTCGAATACCCCGAATGAAATACATTGTTTTTCCGTCCGATGAAAGTGATGGTTGGGTTTCCCAATTTCTGGTATTTGGTTTTCCAGGTAAATTAATGGGGTCTGACCACCTATTTCCCATTTTTTTGGTAATGAAAAAATCACAACTTCCTCTACCAATTCTGCCAACTCCATAATCTTCTCCGCTTGCATCAGGACAACCTACAAAAATCAAAGTTCTTCCATCCGGACCTAACGTTGGAGCGCCCTCATTATTTACGGTATTGATGTTGCTAGGCATTGGATCTGCTTTTCCCCAAACGCCATTTTCATCCATGTGAGAGATGAAGAAATCTTCTTGTTGTTGCTGATAGTTTTCAGGTTGGCCTTCTCTTTTCGGAACACGGGCATCAAAAATCCGACGTGTAAACAACATCGTTTTTCCATCAACTGTAAGGGTTGGGAAATATTCTGGGTCTTTGGTATTGATTCCTGGACCAATGTTTAATGGGTTGAACTGAAGTGGGTTTTTCATTGCTTTGATGGCAAACGCACATGAAGTTTGTATTTCTCTTGCTCTTGCTACAAATTGTGGATTTGCTTGTCTGTTTTTAACTACAACATCTAACAGAGAATTGGCACCTTGATAATCCCCCATTTGGTATTTTAAATTTGCTAAATAAAAATGAGTGCTATTCGTAACGCTGTGGTTTGGGTTAATCCGCAAAGCGTTTTCGTAATATTTGATTGCCAAACTTGGCTGATAAGAATATTCTGCAAACTCACCTGCCAATAAATAAGCCTCCCAAAAGTTAGGATCTTTTTCTATTGCTTTTTCCATCAACACAATTCCACCTTTGTAATCGGGTAAAACACCTTTGTTTTTTGGTGATTGTGGGGCTTTCAATCCTTCTTCAAAAAATTGAATTGCCTTTTTATTTTTGGAAGAATATTGTTGTTGCGCTGTTGCACAAGAAAACAATAAAATAGAAGTGAATATGAGAAGTAAGTGTTTCATAGTTTATGGAATATTCATGTATTTATGCGTTTGTAAAGAAACGCGCCATTTGGGATTTAATTTGACGTACTCGATAATTAAGGGTAAAATTTGTGATTCTTTTGACCATTCCGGTTGCAAGTACAAAACGCATGCTGAATTTAATTTTGTCGCCTGTTTTTCTGCCCATTCAAAATCGGATTTGTTGAAAATAATTACTTTCATCTCCGATGCTTTCTGATAAGCTTCCTCACAAGGTGACTTGAATTTTTTAGGAGAAAAACAATACCACTGAACATCGCCCTTCAAAGGATAGCAACCCGAAGTTTCAATCGCTGTCTCGATTCCTTCTTGGTGAAGCAACTTAACAAGTGTACTCAAGTCATACAATGCTGGTTCACCACCAGTAATGACCACAAAATTTGCTTTTGTATCAATAACACCTTGAACCAATGCATCAATTTTAACAAGTGGGTGAATTTCAGAATCCCAACTTTCTTTTACATCACACCAAACACAACCAACATCACATCCTGCAAGCCGAATGAAATAAGCTGCTTTTCCCGAATGTCGCCCTTCTCCTTGAATGGAATAAAAACGCTCCATAATAGGAAGTTCAACCGCTGAGTCGATGTTTTGTATGTTCATGTGTCAAAGATAAGTAAACTCTCTAAAAGGAACGAGTTTTGCAATAATTTCCAATTCCTACTTTCCCATTGCTGCTTTCCCGCTTATGCTTCCGATTCTTCAAATTTTAACTGAGAAGTTAAGTCTAAAAAATATGCCTCATTCCAAATGTCAAGCACTTTGGAGTCGGGAATAAACCGAATCACATCTTCTTTTACGTGATTCATGTTTACCGATTTTATTTTCTCAGTTAATAATTGGACAACTTGTTCAGGTGTAATGGAGTTTTCAATCCAATCACCAGTATCTTTAGCTCTTTTTAAAAAATGAGTTATATCCACTGGAATTCCTTTTCGAATGTACCATTCCATGTCATACCAGTCACGTCCTTTGATTCTGTTTTTCCATTTGCGAAATAACAATGCATGCATTTTTCCGGCAAAGAGACTCGGTTTGGTAAATGATTTGACATAAAATGAGAATGGGCGCAGCAATAATTTTTCTTCTGTTGTAAAGCCTAATGGTGGCTTTCGATCCACTTCTATTTTAATTTTTACAGTTCTATTTGATTTTATCCCCGTTTGTTTCACCACATCTTCTAAAACCAGCTCTTTCCAAATGGTTTCTGATTTCAAGAATGCTGACTCGATAGCAGTCTTCACTTTTTTGTCTTTCTCTCGAATGCTTACGGTCATTCCTTGTGCGGCGAATTCATGCAAGATTGCATTAAAATAGGGTTCTAACGAAAAATTTGAATCGGCTTCTAACAAAGAAAAATCCAAGTCTTCTGAATACCGATCCAAATGGTAAAATATGCGCAATGCTGTTCCACCATAAAAAGCTGCTTTGTTGAAAAAATCAGTACGAGACAAACCTGCAAGCGCAATTTCCTGCATAATCTCTCTCATAGCCGAAAGCACATCCTCTTCATTTTTTGGCTGATACTCCGCAATCCATTCTTTCATCATAAAGCGTCCAATGTATTAACAAGCATTTGCAAACTACTTCTTTTTGGTGCATCTTCCACCCAGCATTCAATCGAATCTATTGATAATTTTTGCAATTGTTCTATCTCAATTCTTAAATCTTCAATTAAAAAATTCATGGTTTGAGTAATGCTTCTGAGTAAAACACCTGAAGTTAATACAATTTTATCACAAATCGCTTTTTCTGGAGAAGCAATCATCGCCATTTGATCTGTTGCAAGCTGAATACGCTGCACTCCAAATGAATAATAGGGCGCTGCCAAATGACGATAACTAAACCGACCAATGGGGGTATTATAAATTTTAGCCGTTTTAAGGGTTACAGAACTCACTTCAAAAACACGTTCGGGAATCATTCCCCAATAAGATAATGCGGATTCAAGCGATACATAACTCGGCCCCCTCAAGTGATTTGCTAAAAGCAATGCATCTGGAACGGGTAAATCAGCTTCTGGTCCTGCAACATATAATCCTCTTCGAAGTGCGACCAACTGACCGCTTTTCAATAATTCACTTATTTTGTCGTTTGGGCGACTGTATTCATGAAGCATCTCCATAACAACGTGATGTGGTATGGGTGCTTGAGTATAACCTTTTAAGTGCCTTCTGAAATTCATGGTGTACAATTTAACTATAAAGATCGGAATTTTTCCGTTTATCTATTCTATTTGCTACAAATTTAAAAAATAAATTCATAATAATCGGAAAAAAACCGATTATCTAATTAATTTTTAACAAAAAGCTGCTCCTAAAATACTCCTTTTAAAAATTGCTCCCACCTATATAAATTTAAATTATGAAATGAAATCAATGGATTGACCCTAATTTATCAAATAGACAATTAATCTGCGCGTGATCCTATTTCTTTTTTGTTGCTGTTTCCCCACAAAAAAAGCTGTGAAATTTTGAGATTTCACAGCTTTTCCAACTATATACTACTTACTACTACTATGCTTATTAAACCAAGCTTGAAATTTTCATTTTTCTAAACCTGCTGATACAAAGATAGGAACAAGATATCTACCAAGGTAAATAATTAACAAATATTTACAAAATGAAATTCGTTTTTGGGCATTGCGTTTTAAACATCACGTTAATCAGTGGAACCAAAATTAAAACATTGCTTGTCAGTGCAGACCAAAAAACATCTATTCATAGGAATTGAACGATACACTGGACACTTAAACTTCCTTCTGGAAGAATTATTAATTTGACTCTTCCGAAATAATCCGATACAGATTAGGTAAATTAATTGAAGTTTAAAAAACGCTTAAGGATTAAACCTTGAAAGTGCTGTAGAAAAAGAGTATGAGAGAAATCTTAGAAAACTCAAAAGGTTGCGCACGAGTTGTAATACAGCCTGTTTTTGTTACACAAATACTTTCCGAAGAATTTGTGGGTGTACATGTCCGAATTCACGCAAACACCATTCTTTCAAGTTTTTTAAATCGTGTTGGTCATTTATCCATCGCAGTGCCTTTAAAAGTTCTTTCTGAAATAATTGAGGATCAAAACTGACCTTTGTCAAAATTTTCTTACTTAGTTCCACCATGATTTAAGTCTTTTAATGTTTACTAATTTAACGATTTGTTTTCTGATTCATTGCATTAATGTTGTTAAATTGTTTTCTTCTTGGAAAGATAAGGTTTAATCATTCAGAAAAATGAATGTTTCCTTCTTCAATCAGCGCATCGCCTTTCATTTTTAAGAAAACCTGTATCAAAGCAACGACATCTTTCTCGCAATAAAATTTGATTCGATCCAAATCATTTTCTTCGTAATAGACGCGAGCAACATCTGCTCCAGAAATGTCATCTTTTGGCGTCGGAATTTCAAATATATGACAAAGCAAAGCCAAAGAAGTATAAGCCTTATAATCTCCAAATTTCCATAATTCCATCGTATCTAAATGCGCAATTTCCCACGGTTTTTTCCCTGCGATATTTAAAATGGAAGGTAATTTCATTCCGTTCACTAATAAACGACGGCAAATAAAGGGAAAGTCAAATTCTTTGGCATTGTGACCGCAAAGCAAATGATAAGGCGTGTTGTAATGACTTTCCAGCAAGCTGACAAACTTCTTGAGTAAAGTTGCTTCATCGTGGTGATAAAATGATTTTAAACGGATTTGCCGACCTGTTCGATTTTCATTGATAAATCCAACAGAAATACAAACAATCTTGCCAAATTCAGCATAAATACCCGCACGATCAAAAACACCTTCTGCATCGCTATCCTTCTGCAAAAATTTGGTTTTAAGATCGTACAAATGCTGCGTTTCAGGTGACATTTCCTTGAAGCTCGCTACTTGCGGAACGGTTTCAATGTCGAGGAATAATATTTTTTCTAAAGGAACTTTTTCTAACATGTGGTTTGATTTGGTAGCTTGAAGATACAAAAAAAATGGAAAGGTTGGTGATTGGGGAAATAAAAAATTATGCTGATTCGATATTTGGGAATACACTTGTTTAGAATGAAAACTTTAAATAAAATTCCACTTATAAGAATCTCAGTCCAATTTTTTTATTTAGTCCTTGCTCAAAAATTCTGATTAATGTCGAAAGTTGAATATTTCCCTTCCCGTTTTCAAGTTTGGAAATGTAGCTTTTCTTTGTTCCTGATTTTTCTGCCAACTGTTCTTGTGTAAGGTTCGCTTCTTTTCGGGCTTGTTTTAACATTTCGCTCACAATGAACATTTGTGCGCCTTCTTCATATTTGTTCCGATTTTCAGTTCCGATTTTTCCGTGCTCAAGTTCAATGAGTTCCTCAAATGTCTTTACTTCTTTATATTTTTCCATAACTGTCATTTTTTGCTATTAAAATTTGCTCTTGGTAAAAGTCAATAAAGTAGTTTTTGTAGAAGATTATCTTTCTATTCACACGGCAAAGTTATCTTAGAAGATAACATTTTCCAAGTTTTTCATAGATTATTTTTAGTTATTCAAAGTTCACTTCACCTCCCAACAATTCTAAAATGAAAGTAGATGGCGGTATTTGATACTCAAAATGTAACAGAACTACCATCATGTAGTCTGATAATTCGGGAATTACAAAACACACTTAACTCAATAAATTTGAGACCTTTAAATAAAGAACATAAAACATATTCGAAAACGTAGATTAACTCAAATTTATTTCATATCTTTCTATCAAATTTATTAACCTAAATAAAAAAGAGACGAGCAAAAAGCACAAACCTCTCACCCATCTCTTCGATATAAATTCGACACCTATATCGTTGCAAAGATAGCTGTTTATGGAGTTATTTAACTGCGTTGCTTGCTTCGCAGGTGTGTTGCTAAAAAGTTAAATAAACAAAAGACCTTCACGAAGGCAAGCCCTTTCCTATTTTTGGTTTAGATGGTAGAAAATAGAGTTGAAATTTTTTATGTGTTGAATTCAGCATGTAAAAAAGTTAATTAATAAATCTTATTGATTGAATAAACCTGTTTTTTATATTGTTTTTTTAATATGTTTTGTCATAAATGCAAAAACCCAAGAGAACTTAGTTCCTAATGGAAGCTTTGAAGAGTTTAATTGGTGTCCCGCAGGAGACGGAGACTTCTCCGTTAAAAACTGGTACTCGCCAACTCTAGGAAGTCCAGACTATTTCAATGTTTGCAATATATATCCAATGCTGGGCTATCAAAATCCTCAAGATGAGAGTGGATATGTTGGGATTGGTGTAAGTTTTGATTCACTACAAGGAGTATTTCGTGAGTATATTCAAGTTGAATTAATAAATTTATTACAGGCTCAAAAACCTTATTATTTTTCCTGCTTTTTAAGTAAAGCAGATTCATCTTCCGTTTGTATTACTGATATTGGAATTTCTTTTTCGGATAATCCTATTGGTGGTTCTTATTTACACGGAATACATTATAGTACTCTGTTTACAAATACATCGGAATTTTTAACCTGTGATGAATCTAATTGGAATAAAATAGAATTTGCTTTTACTGCGGATGGAAATGAAAAATTCTTAACGATTGGTTTTTTTACCGAAGATACCCAATTAGATACAAGTGTTGTAAGTTCCTATCCCATTCCGATTGCTTATTACTATTTAGATAATGTAATTCTTAAAGAGCTAGAAACTAAATTAATTATTCCAAATGTTTTCACTCCAAATAATGACAATGTTAGTGACTATTACAATCTTTCTAATATTCCAAATGATTTATCAATAACTATTTTAAATCGCTGGGGAGATAAGGTCTTTCATACAGATAAAGCAAATATAAACTTTTGGAATGGTAAATATCAAGAAAAAAACTGCTTGGAGGGAGTATATTTTTATATTATTATTAGTAATAAGAACAATAGTTTTAGAAAAACAGGTTTTATTCAATTGATAAGGTAAATTTTATCAATATGAAACATTTTTATAAAACAATACTGACCTTTATAATTATTGGTAGTATTCAACAATTTGCATTAGGACAATCTACAAACTGGAATCCTATCCTTAATAATGCATACAATCCTAATGGCTATCTCGGTTGGAACTTTTCCAATGGAACCAACCCTTTAACCATTCGAACCAACAACACAACCCGAATACACATCAACGGTAATGGAATCAGTACCAACGGTGTTAATGCGAGTGGTTTTATTGGCATTGGAACCAATGTTCCTTCCGCTCCTTTACACATCGTGGGAAATCAAGTAGCCAATGCTCAGGGTTGGACACGTGGTCTTACGTTGAGTAACAATGCAACAATTCAATGGGAAGTCACAGGAGCAAGTGGCTTTTTTATGGCTCATCCTTCAACTGCACCTAATGGAAATTGGTTTGCCGGCATAAATACCACAGCGCAAAATAATTCTGCTGTAGATTATGTTTACACCATCTTTGTGAATGATAATTTTGGTGGTTTTAATCCTTTGGGTACAACTCAGTTTTTTAAAAATTTGTTGGTGTATCAGCCGGGGTTTGAACGTAGGTTCGGGGTGAATGTTAACCAACCAGATTCAATAAAACTGATTTCAATTTGATTTATTCTATTTTGCATTAAAAAATAATCCTTATCCATTTGCTAAATCTTCTTTATTATCTGTTTCCATAAATTCAATTTTATCACCACGCAGTAGCGACGCAGTCAATCTCCTTCATCAACCGATCCGTCTCAGTCAATGCCACAATAATCTTCTGATAATGCAAAATATCATCAAACTCTAAAGTTCTTCCTTGACGGTCTTTTAGCCATTTTTGAGCGGGCTGATAACCACCAATGTAAAACTCCCAAGCAATTAGCGGAATGTTGTCAAAATACTGCTCATCATTTATCCATATTCTGCCAAGTCCGTTTTCTTTATCAAATAATTCCCAATCTTTTTTAGCAACTTTGGTTGTAATTACATTATCGCCACCTTTTGGATAAGTTGTAATGTATTCTTCCACAATTGGAGATTCTAATAAATGAATTTGGCGTATTTCTCCACCTAATTTAACCAATTGCCAAAAAGTGGCTGCATCTTTTGGATAGGGCACTCTCGGGAAATCTATTTTCAGAAACTCTTTGTATTTCTCTCGGTATGTTGGCGAATGCAACACCGCATAGATGTAATCTAAAATGTCAATTGGGGCAAATGTGTCTTTGGTTGTTTCTTTCTCGTTGGTAAAAGTTAAGCCTAATTGCTTCGCAATTTGATTTACAATTTCAGCTTTAAGATTAGGTGTTCTTTCTTCTGTTTGGTCAATGCTTTGTTGTCCGTTGGTTTCTGGATAGAGGTAAAGGGGGAAAATGGAATAATTTCCTCTTGGTAAACTTCCTTTTTCTATAATATGATTTGTGATTAGTGACACAAACTCTTCGTTTTCACCATTAATTCGTAAAGTGATTAAACCTATATTATCAGGCTTAATTAAATGGTGCATTGTACTTGTTCTCGGACGCCCAATAAAACCACTACTCTTACCCGTATAAAGAGTATGTCTTATATCAAAAGGACGATAAAGGATTCTTGAAAAGTGAATTGAATTTTGTACTAAATCAGCTTTTGCATCCTTAAAATTCCAACCACTCGAATCTTTTTTATTAGGATACAATCTTTTTAATTCTTCAACCTCAAGATTTTTAAAGTTATCTACTACTCTTAATAAATTTTCTTTTTCGAAATGAATGGATAGTTCATCACATTTTGTCTGAATACCTGTATTATTGTTTATCAGTATTTCATTTATTTTGAATCCACTTTTGTATTTTTTTTCAAGTTCAAAGTCTTTGGGAACAAAAAAGTAATAGTGATTATCAAAAGGTAATTTTTTCCATTTTACATTACCAAAATCAAACTCAGAAAGTGATTTATATTTTAAATTACGTTTACCATATAAATCTGAGTGAAAAACTTTACCAAGTGTATTTTTATTTTTAGCACCTGTTTTTACAAATATGTTTATTGAAACTCCTTGCATAATATCAAATACATTTTGGTCAATGCTGCCGTCTGGGGAAGTTTCTTTAATCCTAGAATTACCATGTAAATCCAAAATGTAAATTTTATCAAAACTTTCTAACAAATGTTTTCGCATTTGCCTATGCGTAATACCATCTAGGAAACTATTGTTGGAAATGTAAGCCAAAACGCCACTTCCATTTTTGTCGATATAATGTTGTCCATAGCGTATGAATTTGATGTAATCATCATCCAAATTGATTTTACGTTCATTGAGATTTTTCTTGTAGTCAGAAATTAAATCTTGAATCCAATCATTTTTATTGGTGCTACTTACCGCATAAGGTGGATTTCCAATCACACACATTACTGGCGTATCTCGTTTTATGTGGTTAGCTTCGTTGGCTTCACTACTCAACCAATTGGCAAATAAAGTTCCTGTATCTGGGTGGTATTCTTCTAAACTATTCGTCAAATACACTTTGGTGCGTTGTTCTTTGGTGGCTTTAAAGCCTGTATCTTTCAGTAGTAAATCCAATTGCAAATGTGCCATTGCGTAACTCGCCATCAATAATTCAAAACCATTTAAACGAGGCAACAAATCATTTTCTACATAACTACTCCAAATTCCCTCTTGTCCTTTAAACTTTTTATGAACGTGTTTAATTACTTCCGCCAAAAACGTTCCTGTTCCTGTAGCTGGGTCTAGTACCTGAACTTTATGAACTTCTTGTTCGGTGTTTTTTCCTTGAACATTTACTTTTATCTTGGTTTTAGATTTGTCTGCCAAGCCTTGTGGTAAATCAAATTCCGTTTTTAAAATATCATCTACCGCTCGCACGATGAAGTTTACGACAGGAGCAGGCGTGTACCAAACACCTCTTGCTTTTCGGAGTTTCGGGTCGTATTCTGCCAAGAACGTTTCATAAAAATGGATGATTGGATCTTCCATTTTGGTCGTCTTTCCGTAATTTTTTAGAATTTCTTCTACATTACACGCCAAGAATATTTCAGCAAGATTTTCTACAATCCATTTAATGCGGTCGTCAATATCTGGTCCGGCAATGTAGCCAAACAGTTTGCGTAAAAATGGATTTGATTTTGGAATCAGTTCGGCTGCTTCTTGTCTGCTAAATGTTTTCAAAGTTGGGTCGTGTAAACGAGCTGCAAACATTCCATACGCAATGGTTTGAGCATACACATCTGCAAAACCTTTTGGCGTTATATCGTGAATTAAAATCTCTTTGAAAGCAATCATTTGTTCTTTCAGCGTACTATCTTCTTGCTTGTCTTCATCGCTTGTTAACGCTTTTTCAATCACATCAGATAACAAACGTGCTTTTCCCGCCATCATTTCAGCGAGTTTTTTAGAACTTTTGATGTTTTGTCCAACGTGTGTACAAAAATCTTTCAGCAGGTTTTCAAAAGAAGCGAAGTTTTGAGTCAAAGGCACAATGCCTTTATCGGTAATTTCCGCAATAGAAATTTTGGTAATAAATTCACCGTCTTGATACAAATGAAAATCGATGTAATCAGTGAAAATCAAGTTATTCAAAGAAGCTTTGTAGCGATCAAACTGTTCTTTGTTACTGCTTTTCTTTTTCCCTTCCAAGTCTTTGTCACCAATGTCTTTGGCTTCAATAAATCCAACAGGAATATCATTCCGTGTCAAGATGTAATCAGGAGCACCACAAGCTTGTCTTTTCGGTTCGTTGGTTGCACGAACTCCAACAACAATGCTTTCAATCAATTGTTGTAAATCACCTCTAAAGGTATGTTCAGTTGCATTTCCAAGTTTATATCTTTGGTTGATGTTGTCTATGTAGTGGTCTAAAGTCATTTTTCAGAATATCAGTTCAATCGAATGTAAATATACTGAAACAACCATCAAAAGCAAGCTTCATTTTGAAGGAAATATCCAAATCCCCAAAAAATCTCCACAAAAAAAAACGCCAACCTTTCCTTTCGATTGACGTTTTCAATGTATTCTTAAAAACCGCTTTTAGTCTTGTTTACTAACAGCTGCTTTCAGGTATTCTCTGTTCATGTGCGCAATGCTAGAAAGGGTGATTTCTTTCGGACATTCAACTTCACAAGCACCTGTATTACTACAGTTTCCAAAACCTTCTTCGTCCATCATGTTTACCATGTTCATTACACGTTCTTTTGCTTCCACTTGACCTTGAGGTAAGAAAGCGAACTGAGAAACTTTAGCTGCAACGAAAAGCATTGCAGAAGAGTTTACACAACTTGCAACACAAGCTCCACAACCGATACACGTAGCGGCTTCAAAAGCTGCATCTGCGTCGTCTTTGGGAATTGGAATGGCATTGGCATCAATCGTATTTCCAGAAGTGTTTACAGATACGAATCCACCTGCTGCGATGATTCTGTCAAATGCAGAACGATCTACAACCAAATCCTTGATTACTGGGAATGCTTTTGCTCTCCAAGGCTCAATGTAGATTGTTTCACCGTCGCTGAATTTACGCATGTGCAACTGACAAGTCGTAACCGCGCGATCTGGTCCGTGCGCTTCTCCGTTGATGTATAAAGAACAAGCTCCACAAATTCCTTCGCGACAATCGTGGTCGAAAGCAATCGGATCATCTCCTTTTACGATTAATTCTTCGTTTAATATGTCTAACATCTCCAAGAAGGACATGTCACCATCAATATTGTCGATTGGATAGGTTGCCATGTGACCTTTGTCGTTTGGACCTTTTTGTCTCCAGATTTTTAATGTTAACTTCATGATAAATATTTTTATAGTAAACTATTTTCTAATTTTAATTGGGATAAAACTTATTCGTAATTTCGTTGAGCCAATTTCACTTTGGAGAAAGTTAATTCCTCTTTGTGTAAAATTGCTTCTGAAGGTTTTCCCGTGTATTCCCACGCTGCAACGTATGCAAATTCATCGTCATTTCGGAGTGCTTCTCCTTTATCAGTTTGTGATTCTTCACGGAAGTGACCACCACAAGATTCAGCTCTATTTAATGCGTCCAATGCCATCAATTCTCCCAATTCAAGGAAATCTGCTACGCGGTTTGCTTTGTCCAACTCTTGGTTGTACTCATTTACATTTCCAGGGATTCTCAAATCCTGATAGAACTCTTCGCGAACAGCTTGAATTTCAGAAATTGCTTCTTTCAACCCTTGTTCGTTACGAGCCATTCCAACTTTGTCCCACATGATTTTTCCTAATTTCTTGTGGAAATGATCTACAGACTTCGTTCCTTTGATGTTTACCAATCGATTCATTCGATCAGCCGTTTCTTGTTCAGCAGCAGCAAACTCTGGTGAATCTGTAGGGATAGTTCCGGTTCCGATATCATCGGCCAAATAATCCGCAATGGTGTATGGAAGAACGAAATAACCATCTGCCAATCCTTGCATCAAGGCAGAAGCCCCTAATCTGTTTGCTCCGTGATCAGAGAAATTTGCTTCTCCAGCTACGTAACATCCTTCAATGGTGGACATCAAGTTGTAATCAACCCAAACTCCACCCATCGTATAATGAACCGCAGGATAAATTTTCATTGGAGTTGTATATGGATCTTCATCTGTAATCTTATAATACATTTGGAATAAATTCCCGTATTTCGATTTCACCACTTCTCTACCTAGTTCGTTGATTTGATCTTCAGAAGGATTTTCAATGTGTTGCATCGTCGCTTGTTCTTTTCCATAACGCTCAATAGCGGATGCGAAATCCAAGTAAACCGCCTCTCCAGTTGCGTTCACACCGTAACCAGCGTCGCAACGTTCTTTGGCAGCACGAGAAGCAACATCACGAGGAACCAAGTTTCCAAAAGCTGGGTATCTTCTTTCCAAGTAGTAATCTCTTTCATCTGCTGATAAATCCGTCGGTTTTTTTCTACCCTCGCGAATTGCCAATACATCTTCCATGTTTTTTGGAACCCAAATACGTCCATCATTTCTCAATGATTCCGACATCAACGTCAATTTTGATTGGTGCTCTCCAGAAACTGGAATACATGTTGGGTGAATCTGCGTGTAGCAAGGATTTGCGAAATAAGCACCTTTTTGGTGAATTTTCCAAGCTGCAGTTACGTTAGAACCCATTGCGTTGGTAGAAAGGAAGAAAACATTTCCATATCCACCCGAAGCGATTACAACTGCATGAGCAGCATGTCTTTCTAATTCACCTGTAACGAGGTTTCTTGCGATAATTCCCCTTGCTTTTCCGTTTACCAATACTAAATCTAGCATTTCGTGACGGGAATACATTTTAATTTTTCCTTTTCCAATCTGTCTTTCCATTGCAGAATAAGCTCCCAACAACAATTGTTGACCCGTTTGACCTTTGGCATAAAACGTACGAGATACTTGCGCTCCACCAAAAGAACGGTTGTCTAGTAAACCACCGTATTCTCTCGCAAAAGGAACACCTTGCGCAACACATTGGTCGATAATGGATGCAGAAACTTCCGCCAAACGGTAAACATTGGCTTCTCGTGAACGATAATCTCCCCCTTTTACGGTATCGTAGAATAATCTAAAAACGGAGTCTCCATCACCGGGATAATTTTTCGCTGCGTTGATTCCACCTTGTGCTGCAATCGAGTGTGCACGGCGAGGAGAATCTTGGAAACAAAATGCTTTTACATTGTAACCTAATTCGGCCAAAGAAGAAGAAGCAGATCCACCTGCTAATCCCGTTCCTACAACAATTACGTCGATTTTACGCTTGTTGGCTGGGTTTACTAAACGAATTTTGTT
This sequence comes from uncultured Chryseobacterium sp., assembly GCA_964488745.1. Taxonomy (GTDB): domain Bacteria; phylum Bacteroidota; class Bacteroidia; order Flavobacteriales_D; family Crocinitomicaceae; genus JAQVCM01. Next base: position 19,548 of record CAZAVP010000002.1, on the reverse strand, counting down.
TTTGTATTCAGACCATTTTTGTTCGATTGGTCCTTCAGGTATTTTTGAGTCTAAAACTGACATGTTGAATATTTTTTTAAATGATCAAAATTATTTCATCAAATAGATGTAAATCGGAATAATGGCAAACGCAAATGGAACAAGCACCGCAAAAGCCCGCCCAACTGATTTAATCAATGGCGTGTATTTCGGGTGACGAAGCCCTAATGATTGGAACGCAGATGCAAATCCATGCCACAAGTGGAAAGATAAAACCAACATGGCTAGGGTATAAAAAATAACCGCAATGAGAGCAGATTGGTTAGGCGGAAATCCTGCATTTGTCTTATCGTGCCCAAAGAAAGCAACTGTCAAAGAATGTAAATCTTTGTATCCTTCACCCACTTTCAAATTTACATCTGGAGCATATAACTCTGTTCCATTTTTAACGTCAATTCCTTGTGTAGGCAAATAACTGCCATTCGTTGTTACATAAAATGATTGCTTAGCAGCGTCTCCTTCTATTCCTACTTCAACTCGGTGTAACGGAAGTGGTGTTGAAGCATATTTTGCTTTCCACCAGAAGTGAGACATGTGCATCATGATGAACACCAAAATCAAAGTTCCTAATACAGCCATGCTTCTTGCCGTCCAACTTGAGTTTGCATTTGGTTTACTGTAAGCGTATTTTACCGGTCTTGCTTTTCTATTTTGGCTTACCAATAAAAAACCGTCTATCACGTGAAATAGAATTGAAATGTATGTCAAATACGACATGATTTTAATGAAAATGTTGTGTGACATGAAGTGCGCATATTGATTGAATGCTAACTTCCCTTCTTCACCTCCAGCTAAAAGTTGAAGGTTCCCTAAGAGATGGCCAACCAAAAATGTACACAAAAACAGCCCTGTTAAAGCCATCCAATATTTTTTGGCTAACGAGGATTTTAATAAAACAGACTTACTCATTTGGTAAAAATTTTTGAAAATATTACCACAAATTTAACTTCTTAGGCAATGTAAAGCGAATAATTCTCTTATTTAGACTGAATTTAGATAGCATGGCTTGTAATTGCAAATTACAGATTGCAGATTACTGATTGTAAAATCATGGCATGCTTGCGTTTGGCGGTGTAGTATTTTCGCATTTTAAATTAGCACGATTAATTCCAACTCTACCAATAAAAAATTCGATTTCAATACAGCATCATGCAAATTCCGCCAATCAAACCAGCAAAAATGACAATCAAATATTTCCAGAAAGGATGGGCTTTTTTGAGTTCCATGAATTGAAAAGCGACCAACCAAAATTTAGTGAGTGCAATTGCAATTATGGCGATTACGACCATTTTTGAACTTGGGAGAGATGCGATAAACGCCGTCAATAAAGTCAGCATAATCAATCCGCTATAAGTATAAAGTTGAATTTTTTTCATGTCAGAATAATAGGTATAACATTGGATATAAAAGCAACCAAACTAAGTCGCACATGTGCCAAAATGCAGCACCGGCTTCTACGTCTTCCAGCAAGGTGGCGACTTGTTTTTTAACGATGCTTCGGCGGATGATTAACAAAATCACCATGCCAACCAGCACGTGAATCCAGTGAAAAGCGGTTAATAACCAATAGAACGTGAAAAATGAATTAGAGTCCATCGTTAAACCTGCTTCGAGTTTTTGGTAATATTCGAACATTTTGAGAGCTAAAAATCCAAAACCACCCCAAACGGCAAAATGAAACCAACGCGCAGCAATTCGATAATTTTTAATTTTGAAAGCGTGAACTCCGAGTGCTACAAATAAACCGCTCGTTAGCAGAAAAATGGTGTTGACAGTTCCGATTACTCGATTTAGTTTTAGACTGCTTTCATGATATAATTCTCTTTCTTGCGCTCCATAATAAGCCAAGGCCAAAATCGCCATTCCAAATGTGACCAATTCGAGGTAAATGACAATCCAAATTAATACGCCACCAGGCGGATACACTAATTTTGAATAGGAAATTGTTGTTTCCGCTGGATGATTGGAATTCCTTAAAATTTCATTCTGGGAAGGTTTGTTCTCTGTTGTATTTTCAGATTTTAGCATATTTTGTCAACGTTTTGTCTTAAGAATGTTTGATTTTTTCATACAGTTTGACCAACGATTTCAGCAAAGCATCTGGCGAGGATAAAATCTGATAATGATTTTGACCAAACATTTGCGGTAGGTAATATCTGGCTTGCGCCTCAATCGCCAAAGCGTAGGAATTGACATTTTGTTCGTTCAATTCACGCAGTGCTTGCTTCACATCTTGTATTCCATACTGACCTTCATACTTGTCATAATCATTCGGTTTACCGTCAGAAAGCATGATGATCCACTTGTTTTCAGAATCTACTTTTTTAAATCGCGCACCGGCGTGGCGAAGTGCAGGGCCAATTCTAGTGTAACCGCCAACTTCTGTCGCACCGATTTTATGTTTGGCTTTCTGCCAGTTTTCATTGAAATCTTTGATGGTGATGTAGGTTGAAAAATTTCGTGTTTTTGAATAAAATCCATCGATGGCAAACGGGATGTTGAATTCATCTAAAATTTCTCCAAACAAGATGGAAACTTCTTTTTCGACATCAATCACCCGATTACCAGCCACGTAACCATCACTCGATAAGCTGAGATCGAGCAAGAGTAAAATGGAAATGTCTTTTTCTTTTTTGCGACTCGATACATACACGCGCTCATCCGGTGAGATTTTGGAGTGAATGTCGGTGTATAAATCTGTTAAAGCGCACAAATCGAAAGAATCACCTTGACTTTGACGATGAACTTGTTGCATTTTGTTGTTGACATTGGTCAGCATTTTACGCAAACCCGTCAAGGTTGTTTGGTAATTCGCAATTGTTTTTTGATAATAAGTTTCGTTGGTTTTTACTTGCGTTTTGGGATAAACTTTGCAGAAGTTCTCCAAATAAATCCGCTTTTTAAAATTCCATTCAGGATACAAAACATGAAATCCTTTATCATCTACTTCAGCACTTTCTGCTACGGAAGTGTTTTCCACAAAATCCGCTTGGTAAACCGAATGCGTGGTATCATCCACCCGAACGGTGTAGCGCATGTTGATTTCATCCAAGGCATTTTCGTGTTTTTCTAATTCGTCTGAACCATCAAAATCGCGCCAGTTTCCGTTGAATTCTTCTACGGTTTCAATTTTTTCGAAACTGTGCAGTAAAACGTAATCTTCTTGTTGTTTTTTATCAATTGTTTTTGAAATGATTTCTTCAACCGCTCGTGCGTGTAAAGTTGTTTGAGGTTGAACCGATTCGAGTTTGTTTTTAATTCCATCGTCCGCATTTTGAATGACTTCAACAGCTTCATCCGCAGGATTAGAACGCATCCATTTTCCGTACAACCAGCTTGTTTTATCCTTCGGAATTGCTTGTTGTGCAAGTACTTTTTGAGCGTAATCGTGCCATTCTTTTAGTGGTGGAAATTCGTCAAACAGCATGGCTAAAACTTCAGGAGCCGTTTCGATTGCTTTTTCAGTAGCAATCAGCTCATCAACTTCTGCGCATTGATTTTCCCATTGGAAATTCAATTTCTTCTGAACACTCAAGTAAAAAACGCGAAACAAATAGAATTTATAATTGTCTTCTTTCTTCTCAAAAAAAGCACAACTGGTGGGCAAAAAGAAATTGTTGTTTTTGAAACCACCTTCTTTTTCGGCTGCGTACAATTCAATTGCTTGACCGCATAAAGCTCTGGCCATGATGGTCAGTTTTGGCTTCACTTCTTGAAGGGTCATTTGTCGCTGAAGTACCGCTTCATCATTCAGTCGTCGCTTTTTGAAATAGCGAACCACTTTTGAATAAACCAACTCGTCTAATTCTAAGCCCATGTTGCTCGTTTTAAAACTCGATAATCAACCTTAAATCATTAAATCACACAAATCTTTCAAGGCTTCTGTGGTTTCTTTTTCGTCGGTTAATGGAAGAACAATTGCTACGTAAACCGCCAATCTTTTTGGCAATCCATTCTGAATCAATTTGGCAGCATCGACTAACAAACGTGTAGAAACGGTTTCTGTTAATCCCAATTCCGTTAGATTTCTAATTTTTGTACCGATCGTCACTAATTTCTTGGCAACATCTTCTGAAATTGCTGTTTCATTGATCAAAATCTCTACTTCCACTTTCGGACTTGGATAATCAAAATCAAGAACCACAAATCGTTGACGCGTAGATGGTTTTAATTCCTTAAATCCTCTTTGGTAGCCTGGATTAAAGGATGCAATCAACATAAAATCTGGGTGCGCTTTGATGGTTTCACCGAGTTTATCGATGAACAATTCGCGTCGGTGATCTGTCAAAGAGTGAATGGCTACAATCACATCTGGTCGAGCTTCTGCAATTTCATCCAAATAGAGAATCGAGCCGTTTCGAATGGCCATGGTCAATGGTCCATCGATCCAAATGGTTTCAGCGCCTTTGATGATGAATCTTCCAATTAAATCGGTGGAAGAAGTTTCTTCGTGACAACTGACTGTGATTAAATTTTTATCTACTTGTTGCGCCATAAATTCCACGAAACGTGATTTTCCTGTACCTGTTGGGCCTTTCAGTAACAAAGGCAATTGCAACTGATTTACGTGCGTAAAAACTTCCATTTCAGAACCAATCGCCTTGTAATAAACTTGCTTTTCTGCTACTATCATCCTTTTGAATTTTTATAAAACCCGAAACGCAATCCGGTTTCATGACAAACCTCGTGGAAAGGTCTCGGGTTTTGGGGATCCTTTTTCGTTAATTCGATTTAATCTTCTTTTATCAAAGCTTCATCATTCGGTCTTCCGTACTTGATGAACTCATAAATGTAAAGTCCAATTCCGGTTGCAAAAATCGTAGCACAAAGAATTAAGACTACAAAGTGAACTTGCGCTTCGTTTTGAACTTCCATGAATTCCATTTTCAGTTTTCGTTCCATGTACACTTGAATTACTCCGGCAACTCCAAAAGCCACCGTCATTCCAAGCATACCAACATTCGCCAGCCAAAATGCCAAGTGTCCACTTCTATTGTCGTAGCGTTTTCTTCCTGTCAAGTTTGGAAGTGCATAACTGATGATGGCCAAAACAATCATCGCATAAGCGCCCCAGAATGCGTAGTGCCCGTGCATTGCGGTAACCAAAGTTCCGTGCGTGTACAAGTTTGTTTGCGGCAAAGTATGTGCGAAACCCAATAATCCGGCTCCAACAAAAGACACAATGGACGCACCGATAGTCCAAAATAAAGCGATTTTATTTGGGTGCGATTTCTCTCCTTTTCGGTACATGTACACTGCGAATAACGCCATTGCCAAGAACGCAAGCGGTTCCAACGCTGAGAAAATTCCACCAACGATCAACCAAATTTTATTGACACCGATGTAATAATAGTGGTGACCTGTTCCTAAAATCCCTGAAAGGAAAGTTAAACCAACAATTACATACAACCATTTTTCGATTACTTCACGGTCAACACCAGTCAATTTGATTAATAAGAATGATAAAATACCGCCCATGATTAATTCCCAAACACCTTCAACCCATAAGTGAACAACCCACCAACGAAAGAAGGAATCCGTTACCTGACTGTCGAACCAAATCATTCCTGGTAAATAAAGCAAGGCTGCAAAAACCAATCCCATCGTTAAAACCAAGGCTGTGGTAGTTCGTTGTTTTGCTTTGTAAAGGGTTCCTAAAATGATTCCCAAGAAAAGTAGTACATTGATGACAACTAGAAAATCGAGTTCACGTGGAATTTCAAGAAATTTTCTTCCTTCCCAGATGTTAAAATGGAAACCCACCAATGCCACCACGCCAACTAGCGCAAGCGAAATTAATTGAACATAAGCCAGTTTCACACTGACTAATTCCCGTTTAGATTCTTCAGGAATGATGTAATATGCCGCACCCATGAAACCGGTTAACAACCATAAAACCAATAAATTGGTGTGTACAGCTCTAGCCGTGTTGAAAGGTACAACTTCGTGTAATCCATCCATGCCAATTCGCGCGAATCCCATTACGAATCCATACACCAACTGCAAGGCAAACAACAACATACACAATGCGAAGAACCAATAAGCTACTTTTTGTGATTTATACTTCATAACACTTAATTTTAATTTTTATCTTTTGATAAAGGAGAAACAACTCGGTCAAACCCGTTGAGATCAATTTTGCTAATCCAATTGAAATATGCAACCATCGCATCTGCGTCGGCATCATCCATTCCGTAAGCAACCATTTTCCGTCCTCTTGGCCCCCAAGGTTCTTTAGATTGAAGTACGATTTTCACGTAAGCTTCACCTCTTCTTTCAACCACTTTGGTTAATTCTGGAGCGTAATATCCGCCCTCGCCCATGATGCTGTGACAGCCCATGCAATTGTTGGTTTCCCACAATTCTTTTCCACGAATCACATCTTTGGTGATCGACGCGTGATTGGTTTGGTCATTTCGTGGCATGAAGGAATAAACCGTCAAACCAATAAAAATTAAAAACGTCACCACCGTGCCACCTAGAAAGAATGCCCGCGCTTGTGATTTTGATAGCATAATTCGTATTATTTAGTTAGTAAATATATATCGGACTAAACTGTCCTCTTTTATGACAAAGGAACTTAATTAAAATAACCTGAAGGATGATTTGACATCAGTAAAATGTATGATTTTTATCAGGTTTAGGTGAAGGAAGATTGGCAGATGGCAGATTGGCAGATGGCAGATGGCAGATTGCAGATTGCAGATTGCAGATTGAAAATTACGGATTACAGATTAGTAGATGAAGAGGCATATTACAGATTAGCAGATTGGAGATGGCAGATTTGTAGAGGTGCGAATAATCGCACCTCTGGGAAAAAATTATAATCGTTTATTTACCTCATCGGCGCAAACGAACGGCAATTATTACAAGCTTTTGGTTCTTCCACCATCAACTGGGACGTTGATTCCGTTGACATAACTTGCCGCTGGGGAAGCTAAGAACGCGATTACATTGGCGGTTTCTTGAGGTTCGGCGATTCTTCCCATCGGGGATTCGGAGGCCATTTCAGCAAAAATTGATTCTACAGAATCGTTTGTTTTCGCAGATTTTGTTTCCGCAATGGTCTGCAAACGAATGGTATTGGTTGCACCTGGCAAAACGTTGTTTACGGTAATGTTGAACGGTGCTAGTTCTGTAGCCAAGGTTTTACTCCAATTGGCTACTGCGCCGCGAATGGTATTTGAAACTCCCAAATTAGGAAGCGGTTGTTTCACACTGGTAGAAATCACGTTGATGATTCGACCATATCCGTTTTCTTTCATCGAAGGATAAAGCGCTTGCACCAAGATGTGGTTGCAAATTAAATGTTGAGTGAAAGCATCATAAAATTCAGAAATCTCCGCATCACGAATCGGTCCGCCTTTTGGTCCTCCGGTATTGTTTACCAAAATATGACACGTTCCTTGCTCGGAAATCCACTTGTCTAAAGTCGTTTTTAAGCTTTCAGGCTTGGAAAAATCAGCTACTAAATAACCGTGCTTTTGCTTGTTCGTACTTGGCAATTCTTTCAAAACCGCCTGCAATTTTTCTTCGTTTCGCGCGATTAAAATCACATTTGCACCATGTGCTGCCAGTTGGATCGCACTCGCTTTCCCTATTCCTTGCGTACTGCCACAAACGACAGCCGTCTTTCCTGTTAAATCTAGATTCATCATAGTGAGGGTAAAGTTAGGGAAAAATGGACATCTTATACTGTCAGCACATTGATTTTAGTGATTGAATGATGGAGCTGATTTTGAAAATCATGCTGTGAAAATGAATTTTCAATCAATTTTAAAATCAACTTAACCCATCATATGTCTATAAATGAAAGCACCTAAAAAAAATTAGACCGTTGGATTACCTTGTGCTTTCTGTTTAAACTTACTATTCAATACCCTTTTAAACTGCATACTTTTTGAGCCAAAATTAATCAGCAATCCAACTTCTAGATCGTACGCTTCCAAATAATTAATAGCTTGCGCAATGTGAACATCCTCTAATTTTACAACCGCTTTTATTTCCAAACAGATTACATTTTCTACTAGAAAATCAACTCGACGCGTACCGATGTGTTCATTTTTATAATAGATTGGCATGATATGTTCTCTAGAAAAAGCAAGAAAGCGGTCAGACATTTCAATAGCTAAAGCGCGCTGATAGATTACTTCCTGGAAGCCATTTCCAAGAGCGCTGTGAACGGTCATGCAACAACCTATTATTTTTGAGGTAAGTTCGGAATATTTGTATTCATTGTTTATCATAATAAGTTTGTTGATTATCAGGTGAATAGTTTAGTTTCCTATTAAAGATAATGAAAAACATCTTTGAAATGTACGGCAGCATGTAAAAATTGCAAAATTATTTGCGTTGAAGATTTTATAATTAAAATTTTTCGAATTGAAAAGAATCAGCCCAGCATCCTCCTCAAAATCAGCTAAATCCAATAATCACCCTAAAAATCAATGTGCTGACATATTTTACACACAATACTAAAACAAACCAGACTTGAACGGAATTTAACGCAAGAAGAATTGGGGAAATTAATAGGTGTTCAAAAAGCGCAAATATCTAGAATTGAAAACAATGCGAGTAATGTGACGATTGATACGTTGATGCGCGTTTTTACAGCTTTGAAAGCGAAAGTAAAGTTGCAAATTGAACTTCCTAATTTGACGATTGATTTGGGGCGGTAGAATCAGTTGGTTTAACATTCGCAGGCTGGTGAATGTTGCCAATTTATAGGAGGAATGTTTTCGTTTAGACGAAATACGATTTAAAAAAGATAATTCTAGAAAATTCCCTGAAAATCAAAACGCAAGCAGAACAATTCTCTTTTCTTTAATACGTCTGTATTAACACATCCGTTGGAATATTTAACTTGTCATGAATTTGCCTAATCATTTCTAATGATAGTTTTCTTTTTCGATTTAAAATTTCACTTGCTCGACTTTTAAAACCAATAATCCGTGCTAAATCATTTTGATTGTAACCCATTTGCTCCATTCTAAATTTTATTGCTTCAATTGGATCTGGCAAAGCAATGGGCAAGTGTTCGTTTTCATATTGCTCAATTAACATTCCCAAAAGTTCCAGTTCGTCGCCTTCGACCGTTTCTTTTTTTGCGTCAAAAATTGTTTCGAGTCTCTCCAACGCTTGATTATAATCGCTTTCTGTTTTGATCAGTTTTATGTTCATAATCTATCTTGTTTCTGCGTTAATTTTATCGTATTCTGAATGCGTACCAATAAATCGAATCCAAACCATTTCATATTCGTAATTTATTTTCACGATCAATCTGTAATTATTTCCTTTTATCTTAAATATTACTGGGTTGTCAAATTGATTTACGATTTAAAATGTATTTACTAAATATAGCAAACTATTTTTAAAGCTGACGAAATGGTTTTTTAGAAATACAAATATTCATATTAAAACCCCATAGATTTCAGAAGCTTCGAGCCCGCCACCAAAGGCAGAGTTCAACACAAAGCACAATGAACTCAAGCCTTACTTGACTTCATTGATGCTTAATTGTTAGCAATAGTTATTTCCCCTTCATCACTTCACGTTCCCACTGCATCTGTTCAATAATTCTACTTTCAATATACTCTATATAAGAATCAACTTCCTTTTTTAGTCTAGAGGAAAGGTTTAATATTTTGCCAAAATTTCTTTCATAAGTCATCCCTACAGAATCTAGCAACGGCTTTAAGTCAGGATGAATAACTTCTTTATCTGGGCCTTTGATATTTTTAGAAAAGTCATCACTATTGTATGAAACAAATATGGAGTCTGAAACATCAACACGATTATAGTCGACTGCATTGAGTCCATTGTTTTTAATATAATCTATAGATGACAAAAGAATCAGTGCATCAGCTATTGAGTTTTTCTTTCTATGAAACGGGGCCTTTTGGTCCAGCGCCATATCAACCACTTTAAGTTTATGTTCCTCTTTTATTGGTACATTTATTGACTTATTTTTTATCAAATTATCTACTACATCAAATCTATCTTCAATTGTAGCTAAAAACTTAGGCTTTTCTTCAGAAATCTTACCTATAAGTCTTTTATAATCATCTGCATCGGAAGACTCTAAGGTAGAAGTAAGTTCTTTAGCAATATTAATCTGTTTTTTGAGTTCAGATTCAACCCTTCTTTTGATTTCATCTTTATTCCTGTCCCACTCTTTTACTACCTCGTCATTAATTAATAATATAAGGTCTTTATTATCAACTTTTTCTATTATTCCCTTTAAGACAAAAGGATGTTGACCTTCAGCCAAGTAAATCCAAATATTTGTATCTAAAATTAAATGAACCATGTGAGTGTTTAAATTATTACCAACGTCTAGTATAAGAATAGTAGCGGATATTTTGCACAAACCTTTCCGTTTTAGACGGACTGTAAATATAAAAAAGCGACTTCGATTAAGCACCAAAGCCGCTATTATTTTTATACATTGTTGCCAGTAGTGTTTTCTATTCCTGTTATTCCGTTTCTAATTCCATTCGAGTACTAATTCCTGTTTTTATTCTCTTTCAAATATTCGGTTAATGCTTCTAAATAAAGTTTGTTAAATGCTGTTCCAGAAAACGGGTTTTGACTGGTTACTAAATTCCTGTCTTTTACACCATAGTTTGCCTTTGGTAGTTTCCTTCTATATTTTAATCCCAATTTTTTCAATCTTTTGGCTATTTTTCTGTTTTTGGGTTTCCCTTTCATAATGAAACGCTCAATTACAAACTCCTCAAAAGGTGAAACCGAATTAACTTTAAAACCAATGTATGGATTTTCTTCTTTTGGTATTGTTAATATGAGACTGGGTGCGTGACAAATAACTCCTGTTGGTTTATTTTCCTTTGCAAAGTACTTTAATAGAATAGGTATGTTTATGTCATTTTTTAAATCTACCATTAAGCCTTGACCACCTGGAATTATCAAACCTATATAATCAGATTTGCTTTCAATAGCCTTTTCAAGTGTTTTTGGGCTATTAAAGATACTATCTGTTTTAGTGAATATTAGAGCTTCATTTTTTACTTCCAAGTTATTTTTCCAATACTTGTCGTTTATGCTTTCTTCATCTATTGTTGCAACAATTCCATTTGGTGTTGCAAAATCTACAGTATATCCAGCTTCTGTTACAGATTTATACGCGAGATAAAACTCATTCAAGAACACACCAGTTTGTCGAAGTTTCTCTCCATTGTTCAATTGCAACGTATCTGCTGCACTCATTACGAATAGTATTTTGTTATTTTGTGCAGAAACCGTTTTGGCTAAAAGCACTAATATTATTATTAAAATTCTAATTTTCATTTTATAATGTTTTAAATTGTTACGCCTTTCATTATTCTATCGGCTATTTTCGGACTAATTCTGTTTAGGATTCTCAATAGTTTTACTTTGTGAATATTCACTTCATATCTATTGTTTTATAGGCTTTTATAAACTCATCTACCAATCTTTGAGGTGAAATTTTTCCTTTGCCTCTTCCTTTTGTCATTTCAGTATCTACTAAAGGCGGTATTATTTCAAATACTTTTACTTTATCTAATTGGTATCGTAATGATTTTGAAAAAATGTGAATTGCTGCTTTTGTGCCACAATAGACAGCTGATTTGGCTTTAGGAACAATGGCCAAACCTGAAGAAACATTAACAATGGCTGAATTAGAATTATTTTGTAGTACAGGAATTAATGAAGTGATAAGTTTTATAGGCGAAGTCAGATTTGTACTTATTTCATTTTCAATTTTTTGTAGGGTATAAGTTTCGTCCAACAAAGTTTGATTGTACTGTATACCTGCATTGTTTATCAACACATTTAGGTCTTTGTGTTCTTGGTTTATATAAGCTACAAGTCGGTCTAATTCTGATTGTAAAGAAATATCACATTTAAAAGAAGTAATTCGCTTATCAAATCTCGCAAGTTCTTCTAGTTTGATTTCGTTTCTACCAATAGCTATTATTTGATTATCCAATTGACAAAACCGCTCCGCCAATTCTCTACCAATTCCAGAAGTAGCACCTGTAATAAGAATTTTGTTATTGTCCAATTTCATACTCGTGATATTTAAAGCAAAATTCACGAGAATAAAGAGCGAAACCATTTACATATGTAAAGATTTTACTTTTTGGCTCTTATACGACTTAATTGGGTTGGTGTGATACCTAAATACGAAGCGATATGGTATTGGTTAATTAGGTTTTCTAAATCTGGGTGTTCTTTTTTGAAGATTGAGTAGCGTTCTGTTGCTTCTAGTGTTACAAGTTCAATTTCTCTTTTTTCTTTTATTGCAAACTTGTATTCTGCCATAGTTCGAGCAAGGCTTTCAAATTTCGGATACTTTTTATAAAGTGAAGTAAGTTGTCTAAAATCAGCAACGAATAGTGTGCAGTCTGTTAGGCGTTGAATATTAATTAAATTTTTCTGCTTTGTTGTTATTGATGAATATGCTGCTACAAAATTTGAAGGTGTAAAGAACGTTTTATTGTATTCGTTTCCCGATTTATTGCGAAGAAATGCGCGCATTACTCCGTTTGAAATAAAAGCTAACTTTGATGAAAATTCTCCTTCTTTTGCAAAATAATCCTTCTTTTTGAGTTGAATTTCAGAAAACAATGAAATGAAAACTTCCATTTCACTTTCTGTAAAAGGGACTAATGTTTCCAAATATATTTTCAGTTCATTCATTTTTGGTTAGGGTGTTCTGTTTTTTTTACATTACTGGCAACGGTTAGTATATGAAAAGTAGGCGATTTCGAAGAACGAAACTTTTAGTTAAGCAAATAAAATAATACGAACCAAAAGCTTTGATTTCACTACTATTTAGCCTGTTTTTTATATACATTGTTGTGCTTATTGTCTTATCCTGAAATATACTCCAACAATTCAGAATTTGCGGCATTCATCATTATTCTAGCTCGAACAGGTCCTACTTGGTATATTTTTTCAATTAAATCTTTTTCTTTTAATCCATATAAATCTCTTATTGTAATAATTCTAGAAGTTATTAACCTTTCTTTTTGCCAATTTGTCAATGAAAGAACATTTATAGATTTACTTAGCATACTCTCCAGTGATTCACGATACTGTTCATTTTCAAGAATTGAGGCTGATAAATTTACGATTTTTTCATAATCGCTATGATTTTTACCAAAAGCTGTAAATTGTCTTATCGAGCGTATCTTGAATAGCTCGGTTGAATATTGATTAGGATTAGAGTCTAATGCAATAATACAACCATATTTAATTTCATACCTTATACCTAAATCACCATGTGAGCGCGTGCTATTATCTATTTTTTTAATAATACCTGTATAAGTTAAAAGTCTCAAAGATTCTTTAATTGCTTCTGGAATATCTTTGTTAATCCAAAAATAAATGCTAGATTTTTCATTATCTATAACAGTTGGAATAACTGTTTTTTCTAAAAAATCTCTACCCCAATCAATGAGAAATTGATGGCCTTTATACTTTTCTCCTAATTCTGTGTGTTCTGACCATATTTTTACACGATAAAAATCTTTAATAATTCTATTAACTTCATTCGTGTTAAATTTTTCCATTTCTTGAATGGTTTTCAATAAAATTCTGGGATTCCCTCCACAAGATAACGCTAAAGTATTAAATAATTGCCCTTGTTCTTTGATGCTCTTTTTTAAATTGACATCAGCCTGTTTTAAAACCATTTTTTTGAAATACTCCAAATAGTCACTGTCAGCAATGTTTCTATCTAAAACTTCGTAGACACAATCATGAATGGGTTCGAATGAATCTCCAAAGTGGGTAACTCCTGGGTAAATTGCAGCATTACAAGTTATATAAGGTGACCTTAAATCTTTAAATAAATTAAAAAATTGTCTTTGCTGTTCAGGTCTAAATACATGAGCTGCTTCATCAAAGAAAAAATATATTCTTTCTAAATCATTTTCCTTACAGATTTCTTTAATTGCTTCTTTTACATCTTCTATATCAGGCAGTGTGTCAATATCAACATCTGTTGTTCTTTCGTTATATGAATTTTCAAAAAGTTTTACAATTGTTTTTAAATTATTTTCAATTGTTTCTTCATCTTCAAATGTATCATTACTCAATAAAATTTTTGAATAATTAGAAATTGACAATCCTTTTTTTCGTAATTTATTTAATAATGCTCTTAAAGTTTTAGCTAACATCCAATGATAAAATTGTAAATGGTCGCTTGTATTGATTAAAGAACTAATATTGAATGAGATGAAAATTGATAGGGTAGATGTTTTCTTTTCTAATTCAATTTGGGATATCTTCATAAGAAAAGATTTCCCTGTTCCTCTTGAGCCTTCTAAAAGGCATGGTTCGGACGATATAAGTGATTTAATGATTTTTTTGTCATTCTCGTTTTTTACCGCTAATGAAATAATATCATCATCTTTAATACTTTCTGTTCTTAATTTAAATTCACTCATATTTTATAATTCTTTTACTCCCCCTAAAAATTCTCTAATAGGTGATATATGTTGCATTTCTTCCAGTAAAAATACAGATATTGTTTCCTTTTGTTGTTGATTTAATGTTTTTAAATATCGGCAACACATTACAAATATTAAAATTTCTGATACTATTTTATACAAGTTGTAATATTCTTGCTTTAATACTTCATTATAATGTATTGAAAGACCACTTTTTGTCCAAGTCTCATTATTTCCGTGTACATACTCAGATAATTTACGATATACTTTTTTTGATTTTTCATTGTACTCTTTCATTAAACCTCTTAATTCAGGGAAAAAAGCATTACTAAATCTATCCGAAATAACTCCATTATCCTCATCAATCAATTTTGACCATTTAATATCATTTTCTCCATTTATCCATTCGTTATGTTCAAGTTTATGAACGGAAAAATGAATTGCTCCAAGACCTAACTCAAAAGCTAATCTTAAGGACGAGTATGCTTGCCTGTACATTCCAAAAGTCATATTTAAAGTTGCAGATTCCAATTGTATAACGACAGTTAAAATCATTTTCTTTTCGTTTTCATCAAATATATTTTCAGAAAACTCAGCAATAAATGATGCAAAGTGATGAGTTTTACCTAAATCTTCAAAATCTTTAATCGTTTCGCTATAAATTTCTTGTGATTTTTCATTTAATTGATTTAAATAATTCGTGATGTCCATATTTTTTCTGTATTAAGCACAACGTCTCGGCTATGAGTAGTTGCGTGGGTTAGCACTTAACTTTACAAGTACACACCAAACTGAAAATCCTCGCGGATTTTCAGAAGTAGGCGAGAACCAGCAATTACTTATAGCCATTGTTGTGCGTTCGTTTTTATTCTTTTTTAAACATATTTTCATAGTGTTCAACGTGATGAGGAAATTCTTCTTCGTAAAATGGGTAACTTATTCCCAAAACTGATATTTCATATCCTTCATCTTTCATTCCAGTAATTGCATTTCCTGCAACTCCTTTTATTTCAAGTCCATCTTGTCTGAACACTTTTAATTCTGATATAACTTGAGTATCAATAAATTCAAATTCTGGGTCATCCGTATTTATTACTATATTATTTTTTAAGCAGTATTCTTTAAAGAATTTGTATGGATTTTCAATTCCATTAAATTCAATTCGCCCGAATGCAACTCCCATAGGTGCATCTGCTTTTTCCAGTTTTGATGTTCCAATTTCTTTCGTTTCTAAAACTACATTATAGTTTTTTGTACAACTATTAAGCACCTTTTCGTTGTAAAAATCTAAATAATAGTCAGAAGCGAGACACTCAAATGTTTCATCTTTAAAAAAGAATATGAAATGTTTTCTGTCCGAATTATCGTTTTGAATTCTATTAATTGGATTTGGTAGTTCTTTATTTAATCCGCTTTTAATTTCATAAAATTCTCCCCAAGGCAATTCGTTATGATTTGTTCTATATTGTCCGTAAAAATACCCTTCGTCATTGCAAGTATTTAGAGAATATTCCACACAGTTTTTGAATCGGATTTTTACTTTATCTCCTTCTTGATATTTGTCAAATTGAAAATGATTGAGATAAATATCCATTATTAAATCAGTTCCATCCAATTTCAATTCAATTTCAGGTGAAACTGGGTCAGCGTTCCAATCCTTTGTTATTTGGATATAGTCAATTTTCCGAGTTGGAATTTTCTCTACCTTTTTTGTTCCAAATATTTTATTTATCCAACTCAATTTCTATAGTTTACTGGTTTTCTGAAATGACGCACAACGGTTAGTGTAAAATGCGTTTTAATGCAATTTTACATATTGTTAGCGGTATTTAATATTATTTTCATTTCTCTTATCATATCATAATTGACCTGTTTAGATTTCCCTTTATCTTTTTGAGGAAAAAATACTGGAGACATACAACCACAACTCCAATATTGCCCAATTTGATCATCTACAATTTCAGTAATTATTTGTCCATTATAGTAATATGAGTCAATTGAAATATAAACTGGGTTGCAACTTCCTGTCTGCTGGTAGTTGCTGCATTCGTATCTCGAAAATACCAATGTATCCATTAGGAAATAGTAGGAAGTATAATTCCGGTTTATGAATTTTGATTGTGCATCAAAGTCGGGAAGAGGCGTGTGACCTTTAAGAATTTTCACAAGTGAATCATTCCTATAAAATCCCAATAATGGTATTTCAAGTGAACCAACCGTTTTTATTTCTGTTAAGGTACTGTCCATATCAATTTCAGAAACAAGTTGATCTATAATGTCAATTTTTACGCTATCCTTTACATTTTCTGGAATAACATCAGTAAATAGAACTTCAATACTGTTATCCTCTTTGTGATGATTATTTTTATCTTGATTTACGTTGGAATTACCTTCACTACAAGAAAGTAATCCAAAAAGAATAGTCAATATGTATAGTTTTGTCATCATGATTTCATTACCGCTAACGGTCTCGGGCTTTGCGTTGGTGGGCTTTTGAAACCGAAAACTGTCTGCCAGCACCAACGTTTATTAATTGCTCTAATGTTTCTAAATGCACTGTCCGCCCACTAACGCAAAACCCGTGTTATGGCACGTTTTTCTTTATTCTGTATATGTCCCCATTTCTAAGTTCGTAACTAGTCAGCCCATACTTTTCTGTCCAATATGCATTAATAATCATTGTTGAGTCCTGTTTGTATTGTGGCCAATCAGCAGCCTGATTTTTTATTGTCCAATATTTAGAAATACCTAAGTCAATAAATTTGTTGTCAGTTGAAAAGCTGTCAATAGCCGTTAATTCACCCATAAAATTCCGATAATTGATGCCAATAAAATATTTTGTGTCTTTGTCGTTTGGTGTTTTTTCAATCACAATTAAATCTTGGTCAAGAACTTTTGGCGGTTTGTCTTGATACATTTCAGTTCCTCCCGTCCACTTATTTATTGGTAAGTGTTTAATTTCAACTGAAATTGCTCTTCTGTTTCCAGCCATAATACAACCGCATTGTTGAAGAGTATCTATGTTAGATATTGTTATAGTGTCAAGGTCACCATTTTGGTCAACAAAATAAATTGAGTCACCCTTTGTATATGGCTCTAAAAGTTTATTGTGACTTTCCGTGAATTGAAAGTCCTTGTCGTCATACTTACAACAGCAAGATGATAAAAGAAAAGTTGTCAATATGATTGTCAGGTGTCTCATTTAAAATGTGCCATAACGTTTTCACGGCTTGCGCTCGGTGCCATCCGCGAGGTTTATTCTTCAGCTAAACTACAAAATTTGAGCGGAATACAAACTTGCCTTTACCCAAATGCTGGCACTGGCGCAAGCCGTGTGTTATGTGCTGTAATTCTTTCAATCATTTTAGTTTGCGCCTTATTTCAAGTATCAAATTTCTTAGTTCGTCTGGAAGTCCGTGGTTGCACTCACAAACTTCACAGTATTCTAAATCTAATTCGTTGTCTTGCTCGTCACGTATTCTTGTTACGATTTTGTAGTCAAACAAGTGTCGAACCAATGTGATTAATATTTCTTTGTTTTTACTTTTTGTGATTTTGAGTTTGTCGAGAAGTAAGTCCATTATTTTTAGAACACTTAATAGTTCTGAAACCGCTTGTTGACTATGTAATTCGTCCTGTGTCCCGTGATAATGACAACGAATTTGAGAGAACAAATGATAAAATGCTTCTCCGCCTTTGAACTCTGTCTCTGTGTCAATGTCATCAATATTTTTTAATTGCTCAATGGGTAAAGTCTTGAAATGAAAACTGTTTATGCTGTCAGTCAAATAAGAGTAAAGTTGATTTAAGTTCTGTCCTTCGTTTTCACATTCTTTTTCTTCGTTGTCCTTATCAATTTGGTCTTGAATTAACTCGTTTGCTTTTACTTGAGCTTGAAGTGCATAGAAAACAAGAAATGCACCTATTAAATTCATAAACGGTGCTGTTATACCACCAATTGTGTCACCAATTTGTCCAGTGTTGCTATAGTTGAAACGTTCGTGAAAATACTGTCCTGTCAGAATGAATGGCATAATAATAATTACAAGTCCACCGATTAATAGCAACCATTTTGCTCGTCCAAGTATTTCTCTAATTTCTTTTCGCTTGTCGTCTATCATTGATGGTGTCGTTTATTATAGCACATAACGTTTTCGGGCTTTGCGTTCGGGCGGGTTTCGGAGCGCAAAGTTTCAATTTATTACTAAAGTTCATTAGAAGCATAAAGCTTCAAGTTTGCACGTCAGCCCGCCTGACGCAAAACCCGTGTTACAAGCTGCTTTTCTATTTTCGTCCGTGAAGTAGTTCTTCATTTCCAATTGGTTTTTCGTCAAAGTATAATGTGTCTATTCTGTTATTCCTTATTGTCAGAATTGTCGTATGAATGGCATTAAATGTCCCGTTGTGCCAAAGTCGAACGAATTTATAATCATTAATTTCATCTTTGTTAAAGTCAACCACTTCAATTTCGGGTGAATTGATTTTAAAATGAGTCTTTAAGCCAGCCGGTTTCAGTTTTCCATTCTCCAAGTTGTATAATACCCAAAGATTGAAGTCAAATACGTTGTCAACAAATACTTTCTTTTGGTTGTCGTAAAATAACACTCGGCTGTTAATTTCATCTGTTGGATAATGCTTTAATAGGATTAGAAAGATAGTCTGCAGACTGTCTTGCAAACGTATTGTGTTTATGTAGGTGTCCCTATATGTTTGAGTACTGTCATAAAAATCAAAGTCTTTTGCATAGTCTTTTATTACTTCTTCAATTTTGGAAACTATTCCGTCATTCAGGTGAATTGTATTGTTTTTGTTTTCAAAATTTATCTCGTCTAAACGTAGTGGTAATTTTGCATTAATTGCTGATATTAAAAATGTCTCTTCATTTTTAGGAACTTCATTTATTTGTGTAGTTAAATTTTTCGTTTGTCTGTCGGTGCAGCTAAACAAACTCGTCAGTATAAATATTGCTAATAATGTTCGCATTGTCGTTTGTCTAAAGTTGCTTGTAACGAGCGTAGTTTACGACTGTTTTTAAATCTCTGATTTTAAAATGTCGAAAACGAAGTGT
>CAZAVP010000001.1:0-199598 GCA_964488745.1 uncultured Chryseobacterium sp. | reverse complement strand
GAGACCCGCTTGGTTTATCCTGAGCGCTAGCCGAAGGGTACGGTGGTGTGAGAGGACAGTTAGGGAAATAATCCCTAACTTCCTACTCGATTGCATTGCTTGGCTGACGCTTCGTTCATTTCTCTCGGTTTAGTTTTAGGTATTTATTAACAACCAACCCAAAAGTGGCTATGTTGCTTGCTAGAAGCGAATTAGTTTAGGTCAATTTTAGCTTGAATTCTTCGGACCTGGTGAAAGGGTTTTTCTTTGTGCACAGAAAGCCTTAACTTTGAAATTCATGCGTTTAAAAAGAATCATAGGCATCGTTTTTTTGTGTTTTGCTACTGTTTCCATACAGGCTCAAACCATCGACGATACGGTAAAAAATAGCTCGGGCATCGCTTTGGATTTTACTCCAAAGTTGGACACCATTCGAAATCCAGAAAAAATTGACAAAGTAATTTCCTACGCCAAAAAATTCATGGGAACGCCTTATCGCTATGCTGGAATGACACCTTCGGGTTTTGATTGTTCGGGTTTCATCAATTACGTCCTTGGTGACTTTGGATTCAATTTGGCGAGAACGAGTTACAACATGGCAGAATATGGAAAAACAGTCAAACTTTCAGAAATTAGAAAAGGAGATTTGATTTTCTTCAAAGGAAGAAGTCTAAATTCCACTCGAATTGGTCACGTAGGTTTGGTTACCGAAGTGGTGGATGGACAAATTTCGTTCATCCATTCCGCAAACAGCGGTGTTCAAATTACCAAATTCAACAACAGTCGTTATTACGTTCCACGATTTATCAAGGCAACGCGATTGGATTATGGGGAGGCGAAGTAAATCTATATCTACTTCAAAATTGCTTCAAAGTAGAATACATACACTATTTTAGATTCTTCCCACAAAATTCACTACTTTTGTTCTAAAATTAAGGAAATGGCTAGTAAAAGAATTTTTAAGAAAGAATTAAATAACATGTTTTATGATATCGTTGACGAATGCTACAGCGTTCAATTGTTTGATGAATCAAAAGCAGCTGCATCTGACAAATTAATTGACGAAGCGATTGAGTTTAGAAACAACATGTCAGAAAAAATCAACAAAGCAAACGATAAAAAAGCATTCAAAGCACTTCACCAAGAAGTGGAAGATGCTGCAGTAGATTTCATTCATAAAATCAACGGTTTGAACTAAAAATCGTTTTTTAAAAGATTTTATAAAAGAAACGGGTTGTTTATTCAATCCGTTTTTTTAGTTTTAACCCCTAATTATAACGCATGCTTATCAAAAACTGGAAAACCATTGCAATCTTTGCTGGATTCATCATCTTCGCGCTTATTCTACTTTTAACAGGCGGTAAATCTTTGATTTGGAATGCCGGTGCGCTTGGATTTTTAATGGTTTATTTTTGGATTTTAGAAATCATACCAATATACGTTACAGCTCTTTTTCCCATCATATTTGCCGTTCCGCTCGGAATTGCTTCTTCAACTGATTTGGCCACTTCGTATGGAAATTCTGTCATCTATTTGTTTTTAGGCGGATTCATGATAGCCAGTGCTTTGGAAAAATGGGACATTCACATTCAATTTACACGAAGAATTTTAAAATTATCAGGTCAATCCAAAGTAAAAATCATTTTGGGTTTTCTTGTTAGCACTGCTTTCCTCAGCATGTGGATCTCCAATACTGCTACGGCTTTGATGATGATGCCCATGGCTGTGGCGGTGATTGACGCCTTGCCAGCAGATAAAAAAGAAGGTAAATTTCCCATTCTATTGCTTTTGTCCATCGCTTTTGCTGCCAGCATCGGTGGAATTGCGACCCTCGTTGGTTCACCACCCAATCTCATCATGGCGGCAATTTTAGAAAAAACTTTCGGAATTAAAATAGACTTTTTTACTTGGTTCAAATATGGTTTTCCTTTGAGTGTCATGATCATTGGAATTGTATATTTCTTCTTTTCCTATTTGTTGGGGAAGGAAAGAAAAGAAGAGGTCACGAATTTTTCCTTAACGCATCAAAAATGGACGCCTGTACAAATAAAAGTATTGATCATTTTCATTTTAACGGTGTTTTTATGGACTTTTAAAACGGTAATTGCAAGATATACAGGGTTCAATTATAGCGATGAAAGCGCTGTAATCCTTTGTGCATCCTTATTATTCTTAATTCCGAGCGATAAAAAAGAAAAAAAATTGTTGGAGTGGAAGGATACTGAAAAATTACCATGGGGAATTCTGTTGCTGTTTGGTGGTGGTTTGGCGTTGGCCGATATTCTTTTCAGAACAGGAATTGTTGACATGGTTTCCAATTCTTTCAATGTGTTGGTGGCATTGCCGTATTTGATGCTAATCTTTTTAATTGTGTTAATTACCACGTTTGGTTCTGAACTGCTTTCTAATACTGCGCAAGTAACCATCATGGTTCCCGTCATTGCTGCATTCGCGATACAAAATGACATGCCAGTGTTGCAATTGTGTTTTGCGGTTACCATTGCTGCGAGCTGTGCCTTCATGATGCCGATGGGTACGCCACCCAACGCCATTGTTTTTGCTTCGGGTAAGATAAAAATGCACCAAATGGCAAAAATCGGTTTTGTGCTAAATCTAATTGTTGCTGTGCTTGTTACGGCATTTGCATTTATGTTTATCTGAAAAACTAGAAATAAAAATCTTCGTGTAAGTACTGTGAAAAGGCTTTAGCCACGGATGCACGGATTTTATTTGGAAAATTACACGTGTTAAAATTACACGAAGATTGTGCTGGCACAATTATCTAATCCATGAAATTCGGGAATGCGCGTCAGTTTAATCCGTGCATCCGTGGCAAAAAAAAAAAAAAGCATAAACAGATGGCTTAGCCACGGATGCACGAATTTTATTTGGAAAATCACACGTGTTAAAATTACACGAAGATTGTGCTGGCACAATTATTTAATACATGAAATTCGGGAATGCGCATCCATTTTTCCGCCACAGGCAACAATGTAGATAATCCGTGCATCCGTGGCAAAAAAAAACAGGCATAACCGGATAGCTTTTGCCAAACGTTAATGAGCATATTGCACAACATGTGATTGAATGACTTGTTCTAATTCTTGAATTAAATTTTCAACTGTTTTTGCTGCTGGTTCTATCGGTTTTAAAACTTCCCATTTCATTTTTAAAAAAGTATTCAAAGGATAGTTGCCATATTTGACCATGTTGTATGAGCCGCTAATCGCGATTGGAACAATCAGCGCTCTGGGTACCTTGTTAAACAAAGTTGCAAGTCCTCCAACTCCAAATGGTTTCATTTTACCTGTTTTGGTTCTTGTTCCTTCTGGGAAAATAATGCAAGACCAATTTTTCTCTTTCATGTTCTTGGCCAATTTGCTAATTTCTGCCAAAGCTTGTTTTTGATCTTTGCGATTGATGTTGGCTGCACCGCCGTATTTCAAGTTAAATGAAATGCTGGGGATGCCTTTCGTCAATTCGATTTTGGATATAAACTTGGCGTGATTTTTCCGCAAATGATAAATCAAAGGGGGAATGTCGAACATACTTTGGTGATTGGAAACAAATATAATGGGACGATCAACCGGCAAAGCAAATTTGTTTATGAATTTTACACGATTGCCTAAAATTAGATAGCTTTTGAACAAAAACCAATTCAAAATGTCCACACTTTTTTTGTGTGATTTGTATCCGCCAATTTTAAGCGAAATCCATTGAATGGGGTGAAAAATCAATAAAAAGAGTCCGAAAAAAAGATAATAAATGGGTGTTAAAAGGTAACCGAATAATTTTCTCATCGCTATGGTGTTGTTTTTTAAAGGGGTTTATAGGAGCTTGATTATCAATGGTTTTTTTCAATTTTAAACGGGGTACGATTGATGATGGAACGTCCAAGGGTCAAACCATCGGCATATTGCAATTCAGAACCAACGGATACCCCGCGTGAAAGTGTGGAAATAATAATTCCAGATGGTTGTAGTTTTTTGTACAAAAAGAAATTGGTTGTATCGCCTTCCATGGTTGCGCTCAAAGCAAAAATCACTTCTTTTACTTCTCCTTTTTGAACTTTGTCTAGGAGAGAAGAAATGTTTAAATCCGAAGGGCCAATTCCATCCATGGGCGAAATAATTCCACCCAAGACATGGTAAATTCCTTGATAAGAACCCGTTTCTTCAATGGCAATGACATCGCGAACATCTTCGACAACACAAATTTCATCGTGACTTCGCCTTGGATTGGTACAAATTTCACAAAGCACTTCGTCGGAAATATTTCCGCAAGATTTACAATATTTTACGTGCTTTTTCATTTCTAAAAAAGCATTGGCGAAGCGTTCAATTTCTTCTGGTTTTCGATTTAGAAGGTGAATAACTAAACGGAGTGCAGATCGTTTACCAACGCTCGGAAGCGTTGCCAATTGTTCAACAGCTTCCTCCATGTATTTGGAAGGAATTTTCATGTTTAAATTTATGGATACAAAAATAAGCTTTATTTGCTCAGAAAACGAGCAGTGAAATTAATTATTTCCGAACCAAGTACATACTATTTTAGTTAAATTTGTCGCATGAATCAAATGGAAATCATACACTTTTCTGCCTTTGGCTTAAATCTTCAAGAACCAATGGCGTTGGTCTTCAATTGGTTAATTGCTTCGGTGTGCTTTGTTGCTTTTTTTTCCTTGAACCAAGTTCAGACGGAAGAGCTTAAAAGTTGGAGAAAATTCTTTTTATTTTTCGGTTTATCAACCTTTATTGGTGGTTTTGGACACGTGTTTTTCCAGTATTTTGGAATTTACGGGAAGTTTCCCCATTGGATTGGCGGAATCGTTTCGGCTTACTTTGCTGGAAACGCCATGTTGTTTCGAATTGAAAACCTGAAACTAAAGAAAAACTTGCAAATCCTTTTGATATTCAAGGCAATTACTTTTCTCAGCTTGGCACTGATTTTTCAGAATTTTATTTTCGTCGCGGTTGACGCCATTATTACCTATTTGTTTTACTGCGGAATCATCGGATTTTCACTTTATAAAGAGGGCGTTTCAGCAATGAAATACTTGGTTATCGGAGTTTTGGTTTGCATTCCAGCAGCGTTCGTTTACATCTTGAAAATCAATCCAAGCATTTGGTTTAATACGGATGATTTAAGCCACGTGTTTATGTTGGTTTGTGTGTACTTCTTTTACCTAGGAGTTCAGAGGCTTGCAGTAGATGAGTCCAATTTGACAATCGCATAATAAAGAATTAAAATTGCAGCAATGCATTGAATTTAAATATTTTAAAAATGACATACGACATCGCAATTATTGGAGGAGGAATTGTTGGAGCAGCAACTTTGTATAAATTACAAAAACGTTATCCCAATTTGAAAATGGTTCTAATAGAGAAAGAAGCGTTGTTGGCCGATCACCAAACGGGACATAACTCAGGCGTTATTCACTCTGGATTGTATTATACACCAGGTTCTTTGAAAGCGAAAAATTGCGTGGAAGGTCGCCATGAATTGGTTGCCTTTGCGAAAGAACATGGCATCGCACACGATGTTTGTGGAAAAGTTGTGGTTGCCACCAAGCAAAGCGAATTGCCGTATTTAGATAAAATTTACAACAACGGAATTGCCAACAACACCGAAGGTTTGGAGCGCATCACGGCTACACAAATCAAAGAACGTGAACCTTTTGTTGAAGGAATCGCTGGTTTGTGGGTTCCCTGCACAGGAATCATCGATTTCCGCGGTGCGACAGCGAAAATGGTAGAATTAGCTTTGGGAATTCAACCAGAAAGTAAATTGTTGTTGCAACACGAGGTAACCGACGTAGTAAAAGGGGATTCCATCTCGATTGTCGTGACCAACAAAGGAAATGTAGAAGCGAAGAACCTCATTTTCTGTGCTGGTTTACAAGCAGATCGCTTAGCTCGAAAAGACGGTGTGAACTTGAAAGAAAAAGTAGTTGGTTTTAGAGGCGATTACTATGAATTGACGGATGAAGCGAAACACAAAGTAAAAAACTTAATTTATCCCGTTCCAAATCCTGCCATGCCGTTCTTAGGTGTTCACTTCACCAGAATGACCAATGGCGACATCGAATGCGGACCAAATGCCGTATTTACTTTCAAAAGAGAAGGTTACGGTAAAATAGATTTCTCATTAAAAGACACCATCGATGCGTTGAGTTACAAAGGAACGTGGAAATTGTTTTTCGGCAACATGAAATTTGGCATTGATGAATACCGAAGAGCATTCTCAAAAAAGTTATTTCTGAAAACCCTGCAAGGACTAATTCCATCTTTAGAAATGTCTGATTTAAAAGTCGGTAGAGCAGGAGTGAGAGCACTTTTACTAGGCGAAGACGGAGACACGAAAGACGATTTCAGAATCGAATACCACGGAAAATCAATTCACGTTTTAAACGCGCCTTCACCAGCAGCAACAGCATCGTTGGCAATTGGCGGTTACATTGCAGATGAAGCCGAGAAACATTTTGGGTTGAAATAAGTCGACTATTATTATCTTATTGATAATTAGATCTTGCCTCTTTGGAGAGGAACCGAGAGAGAGGATACGCCTATTTTTTTTAAATCCCCGCTCCCAAAAATCCATCAATCACCTCACAAACCTCCTCCAGCAACACCGGCATTTCACCCAATTCCCACGGGTGCGATGACCCAAAAACGTGATCTGCACCGGTAATGATTTGCAATTTTGTGTTCGTCCAGTTGGCGAGTTCTTTGCCTTCTTGTATCAGCACCGAAGTGTCTGAATCGCCGTGAATAATCAAAACTGGTTTGGTGTTATTTCGACAGATTTTTTCAATATCCAAGCTTTCTTTATTCGCTACAAAATCTTCGTATTGAATGATGTTGTGGGGCATCTGCTGTTTAGTGCGTTGATTTTCTGTGTATCGAACGCCGTCTTTAATCCAGGTTTCCAGCATTTCTGCATCTCGGAAACGTCTTTCAATCGAACAAATTCCAGCCAAAGTTATCGCGGATGAAACACGGGAATCGGGTAAATTCAACAAAGCAATGCCACCGCCGCGACTGTGACCAATTAAATGAATTTTTGGCATTGAATCCATCTTCGTCTCAAGCCAATTCAATATCAATTTTACATCTTCTTTTTGTTTGCTGTAGGTGTCGTTTGCAAAGGATTCTAAATCAGGAAAATCAATTCCGTTTTCGACCGTTCCGCCGTTGTGGGAAAGGTTGAATTTACAGAATCCATAACCTAAATCGGTAAAATAATTTTGCATTAAATTCCATGCGCCCCAATCTTTAAATCCCATGAATCCATGAATGAAAACCAATAGATTACCATTGAAATTCGTTGGAACGACTAAATCGACTAAGCTTTCTCTATGGTGACTGCCTTTATAAACGGCATTTTTTAAATTTATCATTTCAATTATTATTATCTTTGAGTCAAATGTAAAAAACATTCTTCAGAATGCCGATTAAACGTCATTTGATTTGTATTTTAGCATTCTCAAAAGCTTAAAATGATTTAATGAAAATATCCGCTTCCATATACAGTGATAAAGAACGACCGCTCAAAGAAGTTATTGAAGATTTGGTTAATCACAACGTGGATTTATTGCATGTAGATTGCAACGACGATTTGTCGGTATTTGATGACATTCAACAGATTAGAATGTGGTGCACGGTTCCGATTGATTTGCACATCATCACCGAAAATCCTGCTAAATACATGGATTATTTGATTGAAAATCCTGTAGAATATGTTACTTTTCAATACGAAGATTTAAAAGAACCCTTGGTAATTCCAAAAGAAGTTACTGGAAAGAAAGGTTTGGCTATCATCACACCGACTGATATCAGCGTGTTTGACGAATATGCTGATTTTGATTTTATTTTGATTATGGCTACAATTCCTGGACAAAGTGGTGGTGTTTTTGATACTTGGAATTTTTCCAAAATTCGCGCTTTTAAAAAGAAATATCCTGCCAAGTCCATTCACGTCGATGGTGGCGTAAATGCGGAAGTTTCTTTCATTTTGAGAAATTTAGGGGTCAGCAGTTCGGTTTCAGGTTCGTATTTATTCAATGCCGCAAGTGTTGGACAAGCGTTGATGAATCTCGTAACGCGCGACATCGATTCCCAATACTTGGTACAAGATTTCATGACGCCTTTAGACGAGTCGCCGACTATTTTGGAAAGCGAATTGAATTTAGAGAATTTATTGAAATCGATCGAAGTTGGTCAATTAGGCTTTTGTTTGGTGATGAATGAAAACAACCAATTTAAAGGCTTGATTTCCAATGCGGATATTCGAAGAGGTTTGTTGCGTAGTTTGAATAATCTAAATGATTTAGATGTTCATTCCATGATCAACAAAACGCCAATTACCGTCAACGAAAACAATTCAGTGAATGAAATGTTGAAAATAATTAAAAAATGTCCTTTTTCAGTGATGTATCTTCCTGTTTTAAGTAGTGATGGAAAAACCGCTGGAATTGTTACATTTGTAAACCTGATTAAAGGAGAAATTTAGTACTATGATTTTACATTTAAAAGATACTGTCCATCAGCACGAAGCTGAAATATTAGCAGAAACAATTCAAGCATTTCATGTCGTTTCAGGCGGAAGATCAGTCATAATTACAGGTTCTGGCGTGAAAGAAGTTCCAGCAGAATTGCATGGAAAAGTAGATGAAACTTGGGTTTTTAAAAACGACATTCAACTAGCTTCTCGCGATTACAGAAATGAAACCAGAGAAGTGAAAATTGGAAACATCACCATCGGTGGAAAAACCAAAAATACGGTTTTTATCGGCGGACCTTGTTCGGTAGAATCCGAAGAGCAAATCAGAGAGTCTTCTGAATTACTCGTAAGTTTAGGTTTAAGTACTTTGCGTGGAGGTTGTTATAAACCAAGAACAAGTCCTTACAGTTTTCAAGGATTGGGTTTAGAAGGTTTGCAATTACTTGCCAAAATGCGTTCTGAATTTGGATTGAATGTAATTACCGAAGTGCGCGATGCAACGCATGTTCAGGAAGTTATTGAACATTCCGATGTCATTCAAATTGGTGCCAAAGCGATGTATGATCAAGGAATTTTACGTGCTTGTGCGAAAACTCAAAAACCAGTTTTAATCAAAAGAGGTTTTGGTTCGACCTTGCAAGAATTTGTTCAAGCGGCTGAATTTGTTCTTTCTGGTGGAAATGAGAATGTCATTTTGTGTGAACGTGGAATTCGAACGTTTGAAACGGGAACTCGCTTCACTTTAGATCTTTGTGGAGTTGCTTGGCTGAAAGAATACACCAATTTGCCCATCATTTTAGACCCAAGTCACGCAATGGGTTATGCATACGGAATTCCGGATTTGGCGCGCGCTTGTGTGGCAATGGGCGTTGATGGTTTGTTAATCGAAGCACATCCAAATCCGCTTGTTGCTAAGTCGGATGCTTCGCAACAATTGACACATCAAGAATTTACAGATTTACTGAATACGCTTCAGCCAGTGGCAAACAGCGTTGGATATAAAATAGTATAATGACCTTTTTAGAACAAAATATTCAAGGAGTTTGTAGAAAATTTGGA
Source organism: uncultured Chryseobacterium sp. (assembly GCA_964488745.1). Classification (GTDB taxonomy): domain Bacteria; phylum Bacteroidota; class Bacteroidia; order Flavobacteriales_D; family Crocinitomicaceae; genus JAQVCM01. The sequence continues at coordinate 190,058 of CAZAVP010000001.1, read as the reverse complement.
ATTGATTTTCAATTGTTTCTATCTGATTTTCAAATTGATTCTGTGTTTGAATTAACCGTTTCTGACCTAGAAGCCATAACCGAAGAATATGAACTGGATTTGCATTCCTTGTTGTTTAAACATTTATTTAAAAACGAACAATTAACTGAGAAATTAGCGAAAATTAAATTGTTGATTTTAGATGTGGATGGAGTAATGACCGACGGTGGAATGTACATGACTGAAAGCGGCGATCAATTTAAAAAATTCGACACCAAAGACGGACGTGCAATCATTGAACTGACTAAAAAAGGCATTCAGATAGGCATTATTTCCTCTGGTTTTAAAGATATTGGCGTATCCGCAAGAGCAAAAATGCTGGGAATGCAACGATGTTACATTGGTTTAGAACCAAAATTGGATATCTTGAAAACTTGGTGCGAAGAAATGGAAATTTCACTCGAAGAAGTAGCCATTATCGGAGATGATATCAACGATTTAGGAATCATTCGAAAAATAGGATTTAGCGCTTGTCCAGCAGACGCTGTGGAGGTAGTTAAAAAAGAAGTGGATTTAATTCTTTCCAAAAAAGGAGGAAAAGGATGCATCCGAGAATTTGTAGATAATTATTTCGAAAGACAGCCGCTGACGGTTTGATTTTTTGAATTTGACAAAGATATTATGAAAAGTTTCAAAGTAGGAATAGCGAGAGAAGGTAAAGTTCCACCTGATTTTAGAGTTCCGTTAACACCAGAACAATGCAGTTTGGTGCAAGTGAAATTTCCAAACGTGGAAATCATCGTTCAGAACAGTCCAATTCGTACTTTTTCAGATGATGAATACCGTGCTCAAGGAATCCGCGTGCAAGAAGACTTATCGGAGTGCGACATCATTATGGGCGTAAAAGAATTTATTCCAGAGTTATTGATTCCGAATAAAACTTACATTTTCTTTTCGCACACACTGAAAAAACAAGCCTATAACCGACATTTATTGCAAACCATTTTACAAAAGAAAATTCGGTTGATTGACTACGAAGTCATGAAAAATCGCATTGGAAAACGGTTGATAGGATTCGGTCGTTATGCTGGAATTGTTGGTTGTTACAACGGTTTTAGAACCTTGGGTTTGAAAAATCAAAGCTATCGAATTTTGAAAGCTTCAGAATGTGAAAATCGCATACAGGTAGAAGAAGAATTGCAGAAAGTGGTTCTTCCTTCGGATTGTAAAATCGTTTTAACTGGCTCAGGAAGAGCAGGGTATGGAGCAAGAGAGATTTTGGATCTGTTGCCAATTTTGGAAGTAACTCCCGAAGAATTTTTGACCAAAAAATTTGATCAACCCGTGTTTACGCATTTGGGAGTGGAAGATTATTACGCCAGAAAGGATGGAAGGGAGTTTGATAAAAGCGATTTTTACCAGAATCCTGAAACCTACAAATCGATTTTCGAAAGATATGCCAACGAAGCCGATATGTTCGTAGCTGGGCATTATTGGGCGGATAAATCTCCAATAATTCTTCCTTCTGAAGTATTGGAAGACACGCGTTTATCGGTGTTAGCTGATATTTCTTGCGACATTTCAGGACCTTTGGCGCCTACGATTCGACCTTCAACAGTTGAGGATCCCATTTATGGATACAATCCCAAAACGAGACAAGAAGACGCTTATCTCACGGCGGGAAACATCGCAGTCATGGCAGTAGATAATTTACCTTGTGAACTTCCGAAAGATGCTTCCGAAGATTTTGGAAGTGAGTTAATTCGTTCCATTTTCCCAGCTTTGTTTGTGGAAGATCCTGATGACATCATTGGAAGAGCAACTCAAACAACCTTGGATGGAGAGTTGACTTCTCACTTTGCTTATCTGAGCGAATACGTTGGTGCGATTCAAAAAAATTAATCAAAAAAACACAAACGTTTGAAAGTTAAAGGCGATAAAAAAATAATTCGTGGCTGGGTCGCTTACGATTGGGCCAATTCCGTTTATAATTTGGTGATTTCATCCGCCATTTTTCCCTTGTTTTATGATTCGGTAACCAGGCAACATTATGCCAAGCAAATAGGCGTAGCGTCCGAAGATGCCAAAAACATCGAGCAAGTTTTGGTGAAGTTCTTTGGTTTCGAGCTTTCTTCCTCTGTTTTGTTTTCCTTTATTCTATCGGCTTCCTTTTTAGTTGTTTCTGTGGCTTCGCCTTTGCTCTCGGGCATAGCAGATTACACAGGAAGCAAGAAAAAGTTCATGAAGTTTTTCTGCTATTTAGGAGCCATTTCATGCATCTCTCTTTTTTGGTTTGATCCCAGCCGAATCGAGTGGGGAATGTTATCCGTTTTCTTCGCTAGCATCGGATTTTGGAATAGTTTGGTATTTTACAACGCTTTTTTACCTGAAATTGCACACGTAGCAGATCACGACCGAATTTCTGCACGGGGCTATATGATGGGTTATTTTGGATCGATGTTGTTGCTGGTTATTTGCTTGGCAGTCATTATGACGCAAGGTGCGCAATACACCAAGTATAGTTTCATCCTTGTAGGATTGTGGTGGGTTGGTTTTAGTCAGATTACTTACCGTGTTTTACCCAACAACATTCACAATAAAAAAGTTGAAAAAGGCATTCTGTGGCGTGGATTTAGAGAATTGAAATTGGTTTTCGCTGATTTTAAGAAAACCAAGCGTTTGCGGAAATACTTGTATTCTTTCTTTTTTTTCAACACCGGTGTTCAAACCGTCATGTTGATGGCAACTATTTTTGCAACCAAAGAAATCTCCTGGCCAAATAGTGATGGTGGAACGGGATTAATCGTTGCCATTCTCCTCATTCAAATTCTCGGAGCTTTCGGCGCATTTCTGATGTCGCGGATTTCTGGAAAAATAGGAAACATCAACACCTTAATTATTTCGGTTGTTATCTGGATTGGAATCTGCTTCGCTGCATTCATCGTGAAAACTCCATTTGAATTCTACATCCTGGCATCTTGTGTCGGATTGGTCATGGGTGGTGTTCAGGCAATTGCACGTTCAACGTATTCCAAGTTCTTGCCCGAAACCACTGACAATGCCAGTTATTTTTCTTTCTATGATGCTACCGAGAAAATTGGAATCGTCTTGGGAACGTTGTTTTTCGGGTTGGCGGAATTGGTTACTGGATCCATTCGTTATTCGGTGATTTCCGTAGCCTTTTTCTTTGTTATTGGACTGATGATGTTGTTTTTGATTCCAAAGGAGGAAACTCCTCTGGTTTCGCATGATCAATAAGTTTTTAAAGCAGTAGGTAGATGAAAAAGACGTTCGAGATTCTATATTTTTTTCTATTCATCTCTTTCCATTCATTTTCTCAAAATGACAACCTACTTCAATTCCAAAAAGCCATCGAATACAATGCGAGTGGAAATCCAGACGCTGCATTGCGGATCATCAAAAAATTGGAAAGACATGTTTTAAAATCAGATAGTTTATATCCTTTTCTTTTGGAAAATAAAATAATTGCTTTGATGGAACTGGAGAAAGAGACTAGAAACAAAGCCAACTTTGAGCAGTCGCTTGCTTATGGGACAGAAGCTTGGGAATCCATTCAAAATGGCAACGTTTTCTTTAAATCGGATGTTCTTAAAAATGAACCTTTTGTAGTTAAAAACTTGATGGTTTCTTACTTTGGTTCTGGAAACATAGAAATGGGGATGCAATGGAAAGAGAAACTCTACCAATTTCAAAAAGCCGGACGTTTGCCTAGAGAAATGAACATCAGTTTCAATTTCGATTTTTTCAAGGTGGATGATTTGAATGTTTGGGGATATGAATGGTACGAGGAATATCCAACCAGTCCGTACGATAAATCGAACTTTACCAAACTGATTTACTACGTATATACACAAAAATCGGATGGGTCAGATCATGAACAGTTGTATCGATTGCATCTTGAAAAATTCAATGGTACAGCCCGGAATATGGATTATGTATTGACCAAAAAGAGTGGCAGTGGTCCCAGTGAAACGAGCGTGAAGTTGTATGCTTATCCGTACGTAAAAAAAATCGATTATCAGAAATTACAAAATGATGTGCGAGAAATTGTGGGTGGAAATATTAAGAATTACTTTAAGGATAATCGGAAGCTTTGAATCTTCTTCAGCTAAAAAGTTAGTTAGGCTGAGAAAGAATAAAACAATAGATGCTTCTGCGGAACTTTGTTTTTGAACCTAAATCATGGCAAACGCATTTAAAATTTTGTAAGTCTAAATTTTAGAAAAGATAATTTTATTAAGCGGTGGATGAATCCACCGCTTGATTGCAAATTGAGATGAGTTGTTTGTGGCATGCGTTTTTGTTTAAAAACCATGACATAAACCAATTTTGAAGTTAAATGCGTTTGCCCTGGATCCTACATGTGTTGATTTGTAATAGACTCACAAATCACAGTATAATGTTAGTTAGAGCTCTTGGTGAAATAATCAAAAATAAGTCGCTCTTTTTTAGCTGAATCCAACAAGAGAGGGTATTTGTTTCTGTATAACACAAAAAGAAATTATTTAACTGTCCAATGAGATTGAGACATGTAGAGTTTATAAAAACACGAACCGTCATCCTTTATCCGAATAGTCGTCAAAACCAGAATATTTCAAAACGAAAAAATGAAAATAGCAATCTTTGGTGCAACAGGCAAAACGGGAATTGAACTCATCAAACAAGCCCTGGATTGTATCTCAAATTGAATCTTTTTAATAATGGAGTAATTGCCTCTTATTCAGCAATCAATTCCCCTGTTCCGGTAATTTTCACATCAATCAAACTGGGTGTACCACGGTAAAGGATTTTACCGTTTGTCAAGATTTCACCGCGAAGTGGAATTCCATCTGCTTTCAATTTGATGGTTCCGGCTGTTGAACTGGAGGTAAAAATGGAGTCTCGAACCTCTAAACCCAACACGTTACAATAGCCATTGCTCCGTGCTCTGATTTCGGCATATTCTGTTTTACCGGTAAAAGTGTAATCTCCCCAACCATGTGAAATGTCGGCGTAGGTGAGTGGTGTGTTGATGTTCAGGTTGACCGAACCTGCTCCGTCTCGGATGAGAAGCGATAAATAATTTCCGCTTAGTTCTCCGATGTTGGTCAAGCTTTCGGTTCCTTCAAAATGAATGTCTTCTATGGTCGTGTAATGAATCTCAACGATCAATTTGGTGCTCATTTTTCTCAAAAAACTACATTTATTCTTATTTTCAATTTTCAATCGATTTTCACCGTCCAAGCTCCATTCAATGAAGTTTACCAAGTTTTCACCACCTTGAATAATTAATTGATTTGTAGAGTCTTGAATTAAAACATATTGAATGTGTTCTTTCAATAGCAACTTGTTGAAAGTGGGCAATTCCAATACTTTGGTCGTTTCAGTACCAACGCCTTTAAAGCACTTTCGGTTCTCTGCTTTTTTACAGGCAGAAAATGGAAGAATGAGTAAGAATACCAAGGCGATTCTCATCCACTTATTAAAACGTATATCCAACACCATATTCTACATAATCTGCTTTAGCCCAATGTGTTTTGAGACTAAAATTAATTAAAAAATGATCATTTACATAATACCTCATTCCCACGCGATGATAAAATTTGTCATCGGGATTGTATTTATCCAAATAATATGCTCCCATTCCGAGGATAAATTCCAGTTTTTCCAAAGGTAAAACATATCCTGCATAAGCACCAGCTTGCACGATGCTCAAAGGCGTTTTTTCGATTTCGGGTTTGTAGCCGTTGATGCTGGTTTTGTAAATGAAATCCAAGGCCAATTCCAAACCAGTTTTTCGAGTAAATTTTTTATTTCCGACCACAGATAAGGCAAGAATAGGATAGGTTTTCCCATTTGTTGGAAAGATTTGTTTGACCGAAAAAATGCCGACGGCAGAAATTTTCCATTTTCTACCGGTAAACTCTTCCACACTTTCTATTTTTTCTTGTTTGTTAAAACTGTGTCCATATCCAATGCTGGCGTAGGGTAAATTAATTCCCAAGTTTGGAACACGGGTTGAGCCGTTGCTTGCGTGGGAAACATCCAAGCCAAGAAGCAGGTGAGAATTACCAAAATAAATTCGGTAACGAAAGCCGAGACAAATCAATGCGTTAACGTGGGTGCTCATCGCCACGTTTTTCGGATTTAATTCTTGGTCAAATACTTTGGTGATGTAACACAAGCCTGCACCAAGTCTGCCCGAAAATTCGTGTCTTTTTCCTTTTGCCAAAGGAAAGTCAATGAACGGATAAAGTCCGTAAAAACTACCCAGTAAATCGCGATTTCCTGTCGTGGTACCGAAGAATGTCAATCCAGCTTTGGGATAATTGTAGGCTGCTTGAAACGCTTTTGTGCCATGCATTTGAGTATAATATGAAAACTCTGCACCCAAGGCATGTTGTTTTGCAAGATGTCCCATAATCCCCCGGTGAGCCATCAAAAAACCACCTTTTGGACTAACTTCCAAACCCCATTCCCTCGATTGAGCCAACGTGCTTTTATTCAAGCAAAACAAAGACAGAAGTATATAGAAAATCAATTTCATGTTGCAAATATAAAGATATTCTCAAACGGAATACTTGTTTCATTTTTGAAAATGAAAAGGGGTGTTTTCAAAACCATTCGTTCCCAGTAATAGCTTCACAGAGATAATCTTTTCTAACCAAGATTAGAAAAAAGTACTGAACCACGTTAAAATCATAAGCCGAAAAACATCAAACAACCTTTCTTTCCCTGACTGTATTGAAATTAAAGTCAGTATGTCTTGCCCACAACTGTCAAAACACGTCGTTATTGATGCATTTAAAAGTCTTTTTGTCAGTTTATTGATAATGGAACAATTTCTGACAACGAATAAAAAGCAAATTTTATGAGTATAGCGTAAGATTTTGACTAATTTTGGGCTAATAATTTTAGAGACACAACATGATCGCAGAACTTTTAAAAAAGATTTTTGGGGATAAATCCTCCCGAGATAGAAAAGAATATCAACCAATCATAGATCAAACCAATCAATTTACGGAGTATTTGGTTCGCATTTCAGACGATGAATTGAGAGCCAAAACAGATGAATTTAAGTCTAAAATTAAAACGGCGACCAAATCTTTGGATGATCGCATCCTCGAATTGAAAGAACAAGCGGATGGAAATGAAGTTTCAGTTTTAGACAAAGAAGATATATTCGATGAAATTGATAAATTAACCAAAGACATCGACGGAGTAATTGAAGAAGTTTTGAAAGAAATTTTGCCAGAAGCTTTTGCGGTAGTGAAAGAAACTTCTCGTCGTTGGGCTGAAAATGGACAATTGGAAGTTACAGCAAGGGATTTTGACCGTGAATTGTCCACTAAAAAAGATGGAATTACCATTTCGGGTGATAAAGCAATTTGGCACAACGAATGGACAGCGGCTGGAACGCCAATCAAATGGAGTATGGTTCACTATGACGTTCAGTTGATGGGTGGAGCAGTTTTACACAGAGGAAATATCGCAGAGATGCAAACGGGTGAAGGTAAAACGTTGGTAGCAACGCTTCCCGTATATTTAAATGCCATTTCTGGAAAAGGAGTGCACGTAGTAACGGTGAATGATTACTTGGCAAAACGTGACTCTGAATGGATGGGACCTTTGTACCAATTTCACGGATTGTCGGTAGAATGTTTGGATAATACACGTCCAAATTCTCCTGAACGTAAAAAGGCTTATTTGGCAGACATTACTTTTGGAACTAACAATGAATTTGGCTTCGATTACTTGCGCGATAACATGGCAAGTAACATCGAGGACTTGGTTCAACAGAAACACCACTTTGCGATTGTCGATGAGGTCGATTCTGTTTTGATTGACGATGCGCGAACACCTTTAATTATTTCTGGTCCAACTCCAAAAGGAGATGAGCACGAATTTTACGACTTGAAACCGCGTATTGAAAGAGTGGTAGCGGCTCAAAGAGCGTTTGTTAACCAGGCATTGGTGGAAGCCAAGAAATTGTTAGGAAACCACGCCGAAGCAATCGAAGATAAAAAAGAAGCGAAACATGCGATGGACGAAGGTTCAATTGCCTTGTTGAGAGCACACCGAGGTTTGCCAAAGCACAAGCCTTTGATTAAATTCCTTTCTGAACCTGGTATCAAAGCATTGCTTCAGAAAACAGAAAATCACTACATGGCTGAACAAGGAAAGCACATGAAGGTGATTGACAAAGAACTTTTCTTTGTGATTGATGAAAAAAACAACACGATTGAATTAACTGAAAAAGGAATTGATTTGGTTTCAGGAAGTGAAGATCGTGATTTTTATATCATTCCAGACATTGGAACAGAAATCGCTTCCTTATCCAAACAAAGCTTGTCTGCTGATGAATTGTTGGAGAAAAAAGACACCATCATTCGCGATTTTAGTGTGAAATCAGAACGCATTCACTCCATCAATCAATTGTTGAAAGCATACACGCTTTTTGAGAAAGAAGTGGAATATGTGATCATGGACGGTAAAGTGAAAATCGTTGATGAGCAAACAGGTCGTATCATGGAAGGAAGAAGGTATTCCGACGGATTACACCAAGCGATTGAAGCAAAAGAGAACGTAGAAGTGGAAGCTGCAACGCAAACGTACGCAACCATTACCCTTCAAAATTACTTTAGAATGTACCATAAATTATGTGGTATGACCGGTACAGCCGAAACAGAAGCAAAAGAATTTTGGGACATTTATAAATTGGATGTGGTTGTAATTCCAACCAACAGACCCATTGCTAGAAAAGATGACAACGACATGGTTTTCCGTTCTGCAAGAGAGAAATTCTCAGCGGTAATCGATGAAATTCAAAAATTAGTAGAAGCTGGAAGACCCGTTTTAGTGGGGACAACAACGGTTGAAATTTCAGAGTTTTTAAGTAGAATGCTTAAAATGAGAGGAATTGATCACCAAGTATTGAATGCAAAATACCACCAAAAAGAAGCTGAAATTGTGGCATCCGCAGGTAAAGCTGGTGCTGTAACCATTGCTACCAACATGGCGGGTCGTGGAACGGACATCAAGCTAGGAGAGGGAGTTAAAGAAGCTGGCGGTTTGGCGATTTTAGGTACTGAAAGACATGATTCTCGACGCGTTGATAGACAGTTAAGAGGTCGTGCTGGTCGTCAAGGAGATCCAGGTTCATCTCAATTCTTCGTTTCGTTGGAAGATGACTTGATGCGTAAATTTGGATCTGAGAGAATAGCAAAAATCATGGATCGACTGGGATTGAAAGAAGGAGAAGTGATTACACATTCCATGGTTTCTAAATCAATCGAAAGAGCGCAACGTAAAGTTGAAGAAAATAACTTCGGAATGCGTAAGCGTTTGTTGGAATATGATGATGTAATGAATTTACAACGAAAAGCCATTTACAAAAAACGTAAAAACGCATTATTCGGCGACCGTTTAGGATTAGACATCGCAAACATGTTCTACGATGTTGCGGATTCAATTGTTTTTGGGTATCCAAACTCAAGCGATTACGAAGCATTTACCTTGGAAATGTACCGTGTTTTGGGAATCGAATCCCCAGTTACACAACCAGAATTTGCAACGATGGACAAAGCAGCGATTTCTGCTAAAGTTTACGATGCAGTTCAAGAACATTACAACCGTAAAAATGTCAAAATCGCTGAAAGAGCTTTCCCACAAGTGAAATTTGTGATGGAAACTCCTGGAAATACCTTCAAAAACATCGTTTTCCCACTTTCGGACGGTAGAAAAGATATGGAAATGGTTGTAAGCTTGGAAGAAGCATACAAATCAGAAGGAAAGGCTTTGACAAAAGCCTACGAGCGAAATATTACCTTGGCATTGATTGACGATGAGTGGAAAGAGCACTTGCGGGAAATGGATGACTTGAGAACTTCTGTTCAGCAAGCAGTTTACGAACAAAAAGATCCGTTGATTATTTATAAATTAGAGTCTTTTGAATTGTTTAAGGCGATGTTGGGAAGATTGAACTTGGAAACAGTTGAGACTTTGGTAAAAATGAACATTCCTGCATTGGAAGAAGAAATTCGTAGCACAAACAAAGAGGTAACATCTCAAAATAGTTACCAGCAAACACAGTTAGGTAGAAGTACAAGCACTTCAACGCAAAGTAATTCTGGAGCAGACGGATATCAAGAAGCGATTCAAAATTCGATGCCAGAACAACCGAAACAAAAACCGGTAATTGCGGAACCAAAAATCAACAGAAATGATGCGTGCCCTTGTGGTAGCGGTAAAAAATACAAACAGTGTCACGGAAAATAACCCGGGCGTGATGAAATAAGAGCGAAAAAAGGAGGTGAAACACTCCTTTTTTCGTTTTACGGAATTAGAAATTATTGAATTGTAAAAGCACAGAATTATGCAGGCTAACAATCCTTTACACGGAATAAAATTGGAACAAATTGTCACCGAGTTACAACAAGAGTTGGGCTGGGAGAATTTGGGTTATTTGATTCCAATCAACTGTTTCAAAAGTAATCCAAGTGTGAAATCGAGTTTGACTTTTTTACGGAAAACGCCTTGGGCACGACAAAAAGTGGAAGATCTTTACATCGAACGGATTGTTGATTTCAAGAAAGAAAAGTAACATTTTAAAAATAGAATTATGGCAATTAGAAATTTAGAACCACAAGCACTTTGGAATCATTTTGCAGCTTTGAATGCCGTTCCAAGACCTTCTAAAAAAGAAGAAAGAGTCATCGAATTCATGATGAATTTCGGAAAATCATTGGGATTGGAAACCATCCAAGATCGAATCGGAAACGTAGTCATCAAAAAACCGGCTACTGCTGGAATGGAAAATCGTCAGACGGTTGTATTGCAATCGCATTTGGACATGGTTCACCAGAAAAACAACGATACTGTTTTTGATTTCAATACACAAGGAATCGACATGTTAATTGACGGTGATTGGGTAAAAGCAAACGGAACAACTTTGGGCGCTGATAATGGAATTGGCGTGGCTGCAATTATGGCGGTTTTTGCTTCGAATGACATTCCACATCCCGCGCTGGAAGCGATGTTTACCATCGATGAAGAAACGGGAATGACTGGTGCAATGCAAATCGACTCAAGCAATTTTGAAGGAACGATTTTATTGAACCTGGACACCGAAGACGACGATGAATTGTCCATCGGTTGTGCGGGTGGAATTGACACCAATACTTCTTATCAGTACAAACAAATCGATGCCGATAAAGATGCCCTTGCTTATGAAGTAAAAATCAAAGGTTTGTTAGGCGGACACTCGGGCATGGACATTAACACCGGTCGTGGGAACGCGAACAAATTGATGAATCGAATCATTTACAATGCTTTATCTTTGATGGATATTCGAGTTCATTCCATCGACGGTGGAAGTTTGAGAAATGCCATTCCAAGAGAATCAACAGCGGTTTTGGTTGTTTCGCAAGCGGATAAAAAACAGTTTGAAACGAACTTGGCTATTTTCAGTTCCGTTTTAAAAACAGAACTGGAAACGGTTGAAAAAGGATTGGTTATTGAATTTAAAACAACAGAACTTCCTGCCAAAGTGGCAAGTCCAGAAGATACCAAGAAAATCGTAAACGCGCTTTACGCAGTTCCAAACGGAGTTTTCAGAATGAGTCCCGACATGGCTGATTTGGTGGAAACATCTTCCAGCTTGGCAAGGGTAATTTTGAAAGACGGAGAATTTACCACGCAATCTTTACAACGTTCCAGTGTAGAAAGTACGAAAGACGACGTAGCAAACTCCGTTCGTGCCGCTTTTGAAAACATGGGCGCTGCAGTTGTTCAAGGTGGTGATTATCCAGGTTGGAAACCAAATACAGATTCAGCGATTTTGAACATCATGGCTGATTTATACAGAAAAAATTTCCAAGAAGAACCACAAATCAAAGCCTGTCACGCAGGATTGGAGTGTGGAATTTTAGGAAAACACTTCCCAAAAATGGACATGATTTCCTTCGGACCAAACATACGAGCTGCACATTCACCTGATGAGAAAGTGCAGATTTCTTCCGTTCAGAAATTCTGGAAATATTTGTTAGAAGTGCTGACATTAATCCCAGCAAAAAACTAGGTTTTGAATATCGAAGATGCCAGAAATGAGTTGGTAGAATTGGCCAACACCCGAATTTATTTCGGAAAGTTCAAAGGCAAATTGCTGATCGAACTTCCTGAACCGTATTTGGTTTGGTACCGAGGCAAAGGCTTTCCTCCGGGGAAAATTGGCAAACAACTGGAGCAGATGCTAGAAATCAAGGTAAATGGTTTGGAAAATTTGATTTATCCCTTGGTGAAAAAGTAGATGAGCTAGCTGGAAATACATGGATGGGGCAGGACGGAAGTTCTGCCTTTTTTTGGGTGGATACGCTTTTTTTGAGTGCTTTGGTGGGTTGCTCGGAGAAATATTATGCGCATTATCTTAAGTTCTCTATTCTCTTTTTTATGTCTTCTATCCGAAAATAATGGACTTCATGTAGTTCTTTTTCACTAACTTCTACAATTTCAAAATTCGTTTTACCAAGAGTAGTTCCAGATAAATTACTTCTATAGTTTTCATAAGTAATGGGTACATTTTTGATTCTCTTATTTTTAATGAATGATTCTCCTAAGATTTGACGGCTGGAAGTAGGTATTGTTGTAGGTGTGTAATGGAAATAACCTTTTTTAAATTCTTTAATTCGATACAGGCTATTGGTAAATCCATTACCAGCTTCAAGATACATCGTGTCCTTGTTTTTAACAAAGACAAATCCTCTAAAACCAAAATTGAAATCCATTTGATTGCTCAGATTGAATAACAACCCTTCATCGTTAGAAATATTGAACTCCATATCTAAGCTTTTTACATTTTCTTCCTGAAATTGAAAAACTGCTAGACTTCTGCTTTTTAAGAGTATTGAATTAGACCTTACTCCATCAAATTGGACTAGTTTTTTATCATCAGAATTAGATAATTGATGCGAACAAGACAATAGCAGAAACAATTGGAATGTTAATGTAAGTACTATTGATAATGAATTATATTTAAGCATATCAGTATTGTGTAATTTAATTTATTCTGACTAATTTCACATCTTATACATTGATTGTTAATTAGTTGTAAATCCTAATTCCTCCTTCGTCAAGTCAAATTTAGTGATTTGTTTTTAACGCTTGCTACCAATTTGAGTTTTATTTTTTCAAATAAAAACAAGTAATCAGTTGGTGAATGCTGAGCATGTATCGCTGATTTTCCTTGCAACAAATTACAAGACTTGTTTCCTGGAACTTTGGAGGTGTAGTTGGTCTGGTGGATACGCTTTTTTTGAGTGCTTTGGTGGTTTACTGGAGAAATGTTTTTTAGCAGTAGTGTCTTTATTTGTCTTCCGTTTCACTGTCAAACATTTCGTGTAGTTTTTGTTGTAACAGTTTTTTGTCAGGCAGTTGTGTTTTATACTCTGAAATCATTGTTGGCGATAGGCTTCTGCTTAAAGCATATTCTACAACTTCGCTGTCTTTGTCTTTGTCTTTGCATAGCAAAACTCCAATACTCGGATTTTCATTCGGTTTTTTAACGTCTCTATCTAATGCTTCCAAGTAAAAATCAAGTTGTCCTAAATGGTCAGGTTTAAATTTGTCGGCTTTAAGTTCAAAAGCCACTAAACATTGAAGTCCACGGTGGTAGAAAAGCAGGTCAATGTAAAAGTCGCTGTTACCAACTTGCAACTTGTATTCTTCTCCTATGAACAAGAAGTCTTTCCCAAGTTCGAGGATGAAACTTTTCATTTGTCCTACAAGTCCACGTTGCAATTCGCTCTCGCTATGCGGCTCAGATAAGTTCAAAAATTCAAAAACATAACTGTCTTTAAAAGTGTTTGTTAAGTCTTTGTTGCTTTCTCTCAACACTGTCGAGAGTTTTGTGTTTCCAATGATTGTCCGCTCAAAAAGGCTGGTTGAAATTTGTCTTTCTAGTTCTCTGAAACTATAACTTTCCTGTTTGGATAACTTTATATAAAATTCTCTTTCTTCAGCGGTCTTACACCTTGAAAATATTGCTAAATTATGCGACCAACTAATTTCTCTCAACAGTGTTGAGAGTTTTGGAAAGTCCTTGTAAGCTTCGTAAAACTGCTTCATTCTCCAAATGTTCTTGTCGGAGAATCGTTTAAGTTGGATTTTCTTTCTGTCCGAAAGGGGATGTTAACACGGTCGTCCTTACGCTTGCCTGTAACAATGAGATTTACCCCATTAGCTAAAGTTGCTACTCGTGGTGCGTAAATATCCACCATACCTGTTCTAAATTAATCTCCTTTAAATCAAAAATAAATTTGATGAAAGATTCATTTTCAGATAAATATCGCAAATATAGATATTCTAAACACAAAACCAATAAACTCGTCGAAATTTTTAGGAGGTTTATAATACTGATCCCTATATCCATCATTCTAGATACCTAAATTATCCAACAACGTTCGCCTGTACGAACACCAAATCAATGCTGGCATTCTACCTGCTGTGCCATTTCTTGAATTTCTTCGTTAATTTTTAATCCGTGTAATTTTAGGCATACACGTCATTTAAACTTTGTCTTAAGCATCTTTGTGTCCTTTCGTTAATTTACCCTCAAATTACTTTTGATTCGTGGCATTTTGGATGATGTGTCCTTTCCTTTGCGCACTCTGCGCCTTCACTCCGCGCTCATTGCGGTTATTTAACACACAACTCACAGTAATCCGTGTAATTCGGGCGTACACGTCATTTTCACCGCCGCAGATAATCCGTGCATCCGTGGCAAACACAAGCGTGGCAAATGCTCAGCACAGGCGTGACAGATAAACTTTGTCGTAAACATCTTTGTGTCCTTTCCTTTGCGCACTCTGCGCCTTCACTCCGCGCTCATTGCGGTTATTTAACACACAACTCACAGTAATCCGTGTAATTCGAGCGTACACGTCATTTTTACCGCCGCAGGCAGCATCGCAGATACCGCGCAGCAGCTACGAAGTAAATCCGTGCATCCGTGGCAAACACAGGCGTGGTAAATACTCACCACAAGCATGGCAAAAATTCCATCTTATTTTCAATCAAAAAACCCTATCTTTGCACCCGCAATGGAAAAATTAAATCTTTCAAATCACCTCAATCATCCGGTTTTTAAAGTGGCTGCGCAAGTTTGCAAGGAAAATGGCTTGCAAGCCTACGTCATTGGCGGTTATGTGCGCGATCTGTTGTTGGAAAGACCGTCCAAAGACATCGACATCGTAGTACTTGGAGATGGGATGGATTTCGCCGAAAAGTGTGCCAGTATTTTGCGCGTAAAAAAGGTTTCTCTTTTTAAAACGTATGGCACAGCGCAATTCAAATACAAAGATTTGGAAGTGGAATTTGTAGGTGCTCGAAAAGAGTCTTATTCATCCGATTCCCGAAAACCAGAAGTAGAAACTGGCACCTTGGCCGATGACCAAAACCGGAGAGATTTTACCATCAATGCCTTGGCAATCAGTTTAAATTCTGAGAATTTTGGGGAACTCATTGATCCCTTTGACGGTTTGGAATGTTTGGAGAAAAAAATCATTCGCACGCCTTTAGAACCTTCAGCGACCTATTCCGATGATCCGTTGCGGATGTTGCGTGCCATTCGGTTTGCTACGCAATTGAATTTTACGATCGAATACAAAAGTTTAGAAGCCATTCAAGAAAATGCACATCGTTTGGAAATTATTTCTCGCGAGCGCATCAGCGACGAATTGAATAAAATCATCTTGGCAAACGAACCTTCTCGCGGATTCAAGTTGTTGTTTTCCACCAAGTTGTTGCATGAGTTTTTTCCTGAAATGGTTGCGCTTTACGGGGTTGATACCATCGATGGAAAATCGCACAAAGATAATTTCTATCATACGCTGGAAGTATTAGATAACGTAGCAGAAAACAGTGATGATTTATGGTTGAGATGGGCTGCCATCATGCACGACATCGCCAAACCGCCCACCAAACGCTTCGATCCCAAAGTTGGTTTCACCTTTCACGGACACGAAGAAGTAGGAGCACGGATGGTTCCAAAAGTGTTCAAGAAATTGAGATTGCCGTTGGATCACAACATGAAATACGTGCAAAAATTAGTTCGCTTGCATTTGCGCCCAATCGCGTTGGTGAAAGGACACGTAACGGATTCTGCAATTCGCAGGTTGCTGTCTGAATGTGGCGATGACATCGAAGATTTGATGACACTTTGCAACGCGGATATTACTTCCAAAAATGAATTCAAAGTCAGAAAATATAAGAAAAATTTCGACATCGTTTCCGAGAAATTGAAAGAAGTGGAGGCGAAAGATCACATTCGAAATTTCCAACCACCTGTCTCTGGAGAAGTCATTATGAAAACCTTTGATTTGAAACCTTGTGCAGAAATTGGAATCCTAAAATCCATGATCAAAGAAGCCATTTTAGAAGGTGCAATCCCCAATGAGTACGACGCTGCGTATGAATACATGTTGCAAGCGGCTGAAAAAATAGGGTTAAAACAAATGAATTTATAAACCTCAGTTTCCCGAAAATTTTTAATTTAGAACAAAATTAATATCCATGGCCGCATTAAAATTCAGAATTTTACTCGACACAGAAAAAAACAACGAAGTTTTCAGAGACATTCTCATCAACGAAGACGATAATTTTGAATCGCTTTACAACGCGATAATTTCCGCTTTCAACTTTCAAGGAGATCAAATGGCATCCTTCTACATTTCCAACGACGAATGGGATAAAGGTCATGAAATTAGTTTGATGGACATGAATTACGGCGACGAATCCATCAACGAAGTGGCGACCGTCATGTCGGCAGCCAATCTGAGAGATTTCATGGAAAAAGCAGATCAAAAAGTAATTTTGGTTTACGATTTTTTGAGAATGTGGATTTTCTTGATCGAACTCATTGGAAGACAAGAAGAAAATGTGGCTGCTCCGTTGGTTGTGTTGTCTATCGGCATGGCGCCACCAGAAGATTCTCGCATTGTTGCAGGCGAAAACGACGACGATTTGTTCGATTCGGATGAGTTTGACGAGGATGATGACGATGATTTCGATTTTGAAGACGGTTACGACGACGACGACATGTCGGAATACAATGAATACGATTATTAAAAAAGAGCAATGAAAGATTTTACAGGCGATCCAATTGGTGTAGCCATTTTGGATTACCATAAAACAAACGAACCAGCCGATATCGTGGTTGTTTCGGAGATATGTGAAGACGATATCATTCCATTAGAAGTGCTTTTTCGTTCTTACGAGGAAATGCCAGCATTGGAAAAAATGGCTTTGAGTAAAGCGCGCGGTAAAATTTTAGACGTAGGAGCAGGGGCAGGTTTTCACGCTTTGCATTTGCAAAAAGAAGGAAAAGAGGTTGAAGCCATAGACATTTCTGCTGGAGCGGTTGCGTTCATGAAATCACAAGGATTAAAAGCCCGTCAAATTGATTTGTTTGATTTGAAAGACGAGAAGTTTGACACCATTTACATGTTGATGAATGGAATTGGAATTGCTGGACAACTTTCCAATTTGGAAAAAACCTTGACCCATTTAAAATCCTTGCTCAATCCAGGCGGAAAAATTTATTGCGATTCTTCCGATATTCGTTATTTATACGAAGATGAAGAAGGCGCTTTGTGGATTGACTTAAATACGGAATATTATGGAAATTTTCGCTTTCAAATGAAATACAACCAGGAAGTAGGTCCGTGGTTTGACTGGTTGTACGTTGATTTTGACAAGCTCTTTCAAGCCGCTAAAAAATCAGGATTGAAAGCAATTAAGGTTTATGAAAATGACGATAATTTCTTAGCGGAAATTACAAATTAGAAGGTGTTGTTATTACACAATGATTTATAAATCAAATTAGTATAAAATAATTAGTATAAAATTAAATAATGAAAAGAAAATATTTTACATCGTTAACGTTAATCAGTTTATTTGTTGGTCTAACATCTTTTTTATATAAAGCACCAGAGTCTGTTCCAGTACAATCGTCTTTACTGTGGAAGATTGAGGGAAATGGAATCAAACATCCATCTTATTTGTTTGGAACGATGCATCTCATCGAAAAAGATTACTTTTATTTCCCTAACTCTTTGGAGAAAATCGTGCAGAAATCATCTGTTTTGGTGATGGAAATTGCCGGCATTCCAGATCAAATGGAAGTAATGCAATATTTGCTTTTGAAAGATGGAACATTTTTCGATTACTTTACACCAGCTCAAAAAGACACCATTTTAGTATGGGCGCAGGATAAAATGAAAATGGACGAAAAAACATTCACTGCTAGTTTCAGTAAATTCAAGCCGTTCGTAGTTGTTCAAACAGCTACACAAATGCAATTCATGGGTAAAACGGAATCGTATGAGATGACTTTGCAAAAAATTGCGACCGATAAAAAAATCAAAATGGAAGGCTTGGAAACAATCGCCGATCAAATGAAGATCTTTGATGACTTGACCAAAGAACAACAAGCAGAAATGGTGATGTCAGGAATTCGTGACGAAGAAAAAAGTGCGCAACAATTGAAATCCATGCAACAAATCTACGCCCGTCAAAACATTGATTCACTTTACACCATGATACATTCCGATGGCGGCGTTTTGGCGGAAGAACAAAATGCGTTTTTAGACCAGCGAAATATAAATTGGATTCCGAAAATCGTTCAATATGCGGCTCAAGGAAAGGCGTTTATCGCAGTAGGTGCAGGACATTTAGGTGGCGAAAATGGGGTGATTCGGCTTTTGGAAAAAGAAGGTTATAAAGTAACGCCAGTCAAAATTTAATTCGTAAAAATCAATTTCAACAGTGAGTTATTCCATGAGATTACTTTCATACATTGCATTTTCATTAATTTTAATCGGGTTAAGCGCTTGTGGCAATACCTATTCTGAAAAAGACAAACAAGATTTTGATCAGAAAATTCAGAAATTCATTGCCAAAGGAACGGATCAATACGAAAAATCGGAGTCGGGCTTATATTATCTGATTGAAAATGAAGGAACAGGTGAATTCATCAAGTTCAAGGATGTCGTAAGTTTCAGGTACGAAGGAAAATTCTTATCTGGCGAACCTTTTGACAATAGACATCGCACAAAACCTTTGACTTTTGAGGTGTCGCAACTCATTGAAGGCTGGAAAGAAGCATTCATGTATTTGAAAGCAGGTGGCAAAGCAAAAATCATTGTTCCGCCTCACTTGGGATATGGCGATCATCCGTTGGATGACATACCGCCGCATTCAATTTTGTTTTTTACCATTGAAATTGTAGAAGTGAAGTAATATTAGCTAAAAACAAACACGATGTCTGACGAGATACACAACCTTGAAATTAGTTTACTTTCCATAAAAGATTACCAAGAGTTGAAGGAAGCGATGATTACATCGTATCCTTCCATGCCAGATGCGCATTGGAAAGAACATCAAATCAAAACCTTGCTGGATAAATTCCCAGAAGGTCAAGTAACTGTCAAGGTAAACGGGCGAATTGCAGGATGCGTTTTGTCGATTATCGTTTCCCGCGAACAGTTTGATAAAAATCATACCTACAAGCAAATCACAGGAAATTACACGTTCAGTACACACAAGGATGATGGCGATGTTTTGTATGGAATTGATGTCTTTGTTTTACCAGAATTTAGAGGTTTACGCTTAGGAAGAAGACTTTATGATTATCGAAAGGAATTATGTGAGAATTTGAATTTGAGTCGAATTGTGTTTGGCGGAAGAATTCCAAATTATCATGAATATGCAGACCAAATTACTCCGAGACAATATATTGAACGCGTAAAAAACAAAGAGATTCACGATCCTGTTTTGAATTTTCAAATGTCCAATGATTTTCATCCCGTTCGGGTTTTGAAAGGCTATCTGGAAGGAGATGCAGCCTCTAACGAGTACGCTGTTTTGTTGGAATGGGATAACATTTACTACGAAAAAGTGGATAAACCACTGATTGCAGAAAAAAGAGTGGTGAAACTCGGATTGGTTCAATGGCAAATGCGACCATACAAAACCTTAGAAGAATTGATGCAGCAAGCGGAATATTTCATCGATGCCTTAAGCGGATATCGTTGTGATTTTGCGCTTTTCCCAGAATTTTTCAACGCACCGTTGATGGCTGCTTTTAATGATTTAAGTGAATCAGATGCCATCAAAGAATTGGCGCAATATACGGAAACAATTGTACAAGCTTTCTCCAGGTTATCCATTTCGTATAACATCAACATCATCACGGGCAGCATGCCAGAATTGAGAGACGGTATTTTGTATAATGTAGGTTATTTATGCAAAAGAGACGGTGGCGTTGAATCGTATGAGAAACTGCACGTTACACCAGACGAAGTAAAAGTTTGGGGAATGAAAGGCGGTAATAAATTGCAAACTTTTGAAACAGATGCAGGAAAAATTGGCATATTAATTTGTTACGATGTCGAGTTCCCCGAATTGGGAAGGTTATTAGCCGATGAAGGTTTGGAAATTTTGTTTGTACCCTTTTTAACAGATACGCAAAATGGCTTTTCACGAGTGCGGAATTGTGCGCAAGCAAGAGCGATTGAAAATGAGTGTTATGTAGCCATTGCTGGAAGCGTAGGGAATTTGCCTAAAGTTCACAACATGGACATTCAATACGCTCAATCCATGGTTTTTACACCGTGTGATTTTTCGTTTCCAACGACAGGAATTAAAGCAGAAGCAACACCAAATACGGAGATGATTTTGATTGTAGATGTAGATTTAGATCTGTTAAAAGAATTACATAATCACGGAGCAGTTAGAAATCTGAAAGATCGAAGAGTAGATTTGTTCAACCTAATCCGTAAAAAATAAATTGACATCACGAGCTAAAGATTTCATTTCGTTTTTATCAATTTGAATTCAATTATTGAATTGCCCAGTTGTTTCGCGTAACCGCAAATAGATTATGTTCTACGACTATACTTTGAGTAAAATTAAGAAATGATGTTCAAAGAAATGAACACTTATGAGTTTACAGAAATTCTGAACGCAAAAAGATTGACTGAGATATTTGTATGATTTGGAATGAATTTTCCTACATTACTGGTTTATTATAAACATTTGAACCCAACGGGTTCATTCAATCTTCACTTCATATTAGTGCGATCACGTTAAAACCACTGTTTAGTTCGACTTCGGGAAGTAAATGGCTAATTCAATTCAATTATTTTTTAAAAGTCCTCCATTATAGTGGTTGTCTCTCCTGGCCCAGAATATTTGATATAAGCTATACGGATATTTTGTTCATTCTTAATTGCTCACGATCTCAGGTCATATTTTTCTAATAAATCCTAAATCCTGACATTAATGAATCTAATCTTTAATCACTCCTGACCTCATCGAGGTCATATCTTTGTAATATAACCCAAACTCCCCATACCTCTCGACCCGACGAAGTCGGGTCGCCTGATTTTTTTTAGATCAAAAATCTCATCCATCAAGATAAACCTCATCCAAATTGAGATGTTTAACAAGATTAATCCAAGCTGGATTCAACACCATTATGAAAATCTCTCATGAATTTTTAATGAATCTATACCGATATTTTATTCCGTTCTTAATTGCTCACGATCTCATCGAGGTCATGTTTTTCTAATATAACCCAAATCCCCAACTTATCGATCTAATCTTTAATCACTCCTGGTCTAAGAGAGGTCATGTTTTTGTAATAAATCCTAAATCCTGACATTTATCGATCTGATTTTTAATCACTCCTGACCTCATCGAGGTCATATCTTTGTAATATAACCCAAAACTCCCCGCACCTCTCGACCCGACGAAGTCGGGTCGCCTGAGAGTTTTTTTTTAGATCAAAAATCTCATCCATCATGATAAACTTCACTCAAATTGACATAATTTGTCATTTAACAAACAAAATTTATCTTAACTTTGAGAGAAGCAGTTCTTCCAAAGGAATTGATTAACTCAAATTTAAACGACTTAATATGAAAAGAATACTTGTTCCAACTGATTTTTCAGCTACTTCTGATTCTGCAATTGAATATGCCGCTAGACTAGCGATGACTTCCAATGCAACGTTGATCTTATTTCATGCCTATAGTTTTCCAATTGTAAATACATACAATGCGGAGCTTTTGGCCATACCGATGGACGAAGTTCGCACGAGTTGTGAAACAAACCTGAATGATTTGAAAAGAAAGATAAAGGATGACTTTCCCTTGTTAACCATTGAAACAGTTTGTCAATTAGGATTTCCAAAAGATGAAATTGATGCCTATTTATCCGAAAAAAAGGTTGATTTGATGATCATGGGAATGAAAGAAGCTGATTTTTTAACAGAAAAAATATTAGGTTCTACCACGACATCACTGTTGGAAAACAAACACTGTCCAGTGCTGATCGTTAGAGAAGACTCTACCTTTAAGATGATTCGAAAAATTGCGTTGGCTTATGATGAAGCGATGGAAATGAATCCTTTGGTAGAACAACGGCTCAACCTGATAGTGGATGTGTTTAAACCACACATTTGTTTCTTAAGAGTTGTTCCTAATAATAGTAAAACTCGAACGGTTGACAGCATAGATACCATTAATTACCACGCTGCATTGACGGATGTTTCCTATTCTTTTCACTTGGAAGAGAACGATGATGTAACCGAAGGAATCAACCGTTTTGTGGAAGCAAATCAAATTGATTTGGTGGTGATGATGCCTCGTGAACATTCCTTTTTTCAGCGACTTTTCCATGAGCCAAAAACCAGAAGAATGGCTTTTCACGGAAATCAGATCATGATGACCATTCCAGGGATTTAATTTTTTTCTTTTTCCTTGAATTTCAAATTTGAATTCATCTGGGGTTAATTTAAGAGCTTGTATTCAAAAGCGTTAAGTATTCTAGGTTTTTTTATCTTTCACCTTGTAAGTTTTAAAAAAATATTACTTTTACACAGCTATAAAAATATACTATTAAATTTAACCATGACAAACTTTTTTACGAAAGACAAAAGGTCTGCTTTTGATTCGATTGCCTACGCTCAATTCATTGCTTTTGCACCCATTTTATTTCAGGCTTCTAAGGCCTTGCGGGATTTAGGAATACTTCAAGTATTAGTAGATGCTGGTAAAGAAGGAATTACGTTGAATGAAATTTACCCAAAAGTTGGTTTGAAAGAATATGGTGTTCGTGTACTCTTGGAAGCAGGATTAGGAATCGGCTTGGTCATCCGAAAAGCGGATAAGTATGAAATCACCAAAACAGGCCAATTTATTTTAAATGACGACATGACACGGGTAAACATGGATTTCACGCACGATGTATGTTACGAAGGCATGTTCTCTCTGCAAGAGAGTATTAAAGAATCTAAACCTACTGGATTAAAAGTTTTTGGCGAATGGGATACTGTTTATCAAGGACTTTCCGTTTTGCCTCAGCAAGTTAAAGACAGTTGGTTTTATTTCGATCATTATTACTCTGACGGATCATTTGATTTGGCGATGGAGTATATTTTCAAAGACAATCCGAAACAAATCCTAGACATCGGTGCCAATACAGGAAAGTTTACCTTGAAAGCCATGGCGAAAAATCCAGATGTGAAAGTAACGATGTTGGATTTGCCGCAACAATTAGGCTTGGCTAAAGTCAACATCGATGCAAGTGGACATGCTGATAGAGTTTCTTACCATCCACTAAACATCCTGGATGAAAGCAACAAGTTTCCAAAAGGTGCAGATGCAATTTGGATGAGTCAATTCTTAGATTGTTTTAGTGAATCTGAAATTGTAAGCATTCTAAAACGATGTGTTGAAGCAATAGGTGAAAATGGATCAATTTACATCATGGAAACGTTTTGGGATCGACAAGAATTTAAAGTGGGTGCCTTTAGTTTGCAAATGACTTCCTTGTATTTTACCAACATTGCCAATGGAAACAGTCAAATGTACGACAGTGCAGTTTTCCTCAAGTTAATTGATGAAGCGGGTTTGAAAATCGTTGAAGACGTTGATAACATTGGTATCAGCCATACCGTATTGGTTTGTAAAAAGAAATAATTTAATTGAAAGATTTGGCTCAGATACTCGTAAATCCTTAGAATTTTCGAATCAATCGAGCGATCAATTACTTTATTTCAGTAGTTTGCATGCTTCCGTGGCTTCTTTCACATCGTGAACACGCAGTATCTTTGCACCTTTCAAGATGGCGGTGGTGTTGAGAATGGTTGTTCCGTTAAGTGCTTCTTGAGGTGTGCAATTCAATTTCCGATAAATCATTGATTTTCTGGAAAATCCAACCAAAATCGGTTTTCCCAAGAAATGAAAGTCTTGTAGGCAATTCAAGAGTTCATAGTTTTGTTCCACAGTCTTCGAAAACCCAAAACCTGGATCTAAAATCACATCGTGCACACCCAATTGCTGCAATTGATGGATTTTGTTTGAAAAATAAAAAGCAATTTCTTGGAATAAATTGAGGTAATTGGTTTGAGTTTGCATGGTATTCGGATTGCCTCGCATGTGCATTAAGACGTACGGACATTGGTAATGAGCAGCAACCTTCCAAATTTCAGGATCCAAAGTTCCACCACTGATGTCGTTGATGATGTCAGCCCCACTTTCCAAAGCAATTCGAGCCACTTCACTTCGAAAAGTATCGATGCTAATGACGGTTTGTGGAAATGCTTTCCGAATCGCAACAATCGCATTTTGAGTTCGCTGAATTTCTTGTTCCAACGAAACGTGTTCAGCATTCGGACGAGAAGAATAACCTCCAATGTCTAAGATAGATGCACCTTCGACAAGCTGTCTTTCTGTTTTTTTTAAAATAGTTGTAACGGATTCGTTTCTGCTCTCTGCATAAAAGGAATCAGGGGTGCAATTTAGAATTCCCATCACGCAGGGTTGCTCCAAGGAAAATAATTTTTTCCCTAGTCGAATGCTGTTTTTTGAACGAAAATAACTATCTTCAACGCTTATTATTGGCATACTATAAAAATGATACAAACTTCGGCACAATATACGAAAGTGATTTCAGTCTGCAGAGAGATTTTTTCAAAGAAAACGAAAGATTATGGAACTGCGTGGCGCATCTTGCGACCTAGTTCGCTTACCGATCAACTTTTTATCAAGGCGCAGCGCATTCGTACAATTCAGGAAACAGGTGTAAATCAAGTAGGAGAGGACGTTGAAGACGAATTTGTGGCCATTGTAAACTATTGCGTGATGGCCCTTATTCAGCTTGAGCACGGTGCGGATTTACCCATGGAAATGGAGACGGAAGAAGCGCTGAAATTGTACAACCATTTCACGCAAGAAGCCATGGGATTGATGGAACGAAAAAACCACGACTATGGGGAAGCTTGGAGAGATATGCGCGTTAGTTCTTTGACAGATTTGATTTTAATGAAGATTCTCCGGGTGAAACAAATTGAAAATAACTCAGGTGAGACCATCATCAGTGAAGGCATTGATGCCAATTATTTTGACATGCTCAACTATTCCGTTTTTGCTTTAATTCATTTAACTGATAAATCTAAATTATGAAAAAAACACATACTTTAGAAGGACAATCGTTCTTTTTTAACGCACTATTTATTTTAATTAATTTGATTGGCGTTACCTTGATAACAATGGGTTTTCATGAAAGTTTTGAAGACCAGAAATGGGTGTATGCAGGTATTGGGCTTGCACTAATCGTTTTGAGTTCATTAGGCGTAATTATTTTCAAAGGAAAACTATTCATGGCCTTTGTTTCTCGTGTTTTGGTTGGAAGTTTATTCATTGTTTCCGGTTTGATTAAAGCCAATGACCCCAGTGGATTTGCTTATAAATTGGAAGAATACTTTGAGGATGGAGCGTTGGCTTTTCGCATCAAAGAAGCTTTTGGAATGCCTGATTTCTCATTGGAGTTTTTAATTCCATGGGCTTTGACTTTCAGCATCATCATCTGTGTTTTTGAAATTGTTTTAGGCGTTTTGGCTTTGATTGGTGGGAAAATCAAATTGGTTTCATGGTTGCTACTGCTGATGATGTTGTTTTTTACATTCTTAACTTGGCACACGGCAAGTTGCGATGGAAATACCAAATTTTTAGACCGTGACACCTATGAACTTAAGAGTGAAATAGCACAACTTAAACTCGAAGAATCTAAAACAAACAAAGAAATAAAAATCGTATCGAAAAGCGACGGCAAATTGGTGGTCGATGAAATGAAACAACCGCAATGCGTATTGGATTGTGGGTGTTTTGGGGATGCCATGAAAGGATCCGTTGGGCGTTCATTAACCCCCAAGGAAACGCTTTGGAAAGATTTTGTGTTGCTTTATTTGGTGGTGTGGATTTTCATGGCACAATGGAGGATTAAACCAAACACGGGAAGAGAAAACAGCGTCATTGTTCCCGTTTCGTTAATTGTTATCAGTTTCTTCTCGTTTGTTTTTGGCTGGTTCTTTCCAATTATTTTTGGTTTGATTGCCATTTTAGCAGCGCTTTGGATCTTGCAAGCTGGCGGGAAAATGTTTGGAAATCATTGGGGAAGCGCTTTTATTGTTACCTTGATGAGTGCCTTGATGATTGGTTATGTCATGATGTACGAACCCATGAAAGATTACAGGCCTTATGCAGTTGGTTCCAACTTAAAGGAAAAAATGTTAGATGGCAAAATGGGAGAGTTCCAGTCTGGATTCTTGATGAAAAACAACGCCACCGGGAAGGAAGAGTTCTTGACAGAAAGTCAGTACATGGATCAAGATCGTAAAATTTGGGAAGATCCAAATTACACGTTAATTTCGATGCAATCCAAAGAGATCAAACGAGGAAAATTACCTTCAATTGATTCTTCTGCCTTCAATCCAACGGTTTCTTTATACGATATGGGCGAACCAGAGAAGGAAATGAAATTCGTGCAAGATATCTTGAATTCTCACAAAATTGAAGGAGTACTTTTATTTGACAAATCGTATAACACTCCTTTAGAAGTAGCAAAATCTGAATACAATGTGATGGATTACGATACTGCTGAATATCGTTTTGAAAAAAATGTAGAGATACTGGATCCAAACCTCTCAGAAATTAGTATCCGAGACTTCTTAATTGAGTCTCCAACTGCTTTTGTCTTGTTTTCTAAAAACCTGAATGATGGAGATTTTTCAAACATCCAAGTCATCAAAGAAAACTATGCAGAAGCAAAAAAGAGAGGTATTCCTTTCGTAATGGTTTGCGCAGGTTCCCGAACTGATATTGATGCGTGGAGAAAGAAATACAATTTTTATATTCCTGTATTTACCATTGATTTCATTGAAATGAAGATCGTTTCAAGGTCAAATCCGACTTTGATGATTCTTCAAGAGGGGGTTGTGAAAGGGAAATATCCGCACCGACTTTTACCAAAATTTAGTTGGATTGAAAAACATGTTTTAAATAAATAAAATGAGACAAAAAATTGTTGCAGGAAATTGGAAAATGAATTTATCAAAATCAGAATCAATTGAACTCCTGAATGCCATAAATAAAGGAACTCAAGCGGAGGGTGTAGAGTTGATTGTTTTTCCTCCTGCGGTTTACATAAATGCTTTGGATGAAATTAAGTCGAAGTGCGCGCTGGGAGCGCAAAACTTTCACCCTGCTGAAAAAGGTGCTTTTACGGGCGAGAACTCCGTAACTCAAATTCAAGATGCAGGTGCGACTTATGTGTTGGTGGGGCATTCTGAAAGAAGAATGTATTTCAATGAAAATTCCGACTTTTTGAAAGACAAAGTGGATGCAGCTTTGGCACACGGGTTAAAAGTGATTTTTTGTTGTGGTGAACCCCTTTCCATTCGCGAGCAAGAAGCTCAAGATGATTTCGTTTTAAAACAATTGGAAGAGAGTTTATTTCATTTGCCCATTTCCATGTTGGAAAAAGTGGTAATCGCTTACGAGCCCATTTGGGCCATTGGGACGGGTAAAACCGCTTCTTCGGCTCAAGCAGAAGACATGCATGCAGCGATTCGCCAAATGATTGCGTCGAAATACAATGCGGATGTTGCAACTAAAATCTCCATTTTATACGGCGGAAGTTGTAACGCATCCAACGCACAAGAGTTATTTGCTTGTCCCAACGTGGATGGTGGACTGATCGGAGGCGCTGCGCTGAAAGCAACAGATTTTGTAACGATTGCAAATTCTTTTTAATGGATTATTTGGAACTCACCGTCAATTTAATTCCAAGAGAACCTTGGGCAGAAATTTTAGTTGCTCAATTAGCCGAATTGGGGTTTGAAAGTTTTGTAGATACGGATTCAGGCATCTTAGCTTATGGACAAGTAGCGGATTTGAACATGAAGCATGTTGTAAAAGAATCCTTGCTTTCTGGTGAGGTTGATGACGTGAAAATTGAATACTGGGAAAAAATTATTCCCCAACAAAACTGGAATGCTTTGTGGGAAGCAGATTTCCAACCCGTTGACGTGGATGGAAGAATGACCATTTTAGCACCTTTTCATTCCAAAGAGGATGTGAAAGGCTTGATCGTTGAAATTCAACCTCAAATGTCCTTTGGAACAGGACATCATCAAACAACTTGGATGATGTCAAAATCGTTGTTGGACTTAGAAGAAATGCCCGCAAAAGTGTTGGACATGGGAACAGGAACAGGGGTTTTGGCAATTTTAGCCGAAAAATTGGGTGCAAAAGAGATTTTAGCAATTGACATTGAAGATTGGTCTGTTGAAAACACCAAAGAAAATGCGCTTCGAAATAATTGCACTAAAATAACCGCAGTTTGCGGAGATGTGGATCTAATTGTGGGTCAAAAATTTGATTTAATCTTAGCCAATATCAATAAAAACATCTTAAAAAGTCACTTGAGAACCTATTCTGAAGCCTTAATTTCTGGAGGTAAAATTTATTTAAGTGGCTTTTTTGAAACCGACGCAGAAGAGTTAATCAAGCTCGGCAAAACGTTAAATTTAAAACACGAACAAACCTTAAACAAGGAAACATGGGCAGCTCTATGCTTTGTTAAACAATCGTAAATCAAGCATTATGAAAAATATTTTTTCTTCAACAAATCAATCAAAAATGAAAAACGTGCTTTTGGCTTTTGGATTTCTTTTAATAGCACTTACTTCCTTCGGACAATCTTTTCCAAATAACCGCGAAAAATTTCTGAAAGATTTCCCAAAGTTAATTAGCGTTTCGGCAACCAACGAAAACATGGATTTCATTAAAAATAAGTTGACACCTGCATTGTTGGTAGGAAAAGATTTTTCAGAAGCACATTTTACCAAAATGATTGAAACTGCAAATTTGATGGAGTCAAAAAGGATCAAATTTTATCCAGAAATATACGATTACGTTTTCAGTGTTTATTCTTTTGTTGCCAACAAGCAATCCATGGAGTCTTTCAATTCATGGCACATTTCGGTCGATAAAATGCTAGATGGTAGAAATGTCAACAAATTCAAAGATTTCATCGAATTTTCAGCCAGTTTCTTCTCTGAAAGCATTCTCTCAAAATCGGCTAATTTTAGTTGGCTCTATCAAGGTGGAAATTACACGTTTAACTATACCGATCAGCCATCCATTCAATTTGAGGGTGGAAGGTTGCTTTGTGTAGTAGAAAAAGGACGAAATTCCAAAGAATACATTGATAGCATTGTCGTTTATAACGCAGCAGGAACCTATTTTCCTACTGGAAAGGACTGGGTCGGAAAAGGAGGAAACGTGAATTGGCAGAAAGTTGGATTGGACAAGGAAAAAACAACTGCCAAATTGAATGCTTATACGGTCAACATGCGTTCACCCAATTTTAAAGTGGATACCGTTACGTTAACAACTCCTTATTTTACCAAGCCGATTTTAGGACAGTTAAACGATAGGGCGTTTAGTGTCAACCGAGAAGAAGATAGAATTTACCCACAATTTATCTCGTTTGAACGCAAATTAAACATTCAAAACATCACGGAAGGAATTAATTATTCAGGTGGGTTTTCGTTGAAAGGACCAGATTTTATCGGTGTTGGATCCATCAGTGAACCTGCAAGTTTAAGCATTCAAAAAGAGGGAAAAGAATTCATTAAAGTAAAGGCGCAACTGGTGGTCGTGAGTCCAACTAAAATTTCAGTTCCTTTATCTCAAGCAACCATTTACCTCGCACCCAAAGATTCGATCTATCATCCTGGCATTGAATTTTCTTATTTTATTGAAAACAAAACGGCTGAATTCACACGAGGTAAAACAGGGATTTCTCAATCCCCATTTTCAAATACTTACCACGCACTTGACATGTATGTGCCCAAACTTTCTTGGACCAAAGAAGATTCCCAAATTCACTTGACTTACGGGATTGAGGTCGGAAAGGAAGTGCGTGTGACCCGTTTGGAATCTAAAAATTTCTACGATGCGCGTTTATACGATCAATTGCAAGGATTAGAAACGGTTCACCCCTTGGTTGCGATCTATAATTATTGTTATAAATACGATGAATATGTCATCACCGAAGGAAGGTTTGCCACTGCTTTAGGGAAAACCGTTGATCAAGCTAAAACCCTCATGTTCCAATTGAGTGGATTGGGCTTTATTTCGTATGATACGGAAACTAAAATGGTGACCATAAATGATAAAACGAAGAAATTTATTGCAGCCAAATCAGGGAAGGAAGATTTTGATAATTTAAGTTTTATTTCCGATTTGAGGTTAAAATCTTTGCCTGCAAATATCACGAAAGAGGAAATCAGTAAAAACAAAACCTTACAGATAAGAGATTCGATGTTTAGAGCCATTAATACCGCTCGTAGCCAAATGAAAGACTTTGGAAGCATCGATTTAAAAACCTTAAACATTGAGTTAGGAGCAGTAGATCGCGTAATGATTTCAGATTATCAAAACACGGCAGTTTTTCCGGAAGGCAATCAAATAACCATCCATAAAAACCGTAATTTCCAGTTCAAAGGTTGGCTAAACGCTGGAAAATTAGAAATGAAAACCACGGTCGCGAATTACGATTACGCAAACAACAAAATCAATTTGATTCAAACAGAAAAAAGTATTTTCAGAGTTCGTCCTTTAGCTGCTAAAGATGGAGTTGATAACATTTCTTTGAGAAGTTCTTTGTCTGATGTTGTTGGAGAAATTCTGGTAGATGCGCCGAATAACCGTTCTGGAAATAACAAAAAGATATCCGATTACCCTAAAATGATTGTCGCAAATCAATCCAAAGTGTTTTACGATGATCCAGCGATTTACCGCGGTGCTTATGATAGTTCACGGTTTTATTTCGTTGTTGCGCCGTTTACCATTGACAGCTTAGCGACATTTAAAGAAAGTCATTTTAGATTAAGTGGTGAATTGGTTTCAGCAGGGATTTTCCCTAAATTTAAAGAAGAGCTGAGAATCATGGGAGATTATTCCCTTGGATTCTCTAGAGTTGCGCCAACTGGAGGATTTGATTTTTACTCCACGAAAGCCAAATATGAAAATAAAATAGTTCTTTCTAACAATGGTTTACAAGGAGAAGGTAAAATTGATTTCATACAATCTACTTCCATTTCCAAAGCGTTTACGTTCTTGCCTGACTCAACAGTTGGTTATGCTGAATTTGTCAACAAACCAGTTGAAACGGGAGTTCAGTTTCCAGATATTGAATCTAAAAATGCTTACATTACATACATTCCCAAAGGAAATGTCTTGAAAGCGAGTTCAACAGAAACCTTGTTGTCGTTTTTTAAAAATGAAGGGAAATTGAATGGAACAGCGGTTGTTAGCCCTAAAGGAGTATCTGGAAATGGGATTATGAATTTGAAAGAAGCCAATCTTCGTTCTGATAATTTTAAATTCCAACGGTGGGAAGCAAATGCAGACACTGCGATTTTTAACCTAAGAAACAAATACCAAGAGGAAGGCGAAGATCCACTTTCTTTTAAAACTGAAAACGTAAGAGCACATGTTTCTTTTAGTGATCGAAAAGGAGTTTTTAATTCCAATAACGGCGAATCCAAAGTAGAGTTCCCTGTCAATCAATACGTTTGTAGAATGGATAAATTTACTTGGCTGATGGATTCAGAGTTGGTTGAAATGGAAAATACCACAAGAAGTAACGTGGACATTGATGCGGGCTTGGATTTAAGTAAACCTAATTTCTTTTCGATTCACCCCAAACAAGATTCTTTGCAATTTAGATCGGCAAAAGCATCTTTTAACATGAAAGAACGCGCTATTTATTGTTCAAGTGTAGCCTACATTGATGTTGCAGATGCGCGGATTTATCCCGAAGAAATGAAAATAACGATTTTGAAAAAAGCGGAGATGGAACCGTTGGTGAATTCCAAAATTGTTGCAAATTACATTACCAAATACCATACATACATCAATGCAAATACAGTTATTACAGCAAGAAGAGCATACACTTCTTTAGGAGATTATCCGTATTATGGAGCTGATAGTGTAAAGTACATCATTAAAATGGATAAGATTGGATTGGACAATACTTATCAAACGATTTCCTCGGGTAAAATTGCAGCGGAAGACGGTTTTAAGTTGAGCAAACAATTTGATTATTATGGTGAGGTGAACATTCAAGCCGCCAACCCAACAATTACTTTTACAGGTGCCACTAGAATTAACCACAATTGTGATAAATTTCCTAGAAACTGGATGGCATTTAGTTCTCAAATTGATCCAAAGAACATTCAGATTCCAGTTCCTAATAACATGAAAACCTTAGAAGGCATTCCGATTTCCGCAGGAATTGTGTGGAGAGATTCTAGAGATACGGATAGCGTAAAATTGTATCCAACCTTCTTGTCTAAATTGGACAATGCAAATGATCCTATTTTAATCACCGCCAGTGGTTTGCTTCAATACAATGAGGGTGCAAAAGAATATCAAATTGCTTCTGCGGAAAAATTAGCTGACCGCAATGAGAAAGGAAACTTTATTGCTTTGCATACCGAAAGTTGTTCCATGAATGGTGAAGGTGCCATTGATTTAGGAATGAACTACGGAGCAGTAACCGTGGATGCGATTGGAGTTGCTAATTACAATCAAGCAGATGGGGTGACCAGTTTGAATTTGACTGCACGATTTAATTTCCCTGTGAATGAATCTGCTTTTGAAAAAATTGCCAATCAGATGAACGCTACTGAAGGCATAAAATCTTTAGATTACAACACATCTACTTTGAATCAAGCAATTACAGCGTGGAAGGATCAAAAAACAGCTGAAAGTATTAAAAATGAGTTTGTTCAAAAAGGAGAAGTAAAAAGACTCCCCAAAGAATTTGAGCAGAGCATTGTAATCACAGGACTTCGATTGAAATCCTATCATCAAAATCAAACGAACGGGTTAATTACTTCAACCGATTTTGCTTCCGTGGTAAATGTTTTTGGGATGCCAGTTTTCAAGCAAATTCCAACGAAAGCATTTTTCAAGCAAACCTATTCAGAAAACGTGAGTGGAGATAAATTGAGTTTATTCATGAGTGTTCCAGGAGGAGTCGATTATTTCTTAGATTATGGAATGACGAAGTCTGATGGACTTTTAAACATCTATACTGGAGATGCAGATTTAAACAATGCAATCAACGAAATGAAGGAAGACAAACGAAAATCCAAAAACTTTAAATATGAAATTTCTACAAATAGCGGTTTGATGAGTATCTTTAAGCAATTATTTGAGTAATGTAAGAAGATGGATTTTATTATTTTTGGTTTAATAGCTTATATTTTAGGTTCTATCCCAACAGCGGTTTGGATTGGAAAAGTTTATTACAACATCGATGTTCGAAAACACGGTAGTTTTAATGCAGGTGCAACAAATACGTTCAGGGTATTGGGAAAAAAACCGGGAATCATTGTTTTGCTGATCGATGTGGTTAAAGGTTCAATTGCAGTTTTACTTCCTTATTTTGTACTTGGAACAAGCATTGAAAATGAGCGCTTGGTTTTGATTCAAATTTTAACCGCAATCTTAGCAGTTGTTGGGCATGTTTTCCCAGTATTTGCAAATTTTGATGGAGGAAAAGGGGTAGCCACTTCATTGGGTGTAATTATTGGTTTGCACCCGCCTGCGGCACTTATTTGTTTTCTTTTCTTCTTCGTGGTTTTCCTGCTTTCTAAATACGTATCGTTGGGGGCGATCGTTGGTGCATTCATGTTCCCCGTGTTAATAAACTTTGTTTTTGAGGTAGATTCTTTTTGGCTTCGATTATTTTCTGTAATTTTGGGAGCAATCGTTATCATAACACACAAAAAAAACATCATAAGGATTATAAAAAAGGAGGAAAACAAAATGAACCTCTTGAAAAAATAACCATAATACTATTCATCTTGGAAACAATAGTAAAAACCTAATGACCTAGTGTATAAAGGTTTATATATCTTGATTTTTCTATTCTCTTTTTTTGAGGCTCAAATTTCTTATGCTCAAGATTCAGAACAGGTTTTAAATACAGAAGGGCTTAAATTGTTTGATAATGAGGATTTTGTGTCTGCTACGCCCATCTATTTACAGTTACTTGCGTTGAAACCTCGAAGTCCAGAATACAATTTTAGATACGGTGCATGTTTGTTATTTAATTCTATCGATAGAAAGAGCGCAATCAAATACCTAGAATTTGCGACTGCTAATGAAGAAGTTAACCCAGATGCTTACTATTTCATGGGCAAAGCCTTCCACCTGAATTATCAATTTGATAAAGCAATTTCTTTTTATGAAAAGTATCATTCAAAAGCTAAAATTAAGAAGTCATGGGAAGTTGAACGCCAAATAGCATCTTGTGAAAATGGAAAAAAGTTATTAAAAAACATTTCGGAGATTGTCGTTTTTGAAAAAAAATCCACGTTGGCTTCGTTCTTTTACAGCGCATATAATTTATCTGAAATTGGTGGTGACATAGTTGTTTCTGATGCAGATCAAAGTAAAATCGACAAAAAAAAATCGCATCGACCCTTGATCTATTTTCCTCCCAATGCAAGTCGAGTGTTTTTTGGAAGCTATGGGGATTCCGAAACTGGTGGAAAAAACATCTATTATAAAGATAAAAATTCAGATGGATCTTGGTCTAAACCTGTTTTAGTTTCCGGAGAAGTCAATTCAGAATTTGACGAAGATTATCCTTTCATGGATGTTAAAAATGGAATTTTATATTTCAGCTCCAAAGGACACAATAGCATGGGCGGATATGATATTTTTAAATCCAAATACAATTCGGAAACAAACACGTTTGGAAAACCTGAAAATTTAGATTTTGCCATTTCTTCTACCGACAATGATTTGCTATACCTGCTGGATGATTCAGGAGATTTTGCTTGGTTTGCTTCTTCACGCCAGAGCAAAGATGGGAAGTTGGATGTTTACAAAGTAAAACAAGAAAGAGTTCCTGCCCCAATAGCTGCTGTAAAAGGTAATTTTAATTCAATCATCAATCCTGAGAATAAAAAAGTAACGATTGAAGTAAAAGAGCTTATTTCCAAAAAGATAATTGGCACTTATTACACGGATGATTTAGGTGAATATTTGATTACTTTTCCCAAAAATGGAAAGTATGAATACAAAATTCAGGTTTTCGGTACCCTTAAACCATTTACAGAAATTGTAACCATTTATGCGGATGAACAATTGAGCATTTTCAATCAGCAAATGATTCACACTGAAAAAGATTCCCAAGAAAAGATCGAGATAATTCAACTGGTGAA
Source organism: uncultured Chryseobacterium sp. (assembly GCA_964488745.1). GTDB lineage: Bacteria > Bacteroidota > Bacteroidia > Flavobacteriales_D > Crocinitomicaceae > JAQVCM01. The sequence continues at coordinate 154,426 of CAZAVP010000001.1, read as the reverse complement.
ACAAGATGTTTCTAATAACACTGAACTCTTGGCAGAAGTCATGAAATCAAAATCTGAATTAAATCCAAATTCGGAAATTCTTACCGCAACGGCTGTTGAAAATTCACTGGAAGTAGAAACTGTTTTAAAACAATTGGGTATGGGAAAAAGATCCCTGCTTGAAGTTTCTGACCAAGTTCAAGAGTTGATTGATTTTCAAAAGAAAGAATTAACCAAAAACGAAAAACTCCAACAACAAGCTTTCCAAGTAATTACAGAAAATAATCAAAAAATAACAACCCTCCAACAAAAAGTGAAAAATACGGTTGCTAAAACGCACGGCTTGGTGGAAGATGCAGAAAAAAAAGATTTGCTTGATCAGGCTGCAAAAGACATTGATCGAATCAATCAATTGGATATATCGAATAAAGAATTATTGCTTTTTGCTGATTCCATTGAAAATTTAACTGCAAACTTGTTGATTTCTTCTCAAACATTGAAAACATTTGATGCCAATTTAATGAAAGCAAAGAATGAAAATGAGTCGGATGTTTTCAACGTCATTTCAAATAATGTTGCTTTAATTCAACAAGTTCAATCACAAGTTAAGGATTTGAAGAAGAATTCAATTCAAGCTGAAATTGGTTCATTAACAGAACAGGAAACCAAAAACGCAGCCATGATTGCTTCTTACGAGCGTAATTTGAAAACACTCAAGCAAGATCTTTCAAATTTAGAAACTGCCCAAGCGAAAGCCAAAGGTAAAAAACAAGCAGAAATAAAACTCCAAGTGGATGCAAAAATGAACGAAATAGGGTTGATTCAGAATGAAGTAGATAAGCTGGAAGAAAAAAACAATCTTTTAAAACAACAAATAGCCCGTAAAAACACGCAATTATCACTTGCTCAAAACATCAATAAACAGGTAATTTCTGATAAAAAGTTGTCAATTACAAATGTCCTGTCAGAACTAAAATCAGCGGATAATCCAAATTTCAGAACTTTGAAATCATACGTAGCGCAACAGCGTGAAAAAATGGATGCAATAATTTCTGAAATTGCCAAAGCACAGCTTGAGAAGAAAGATACCCAGTCGGTTGAAGATCTTGAAACAGAAGTCGCATTCCATGAGGGTTTAGAAAATTCAATAGAATCAGCTTCCTGGGAGAAAGATTCAGAACAAGCGGAGAAAAAGGAAAACCAAATCATTTCTAATCACCAAGAAAATCTTGCCAAAATAGAAGCAAACCAAGAACTTAAGACTAAGGAAAAAGGCGAAGCGGTTCTGAAATTAGAAATTGAATTGCAAGAAAGTTTAAATAAAGAAATTCAGGAAATTCAAAAATCAATCAACGAAAATGCTTCCAATTCAAATTTTGAAGAAAAGCACAAGTTGTTAGTTCAAGAAAAGCAAGCCTCTGAAAATCGCGTGGCTGAGCAAGTTCAAAACCTCATTTCCAATGAGATTTCTCAGGTTGATTCCAAAAAACTCCTCTCAAAAATAGATTCAAATTATCAGAAAGACATTCAGAAAATCCAAAATTCAAAAAGCGATAACAAATCTTTAGACTTCATTGAAAGAGAACAACAAGTTCAGCTCAAGTTAACTGAACGCTTAACCAACAATCAAGCAATTGCCAATCTGTCAACCAATGTTGAGTTATTGGCAGAAAACCAAGTGATTAAATTGCTCATTGATGAATCTAAAAATAGAGTGGAAGCAATTCAATCGGAAATTACCGTTCAAAATGAAATGAATAGTTCGAGTGAATACATTGCAAAAGAATCTAAATTTAGAGAAGAGTTGTTGGGTGAACATGCTGAGATTCTATCGCAAGATTATAAAACCGCAGAAGAATTAACCAAACAACAGCAAATCATTTCCAAATATTTGGATGCTTTAGAAATCAATTTAAGTGATTTAAGAACGCGAATGAAAGAAAATACTTCATCGGATTTGAGCACTGATTTGGATTGGATAATTCAGGAGTTGGAATCAGTTGAAGCAAAACTTATTGTAATTTCGAAAGATTTGTCAAGCATCCAATCAGCGGAAAAAAATGCCAATGAAACTGAAGTGAAGGAAGAGTTGCTTGCCAAAAATCCTGAAAATTTAACTGTAACAAACACACAAAACGCACAGGTTAACGACTCGTTAGCAAACCCGACAAAATCAGCGGAAATTAAATCAAATGAAGTTCTTGCTGAAAACGAACCTATTGTTAACAACGAACGCAATAGCACATTAGCTAGCAAGGAGGAAGACAAATGGGTTGACAAACAAGTGAATAAAGAAGAAGTAAACAAGAAAGTAAAAAGCGAAGAAACCAATGTAACAGAACAAGTTCAACCGAAAGAAATACAAGAAATTACCCCGATTTCAGAACTTACCAATGAAACGGGTAAAGTGGATGAAAATCTCACCGCCGAAACGGAAATAACTATTAAAAAGCAGCATCCACAGGTTGTAAATGAGGAGAAAAGCAGTTCAGAATCAATTCAGTCCATTGAAAAAAGAAATCGGGAAAATCAATTGGCGATTTCACACTTAAAGTCAGAGGCAACAGCATTTCAAAAGCTTCAGTTAGCAGATATCGAGCGAGCGAATGAAAACATTCTTGCTGAAATTTCTCAGATTTCGAAACTGAAAGAGGAGGTTACAAAACAGAAAACACTTTCCAAAATAGAGCAAGAACAACTGATTTCTCAAGAAAAAATCACTGAAATTGAAATAGCTCAAGGTTATGAACACATGGTCGAATCGACTTCAAATACTCATAATCTAAAGGTACTTCAATTGGAATCCACTTCTCAATTAGAAACCAAACTTCGACGATACAGCATTGAAATTGGGGAATTGACTTCGAAAATCACTCAAATAGAAAATGAAATTCCAAAGGCAAATAAGCGTAAAACAAAAGAATTAAATGAATTATTAGAACAAAATAAATCCTTATTCCATTTTACAGAAATAGCTTTGTTGGCAATTGAAAATGAAATAAACGAAAGGAAAGCTTTTGCTTTGGAGGTCCTTAATTCTACGGAAGCATTGAAACAACCCATTACTACAGACGAAGAAATTCAAACCGCACAAGGTGCTGATTACAAATTGATTCATGAAGAGTATGAAAAAATAGTTGCTTTAAATGCACAAATTAAAGCGACCAAATCAAAGATAGAATTCATTCAAAATGACCTTGAATTGGCAATGTCAGTGGCTCAAAAAAACCAAGATGCTTCCTCAAAAACAAGACTGGATGAAAAATTAATCGAAATCAATACTTGGTATAATAAGCTTTCGGATTTACAAGAAAAGCGAAGCAATGCGCAAGTTTCTTTTGATGAAAATATTCAAAAAATATCAAACCAAGATTGGGTTAAAAATTTATTGATTCGCGGAATTGCCCCCATAACAAAACGGGAAACAAGAAACCTAGAAATGGTCCAATTTCAAATTTTATCGACTCAAACACAACGAAAATCAATGGTGTTAATCGAAGAAAAACCAACTGGACTTATTTATAGAATACAAGTTGGCGCTTTTTCAAAACCAATTAACGAATCGTTGTTTAGTGAATTCACACCGATTTCTGGAGAAAAATTAAACAATGGAATAACCCGTTACATGGTTGGAAATTTTAACAAAAGTGTGACCGTGTTAGATGCTTTGGAGAAAGTTCGAAAACTGGGATATAAAGATGCATTTCCAGTTGCTTATTGTGATGGTGAAAGAATTACCATGTTTGAAGCAAAACGATTAGAAGTCGCTGGCTTGTGTGTTGCCCAAGGTGAAAACCAGATGGAAATTAAAGAAAATGAGTTCAAGAAAGAAGAGAAAATTGCCGCTCATGATGAGCAAACAAACGAAACCAAAGAAGAGAAGCAATTGGTTACAACCGATGAGAACACAACAGAAATAGAATTCCCAAAAACTAAAATTGAAAACAAACCAAAAGTTAAAACTGAGAATCCAATTGATAAAACCGTTTCCAAACAAATAACGAAAACGGAACTAAATGCTGAAGATGAGAAGTTAGCTGCATATAACAAAGCACCAGGAGCTGCTGTTGCTGATGCGGTAGAAACGCGGTTGGGATTGTTTTTTACAGTTCAAATCGGCGTGTATAACAAACCTGTTCCCGCAAGTCAACTACAGAATATTCAACCGCTGATTACGCAACGTTTAGACAACGGACAGGTACGCTATTCAACGGGAATTTTCCATAATGTTTTGGCTGCTAAACCAAAAAGAGAGGAAGCAATTTTGTTGGGAATTTCAGATGCGTATATCACTGCGTATTATCAAGGAAAACGCATTAGCATTCAAGAAGCACGTGCCTTGTTGGCTGAAAAAGGAGAGACCATCTTGGAACCAATTAACCTACTTGAAAATCAAACGTTGAGTGAAAAAGAATTGGATCAGGTTGTCTTAAAAAAAATCAAAGAAGAAAAAGAATACATCGATAAGAAACGAGTAAATGTAACTAATTCGAAGCTGAAAATTCAATTCATTTCTAAAAAACAGCATGAAAATTTCCCCATTGATGTGTTAAAACGATACAACCAAAAAGGAGATTTTTATTACGATTCGAAAGACAAACGGGTGAAGTCATTGATTTACGATGCAGAAAATTTACCATCCATTTATGGATTTAGAGACGATGTAGATACCTTGGTTGTAAAAACAAAATCAAGGCAAGAGGTGGAAGCAGAACTGATTTTGAAAGTGGAAATTAACCAAACAACATTACCAGGCAATGTTGGTGATTGGTTGCTTCGTCTCGGTCATCTGAGAGAGTTGAAAGTGCTAGAAAATCGCATTCAATTAACGATATTTGGAATTACAGACTCCGTCGATTATGCGTTTTTACTAGCTGATTTGAGATCACTTGGGTTTGAATTAGTGCCTACGATGAAAGAGTAAATTGATATCTTTGTTCTAAGATGAAAATTCCAAGCCTAAGTGTAATCAAGAAAGAAATGTCTAACCTTCCTCAATCTGAATTGATTGAAGCATTGACGAGGTTGGCAAAATACAGCAAAGAGAACAAAGAACTACTCAATTACCTCTTGTTTGAAGCTGATTTTGAATCCAATTACATTGAAAAAATCAAATCCGATTTGGATGATCAATTCGACAATTTAAGCGTTTACAAGCCCAATTTATTGAAAAAGCAATTGCAGAAAATTGCACGTGTTTTAAAGAAAAACATCAAATATTCAGACGTAAAACAAACTGAAATTGAATTGTTAATTCACTTTTGCCTCAAGATGATGAAAGTTCCTGTCGATTTCCATCGACATCCAGTGATGATCAATATACTGAAACGTCAGTTTGTTCGGATTGAAAAAGTCATTGGAGCGTTAGACGAAGATTTGCAAGATGACTACAACAAGGAAGTGGACTTGATTGTAACTTACATCGGAAAAGAAAGTTTTTAATGTTTGTTTTTCGTACACGTATAAATAAACGCTGGCGGGAAGTTGAGCGGGGTAAATGCAATGTTTGTTTCATCAAACTGCGCTTCTAAAAACTTTTTTGAATTCAAAGAATATTGAAATTGAATGAACTGACCTTCATTTTTCAAACTATGATGCGCTGCCTTGAGAATGGTTTTTTTCAATTTATTGGGGAAATTCGTCAAGGGCAAAGAGGATATTACATAATCTGCGTGTAACAAGCCTGCTTCGTTCAAGTATTTCTGAATGTGTTCCGCACTGTCGTGAATTAACACCAAACGGTCGTCTGTAATTTCTTCTTGTAAACGTTGAAAAAATTGATTGTTCAATTCAAAAACAAATAATTTAGCGTCTTCGTGCATTTGCTCCAAAATCTTACGGGTGAAAATTCCGGTTCCTGGACCCAATTCAACCAGAATGCGCGCCTTTTTGAAGTTGACATTTTGAAGCATTTTTTTTGCCAAATATCTTGAACTCGGAATCATAGATCCGACCATCTTTTTTTCTTGCCAAAATTGTTTTAAAAAGTACGTCTTTTTAGACATTGTTATGGGTTGATTTAAAAAAGCTAAATTAACTTAAAATCTGAATAAATACGAGAAATTCTTGGTTATTTGAATTTGAATCAAAATTATTCTTTGAGAGCCAATTTTCCGTTGCACATAATTCCTTTCGGCATCCCAGTCAATTTTTTACCTATAAATGGAGAATTGCGCGTGGAAGATAAAACATCCGTTGACTCAAAAATCCACTCCTGCGTAGGAGAGAAGAAGGTTAAATCAGCTTTGGTTCCCACTTCAATTTTGCGGGTATCTAAATTTAAAAACGCTCTATTTTTGATTGATAAAACATCAATCACTAATTGTAGATCAAATTCTTTTGCAAGTTGCAACGACCCAAACAAACTTTGAAGGGTAATGTTTCCAAAGGATGCAAAATCAAACTCGACGTCTTTTTCTTCCGCGTCAAACGGACGGTGGTCGGAAACAATGTGGTCAATAGTTCCGTCTTTCAAACCTTCCCATAAGGCAATTCTGTCCGATTCTCTTCTTAAAACGGGCATCAATTTGAAATTTACGTCAAAATCCAATAAATTAGTTTCGTTAAAAAGTAAATGTTCTGCATGAACATCTGCTGTCATTTTCAATCCTTTTTTCTTTGCTTGGCGAATTAGTTCAACGGATGCTGCACACGAAATTCCCGTTAAGTGCAAATTTCCTTCGGTGTATTCTGCCAAACGAATGTTGCGTTCCAGTTGAATGATTTCAGCAACGGATGGATCTGCTTTCAACCCTGTTTTAGTGGAGGCTTCGCCTTCGTTTACTTGCCCGTGATTTGCCAAGGAAGCATCTCGTGAGAATGCAATGATTTTGCCACCAAAGTTTTTAGAATACAACAAAGCGCGGTACATGATTCCAGAATTAACGGGAACTAAATCATCCGTAAAACAAAATGTTCCAGATTGCGAAATGTCATACATTTCAGCCAAATTCTCACCTTTCATTTTTTCGGTAATCGTTCCCATGGGATGCAAGGCGCAAACTTCGTTTTCAGCCCGCTTCAACAAGTACTGAATTTGAGTTTTTCCGTCAATAACTGGCGAAGTAGAAGGCAAGGATGCCACGTGCGTAAAACCTCCAAAAGCAGCTGCGCGAAGCCCGGACGCTACCGTTTCTTTGTCTTCTTCTCCTGGATCACAAAAATGTGCTTTCAAGTCCACCCAACCTTGTGAAACATGTAAATCCTCGCCTGCAATGATTTTTGCTTCTGCATTTTCGATGTTGGATTCCATTTGGGTGATGATTCCATCTTCGATTAACAAATCCAAGGTTTTTCCAAAGTGAATGGATTCTGAATCTGCTATTTTGGCTGCCTTAATTAATATGTTCATACAATTTCTATTTTTTCCTTATCGACTGAATCTTAAAATTGCCATTTCTGCAAGTAAGAATGCAATGGCTAAAATTAGAAAAATTCGCCAATATTCAACGGGTTTATCTAAGTCGGCCATGTTTAAACTTTGTCCTTGAGAAATGCTAGTGGTTTTGACATTTAACACCTCCTTTTCCAAAAATAAATCTTTGATTTCGGCTATTTTAAAAATTTCGACATTCGATTCTTGTCTGTTGTAATTCAATGCGATAGAACCCAAAGTTTCCTCGTTGATTATTTCATACAACCCCGATTGCAAAACATGCGATGACGGACCAGCAATTGAGATGTAATCAACTTGATTTAATTGCTCTACCGATGGAATGAAATCAATTTCTTGGTTTTTGAGGTGAATTGGAGAGGCTATTTTTGGGGCATTAAATAGGGGGAATTTGCTATCCGAACCAATGATCAAGGAAAGTGGCAAACGCGCTTGACTCATTTCTGCCATGCGCAAAACACTGGTTGAAAAGAGGGCGTTACTCGTGAAATTACCAAAGGATGGCGCCAATGAACTTCCAAAAAGGAAAACCGCGTAGTTGGAATTGGAACGCAGTAGTAATGGAGAACCGTTTTGTAATTGAATCAATTGAAGGGCATTGCTTTTAGCATGATTGTTTGTGCGATAAATTTTGTTTTGAAGCGGCAAATTCAAGTTGTTTGGTTTTTTTTCAAAAACACCTTTAAAGAAAATATCTTGATCTTGAATCGATTTTATTTTAACCCCTTCCGATTGGGTAATCCCCAAAGTTGGCATGTTTAATTGGATCAACAATTGATTCCAAGAATTGGTATTGATTTTTTCTCCTGGAAACAATGCCAAAGTCCCACCTTGCTTTACAAAATCATAAATGGTAGATGAAAGCCCGGTTGAAATGTCATTCATTCCGTTGATTACAACCAAATTTTTCCCTTGTAATACATCTTGGGTAATAGCAGTTTCACTTACTTCTGTTACTTCATAATACGAATCCAATCGATACACTTGTGCAAGATTTGGGACGGCATTTTCTCCGTTGATTATCAGGATAGAGGCATTTTTTTTGACTTCATAACTGAAAAAATAATCATCGTCAAAATACATTTGTTTGTCATTGATTCGCGCTACACCTTTCTTAATTCCCGGTTTTAAATCAGCGTAATTAATGGCAACGACCGTCTCTTGATTTGCTTCAACTTCCACAAAAGCAGAACGTTTGGTGTCGTTGATATCCACTTGCAATTCTACGCTCGCCAAATCTTGATTTCCGATGTTTTTAACACGAATATTCAATTCGTTGTTCACGTCCACTTTAAAGTTTGGATCGTTGAACCAAACACTGTCGATGTACACATTTGAGTAAACTTGCGGTACAAATTGTATCGGATAATAATAATTGACCGAATCGGATTTGAGCTTGGACAAATCGGCAGAATTCTTTTGAAAGTCAGAAAGGATTACAAATTGCTTACTTCCCAGTTTTTGGTGATTAGAAGCTTCTTTGTCAAGTTCGTCTCGCATCCAATTCAAAACTTCGCCCGTGCTTCTCACCAAAGAGGAAACTTGAATTTTATCCAAACGGTCAAACGCATCAGCTTTGGACACCAAACGTTGTTCCAAACCACTCATTTCATTGGTAACGAGTAGTATGCGCGTGCCTTCGCTGGTTTGATTGATCAATTTTCTAGCTTGTTCACGCGCTTCAGAAATCAATTCTCCTTCCGTTCCTTTCATTGTCATCGAGAAAGAATTGTCTAAGTAAATTGCCAACACTGGAATTTCACCCGCTTTGGATGATTTGTCAACAGGAATATACGGTTGAGCAAATGCAATGATCAAAGCCGAAAAAGCCAATATTCGCGTTATTAAAACGAGTAAATGTTTGAGTTTTTGAACTGATTTAGTTTCTTCATCTACTTGCTTTAAAAACTGTATCGATGAGAAATAAAGTGTTTTATAGCGTCGAAAATTGAAAAGATGAATGAGTATTGGAATGGCCAACAACAGAAATGCGAAAAGAAATCCTGGATGCTCAAATTTCATGTTTCAAAGATAATTATTTAATCGAGAAATAGGAGTGAAGTGAAAAAGGAAAAAGAGTAGCTTGATGAATTATAATTGCATCTATAAGTTTGATTATTTGAATTTTTGAAATAAGTGATTTAAGTTCATTGATTAATCAGAATTATTTTATCTTTTCGATTTTTCAAGGTGCGAAGGTATTCATTTGCCATTTTATTTCCCGTTTCCAAAGCAGCTCTTTTTGCGTAGTCTATTGATTCGTCAATATATCCCTGTCCTTCTTTTACCAAAGCAAGGTTGTATAATACACGGCCTTTAATTTTCTCTTTTTTCACATCCAAACCGTACAACAATTGCTCTTCAGCAATGTCCCAATTTCCTTTCGAAATCATTGGTTTGGCACGTTTTAAAACTTTGCTTCCTTTGTTGTAAAATTCTCTATCGACCCAAATCCAATTTGGATATAGTAGCGAGCCTGCTTGGAAACCCAATTGATATCCCAATGCCTTGAAGTATTCCGTTTTACGTTGTGAATCGTTGAAAATTTGAATGATCGAAGTGGAACCACTTAAGGGAATGGAATAACTATGAAAAACTTTGTACTGATCAATAATCACTCTATCCTTTATAAGAAAGGTGTTGACATACATGGAACCATTCAAAAATGTATTGGTTTGACCAGTTACATTAGCAAGCACCGTACCGCCAACGGGAGTTAATGTTTCCATTTTTGAGAGTTCGATAAAGCCATCTAAACCTTCATTTTGTGCAATGGAATCTAGTAAATTCCAATTTACAGAGCCGTCTGTAAAGTAAACGTTTTTTAACTGAGCTATTCTTTTTCCTTCCAAAGAACTCGAGTTTTCTAAAGCACGCAATGTTCCTTCAATTGCACGCTCCGCAGCTTGGATGTTTCCATTTATCTGAACCGTTTCTAAAATCACACCTGCTATTTTTTGTTCCGGACTATTTTCTTTGGTCACTGCGTTCACAATACCAAATTTCTTGGCTTCTTGCGGAAGTTTTATTACAGCAGGTTCTTGCACCGAAATCCGAAAAGAGGTTTTACAGCTGACAGTTAACAAGCCTATTAATAAAGTGAGAAGTAGTTTTTCCATCTATTACGAATTTCAACAAATATACTAATAATAGAAAATAAAGAGGTGATGAAGAATGCAAAGTTTCGTTTCAAACAGAATTACCTTAAAATCTCTAATTTACCAATCATTATCCATTCAATTAAAATTTTCACCTATCTTTAAAACTGAAAATTCACCCCATAAATGAGCTGCAAGTATGAACGAGAAAGAAGAATCCCCATTGATTTGTCAATTGTATGAGTACGATATTGATTCTTTTTTACTGACAAAAAATACTCCTGAGTACTTTGCAAAAAACTTTGCTTCTACAGAATTGTTGGATGATAATAACCATTGGTTGAATTTCCATTCTTTGGGTTATCCGGACGAAATCGAAATGTTGTGCAACAGCTTATCAATTGACAGAACGACTTTCGAAGACATTTACACCAATTACAAACGTGCTCGTTTGGAGGAATATGACAATTATCTTTACATTAAAATAAAATCAGCCTTGCCAATGATTAATTCCTCTAAGTTGGTTGAGGAAAACATCTCTTTTATTCTAAGTACCAAGTACTTGATCTCATTTCAGGAGAAAAGTTCTGATCACTTTCCAGAAGTTAGAGAAAGAATTGAAATGAAGAAAGGAAAAATTAGAACCGCGGGAACGGATTTTTTGTTGTTTCGCATGCTCGAAGCGATTACCGATAACTATTTTGAAGTATTGGAAAACATCGTGACATCTATCGCCAAGCTTGAAACTAAATTAATTTTACATTTAAAAGCGGACACGCTGAAGTTAATTGAGCATGAGAAAAGAAAATTGATTGAACTTCGAAAAATTGTGTTTCCACTTAAAGAAATTACGGCTCAATTGATGCGCATTCAAACACCTTTTTTAAAAAAAGAATCTCGTTCGTATTTTTCTAAGCTTAACGACAATTGCTTGACCATTTTGGAGGAAATTGATGCCAACAAACAAATCATGGAAGGTTTGAATAATTTATACTACGCCGCTCAAGGACAAAAAATGAATCAAATCATGAAGGTATTGACGATTGTAAGCACCATTTTTATTCCATTGACATTCATCGTTGGCGTTTACGGAATGAATTTCAAATACATGCCCGAACTGGAAATGAAATATGGTTACTACATAACTTGGGGCATAATGATTCTTATTTCAGCATTGCTTCTTTGGTATTTCTTCGCAAAAGGTTGGCTAAAACGAAAATAAAACATTCCTCAAATCTGCAATCTGCCAATCTGCAATCTGCCAATCTGCAATCTGCTAATCTGCCAATCAAAAGCTACTCCTTAACAAAAGCTCGAACTCTCACCACTTGTGAAGATTCAGGAATGTTTGCTGTAATCGTAACCGTTTTAATAATCTCATTCAACTGTTTCGCACTCGGATGAAAGCCCACTTCAATGTAATCTGATGCGCCAGGCGCAATGGGATCTTCTGGTTTATGTGGAGTTGTACAACCACAACTAGCCTCTACTTTTTTTATAATCAGCGGTTTGTCTCCAGTGTTGGTTATTTTGAATCGACAAGTGTTATCTGTTTCAGGACGTATGGTTCCAAAATCATGAAGCTCTTTATCGATGGACATGCTAGACAGGGACGCTTTTTCTTCTTGAATGCGTTTTTCTTCTTCTTTGTTAAATTCAGCTAGATTTTTAGCCAATTCTTCATCGGAAACATTGTCCGCTGCTATTAACGAACCGCTCACGTGGTTGGTTTCTTTTTCAACGTTGTTACAAGAAAATACTAAGAAAGAAGTAATTACTAGAATTTGAAATGATTTCATAAGGTTTATTTTTTACGAATTTGAAAATTATTTTATCAATTAGCAAGTCCAAAACTCACATATTGGTCGGATTCGATGATTTCAATGGCTTTCAAAAGAACGTCATCTGTTTGATTGTAAATCTCGTAAAAAGCAGATGTTCCAAATAAATCTTGCGCAAGAATTGCTTTCAAACGAATTTTGATAAGTGCTTCACTTTCCAAGTACTGCGCTTCGTTGAATTCCAATTCAGGTTGTTCCGTTTTCACGTATTGAAAAAAGGCATCCATGAATTTTTGATCTGTTTTAAATTCGGATTTATAGGTTTCTAAATCTGGGTATGCTTTTTTAAGCACTGTTCTGTTTTTTTCAACATAGGTCAACGCAAATGGATTGAAATGTCCACCGCGAATTAAATCTCTGAAATAGTCTGAAAAACCAAGTGTGTCCATAGGAACAAAAATATCTGGCATGATTCCGCCACCCCCATAAACGGTTCTTTTTTGAATTTTGGTGGTGTATTTCAAAGAGTCGGGAAACTTCTTGATGCTGTCTTGGTTGTAAAATTCTCCGTGTAAATAACGGTCCATGTAATCATTTTTGTAAGCTTCTAAATCGGAATACGGTTTTTGAATATACCTTCCAGTAGGTGTGTAATAACGGGCAACCGTCAAGCGTAGTTCTGAACCATCACTCAATGGTAAGGGGCGTTGCACCAATCCTTTACCGAATGTTCTTCGTCCTACAATTAACCCCCGATCCCAATCTTGGACAGCGCCTGAAACAATCTCACTTGCAGATGCGGAATTTTCATTGATTAAAACTACCAATCTGCCTTTTTCCCAAGCGCCAACTCTTTCTGTTTTCAATTCGGTTCTGGGTTGATTTTTTCCTTCTGAATATACAACCAATTTATGATCAGCTAAAAACTCATCTGCCAAATCACGGGCAGTATATAAAAGCCCGCCGCCGTTGTTTTGCAAATCCAAAATCAAGTTTTCCATTCCTTTGGATTTCAAGGTCGCCATCGCAATTTGAATTTCATCCATTGTAGGTCTTGAGAAACTGTTCAACTTGATGTAGCCAGTTTTTGGTGTCACCATGTAAGCACAATCAACAGAATTTAAAGGAATTTTATCCCGTGTAATTGTAAAACTGAGTAGTTTTTTGGTATTTCTTCTTTGAATTTCTACCTTAACTTTGGTTCCTAAATCCCCCAAAAGCTTGGATCTTACATCTGAATTTTTTAACCCGACCCCAGCTACCAAGTTGTTTTCAATCTTGATGATTTTGTCTCCTGCACGAATTCCTAGTTTTTCAGAAGGACCGCCGGGAATTGCTTCAACAACAATCAAGGTGTCTTTCAAAATCTGAAAACGAACGCCAACACCCACAAAGTTGCCGTCAATACGTTGATTCGCATCTTTTACATCTTCTTTGGTAATGTAGGAGGTGTGTGGGTCTAATTTTTCCAACATGCTGACAATGGCGTGATTGGTCAAGTCATCCGAATCAACGTCGTCCACATACATGCGATTCACATACGTTAATATTTCTTCAAATTTCAAAGAATTTAAGCGTAAGGATTGTTCTTTTATTTGCCCAAAAACAGTTGTGGTTCCAAATAAAATAGCAAAAAATAAAGTTATTTGTAAGGTTGCAAAGTAATTGTAAAATTTCAAATTGTTCATCGGTTTAAATTAAGGATTTGGATTGTTGCATGAAGATAGCAATTCGATGGGTATGAAAACAAAATTTAACCAAAAATATTGTTTTTTTCCTATAAGATCAAAAGCTTAATCAACATACTTTACAATGTTCATTTTTGTTTGTGATTTGAAATATTGCTGTAAAATTTCCTGCATGTAAGGATGTTCTACTTGATAATCAATCTGATTTTTCCAATCTGGTTTGGCTTGTTTTATAAAGTAGTAAGGAACATAGCCATAACCTCTAAATGAGCCGTTTTGAATGTAAATGATGCACTTTTCGTTTCTGTTTCTACCGTCTTCAATGAGATAAAATGAAGCCGTATTTAAGGAAAGGTCTGCTAAAAATGCTTGAACACGTGCATTGTAGCTTTCAACAGCTTCTGCTTGAACACATGCGCCTTGACATTCTTGAACTTGATAGGCAAAACAGCTGGTATTAGAAGGGAAAATGCCACAAAGTTTTTGACAAAGTTGATATTTGTTACAAGCCTCAACCAGAATAGCATTCGCCTCAGTTTTGGTAGAAAATTCGCGATGTGGCTCTTGTGTTTTTCCTGCTATTTTATCGTAATACAGATGTAAATAACCGTTGTTGTCAAAATAAGAAAATAAACCGTAAATACTTTTCTTCTTTGGGACAACTAATTGTCTTAAGCTTGGATTGTTTTGTACCAAAGCTCCTATTCTAAATTGCGCAATTAATTCAGATCCCGTTAATTCATATTCGATTCGACATATTTGAGACATCAATGCATTGTCTGATTTGCTTTTCGATTTATGCAAATGTTGTTCCACCCGTTTTTTGATGTTTTTGCTTCGACCAACGAATATCAACTCGTCGTTTTCATCGTAAAATTGATAAATCCCTGTTTTTCCAGGAAGCTCGTCCAAGGTGAAGAGGTCTAAATTCGGATGTAAATTCTTAGGATTTACGTCTTGTTGAATAAATGTCAACAATTGATTTTTATCTTCTTGAAAAAGCTTTTCAAACAACAAAGCCGTTGCATGTGCATCGCCACCAGCTCGGTGTCTTCCAATCAATTGAATTCCCAAAGCGCGCGTTAATTTACCCAAGCTGTAAGACTCATGCCCTGGTATAATGGTTCTCGAAGCGCGAACGGTGCACAAGTGCGGATACCTGAAATCGTACCCCAAGGAACGGTATTCGTGACGAATCACACCGTAATCAAACGCTACGTTGTGTGCCACAAAATGACAGCCGTCCATAAATTGAATGATATCTTTCGCTATTTCATGAAATTTCGGAGCATCTTGGACCATGTGATCACTGATTCCAGTCAATCGAACGATGAATTCTGGAATGGGAATCAGGGGATTTACAAGCGATTCATATTGGTCAATGATTTGAAATCCATCGTGTTTGTACATGGCGATTTCGGTGATTTTACTCTCCTTCGGACTTCCACCAGTTGTTTCAATATCGACAATTACAAAATGCATTTTTTCAAAGGGCAAATTTACGAATAGTTTTAGGATTTATAGAGGAATTTGTATTTTGTGATCTGGTTGTTTATTTTAAATACCCTATTCTTTTGCCACGCCTACACTAAGCATTTGCCGTGAAATTGGTTTAGTTCATAAAAACACGCTCTCTTTAAAATAATTTCTGACTTAGAACAAACAAATTACCTTCGAAACTTGCTGAATAAGTCTCGTTTTGTGATTTATAGCTATATTCGTGAAAAAACATTTTAGCATGAAAATTTATCCTTTAAATACTGGTAATTTTAAACTTGATGGCGGCGCAATGTTTGGTGTAGTACCGAAATCTTTGTGGTCTAGAACAAATCCTGCAGATGCGAACAACATGTGCGACTGGTCGATGAGAAGTATGTTGATTGAAGATGGAGATCGCTTGATTTTGATTGATACCGGAATGGGTGACAAGCAATCTGAAAAGTTTTTTAGTCATTATTACATGTCTGGAGATGATTCTTTGATTGGAAATTTACACCGCTTAGGATTTTCACCGCACGACGTAACGGATGTTTTTTTAACGCATTTGCACTTTGATCACTGTGGTGGTGCAGTTGAGTGGAATAAAGATCGAACGGGTTTTCTTCCTGTTTTCAAAAATGCAACTTATTGGAGTACTGAAAATCATTGGAAATGGGCTACTGAACCAAATCCACGAGAAAAAGCTTCATTTCTTTCTGAAAATATTTTGCCTTTGCAAGAAAGTGGTCAACTGAAATTCGTAAAGCGCATGGGTGATTTCACCGAAAATGTTTTCCAAAATTTTGACGTTTTGTTTGTTGATGGACACACCGAAAGCATGATGATTCCGCACATTCACTACCAAGGCAAAACCTTGGTTTTTATGGCGGATTTATTGCCGAGTGTCGGACATATTCCTTTGCCTTACGTGATGGGGTATGATACCAGACCGCTAATCACCATGTCTGAAAAAGAAATTTTCTTGAACACAGCGGTTGAAAAAGATTATGTTTTATTTTTAGAACATGATAGTGTAAATCAGCTCTGCACACTTCAACAAACGGAAAAAGGAGTGCGCCTGAAAGAAACTTTTGACTTTAATGAGTTGTTTAGTTGAGGCAATTTACATATTTGAAAAATAGCGATTTAACTTCTAAATTTTTCTTCAAACTTTTGTTTCTGAATTTTTCGAAGTGATTCCAAATCTGCTGGAACTTCACGTTTCCACCTTTTGTGCGACCATAACCAATACGCAGGTTTGTCGATGATTTCTTTTTCGAGTAATCTCGTGTGTGCCTCTGTGATTTCTCCCCAAGCCATTTCTTTCGGATTGTCTGTAATTTTGGTCAACTCCATTTCGTAATGACCGCGTTTTACTTTGCGCATACTGAAAAACACAACTGCTTGATTGTATTGGTTTGCAAATTGCTCACATCCATAAAGTACCGCCGTTGGTTGGTTTAAGAAGGTTGTCCAATAGGCTTTGGTAGAATCTCCTGGAGATTGATCCGAAAGTATCAAGGTGGCAATGCAATCCTTTTTCATTTCTTCAAATCCTTGTCGAACGTTTTTAGAGTGTAAGATGCGCATGCCAAAACGAGCTCTTCTTGCGTTGATTTTCGCGTCCCAAAACTTATTCGACATCGGCATTCCGATTCCAACTGCTTTGTGGTAAAAGAGGATGTTTTGACTGGTAATCAGCCATTCCCAATTCCCATAATGACCTGAAACCAATAAAACGCTTTGACGTTGATCGTACAATGCGATCATCATTTCTGGATTTTTAACCGTTATTCGGCGACGTAACTCCTTTTCAGAAATACTCAAGTTTTTAATCGATTCCGCCATCAAATCAGTCAGGTGATGGTAAAATTGCAACCTGATTTTCCGAATTTCTTTGGGTGATTTATCGGGGAAAGACCGTTTGATATTTCCTTCAATTACTTTTTTGCGGTAAGGAACGACTGTAATTAAAAGCAGGTATAAAAAATCGGTAAACAAGTATATCACTCGCAGTGGAAGCGTGGAAATTGGGTAAACCAAAAAGTAATATGCGAATTTAGAGAGCATTATTTGTATTTGTTATTCCACAATTGTTTTATTGTCTGCGCCACTTCTTGTTCTTTTTTGCTGCTTCCAGCTTTGAAGAAATTGGAGTTTTTGATTTTGTCAGGTAAAAATTCTTGTTGAACGAAATTGCCAGGATAATCGTGCGAATACAAATAACCTTCGCCGTATCCCAATTCGTTCATCAGTTTGGTCGGTGCGTTGCGTAAATGAAGTGGCACTGGTAAATCTCCTGTTTCTTTAACCGATTGTTGCGCATGGTTAATCGCCATGTATGCCGCATTGCCCTTTGGAGACGTTGCCAGATAGATGGTGCATTGTGCCAACACGATTCTCGATTCAGGCCAACCAATCGTGCTAATCGCCTGAAAGGTATTGTTTGCCATCAACAAAGCATTTGGATTTGCTAAACCAATGTCCTCACTGGCTGAAATCAACAAACGTCGCGCAATGAATTTTGGATCTTCTCCGCCTTCAATCATACGTGCCAACCAATATACCGCACCGTTTGGATCACTTCCCCGAATGGATTTGATGAAAGCAGAGATGATATCGTAATGTTGTTCGCCGTTTTTATCGTACATCGCCAAACTCTGTTGTGCCGAAGCTAAAACAAGTTCATTGGTGATTTCAATTGTTTCTTTTTGATAGTGAATGCTGACGATAATTTCAAAAACATTCAGCAACTTTCGAGCATCTCCACCTGAAATCGCCAACAAAGCGTTGGTTTCTTTCAAGTTGATCTTTTTCTTTTTGAGCTCTACATCTTCTGCGATGGCTTGCTCCAAAAGTGCCAATAAATCCTCTTTTCCATGCGATTGCAAGGTGTAAACCTGACAACGAGAAAGCAAAGCAGAAATCACTTCAAAAGAAGGGTTTTCTGTAGTTGCACCAATTAAAGTAACGGTACCTTTTTCAACTGCTCCGAGCAATGAATCTTGTTGCGCTTTAGAAAATCGATGAATTTCGTCGATGAATAAAATAGTTCCTTTTTGAGCGAATATTCCAGCGTTTTCAACACGTTGAATAATTTCTCTAACGTCTTTTACGCCTGATGAAATGGCGGATAAGGTATGAATTTCTCGGTTCAATTCTTTGGCAATCAAATACGCCAAGGTTGTTTTACCAACTCCGGGCGGTCCCCATAAAATCATGGACGGAATCATTCCTGCATCCAATGCGCTGCGCAAGGAAGCTCCTCTTTGCAAGAGATGTTGTTGACCGATGTATTGGTCCAAACTTTGTGGACGCATTCTTTCAGCCAAAGGAGTTTGTTGTGATTGCATGTTTTTAAAATTCGTATGCGCCAATGTCTGGATTAGACATGTCTCTCCCGTTTTCTTCGATATCGGTAGGCAAGTAATAAGCACTGTTTCCAGCGTTATTCAGAGGAGAATTACCGATTGGTTTGAATTTACCTTCAGAAACATTGGTAAACATAGGGTTTGAATTCCAAAGGATACCGTCTTGGAACATGGGATTGGTGGATGGACTTTCGTATTTGATCAAACAACGCTTGAATGCCATGTTTAAAAAAGTAGGATCGTTATTGGGATTCACGGTATCGAAAGCCACTTCATAACGTTGGTTTCCATAGATCACAGAGTTGGTTATCGAACCATTTACGCCACTGGCAATTCCGTTGTAATAATTCTTAATGCCAATTACGGCAGCTTGATTGTCGCTACCATAGCCAAGCAAGTGTGTGTGATTGATGTCGTAGGTTCCGCCTTGTAAAACAAACAAACCGTGCGAACCACTTTTGGCGATGATGCTGTTCTCGATTTTCACTTTGGAGCGATCGAAAAGAAAAACACCGTAACTGGAATTGTTTAAAATTTGCGTATTGGTTATGACAACATTGTTGGTATTTGCTAAATTTTTCCCCGTAGCGTGAATGCCCGCAGTACCATTTTTGATGATGGCGTAATTGATGGTGCTTGGTTCAGATTCTTGGAAATAAATCCCGTAATATTGACCAGCGACATTTTTGTAAAATTGTTCCAATCGATCACCTTGAAAAATAACTTCGTTTCCGAGCGTTCCCTGTACATTTAAGGTTGATTTATAAACGATGAGCATGCTGTTTTTATGCATGTAAATTTTTGTGTTGGGTTGAATGGTCAATGTTTTACTCGAATCAACAACGGCTCGGTTGTATATTACGTGCGGCTTGTCGTTGGGCCAAATTCCTTCTACGTACTGGTTGTTATAGAAATAAGCATCTTGCCCCCAAACCACCAATTTGATGTATTGATCTTTTCCATTTGTTCTAAAGCGAACTGAATCTTCCACAATCATCGGGAGATTTTGTCCGTTCACATTCAGTGTCACTTCCACGAATGCAAACAAGCTGTCTTTTGCTGGCATTTCAACATTTTTGTGAAGATAACCTGAGATTCCGTCGATGTTTATCCGAAACGGAGAATGAGCACCGCCTACCAATTCAATTTCTTCAATGTTAACGACCTTTTTCTCCTTGTTGTAAATTTTAAATTGTTGCGTTGTCGAACCTAAAGTGGTGAAAACCGTATCAAACAGCACGGTATCCACAGAAAATGAAAGATTTCCTTTGGAAAATCCTTTTTCTTTTTTACAGCTTGTCATGTTGAATGCTAGGACTAAAAACGAAGCGATATAACTGATTTGAATGATTTTTTTCACGGAAAATATTTAGTGACACAAAGAACGCTAAAAAGAATGGTTTTATTTCCAAATTGGGTAAAAACTTGTTAATACGTAACAAATAAAAGTGAATTGAAAAAATCTAATTTATTGCTTTATCTTTGTCGTTCAACTTCAGAAAGAATGAACATTCAATTCCATAAATACCAAGGCACAGGAAATGATTTTATCATGTTGGACAACCGAGATAATCAATACGATACGCTTACAATCCAACAAATCCAATTGCTTTGCGATAGAAGATTTGGAATTGGCGCTGATGGACTAATCAAAATTAATAGTCATTCGCTCTACGCTTTTGAGGTTGATTACAGCAATTCAGACGGTTCAAAAAGTTTTTGCGGAAATGGCGCTCGTTGCGCAGTTCAATTTGCTAGTACTTTGGGGATTGATTGCAGCCAAGTAACGTTCATTGCCATCGACGGAGAACATCAAGCGCAAAAAAAGACGAATGTAATTTCCATTGAAATGAAGAACGTTTTAAAAGTGGAAACTAAAAATTCTGATTTTGAACTTCATACAGGTTCTCCGCACTACATTCGTTTTGTGGAAGATCTTGAAATTGAAAATATCCTAAAATTCGGACAATCCATTCGATATTCGGATGAATACAAAGCAAATGGAATCAATGTAAATTTGGTGAAACAAGCTGGAAATCAGTTGGAAATTGCCACCTATGAAAGAGGCGTTGAAGGTGAAACGCTTTCTTGCGGAACAGGTGTGACAGCGGCAGCGATTGCAGGTGCATACCAAGATCAGCAAGCTGGAAAAAGACATTTCGATATCCAAACCAAAGGCGGAATTTTACAAGTTGATTTTGAATATGAATTGCCGATGAGTTTCACAAATATTTGGTTGACAGGACCAGCAGAACTTACTTTTAAAGGCGAAATGAATGTTTAGTTTTAAAGTTGATTCGTGGCGCGAATTTGAGAATCAAGAATATCTGAATGGAACATTTTTATGGGTGATTCATGCCGATAAAATTCCGCCTCACATTGGGATTTCAAAAGATGGTATTTATTTTAGTTTAAAAGTTTCTGGAAAGGACGATCAAGTTTCAATTCAATCTTTAGTTGGATTGATAACTGGAAAGAAAATTCCTACGCTGGCGATTCAACTAGTTGATAATAAACTAGAAATAGAAGATTTTAAAAACGTTTTTGGTGCATATTTGTTTGCTGAGTCGAATGTTGCAAGTTGTTTGTCACCGATTTCTAGACTGTATTTTCCGGAACAGCAAGACCTTATTTTGTCAGAATTGCTTCAAAAATTACAAAATAAATCACTTTTGAGTACCGTTTACGGATTGAATCTAAAAGCTGATTTTCAGGGCATACCTGTTTATGGAAGATCAGAAATAAGGAATAGATTAATTGAATTAGAGGATGTTAAAAGGAGATAGTATATATTTAAGAGCCATTGAACCAGAAGATGCTACCCGAATTATGGTTTGGGAAAACAATCCTGAAAATTGGCGTGTCAGTGGAACGGAAGCGCCTTATGCTTTGCACACCATTTTGGATTACATTCACAGCATTCATAATTTTAGACAATCGGGCGAATTGAGGATGATGATTTGTAAAAATAAAAACGATAAACCCATTGGAACCTTGGATTTGTTTGAAGCAAATTTCAAACATGGAAGAGCAGGTGTCGGAATTTTAATCGGCGAGCAGGAACATAGAGGAAAAGGATACGCCAAAGAAAGTTTAATCATCTTAATTCGTTATGCAACCAAAGTGTTAGGTTTTCATAACTTAACAGCTAATGTGCTGGTTGATAATGATCCAAGTTCACGACTATTTGAAAGCATGGGCTTTGAATTGGTTGGTATTCGAAAAGAATGGTTTTTTGATAATGGGAAGTGGGTGGATGAAAAAATATATCAATTATGTTTAAAAAAGGATTAATTGTCGTTGTCATTTTAGCGATTGTGGGATTGATTTTCGCATGGCCTAAAATTTCGCTTTATTTAGCGAGTATTAAAAAAACTTCCAATTCGCAAACTGCTGAATTTTACTTTGATGCCTCCAAAGGACTCGATGGATTAGCCACACAATTGGAAGATAAAAAAATCATCAACGACAAAGATGCTTTGATGAAAGTGGGGGAATACAAAAATCTAAACGCCGATAAACTCGCTTCGGGGAAATATTTAATCGCTTCTGGTACGGAATATAAAACCCTTTTAAACGGATTTACAAAAAATTCAAATGGCAATGGAAATGCTGAAGTAGAAGTAGAGGTAACGTTTAATAATTGTCGGGATGTAAATCAGTTAGCTGGCAAGGTTGGTAAAAATTTAATGGCGGATAGCACCGCAATTGCAACGCTTCTGAACGATCCAAATACTTTGTCCAAATACAGTTTTACGGTCGAGCAATTACCGGCTTTATTCTTACCAAACACCTACAAAATGTTTTGGGACACCGAGCCGGAAGCATTTTTGGTTCGCATGGCGGATGAGTTTAAGGCATTTTGGACTCCAGAACGAAAAGAGAAATTGACTAAAATTGGCTTAAAATCTCCTTCTGAAGCAGTTACCTTAGCGAGTATCGTTTATTCCGAGCAATCCAAAAACCCCGAAGAATGGCCGATTATCGCTGGCTTGTACTTGAATCGAATCAAGCAAGGAATTCGTTTGCAATCCGATCCAACGTTCAAATTCTGTTGGGGAGACGAACTGAAAGGCGTTCAACGCTTGACCTACAAACACCGCGAAATTCAATGTCCGTATAACACGTATTACAACGACGGTTTGCCACCAGGACCAATTTGCATTCCACCAGCTGCTGTGGTAGATGCCGTTTTGAATCGGGATGACAACAACTATATTTTCATGTGCGCCAAACCAGATTATACTGGAAAACATAATTTCACAGTTGGTTATGCGGAACACGCTGCAAATGCTTTGAAATTTCAGAGGTGGTTGACGGTTGAACAAGCAAAAGGTAAAGTGTAAAATTTATTTTTGTTGCCTAACTCGGGTATAAGTTATGTCGAAAAAGAAAAATCCTATATTACTTTGGTCGGTATACTGTATTAGTTGCTCGATTATTTCAGCGTACCTTCTTTTTTTGGATTTAAATCTTTCTCCACATCTTAGTTTAGACTATTTGGATGGAGCTTTTATCTTTTTTGTTTTAACTATTTTGAGTTTTGCATTATCTAGTCCGTATATTACTTACATCGCTATTAAAGAACGATATAAATCAACAAATAAAAACCAAATCAAAGAGTTTAATTTGGTTTTTATTCTTTACTTAGTTATCCTCTATTTCATTTTTTCCCATCAAATGGTAAGTTATCGGGAAGTTTTTAAGTTGATGATTAGCTATTTTATCATTGGCTTATTTACTCTGAATTACCATTTTTCACAAAAGGTGAATTCAAAATCAAACCCAGCATAATATAATGAAAAATCTCCTTGTATTGATTTCCTTTATGACAACCGCGACTGCTTTTTCTCAAGATGTGATTACGTGGCAACTTTTCCACCCGATTAAAAAAACGTGGTTGGAAGCAGGCACACATCATTCTGTCCAACAGGTTCTTATTGAAACTGGCGAATTACCAGATCCATTCGTGGAAGAGAATGAAGCGCTTTTTCAATGGATTGAGAAATACGATTGGGAATTTCAAGCGAATGTTTCAATCAATCAATCCCAACTCAATCAAGAGTTTATCGAAATTGAATTTCCTGGAATTGATACCTACGCAAGTGTTTATTTGAATGGGAAATTAATCATTCAAGCAGAGAACGCGTTCCATCCGTATCGTTTTCAAATTAAAGACTTAGTTCAGTTGGGCGATAATAACGTGAGAGTTGTTTTTACTTCGCCTGTGAATTACCACCGACAAGCGTTTAAAGATCGCGGAACAAAATTGCCAGCACCGAATGACGTGGGAGAAATAGCAGTTTCTTCGATGTCGCGTAAAGCACAATATCAATTTGGTTGGGATTGGGCGCCGAGAATCAACACGATGGGATTTTTAAAACCAGTTCAAATTCACGCCTACAATCACAACCGGGTATTATTAGCGAAAGTGGAAACGAAATCGCTGGAAGATAAAGAGGCGAAAGTTCAGTTGTCCATGCAGTTTACAGTTCAAAAACAGGAGAAAGTAACCGTCAAAAGTGAATTGTTTGGCGAATTTGAGAACGTGGTAATTAAAAACGGACGACTTGAGATTCCAACAATTTTAAAAAATCCAAAACTTTGGTGGCCTCGAGGTCAAGGCGAACAACATTTGTACACGGATAATTGGCTTGTTTCAGATGATTCAGGGAATATCATTGCTGAAACATCCGTTCGATTTGGTATCAAAACCAGTAAAATTATTCAAGAAGAAGATCAATGGGGAACGAGTTTTTTATTTGAAATCAACGGTGTTCCAATTTTTTGCAAAGGAGCAAATTACATTCCGCAAGATGTTTTTACCAATCGCATAAGCGATGAGTCGATTAGGGAAATGGTTGAACAAATGCGCATTTCCAATTTTAACATGGTGCGCGTTTGGGGCGGCGGATTTTATCAGGAAGATGCTTTTTACAGCGCTTGTGACGAAGCAGGAATCATGGTTTGGCAGGATTTGATGTTTGCTTGCGCCATGTATCCTGGAGACGTGAAATTTCTAAAAAACGTGGAGAATGAATTGAATCACCAGATTCCCCGCATTTCAGCACATCCATCCGTCGTTCTTTTCAATGGAAACAACGAAGTGGAAATTGCTTGGAAATATTGGGGTTTTCAAATTAAATATTTGATTAGTCCCAAGATGCAAAAGGAAATGGAAAAAGATTATGATAAACTTTTCAAAGATTTGGCGCCCGAAACGATTCAACAATGGACAGCCATTCCGTACATGCATACATCACCTTTGAGTCATTGGGGAAAAGACGAGTTTTACCGCCACGGTACGCAGCATTATTGGGGCGTTTGGCATGGAAGTGATCCGATTGAAGATTTTGGTACAAAATCCGGTCGATTCAACGCGGAATATGGTTTTCAATCGTTTCCGGAATACAGTACTTTGTTGAAATTTAGCACCAAAAAAGATTGGAGTTTGACTTCATCCGTAATGAAAAATCACCAGAAAAGTTACGTTGGAAATGGCATGATTCAGAAACAATCAGATATTCTGTACGGCAAAAGCAAGTCGTTTGAAGAATTTGTTTATCTATCTCAATTGACGCAATCGAAAGCAGTAAGCATCGCCATTTCGAGTCACCGCTTGGATTACCCGCGCTGCATGGGAACGTTGTATTGGCAACTCAATGATTGTTGGCCAGCATCCAGTTGGTCGTCCATTGACTATTACGGAAACTGGAAAGCCTTGCAATATCAAGTCAAAGACGATTTTGAAGATGTGGCTGTTTTGGCAAAGACAGAAACCATTGGAAATGAGTACTACTATTTGAAATCGGATCAGCCTACTAATTTTGAGACCATTTTAAAGTATGAAATTTTTGATTTGAAAGGAAAGAAAATCTTTTCCAAGACCGAAAACATTTACATTCATGGAAATTGGCAACAAGAAATTTGCAACGAATGCCGAACGGAGGAATTCATGAATCAGAATTACATCATTCAATTTACTTGGCAAAACGCAGCAGGAGCAGAGCTTTCAAGAAGTTTTTCGCATGTACCGAAAGAACGAGTACTTGCTGTGAAAAACGATGTTCAATTGTCTTTGGAAGACATCAATGCAAGTGAAAAAACGGCAGTGATTTTAATTAACAATAAGCATACACTTCTCGATTTTTGGGTCTATTCTTCTAAATTAGGTGTACGATTCGACCGGAATTTTCTTCAATTGTTACCCGGAGAACATCGAATTGCTATCACCTTTGAAGAACTTCCTCAAATGGAGGACTTTGATTTTAAAAATCGATGAGAACTTAAACAGGATGAAGTCACTTACATCGTACTCACAATACACAAATGACTCTTTTTTCATTTCATGGAATTTTTAATTATTCCATTTGCCTCCTTTTCTGTATCGTATCAAGAACGTTAAGGTCAGTATGTTGAGTAAAAAAGAAAGGGAGTTTGTGACTGTAATTGCAAGGTCTTTTTTAACGATTCCATAAATTATCCAAAGTCCGACACCCACAACCAAAATTGCAAACATAAAGGGAGAAACATCGTTTACCTTTTTTGTTTTCATCGCTTTAACCAGTTGCGGGACAGCAGCTGACATGGTGCAAAACCCTGCAATAAGTCCAAGTAAATCCAGTTTATTCATCTTGTGAAAATTCCATGTTAAGTGAATTGGGTAAATGAATTTTTAGTTTGATTTTGTTTTCTAAAAATTCGAGGTGAGCAGTTGTACTTCAATTTAAAAATCTTTGAAAAGTAACTTCTGCTTGATAAACCTAGGGTGTAAACAATTTCAGATATAGAAAGATTGGTTGTTTTAATTAAAAATAACGCTTTTTCTAAACGTATATCACGCACATAATCCATTGCCGTACAGCGATACATATTTTTAAAACCATTTTGTAATTTAAGTGGAGAAAGCGCGGACTCCTGACATAAATAAGCGATGGTATATTCAAAACCTGGATTTTGTTTTATGTTTTCAGCGAGAAGTTGAATGCGTTTACATTCAGATGAATTAAGGTAAGACGTTTCGTTTTCAGTCTTGTTTTCCGTATCTAAAATGTGTTCAATTTTCAAACCTATTATTTGATAAATTAATCCTTCAATAATCAACCGCGACACGGTCTTTTGCTTTATTTTTTGAGATAATTTATCAATGTATCGAATTAATTTCAAATATGGGTTGCCGATAAAAACCGAATAATCAGAATTCACTCTGTCTAAAAAAACATTTTTAAATTTAATGTAGGAAGAATTTTCCACTTCCAAGGGTTGATTGAATCCAATAAGACAGAAACGATAATGCGTATTTCCTTTCAAATTTATCGATACGCCTTGTTGATAGCGATCGTGAATAATTGCACTTTGAAATTCGCCCAGCAAAGTATCTTCCTCATCGATGGCGATGGTCATGTTGCCTTCCCAACAAAAAAGAAAATACAATCCTTGCTCACCTGCTAAGTTCAAAACCACCCTCAGGTCTTCCACAGGCGAAACTAGATATTCTTTGTAAAAAAAGTCTTTTAAATAGTATTTGAAAATGTTGGATATGGAAGTTGGTTCTTTCAAAACATTGAAATTTCGTGCAACAAATAAAGTGGGTAAAGTAGGGTGAACACGTTTTGATTTTAATTCCATAATTATTTTTATTTAACTGATAAACAAACAGGTAGCTACATTATTTCTTTCGTACCATAAATCTATGGAATCAAAGGATGAGAAGCGTTACTTATTAGCGCTTATTAACAGAAAAATCATTAAAATGGATTCTTTTTGGCGGTAAATTGGATGAAAGGGGATTTTGGAAAGACTGCAGGTGTTATTCAGTTGTTATAAAAATCATGAAACAGCGGATGTGTTTTTCGCACCGTCAATCTACGTCCCATTTTAGGATACTTGATTTTCTCTTCTTTGAAATTAAGAGCGTTGGTTGTTGGAATAGGTGCTTTCAGTCGAAACTTCTGAGCAAGGTGTCTTTTGAGTCCAAAAGGCTTTTTGAGGTATTTAACCAAACATTAATCAAAAAAAAGCCAAAAAAAATGCTCGAAATGTATTATATTCGCAAAATCATAAATAAAAGCCAATGCTCTCAATCATTTTATTGACTTTTTTAATAGCGTTTCTTATTCTTTTTTCAGGGAATTTCATCCGTTCAAAATATTATAAGTTTTTAGGTTTTCTTCCCCTTGCGTTGTTCATTTATTTTTGCACCTATTTTCCTTCTCTTTATTGGAGTAGCGGAGCATATTTACCATACGAGTGGATTTCTACCCTAGGCATCGATTTGAATTTCAAAGTGGACGGTTTATCCCTTTTATTTGCTTTGATGATTACTGGAATTGGAACATTGATCTATTTTTATGCGTCCTATTATCTAAAACATCACCCGTATTTGAACCGTTTTTATGGCTACATAACCATGTTTATGGGCGCCATGTTGGGATTGGTTATGTCGGATAATCTGATTTCGATCTTTGTTTTCTGGGAATTGACGAGTATTACTTCCTTTTTTCTAATTGGCTTTAATAACGAGGACGAAGCTTCGCGAAAAAGTGCGCTAACAGCATTGGGAGTAACCGGATTGGGAGGTTTTTTCATGTTGGGTGGCTTTCTGCTTATCCACAACATTGCAGGCACTTACTCGATCAACACGTTGTTGACATCTGCTGAAATACTGCAAAATAACGCACTCTTTCCCTTAATCTTATTTCTAATTTTCGGTGGTGCGTTTACCAAATCGGCGCAATTTCCTTTTCACTTTTGGCTTCCAGGCGCCATGCAAGCTCCAACGCCCGTTTCTGCGTACTTGCATTCCGCAACGATGGTGAAAGCAGGGATTTATATTCTTGCGCGCTTTTCTCCAATTTTAAACGACGGATTTTGGTGGAACAATACCTTGATGATTGTTGGTGCAATTACCATGTTATACGCTGCTTTTCACAGTATTCTTCGAACAGATATGAAAAGTATTTTGGCGTATTCAACAATTTCAGCGTTGGGAATCATTGTTTTCTTGTTGGGAATTGGGACTGAACATGCGTACTACGCCGCCGTTACGTTTGTATTAGTACACGCACTTTACAAAGCCGCACTTTTCTTAATCACCGGAATTGTTGATCACGCTGTACATACACGCGATATTTCCAAGATTGCAGGACTTCGCAAAAAAATGCCCGTTATTTTTATCGCTTCACTCGTAGCAGCTTTGTCTAGCGCAGGAATTCCACTAACATTTGGGTTTATCAGCAAGGATTTAATTTACGAAGCCACGTTACACATGCCCAAATGGGCGATTTGGTTTACAGCAATTGCCTTGTTGACAAACATTTTCTTAGCCTGTTCAGGTTTCCTCGCGGGTATAAAACCATTTATTGGAAAACTCCCCAAAAAACACGAGAAAATTCCAAAAACAAGTCCGTTTTTATGGATTCCCGTGGCGATTTTGAGTTCCTTGACCTTGCTGTTTGGTTTCTTTCCGATGTTGGCAGACGAAGGCATTTTGAAATTTGCTTTCAACGCAGTAAGTGACGTACCGACCAATTTGCACTTAAAAATATGGCACGGCTTTAATTTGGTTTTATTGTTGAGCGCAACCACGATTATTCTTGGACTTCTTTTGTTTTTATCCAAGAGGAAAAAAGGAAAATCCCTTGTTTTTATTGAAAAATTCAATGTGATAGCACCGAGTAATTTGGTTGCGATTTTCGGCGAACTTACGCGCAGTTTTGCTTTTCAATACACCCGCTTTTTTCACAACGGTTATTTGAGAAATTACTTGATGACCATCATCATTTTCATGACCATTCTGGTAGGATATCGTTTATTTACAACCTCACCAATCAAAGTGAATACGGAAGATTTATCGGGCTTTCGATTTTATGAGCTAACGATATTTGTCATGATAATCATTGCAATTTTCTTCTTAATTGTAGCCAAATCACGTTTAACTGCAATTGCTAGTTTGGGAATTGTTGGTTATTGTATCTGTTTGATTTTCGTTTTCTATGGTGCGCCAGATTTAGCGATGACCCAGTTTACAATTGATACCTTGACCGTTGTTTTATTTGTCTTGGTATTATTCAAATTACCTCCATTTTTAGGATACAAAAGCAAAGCAATTCAAGTGCGCGATACCATTGTATCTATGGCTTTTGGAGGTTTGATGACCCTGATTGCCTTGCAAGCACTCGTTAGCCCTGCGACCAAAGAAACGAGTAAGTTTTATGCAGACAATGTGTACACTTTGGCGAAAGGAAAAAATGTGGTGAATGTGATTTTGGTCGATTTCCGAGGATTTGACACGATGGTGGAAGGAATAGTGCTTTCGATAGCAGCTTTGGGAGTTTATGGTTTATTAAAATATACAGCAAGCAATGAAGAAACCGACTAAATTAAAAAAGATAAGCAATAAATCAGACATGATCATCTTAAAAACAGCGACCAGTTATCTGATTCCTTTGTTATTGATGTTTTCCGTCTTCATCCTTTTACGAGGACATTACCTTTCAGGTGGTGGATTTGTGGGTGGATTAATTGCCTCCATTGCTTTTATTTTATATGCTTTCGCTCACACGGTTCAAGAAACGTTGAAGTTGTTTAAATTTCCACCGCTGACCCTTATTCCGGTTGGGATTTCCTTGTCATTTTTAAGCGGTTTCTTACCTGTTCTTGCGGGAAAACCATTTCTTACAGGACTTTGGCTCGATGTACCAGTCGCTATTGTTGGCTCGGTTGGAACAGCCTTATTTTTCGACTTAGGCGTTTATTTGATTGTAATAGGAGTGACCTTAACCATTATTTTTACGATTATAGAAAATGTGTAAGGTTGAACTAATTTGAAATTGATTTATGGAGTTACTTTTAGTATTATTAGTTGGAATATTTTACGCTTCAGGAGTTTTTCTGATGCTCCGTCGGAGTATGGTGAAATTAATCTTGGGAATACTACTCTTAGGAAATGGAGCGAATATCTTGATTTTTTTGATGGGCGGATTAACGAAGGGAAAACCACCCATTTTAAAAGGAGATGAAAGTCATTTTACCGACGCATACGCAGATCCAGTTCCGCAAGCCTTGATTTTGACAGCAATTGTAATCAGTTTCGCAATCACCTCTTTTGCGATTATTTTACTTAAAAAAGTATATGCAACCACTGGATCAGATGATCTAGATTCACTTAATGTTCAGGATTTAGATATATGATGACCAACTTTATTCTTTCGCCGATACTCGTACACATGGCAACCGCCGTACTTTTGCTGTTTTTTTGGCAAAAAGTTCGTGCTCAAAAAATAATTAGCGTAATCGGCAATAGCGTTGCATTTTTGCTTTGTGTTCGCTTGTTTGTGAAAACGCAAGAAGAAGGATTTCTGGTGCTACAAGCAGGAGGTTGGGATGCGCCTTTTGGAATTTCATTTGTTTCCGATTCCTTTAGTTCGATCATGGTTTTGATTACCGCTATCGTGAGTTTGGCTGTTGGGGTTTATTCCATGGCAGCACTCAATACGAGCAGGATCAAATTCGGCTATTTTTTCATCTTCCATTTCTTAATAATGGGACTCTTAGGGGCTTTCCTGACAGGTGATATTTTTAACTTATATGTTTGGTTTGAGGTGGTCATCATTTCTTCTTTTGTATTGCTAACCTTGGGTGGAAAGAAAATGCAAATGGAGGCAGGGATTAAATACGTCACCATGAACATTTTCGCATCGACGATTTTCTTGACGGCGATTGGTATTTTGTATGGAATAACCGGAACCTTAAACATGGCAGATTTATCCATTAAAATAGCAAGCATTGAAAATACCGGATTGGTTTCCGTTACTGGATTGCTGTTTTTTGTTGGATTTGGTATTAAATCCGCAGTTTTCCCGCTTTATTTTTGGTTGCCTTCTTCGTATCACACACCGCCTTCTGCCATTGCCGCAATTTTCGGAGGATTACTTACCAAAATGGGGATTTATGCCATGATTCGCATATTTACACTTATTTTTCAACCCGATGAGTTTACACGTAACGTGTTCATTGCCATTGCGGTGATGACGATGATTACAGGTGCATTAGGAGCGATTAACAAACGTAGTCTGAGGAGATTAATTTCGTATTTAATTGTTTGTCACATCGGTTACTTGATTGCCGGAATCGGACTTTACACCGAATTGGCGATGATTGGTGTTATTTTCTATCTAATTCACGACATGCTTATCAAAAGTAACTTACTGATGATTACAGGTCTTATCCAGAAAATTCGCGAAACCATCGACATTACCCGTTTGGGTGGTTTGGCGAAAGATTATCCCAAATTGTCATTTGTCATTGCCATTGCTTTGTTTTCCTTGATTGGTATTCCGCCTTTGTCAGGTTTTTGGCCAAAAATTCAGTTTTTTGGTGAATCCATTCGTGCGAAAGAATATGTGTTATTAGCTGCATTTATTTTTGCAAGTTTTGTGACCCTTTTTGTGGTGGCAAGGGTATGGATGGAGGTTTTCTGGAAAGAATCCCCAAAACCACTTACGGAAGAAATTGACCATTTTTCTAATTTGACTTTCTGGAAAAAATTTCAGTTGGTTGCGCCAGTTACGGCACTTTCTTTAGTAACTTTATACATTGGCCTTAATGCTGATGTAATTTATGAAATAGCACAGCATACAGCACAACAATTGATGAACCCATCGGCATACGTAGATGCAGTTCTATCGCAAAAAATGACCAACTAAATGATTAAGAATTTTTTACTGAATATCTTACTGTCTTTTGTTTGGGTTGCCCTAACAGGTCACTTGAATTACACCAATTTCGCTTTTGGTTTGATTTTGGGATTTTTTATCCTGTGGTTACTTTCCCGAACCTTAAAACCAGAGGAGAGAAAATTTTTCTCAAGAGTTCCAAAAATACTTCTTTTTGCACTTTCTTTTTTTTACGACATGTTGCGTGCTAATTATGAAGTGGCAAGAGAAATTATGACACCAAAATTGAACATGACGCCTGGAATTATTGCATACGAGCATCAATTAGTGACCGATTTTGAAATTACCATGATGACCAACCTGATTGCGCTTACCCCAGGAACCATGGTGCTAAAGATCAGCAACGACAAGAAAATCCTTTACATTCACGGATTATATGTGCAAGATAAAGAGAAATTTATTGAGAAAATGAGAAACGGATTAGAGAAAAAACTAATCGAAATTCTAAGAACATGAGTGTAGAAACCTATTTGATGTGGGTAGTAATTCCTATTATTTGTATTTCGTTGCTGATCATCGTCATTCGATTTGTGAAAGGTCCTCACGTGGTTGATCGCGTTATCGCCTTGGATTTGATCATGTCATCAGGAGTAGGATTGATTGGTGTCTTTAGTTTACTTTCCAAAGATCCGACTTTCTTGGATACCGCAATGATATTGGCGTTGATTGCCTTTTTGAGTACCATTGCTTTTGCATATTATTTAGATAAAGGAGATAACAATGAGTGACATATTGATAATTATATTGAGCACCTTGGGTGCGATTTTCATTCTGATAGCTTCATTGGGAATATACAGAATGCCAGACTTTTACGCGCGATTATCGGTGACAGTCAAAGCAGTAACGCTCGGTGTAGGCTGTATTTTGGGCGCCGTAGCCATCCATTTTTCAGATTTCTCCATTACCACAAAAATTTTCGCGGTCATCTTTTTCTTATTCATCACATCACCCGTAGCCGCATTCTTCATTGCCCGAACCGCCTATCTCACCAAAGTAAAAATGTGGGACAAATCGGTTCGAGATGAATTGAAAGAGGTAATTGAGGAAGAGGAGAATAATAATAATAATAATAATTCTGATAATAAATAGAGTGGTGTAGGAGTGGAAAAGAGAAATTAAGATTTTAAACTCGTAGTTCATTTTATGCCAGAACCCGCAGTCCGAGCGATTTAGCAGGCGAGCATAACACAAGCGGCGGTGACACCCCATTTTACTCATCATTTGAGCCATGAGGAACGAGCTAGCGAAAAATAACCTTATTAGGGGTTTTCCTGACGGAGCTTGCTACGCAGGTGGGGTGGCAGAGTAGCCGCGACTGACAACGATGAACGAACAGGCAAAGAAAACAAGTGAACAGCCGCTTTGACGAATTCTGAGACAAGACAACGGCTAAGGAACGGTAAAAACAAGGGCAAGGACGTTAGGACGTAGCTTGTATTACCCTTGTTTTTATGTTTTTTGAAGCTGTGAGGACAAGGAGGGAGACCGATTTTCCTTTTTTATGTGGAGTGTTAGAAAGATAACTATTTCCGAAGTGCATCTGAACTTATTAAATAAGAAAACAACCATGGACTAATTATTTTTCTTGAATTTAATGGGAACATTTTGAAATAGAAAAAATCATCGGAAATCAGAAGAGCGTTTTCATTATCAAGTAATAGGCAGCAATTATCCAATCCATAATTTTGTACTACAGACATTTTATTTTGTTCTTTGGCCATAGCTAAAGCGTCTAATTTAGAATAGGGCATTTTGGCTTCACAATTTTCATTTATCCAAGCTAATAATTCAACGTAGTAATTTTTATCCAGAATGTATTCCTTTCCACCAACTGGAGGAAATTCTGTTGAATAAGTCTTGATAAATGAAACCATACTCGACGCGATCGTAAATTTAATCCCAAACTTTAAGCCAGAGGATCTGCTCATTTCAAAATAGCACAACATCGAAGTGAAATCTAATATAAACTCATTGTAATTTTTAAGACTTACTATTCCTAATTCCAAAGGATTAAATTGAGTTAATCCCTGACGTTCTTTAGTTAAATTATAGTAAGCTTTCAAAAAGTTTTCAGAGTATTCACCTAATACCATTTCCGAGAATGTGACTTGATGATTGTAATATGAATTGAAGTTTTTTTCTATCTCATCTATTGAAATTTTACCGGCAATCCCTTCAAAAAAATCTAAGATAGATTTCCCATTTGATCCATCAATGTATTCGCTCAAATCAAATGATTGCATTGGAATCTTTGACATTGGGTTGGTGCGAACTTCTTCCATAATCTCATCATAAAGAGATAAGTATTCGTTCATAATACGAAGAATCTTAATGGAAGTACCAGATCCTCCATACTTACCAGGTATTATGATTTCTTCTCCAACTTTTTTACCGATTAAATGTTCCAGGTACGGGTTATCTTCGGATAATTCTTCATAGACATCGGTTCCATCCATTTGGAATTTCAAGAAAACACCTTCCTTAATTTCATCGTAATTTTGAAGGTATTTGTGTTCTCTGAATGAGGTAAAATTAAAATACTCAGTTCTGGCACGAGCGTTTGACTTGTCCTTGGCTTTTGAGAAAAGTAATTGCAAAGCTTCATCTTGAAAATTCGATCTTTCAAGAACTGAAATTATTGTTGAGTAGCTTTGATAATTAGTGAGAGTAGTTTTCCCGAGATTGGATAACAGAAATTGAATTTTCTCGTCTTTGTTAGAGAGATTGGATTCATGAATAGCGATTGCATAATTGACCAAATTATATTCATTAATGACATCCTGATCAAACATATACTCACAACAAGCAGTGACTTCATTCCACTCGAAAAGCTGCCTCCTCAAATCAATTTCTAATCTAACTAATTGTTCCTGAAATGAAAAATTGGTGCGCCAATTCATCAAAAGAGCAAGTAGATCTTTATGCCTGTTTTTTGAACGGTAAAGCGCAAGAATGTAGGTGTGAAGATCTGCGGTTTCTATGTCTGTCCGGATAAATTTTTCGTATACTTCGCAACATTTCGAATGTTGGTCAAGTATCTGGAAAGAAATAGCGAAAAACACAAGAAGTGCCTGTTCTGATTCAGCAAGTTCAGAATACAATTCCCCTAATTCATCAACCATTCCCTCTCTTTTGTTTCCGCTCAAAATTTCGATGAACAACACGAGGAAATCTTTTGTCAATTCAGGGTCAAAGTCTTTTTCTTCTATGAATTCAGTTGAATCAATCTGGTCTAACAAGTTAAAATCGCTTAGTGTTTGAGGCACATAAAAATAATTATGAATATTTTGTTTATTCACTTTTTGGACGCTTTTCAAATACTCTTTTGCATATTTTAGATATCCTGCGCCATCTCTTTTCTTGATCTTACAGAACATGATAAGGTCAATTAAAGCGGGATCTTTTTCTTCAATTTGTTCAATCAGACTAATCGCTTTATCGCACTCATCTATTTGTTGTAATGAATTTGCCGTGAGTAGAATGTGCATGAGTTGCTTTGCTGGTATTTTTTCATAACATCTTACCATTTCATGTACCGATTCGCTGTCAGAATGAACCTGATAGTGAAGATAAGCAGCAAAGAACTGAACAGCAATATGGTTTGATTGTATTTCAGTATTCTCAAGATCATTAAAGAATGTAGTAAGAATGTTATGCATTTTCATCAACTCGGTAGTTTCAGAGCTCGATACAACTGGCTTGTTAAATTTGATCCACAGATTTTGTGAGTAGGTTGACAACAGGCTTTCTATTAGAAAAAGTCTGTCCTTGTAATTTTGAAATGATAATGGAGTTTCGTCATAATCGTTCAGATTTAACGGGATGCTGAAGGTTTGGAATGTCGGTAACAAATCGACGTAGGTCTTTTTATTTCGAGCAGAAAAATAGAGAATCCTACGAAAGGTAAAATTCTCTCTGATGAATTCAGGTACTTCATTTAAAACAGCTTCCAAATTAGGAGACGCTGGTATCAGAGTTTTAACCGCCCACGCAACAGGATTAAACTCTTCGACTGTCAAAATTTCGTCAACAACTTCTTTCGCTTTTTCTAACTGTTCTAACTTGAAATATTCTAACGCTGCAATTTCCTTTAGCTTAAGATCTGACTTATTGAGATTATAAGCATTTAGCAGTGATAAACTTAATTCTTTACTACTTACTTCATGAAAACCATCGCACGTTGCTTTTAAGAAACTGATTTTACTTTTTATGATGTCTTCAATTCTTTCTTTTTGTGAGATGTCTGTTTCAAGCTGATCAAGTAGTTGACGTGCCGTTTTTGATTTAAAGGAATGCAATAACCTTTCAAAATTGCTAACTTGTTCTTTATAGACCTGATTATAAGCTATACTCAAATCATTTATATACTGATCTCCTATATTAACATTCCCACCTTCTGTTTTAATCGTACCGTAATTGGTGTTTTTATTCTCTGCCATTATTATCCCCAATATGAAATGAACCTCCTCCTGTATTAATATCTCCTGTATTTA
The DNA here is from genome assembly GCA_964488745.1 of uncultured Chryseobacterium sp. Lineage (GTDB taxonomy): Bacteria > Bacteroidota > Bacteroidia > Flavobacteriales_D > Crocinitomicaceae > JAQVCM01. Next base: position 117,408 of record CAZAVP010000001.1, on the reverse strand, counting down.
CATTTTTGCTATTTACCACTGAAATGTTAGTCTCGATGGATTTTGTTTTTTCGTGAATTTCTTGAAGAAACTTTTCGTGCTCGGGATGGTCTTCCAAATCAATGTTTATAAGAGATTCAATTGCTTTTCTTCGTGCTTCGCTTTCAGGGTTATTTATTAAATCTTGAACCATTGTTTTAGGCCTGTCTTCATCATAAAAAACAGATTTAAGCCAATTTAATGCCCCCTCTGTTAATTTTTCACCAGTTGTTTCGAATGCTTTTTCCAAACCCTTTTTTGCAAGGCTTGTTACTAATGCCGTAATTGCTGCTGTTGTAATAATTGCCATTTTTATTTTATTTGAGTTGATTATTTTTTTTATTTAATTGCTCTATTTCAAAGTCGATCTGATCAATTCTATCTTTAATACTTTCGTTTCGTGTCTCATAATACTCGGCATCTCTGTTACCTGCAACAATCTTGTATGAATATTCCTTTAAATTGTTGAAAATGAATTTCTTAATGGAGAAGAATTTAAAAAAGAAAAACAGATAAATAATATTTAAAGCCCCGATAATAATTGAATAAAGGGTCAAAATGTTTTCCAAAGAGAATGCTTTGAAAATAAGGAAATAAAGAGTGTTGGAAAGTATTAAGAAAATGATTAAAACCCTTATAAACCTTTTCCATAGTTTCTCGCTTTGTTCATCAATTTTGACTTTTAAATCAATATTTTTTTTCAAATGACTATTTAGTATACCCTTCTCCCTGTTTAGGTTGTCTATTCTTCGGAGTCTTTGAATCGTTTCACTTTCTTCGGCATCCTTTTCATCTTTAACCTGATTTTTATAATAATGCCAATAGATGATGAAAAGGATTATTCCGATTACCAAAACTATTAGCCAGTTATTATTTTTTTTAAATGACATAATTTTCACTTTAATTTAGGTGTTCCAGAATTAGGTTCAATCACCGGTTTGTCAAACTTCATTATTATCGGCATTGGGAAATCTACACCAGTTAAAATTGCTTCTCCTTCACCAAGAATTGGCAAAAAGTCCAATGTATTTCGATTTGCCGAACTACATGAGTTCGCTACTGCTTCTTTATCATTGTGATTTATTAATCGATGAACAATGAATGTTCCCATTTGACTTAATGTACCAGATGGAATATCTCTAGGCATTTGCGTTGCAATACATAGGAATAGTCCGTATTTACGACATTCCTTTGCAATCGAATCAAAAGCATCTAAGGGCTTTGTATCGAAAAATTCATCTTTTATAGATTTATTAATAAACTGGTGAGCTTCATCTATTAGAATGACCACTGGATTGTTTTTTAAAACACCGGTTCTTGCAATATTCAAAAGAAATTTCCCAATTGCATTGACTAGAGTTTCCCTTACTTGAAAATCATATTTTACATTTTCGAAATTCAATCTAAGAAGGTTTTCAGATGTATTAGAATCTGATATAAAGTTGGAAATAATGTCAGTGATATCATTTTCAGTTTTTTCCTGTTGAAATCCAAAAATTTGGTTGAACTCTGGTGTATTAGCGAGGTTATTGACTCTTGATATCAAACTGATACAATTTGAAACATCATTCGGAGAGGAACCTCCCCATACAGCACCATTATCGTAAACACATTCTTGACTGATTTGAAAAGATAGTTTTTTGAAATCAAAATCAGCTAAACCATTTTCGATTTCATTTATATTTCGATAATAAAAAACATCATACGCTCTTTTGTTTCTGCCATTTTTCTTAATAACACCTTCCTCAATCAGAATTTCCTCTGTTCCTGATCCTAAGTTTGCTCCTCCGTTAATCCGGCTAATTTTTAATGAACGAATAGCCTCCATAAGTTTAGGCGTTTGCGTTCTAGGGGAGGGTTTTAGAAGGAAAAAAATATCATCAATTGTCAACTGTGAATAATGAAAAATAGATTCACCATCACCAACATTTATATTTTTTACTTTTTCATATGGTCCAGAATATTCACCTGTAGCATCAATTAAAATAGCTTTGTTGTCTGATAAAATAAGAGATTCAATCAATTTACTTACAGTAAAACTTTTTCCTCCACCTGTCGTTCCAACAACTGCACAATGACGTCCAAAAATTGATTGTAAATTAACCTTTACTTTTGTTTCTGGATTCGTTACAAGACTTCCTAAATGGATAGTTTGTGCATTATCATCTTCTTTCAAGCCAAACCTTGACATGTATTCCTGAACCAATTCACCAGAACTAACAAATACTTTTGCACCAATATTTGGATATGATGTTAGCCCTTTTTTTACGTTGAATGGATCATATAAATCAAATGAAAGCAATATTTCAATTTTGCCTGTGGGGTGAAAATCATTTGTTTGAAAAGCCTTTTCATTTAAAGCTAAACGCTCAGATTCGGGCAATGATAATTCAGTTATTCTGCCTAAGAAACCAAATTTATCACCTTCAATAACAACAAAACTACCAACAAGACCTCCATTAAATTCTTTTCCAAAATGTGTAAACCCATTTAATAACACTGATGAGGGGAAGTGAATTTTAACGAATTGTGGAAGAACTTGATTAATGTAGCCAAGGAAATATTCGGGTTTGAAGGGGTTTATTTTTGTACTACTCATTTCTAAGGTTTATTACATCAGGGGAAGTACTTTCATATGTTTGAATTTCAGGAAAAGAGTTTGCAAATTCAGAAAATGTTTCTGCTACCATTATAATTCGTTCCGATTTCAATGCTTGACTCTTGATACTCTGCATCGCTTTGACCTGACTAAAATCAAAACCCGGATCAATTACTGCCAGTCGAAATCCTGGATTCTGATTTAATGCTTCTTCAATTGCTGCGTTTATATGTTTATCGTTAAAACTATAACCAATACAAATCAATAGGGTATCATTATTTAGTCTTAAGTTTCTTTGAAATCTAGCCATCATTTCAAAAAATGGTTGTTCATACGAGTCTTCATATTTTGATTCTCTCGGATATACCATAAGTGGCTCGGATGGATTTGATTCTACTATAACTTCGTTAGTACTGTCTTTTCTAGTCCAATTTATTGAGCCATGAAGTTTATGCAAGTGTAGAACCCTTTGAACAAAATTGTCTTCTTCTTTCAATTTACTTCCTTCTCGCTGTACAATGTCATAATCAAAAAATCTCCCGCTAAATGTTCTTGGTAGCGTAAATGAAAATCCATCTATTACTATTGAGTTTGCAGCTCTTGCGGCATCCTCGAATAATGTATCGTAGTTAAGTGTAAATATTTTGACTCTTGGACTTGTCTGTTTGCGTTGAAGAATTTTTTCAAGAAACGTTTTGTGAGGAAAGCTATCTATGGGTGGGGTTGGAATTGTACATTCGTCAACAATTACTTTGAATATTTCCGCTTTAATTACTGAAAGTTCTTTTTTTACATCACCGTGCAGTTCAATTTCTGTATCCCCAGAAAATTTAATGGTTCCCTCAATCTGTGAAAGTAAAGCCTCCAAATCCTTACGTTCGTATTCAAATTTTATCGTTTCACAAATTGTTTTAAGATCACTTTTTAAACCTGATTCTTCTGTGTTCTCATAGTGATATTTTTTTTCAGCAATATCCCAAAGTTGAAACATAGATTTTCCTTCTACGTCCATAGAAGAACCTGCTCCAGTTAGGACTAAGAAATTTTTAAACGGCTTCTTGAAGAATTCGCGATAAATTTTGCGTTTTTCAAATTCAACAAATTCGACCGTTGGGTCTACTTTATTACCGTCTTTATCTTTTTTAATAATGGGTCTTGCATCCTCAATTGAGGTAAGAACCCCCTTATCAATTTTAGGATTTAGTACTTCGATAGTATTTTTTTGACCGTTAATCAATGTATACTTCCAAATTTCGGGTTTAGTTGATTCTTCCATAATTAAAACGCATTAAATTTTTCGCCCAAATAATGTTTTAAGTTCCATTTTTTGGTTGTGTTCAGGGCACGTTCCAGGATAATCAATTTTTGAGAACTGTTGCATTTGAAGTATTCGATAGTTTCATCTGCAATTGTAACATCTAAGCAAAGAAGAGTTTCCTTTTCTCCATCTGTTGCCAGGAATACTTCGTTCTTTTTGAATTGTTCTTGTTTGGTGACAGAGTAGTTCAATTTGAAACCGTTCTTCAACAGAATTTCAGTGATCAATTCATCACGGTTAAAGGCAGTGACCAACTGAGCTTCTTTGTCTTCAATGTATTTCTTCAATAACTCAATGTTTTCTTCTTCTGATTTCTCCGGATCTGGAGCAAATTCTGTTCTAGGGAAGTTGGATTTTTGCAGTTTGAATACTTTGAAGCCTAATCCTTTGAGTTGTTCCTGATCATCTTGTTTTCCGGAGAACAAATCTGGTTGTGTTTTTTTCTTTTCTTCAAGGATGTTATTGATCACTCGTTTGTTACGCTCAATAGTAACATCGCTAATTTTCTTGTAACCAGCTTTGAATGCTTCGCTTTTTTCGTCAGTTGCTTCAGGAAATTGAACCAATATAAAATTTCGATTTAAACCATCAAACTCATTTAATTCAGTTATCGCATGTCCCGTAGTTCCTGATCCTGCAAAAAAGTCCATAAAAAGATCATGGTCTTTACAATTAATTGAATCAAATAGTATTTTTAGAATAGATGTTGGTTTCGGGTAAGAGAAAAAGCTTTTTCCGTCAAAAATCCGTTCTAACTCAATACCTCCGTCACTTTTTGTAGATAATATTGAACGTAATAGAAAGCTTTCAACTTCATCAAAATAGGTTATTGAACTAGGTTGTGTACCCTCATCTTTACTAAACCAAATTCGACCACAAATGAAACTTCCGTCATGCAATTCTTTGATTTCATTATACTTGCCATCTTTAATCCCAGCTGCATCCTCAAATGTATCTATCTTCCAACGCCAACCTCTATCTGGAACCTTTACTGGTTTTTTTGTTTTAGGATGTAAAACATCATATGTTGGTCCGAATGTGTCTGCATTAGGCCAGCTCATATTTATTTTACCCCATAAACGATAATCATCATTTAGCGAATTGTATAATGTAATTCCTCTGTCATAATCCTTTTTCTTGTATAGCCTCTTTAATTCTAGCTCAGCTTCAGAAATTGGAACTTTCTTTGATTTTAACTTATTAATCAATTTATCAATATCCTCCAATCCATCTTTTCGCATTAAAAATTCATGCTTTAATGAACTATCCTTTACGTATACTAAAATATATTCATGGATATTTCCAATCCCCTTATCATTTTTTGGTACTCGTTTGTTCCAAGTTATGCACTCAATGAAATTAGATTCTCCAAATACTTCATCACACAATTTTCTTAAATGATGTATTTCATTGTTATCAAGTGAAATAAAAACAACCCCATCTTGCCTTAAAAGTTGTCTGGCAATAAGAAGTCTAGAGTACATCATGTTTAACCAATTACTGTGGTAGCTACCTGAGTTTTCAATATTTGTGTCAATCTGCACACCATTTTCAATCATTTCAGCATCTTCCCAATATGATTTAACATCTTGACGCCAAGTGTCTTTGTATACATAATCTTTATCCTTGTTGTATGGTGGATCGATGTAGATGCATTTGATTTGCTCACGGTAACTTTTACTAAGTAATTTCAGCACCTGTAAGTTTTCTCCTTCAATGATGAGGTTTTCGCTTTGTTCCGGGTTAACACTTCTTTCTTCATCAAATACCAATGTAGCATCTGTCGGTGTGAACGCTTCGCGTTTTGCATTGCTTTTCCCAAACCAACGGAATTCGTAACGCTCTGTTTCATTCAAACTTTCTGGATCAACGATTTGTTTCAATTCATTGATGTTCAATTTTCCATCATTGGTGAACAGATCCGGCATCAATTGTTTAAGTTGTTCCAGGCGTTCTTGATTCCAATCTTGTGATTGAACGTTTTGCATTGGGTTATCTAAGTTATTCTCCATTTCCAAGTTTCTTTATGTGTTGGTTATCTACCAATGATTTCATTTGAGTAATTGCTAATTTATTCAGCTGCACTAGTCTTTCATTCTGGGGCATCGCTTGCGCTATTAACATGGCATTGATACTTTCCAAATTGGAAAGCACTACTAATTGTTGAATGGTAGCATAATCCCTGATATTTCCTTTTTCATTCGGGTTGATATCTCTCCATTGCTTGGCCGTCATTCCGAAAAGTGCCATGTTCAATACATCTGCTTCAGTAGCGTACACAAAGGAAGTTTGACTTTTTCCTAATTCTTTTGGAATGAGGTTTTCTTTAATTGCATCCGTGTGAATCTTGTAGTTGACCTTTGCTAAAGTGCGTTGAAAGTTCCATTCGATTTGCTGTATGTTACTTTCTTGTTCCTTGAGTCGCTGGAATTCGTGTATGAGATAGAATTTGAATTCTGGACTAATCCATGAAGCAAATTCAAAAGCAATATCTCTATGAGCAAAAGTGCCACCATAACGACCAGATTTAGAAATAATCCCTACTGCATTAGTTGATTCTATCCACTTTTGTGGAGTAAGCGCAAAACTGTTAGAACCCGATTCATTTTTAAAGGCATCGAATTCGATGCTTTTAAAATTTGGATTGTTTAATTTCTCCCATAAGCCACAAAATTCAATTGCACTCCTTGTTCTCATCCAGTTTTGAATAATGTAGTTTGTTCGCTCCGAATCGCGGTATCTTGCCATATCCGTTAGCGAAATATATTCTTGGGATTGGCTTGAGTACAGCGCTATTTCTTTACCGATAACTTCTATTTTCTTATTCTTTGCCATTCTATTTTTTTCTGTTTCACGGTCAATTCTACCGAAGTCGGTACAATTAATAATTCATCATTTATCCGTCAATTCCTCCATCTGTTTCGTAATGTACTTTGTAGCTTCTTCCTTGAAATAATTAAATTCTTTCACTGGAGCTTTGTACTCAACATCGATACCCAAAACTGCAAAATGCTTCATAGCACATTTGATTTTATACACTTCACTTTCTTTCAATGCTTTCTTATCGTTAATGTCGTTCGTTCCTTTTGTTTCAACAACAAAATAGAATTCATTCTCATTTCCGTTTTTCAATTGTTTACGGCGCATTACAATACCAAAGTCTGGTTCGTACTCACCAATCGGTGTCGGTATTTTGTAATAAGAAGGAAGTTTTAAGAAGCAAATGACCTCATCATCCGTATCAGAGGCTTGTGCAAACGTAAGTTCAACATCACTATCTACTAACATTTTATCGAAAACACCTTTATTCGGTGTATTCACAAATCCTTTTTCATCTACATTGCGTACATAATCATCAAAACTGAATGGGAATTCTTCCGTTGTAACGTCGTATTTTAAACCACGTATCATTTCCTCTAATTCAATGTTTTTAATCAAAGCGGATGCCTGGTGAATAAATTGAGGCGGATTTTTAATCAAGTGATTATAATTTGAAACACCTTCAATAATTTTAAATACCGTTAAATAGGACAAGCCTGTGTTTTCACTGATTTCCTCGATAATATCCAAAGCAGAAAAACGAGCTTTCAACTTGTACGTTTCGGAACCTCCAAATTCATCGTTAATCTCGGTTTCAGATATTGTGGTGATTGATCTACTTTTAACTTCTGCCTGATAATCGGAAAGCGTAATTCCATTCAAAGCTTCAATGCTTCGCACAATTAAAGCATCTTCATCAAAAGCGACTGTGAAATTTGTTTTCTTGGCCAATGCTTTCCAAAATCGTTTGAATGCCTGGTTAATTGTATCGTTTACACTTCGTTTAAAATGGACTTCGTTCTGTGGTTTTCCCTTGTGGGTATGTGACATACCAGCACCTGCAGCAGAGGAACCATACACTTCTTTGATTTCCTCTTGGTATTGTGTTACAAAGGTTTCATAGGTCTCATTCGGAATAACTGTTAACTGATTAATTCGATCGGTATCAGCTATCTCAGCATGATCATATACGCGTTGACCATCCTTATTGACACAGATTCTCAACCCACGACCAATTTCTTGACGTTTCTTGATTTCTGAATAAGAATTACTTAGGGTAGCAATATTGAAAATATTCGGGTTATCCCAACCAACTCCCAAAGCCGAGTGAGAGAAGATGAATTCAATTTTGTTCGCTACGGAATCACCATAAGACAATAACTCTTCCTTGTCTTTCAAAATGGCATCGAAGACATCGGAATTTTTACGCATCGATGTTTCATTGTCTGTGAATTCACCTTTTCCTGTTTTGGCAAAATAGAATCCTTGAATGGATTCAATGTGTTCTGCAGATGGTTGTTCATTGTTGTTGAATTCAGCGTAAACGTTTTTATACTTCTCGATAAACAAGTTTTTAATAACAGGATCTTCCCCCATGAAATTTGCCACCTTGTCAATAAATATCAGTGAAAGGCACTTGATGCCTAACTCCTGTAGTCGTTGCTTTTTAGTAAAATGTCGAATGATCAACCATTCCAATTGCAAAGCCCAAATACTCTCAATATTTGCTGCTGTTTGTTTCTCAAAAATTTCAGTTCCATTGGAAAAAGTCAATGACCATTTACCAGTGCGTAAACTTTTATTTATTCTTTCGATGGTGTAATGGTTGTAACTAGGGTTGTTGGTTTTTGAACCAATATTATCCCCAACACTCAACCAATTCGTTTCTTTAAATTCAATTTTTCCAGAAGCTGTTTGATGCCAAGCTTTTATTTTCGCTTTCGGATCACCTTTTCCAATTTGCGTTTCCGTGTATTCCAGTTTCAAAGTTGCTTCGTCGTTCTTTTCGGTAACAGTAAGCACTTCAATTTTCTTGACTAAACCTTCACGGTAACTGTCAAATGGGGTTAAACGGTAAATTCTATTCTTTACCTCTTTGTGGGTAGCTGAATAACGAATTTTGAACAATGGATTCAGTTTTGCAATTTGCTTCACTGAATTATCAGTATCCATTCCTTCTTGTGGTTCATCCATTAGGATTATTGGATTGGTTCGTCCAATTGCATCGATAAACGGAATGTTTGCAAATAGATCTTCACGTTTCGATTGGTTCAAAATCTTGTCCTCTGAATTAAACGAAGCCAAAGTCATGACCATGATCTGAGGATGCTGTTCTTCAATGAAAGACGTTACATTGTTTAGTTTTTTACTGTTGTATTCAAAGTATTTAGGTTTAAAACCGTATATATCTTCTAACTGATTTTCGAACATTTTTAGTGTATTTAAAACCCCTTGACGAATGGCAACCGAAGGTACCAGGATAATGAACTTTGTAAAAGCATATTCTTTGTACAACTCACATATCGTCTTAATGTACACCAATGTTTTACCGGTACCGGTTTCCATTTCAATTGTGAGCTCACGATCATCTGTCAACTTTGCAGAGGCTTCATCGATACCATTTTCTGTGATAATTTGTAAGATGTTTTCAGTTAGTTGAGCGTTTGTTAACGACAACATGTTGGAGCGAATTCCATCTTCACAGGCATTGTCGAAATTGTTCTTTTCGTTACCGTCAAAAACTTTAACAATAGAATCAATAGCAGTTTGCTGATATTGGAGGTTTTCTAATTTTATTTGCATACCCTTCTTTAATCAGATTTTAATTTCAATGTTATTCAAAATAAGACACACCTAAAGGATTGTGTTCTTCGAGTGTTTTTATTTCGCCTTCCAATCCATTCATAAACCGATCGACAGGGCGCATGTCATTTACCTCGCACTTGAAAACATAGGTTTCCTTGTTGCGTTGCTTTTTGATGTATTGAGCAGTTTGCGGATATTCTTCCGTGAGGAGAATTTTGGCTTTTAGTGATAATTCCAAATGCACGGTAAAGGTACGCATATTGCCACGATAGCCAAAACCAAAGACATCCTTTGTGATCTTTTGGTGCTGCTTTTCATGTTTGAACTTGATTGGCAGGATCTCTACATTGTCAATGCGCTCGATTACAAAGGTTTTGTTGCTCTTGGAAGCGACTTCGTATGCGGTTAAGCGACGATAATCGCCATCTAGGGCAATTGGTTCCACGATGCGATCAGTGATTGTTTGTGAATTAATGGATTGGTATTTCTTTAAAATCACTTGGTTTTTGGTCAAAATTGCTTCGTTCAAAGCTTCTACGATCATTCCATTCTTTGCGCTAGTGATGTAGGATGAGGTAATGATTTCAGGCGAAAGGATTGCTAATTTATTCTTGATGCTACCGACTAATTTGTTTTCACCACCGTGAATGCTTAGTAATTTGTTTAAAAATTCGGATTCTTCGGAGGTCAATTCAGTTGTGATGGAATCACGCATGTTGTCGATGTAGTATTGGTTCTTTGATGTTTTCTTGACATGAAAGCCTGACAGTTCGAGTAATTCAAAATACCGGTACACGGAACGCGGCGTGACATCGAGGATTTCACCGATTTGCTCTACTGTTTTGGCCGGTCCTTTGTACAACTGATTGATCAGCTGCAATAAACGAAGGAACTTTTTCAGTTTGGTCATGTACGATTAATTTTCAACAAAGTAGCTGAAATTTTATGACATAAGCAATGTTTTGACACTACTTGTCGTAAAAGTTTTGGAAGTTTGAGAAAATTTAATGAACCATTTATGAAAAAAGTATTATTATTTGTACTAATTGCCATGGCAGCAACATCATCTTTTGCCCAACAAGAAAAAGCTGCGGAACTTAGTAACGCTGAAAAATTCTCGGAAAGATCCGGAACTCTCATCCAAAAAGTATTTGTTGAGATTGGCTCTTTAAAGAAGTGTGAAATGAAAGTGATTAATTACACAGATCTCATTTCAGGTACTAAAGCAACCGCTTTAAAATTAGAATATACCGTTGCGAGTTCTTACGGTACTGATACAAAGGTTGCAATTTTGGATGCCGATGAAATTGATGGATTAATGAAATCAATTAAAATCCTGCAAGAAAAGGTTATGGTAACAACCCCTGATTTATACACAGAAGTTTCATTTAGAGCTAGAGGTGGTTTTGAAGCTGGTTGCTTTGTAAGCAAAGGAACATGGTCAACTTACTTGAAATTGGAAAAATTTGACGGTAAGAGCTACGTCTTTCTTGAGAAGGAAGATCTGGCAACCCTCTACACTTTACTTGAGCAAGCCAAGGCGAAAATGTTGCAGTAATCATTCAGCAATTTTAAAAAGCCCTAGCAGTATTGCCAGGGCTTTTTTGGTTTATTTCCGTTTGTCCTTGGCTTCTGCAGGAAATGATATCAAATTGAACATTGATCTGAGGCGGGATCTTACGCGGTTACCGTAAAGCTGTTCCAATTGAGAGGCACTTAAATTCGTTGTTGCATGGGTGATGATTCCTTGGTGTTGGTGGAGCTCGTACCGCTGCAAGAGAATTTCTGCAATGGTGTTGCATTCGTTTCCAAAGAATTTGATGTTTTGCTCCACGCCGATATCGTCTAGGCAAAGGCGTCGATTGCGGTTACCGAATTTATTAATCACATCGTAGCCATCTTTGTTGAATTCAAAAGCAATATCACGCGAGGATTTTACTTGGTATTTTTGCTCGGGAAACATGAGTAATTGGATGAGGTGCATCCAAGAGGTTTTTCCACAACCGATAGGACCCGTGAGCAAAATCCCTTTATTGAGGTCGATGCCGAAATTTTCACAACGATCTTCTACATGTGCTGCGTAAATCACCAGGCGATTGATTACAGGAAGGTCTTCTTTGTCGATGTGGAACTGCTGACCGTATTTCTTTTTACCTTGCTCGAGCAAAAAGTTCATTGTTTTCCCGTAATTGAAATGACGCATGCCATCAATGATTTCATAGTGGCTCATTGTAATTCGTGTTTTGTTTAGCGTTTAATCGTTGAAGTGTTGGATTGGATTTTTCAGCGTAGCTTTTTGCACGCAAGATCCAATTCCGTGCTGCAGCATGCCAGTCTTTCATTTTTGTCCGACCACCAACCAACCAACCGTTTGATTGAAAATGGTTGAAGTATTTCTCCGCTTCCAGGTAATCCGATTTATTTTCAGAAAAGAAACTTTGAACTTGTTCCAGGGAGGGAGGGACAAAACGCAGAAGCGTTTTGGAGGACGAAGGAGAATCGGGCGAAAGCAATTCGCCCTTAACTTGTTTTGCAAGTTTACTTGGTTTCTTTTTAGTTTTAGTATTGTTTATGAAAGGTCGCAGGTGCTGTACAGATGCATTATCACTACTGTTATCACTACCATTATCAGCACCGTTATCAAATCTGTACATGTGAACTTTTGAAGATTTGAATTTGCTGTTAGAAGCATTGTAACGAATAAATCCCCATTCATCCAATCCTTTCATGACCGCATTTTATCTGAACTCGTACACATCGGAATAAGCAAACCCTGTATAACAACAAAAGATGAATACGTCCCGGACTTCTTCCAAACGTGGAGCGTGTAATTTTTTAGTTAACAGAATATGGATTTCGTCCTGGTTTAGAATCTCTCTTTCTGGATTCGTATAGGAGCATTTAAACTGGTTGAAAGGGTTTGACGGTATCCAATCTAAACCAACTGCCATGTTCATGATCTTTTTTAAATTCTTGATGTATTTGTGTGCCGTGTTGGATTGAAGTTTGTCAACCGTCAATAAATAGTGTTCGAACTCTGTTACAAACCGCAGGCGCATTTCGGATAGGGGCATGCTTCCTTTTTTGTACTGGTGCTGCATAAATGCTTCGACCTTGTTTTTAGTGATGATGTAGCGACTGTATGTTTTCGGAACTACTTTGCCTATTTTAACTTGTTCACTCATTTTGAGGTTGTGATAGTCAAAGGCATCGAAAATGGTTTTGTGTTTGGTTTTTACTTCCTTTCCTGTAAAAACCTCCTTGAGATTAAAGGCTGTTATTTCATCTCCACTGCTGATCAATTGGTTGTAAATGCTCTGGAGTTTGCCTCTGGCCATATCCATGTAGTTGTTGATTACAATGGACAGATTTGCCTTTGGTTTTACTCGTTGCGCTTTTACATCCCAGTTCTTTTCTGAAATGTATCGTTGTAGGGATATTTCTGCTCGTTTTCCATTCACGGTTACGCGCATAAAAATGGGCATTTCTCCGCTGGCATTTGCTCTTTGTCTGTGAATCCAGAAAAGAACTGAAAAGGTGTTTGTTCTTGATGTGTTCATAGTTGTTCTTGTTAACCGATTAAACATTAATTCCAATTCGGTTCTTTCGAAGCAGATCCTTTCACCACAAGGGTTTAAGGGGTTGTTCGGTTAACAAATCTATGCTATTATTTTGTTAACCGAATTGTTGTAATTTTTTATGTTTTTAGGCATAAAATTTAGGTACATCAATTCGGTGTGTATTTTGTAAAATCCTGAAATTTAGTGGGGTTTAATGAAAAAAGCCACCTGTAGAGGTGGCTTTTGGTGATCCCGCTGGGATTCACTAATACTTTAAAACCACCTGCTAGTACAGGCTTTTGGACATTTTCAAATTCTTGCTGGCTGATATGCTAGCTATTTTTTTGAATTAATTTGCTTCTATTTGAAAGACCATTTCACACCACAAATATAATCTAAACTACTGATAAACACAAATAAAACACGTTAAATTTTATGATTTTGAAAATCGGAAAACAAGCTGTTTTAAGCTTGTTAAAAAAGAATTTCTTCCACCTCATCGGTATTTAATCCAACGTATTCACAGAACTCATTTATGGTTAAATACTGGTGGGTTTGCTTCCCGATTTCTTCCTTTATTTGCTTAATGAGGTAACGCGAATATCGTTCACTCTTTCCAGTAATGATCATTACGTCTTTTGTATGGATTACTAGGCGCTTCATTTTTTTTAATTGTGGACGATACTGTATGTATGCTTATTCATTAGGTGTTCTATGGTTGGGTTGTATTGATATACTTTTACAAAAGTACATGCTAAAAAGGGTTATTCTACCTGCAAAAACAAACCAAAACAGCACAAAGTTTATTGGTCGGAAGCAATCACTTTGATCGTATTTGGTTTTATCTGATGTTTGTGATGTCAATGCGCAACGACAGGTAAAATAGCGGACCTGATAACTCGCTTAGGAATCAAATAAATTTTGAAACATGGCAAGACAAAAAGGGATAATTAAACTAACGGGAAAAGTTGGTGATTTATCATTTTATAAGTCCAAAGATGGTTTCCTTGCTCGTGAGAAAGGTGGGGTTGATGGTGAACGAATCAAAAACGATCCTGCATTTGCAAGAACTCGAGAAAATGGTGCTGAGTTTGGCTCTTCTGCTAGCTCTGGAAAGCTTCTCCGCGATTCGATTCGGACGATGATGCAGAATGCTTCAGATGGTCGTGTAACTTCACGACTGACGAAGATCATGACGCAAATCAAAAATCTAGACTCGACGAGTGCAAGAGGTGAACGAACAGTTGGTGTTGGAATTGCTGACCCAGCTGCAAAAGCGATGCTGAAAGGATTCAATTTCAACAATAGAGCGGTTTTAGGATCGGTATTGTTTAAAGGTTACACGGTGAATACAACTACTGGCGTGATTGATTTGACAGGATTTGTTCCAATCAATGATTTGAATGTCCCATCAGGTGCAACACATGTAAGTTTTAAAGGAAGTTGGGCAAAAATCGATTTTTCAGGTGCCGTATCTTCTGTTGAAGAAACAAACGTTGAGAATCTTCCCATTGACGGAACAGTAACAACTGTGACACTGATTCCTGTGGCTGTTCCAACAGGTACGGGAACGGATGTGTATTTGCTGATGATGGAATTCTTTCAAGAAGTCAACGGAGTGCAATATTCGCTTAAAAATGGAGCGTTTAACGTGCTGAGTATTATCGAAATCCAGTAATTCTAAAAACATGGAAAAGAAATCTTTCGACAAGCTCAAGAACAAAAGTAAGGAGCGTAAACAGGACAAATTGAAGTCTTACTTCAAACGATGCGGTAAAGAAACGCCGCCCTTCTTCAAGAAACTGCGTTTGGCAGGTTTGATTATTGCAGCTGTGGGAACAACTGTTCTTGCTGCTCCGGTTGCTTTACCTGTTTTGGCGGTAACTGTTGCAGGTTACTTGGCAACTGCGGGAGCTGTCGTAACAGCGGTTAGTCAGGCGGCCATCAGTACTGATGCCGACTGTGAGGAAGAAGAAAAGTAAAATTATTGTTTAACAAGTTGGAGTGCGAAAATAAAAAAGCACTCCGACACAATACCAAAAAAAATGGAAAAAGAAAAAAACCTATGTAGTGATTTGATCGTGAAAGCTTCAATCAAGCGCGTACCTCGTTTTAAACCAGGTTCTGAATTATCTGACTCCGTCAATTTGAAAACCTTGGATGTTTCAGTTGCAGATAATTCAACGGAACATTTGGAAGCTTTTGAACTCACTTTGCATTTAAAAACTTGCGCGAGTGCTGTAGGAGTCGCAAACTTAGAGTCATAGTATGCAAACAGATTACTCCACTATGAAAGGAACGGTAACAGGAACGTTATTAACACTGTTTGCTACAATCGACGTTCAAGACTATGTGAAAACAATAATTTTGGCTTCGATAGGTGCACTGGTGAGTTTTATGGTTTCCAAGTTTCTTAAATGGTGTTGGAGTAAGCTTCGACACAAGAAGTAAAAAAATAAAGAAAACGCCTGTACTGCGACTTTGCTCAGTAACCGGGCGTTTTCCATTTCATCTAATTAGGCTACATAGAAAGGATGTTTTTAGCTCGTGAATTTGCTTTGACATTTTGAGAAATGCCTCTTCTTTTCGATGAAACTCACGCAGAACCGGAATAGATTTTTGAACCAATAGCAGAATGTGCTGCTGTGTTTTTTGGTGGATTAGTTTTTCTAATTCTCTTTTCCGAATATAAAGAATGACCGAGCCAATTAACTGTCTTCTAATTTCCTTACTTTGCCACAATGCAAACAATAACCAGTACATTTTTTCTTTTTCTTCTTTGCTTTTACTGCTACATACAAAGCAATTTGGACAAGGTTCATTCATGGGTTTTCCTGTGTTTAATCCTCGACTTAGAATAAAAAAGGAATGTTTTTCTACTCTCATTCCTGGGCGATAGGTTTTTAATTGAAACATAATTATCGGTTTAAAATTATGCTTCTTTTCTGTCGCTTCGCTCCGCCTAATATTTCCAAAAGAAAGAGAGAAAAAAAACGACTAAAAAGCCGAAAAAAAAGAAAAAAGAAAGCCTATTTTTCAGGGATTGGATGAACTGGATGCAAGGTTTTTTGCTAAAAAAATACTACCCGCCGTTTGAATAAAATCGTTATTAAAATGGGAATTATTTTTTAAGAAAGAAGTAGGAGCGGAAAGAGAAATGGAGGGTGGAGATTATTTTAGTAAAACCCGAAGGGCTTGACCTTGCAGTAAGGAAAGACAAGCCCTATTTTTGCGACCATTTTTTATTTTTGATATCAATAAGTATATCGTTATTTGAATGAGAATTGATTTTTAAGGAATAGGAGTGGAAAGATAAATGGAGGGTGGAGTTATTTTAGTAAAACCCGAAGGGCTTGATCTTGCAGAAAGGAAAGTCAAGCCCTAGTTTTGCGATCATTACTTACCTGATTTCATGCTTTCAATGAATTCTTCTTTAGTAAGATTAAAGGCACTTGATATGTAGTGGAAATGAGCTTGCCCATTATTCCAATTCTCTTCACCTTTCAAACTGTTATAAGTGAGGAATAATGAATGCCAATATTCCTTTTTTTCAAAAATATGAGCTACAATTACTTTACGATGTAACAGCACGTTCTTTAACTCTCCATCTGAAACATTAGTTTTTACCAATCTTTTCAATCTGCCCATCCTTATTTTGGTGAAAAGCTATTGGTAGTACCTTACTTTTCGACCCTGAATCTAAAATTTCGAATCTATAATTAATATAGAGATATCCATACGTTTCAAACGACAGGAAAATTAAATCGAACAATTGGTCGGGATTAATTGTTTGATTTTTCCATAATTTTTCTTGGTCTTTTTTGCGAAAAGTTTCAAAAATCTTCAAAACTCTTTCACCAACTTTATCCGAACGTAGTGAAGCAATTAACTCAGAAGAATGTTCTCCAGCTCTCTTTCTGAGAAAACTATCAGGGACAGTTTTTGCTAAAAACAGATCCTTACTCTCTAACATATCTCTTTCAAGAACCATACTTTTAAAAATCATGAAATTCGTGTAGTATTCTACTGGATTCACTTTTTCAATATTATCATGATAGAAAGCTCTTAAAAAACTATTATTGTCTTTATCCCAAATTTTTTCCGTCCTCATATGGATTTTATTTTTATATTTCGTGAGTAAAATGTTTGCCAACAGGTTTTCCATCATCATCCCTAACAATAGTTACCTTGTAACCTATATCAACAAGGTCTTGGATATATTCTCGAAACTTTTCAGATCCCATTTTGGCATGTCTGCCATCATAAGTTGATGGTGTGCGATTATAGGATGATGTTTTTCTAAAAATGACGATACTCCCCCCTGAACAACGATTAACTTTTCGATAATTCGTTGGGACATAATTGTATCCGTCGTCATACTTTTCATAATAGTATTCAACAAAATCCCAAGACTTGTATTCACCACTCTCAAGTTCTAGTACTTCTTCGCGACCATCTTCATCCCATTCTTCAAAAATCGGAACAAGCTTATCGAATTCACAATAAAAATAATTCCATTCGGTGTCATTATTAAATGAACAGAACATCAGTCTTTTAGGTTTTACCAAATAGGTGGATCCAAAATCTAACTCTAAACAACCAGGTTCTCTAGTTGAAAGTTGAGCACCTTCAAGATCCATACCCCCATAATCACTAAAAAAGGCATGATTTAAGGACTTAATACCGCCTACAATATTTAATATTGAGCATATATCATTTATATCTATCCATTCTGCATAAGTGGGAGAATTTAAAGGGAACAATTTGTTTTGGACAATTTGCCAATCCAAACTGTTTTTCTTTTGCCAATTTTCCTGAAGTTCTACCCAATTTTCCAATATTTCAATGAACTCGTCTATAGTAGGACGCAAATTAGGATCGTTTTCGGTTGATCTAACTAAGAGTTCTTCAAGAACTGGTAAGTATAAATCTGGATTGTAATGAATTAAACCAATAGAGCCTGTGGGAGAATATTGTCCTTCAAAGCCTTTTTCGATTGCTGTTAAAAGAATCCAGAGTGTTTTTGATAAACTATATACATCAGCTTTTATACCCTCCGCACTTTCAGGATTATTTCTCATTTCAGGAGCAATAGTCCATCTCGGACCAAGCGAATTTCCCTGAATTGTTAAACCATCTACTTTGTCGGGATAATCGACCAAACCAAAATCACCGATTATGAATAAACCGTCTCTGTGAAACAGATTTTGAGGTTTGATATCGCGATGAGAAACTCCCTTGGCATGTAATGGACTGAGTACTTTGGCTATCTTTAAAACAGCATCTATTACTACAGTGGAAAGTTTACTTTCCAGATACTTGTTCAATGTTTCTGATTTAGGCATCACGTACCACGGTACCTCTGAATCAGGTGAGGTATCAATAAGTTTCATAACACCTTCATTATCTTGATTCTCACTAATAATCTTTATCTCATCTTTAAATCTTTGTTTAGCGGTGTCGTGGGTTTTCCTTAATAATTTTATTATTTGTTTTTCTCCTGTTTGTACATGCTCTACTATCCATACAGAGCTATTACCTCCTGATGAATGTCTTGAAATTAAGCGCCAAGAACCATATTCTTGATTTTCCGAAAACGCAATTTGTGCCATATATAGTACTTTTATTGTTTAATAATTATTAATTAAAATTGTTTAGCAGTTTATTTGTAGTCGTCGGCCTTGAACAGAGTGGAGCAAGGCAGCAAGGAAAGTTAGCGTTCATTTTTTATTTTTGAATTCTTGACAATTAGATTTCTTTGTCGATTTCTTCATCAATTTTATCTAAATATGCTTGCAGATTAATTGCAGGGACAGTTCCAATTGCTTGTTGCAAGTACCGGGTTAATTGCATGAAGAAAGTGACCAATGAATTTTCTGGTTTACTAAAGGAAAGGCCTTTAAATGTTCTAATTGTGTAATAGTCAAGGTAGCGTTTATCAAATTCTTCTTCTCGTCTTAGAGTGATGTCTTCTTCACCATCGTATTCAACATAAAAACTCCCATAATCTGCTACGCAACCAAAATCAATACTCTTTAAACCAGTATGAGCTTTTATATGTTTTTCGATAGTCGATACATTTTTTATAGTATTTGTACTGGTTAAGATACCGCCCAATATTTTCGTCAAAGGTCTAGCTGGTACATCTGCTCCAGAATTGATCATTTTTGTAGAAGTTCTTTTTAAGGTTCTGACGCTTTCAATTTTAAGCGCAGCATATTCTATGTGTGATTTTCCATCTACATTACCTTTCAAATCGGGCTTAACTTCAAAAACTGCGTATACACCCTCTGCAGGAACATAATGAAAACCATTTTGAGAGAAAATGAATGGTGTGAACCAGTTATCATAAATCACAATGTCAATTTGATGACTCGTATTACCCTCGTGATCAATAACAATTGCCTTATCAACACTATATCGATTAGGAAGATATTTACGAAGCCATTCAATCCAGGCATTTTCCAAGGCATCACCTTTTGAACCAGGATGGGTAATGAATTCTCTATTTGTATTTAGCTGTGCATTCATTTGGCTTTGTAATCCGCCAAATAGCATTTTGATGTCAATTTTATTACTCATAAGAAATTAGTTTTTTATTATCATAATAGTAGAAAGTGAAGTCTTTTACATCACTTTTATTTAAGCTTAAAATCAGTAAAATAGGATTTTTTATCTGAACAGTTTCGCAGTTTGCAATGTCGATCATTGCATTCAAGTCCGTTGTGCTGTAATTCGATGATCCATTTGGATGGGTATGCCATTCTCCGATGTAATATTCCTGTTTTTCCTTAAAAAGTTTTTCGAATACTCTTTCTAAGCCATCAATTGATCTTTGGAACTGTGTTGGTGTGCTTTTGTATTTCTTTGGAAGAATAACATCTGTTATTTCAGCGGACTTAGAGTCAGTAGAATATTTTCCTACGAGAAATCCACCAAATTCATTCGGAAAGTGTTTTAAGGCAATTGCACCAATTCTTTCGATCAGTGATTCCTCGACATATAAGTCCAGATGGTTATGTTTCTTTATTAATTTCAAAATTCAATGATTTTTAAAGAATTGTCAGTTTCCTGAATTACGAAATTGTTTTTTGCTTTTTCTCCAGAAATAATTCTGTTAAGATGCTTGAGGGCAAGTTGTACTAATGTGTTGATATCATTATATGAAGCCCTGAAAGTAGGACTCCAACAACCGGTTGGTTCATAGAGATCTTCTACATCATTATTCAAAATATTTGAGAACTGATTATTTACGAATTTGTAAATGTTTGGATGAAATGCACAGATTAATTCTCTTGCATGGTTAGTAATTGAAATATTGATTAGTTCTGCAGCCAATTTCAATGAATTTAACGCATACATCAGATCATTATCTGTTGAACAATCAATAATCAAATCATAGCCTTCTACATCTTTGTCAAACCTTACTTGATATTTAGCATCAGTATAGAAGGATTTTACCAGTCTTTCAAAATAATTATCATTCAATTTTCTGGAATTAAGAAACGGAGAAATTTCATATAGGTTTTTCTCCAATTCAGCTGTCTTGGCTGTAATTCCATTCGCAAATCTATATTCTGAGCGACAAACGTTTTCTGGCTCTTTAGTGTCGTGATCTACAAAATCAATAAACTTACAACCTCCTCTAGTCAAGGTTTGAGCAACCATACTTCCGATGGCACCAACGCCAATTATCAGTATTTTCTTTTCAGTAAGATTTTTTGAGAATAAGCCTCGACCAAAGAAATATTCATAAGATGTGTTTTTTGTTAATCCCCAATTAATTTCTTCATCTACTAAAACACTATTCCACTTACCTGTTTTACGTCCATCAATTTTTTCTGCCACTCCTTTTAAAGGGAACTTTCCAATTTCCAGCAGAGCTGCTTGCCAATGAATTTCGACTCCTACAGTTTTATAACCTACAAATAAAGGAATGACTTTCCCTTTCAGCTTTTTACAGTTTTCTAACTCGTGCTGATGCAGCAAATTCAATAAATTTGTTGGCAGACTTAATTCGCTCCATTTCGTATAAACGAACCTTCCTTGTGTTACTGGAGCATCTTCAACATAGTAGTAAAGACCTTCTAAATGTGTTCTTGCTTTATTGTAGTAATCATTCCACTGACAATTTTTACTGCCACCAGTATTTGTAACAAACTTTTGAATGAAGAAGCTGTAATTCTTTTTACCTCTAAGGACTCCCTCATTCAGCAATGATAACTTTACTGTACCCAGTTCTCCTTTAGAAAATGGCTCAGTACAAGCAGTAAACATGAAAGAATGATAAATGTCATTTACTGGTGATTCAAGTACTACAATATGTTCATAGTTTAAGTCTTCATCCTTGTTCACCATGTATTTTATAATCCAAGCTCTCAGAGCATTGAAATCGACTCTCAATTTTTCGGAAATACTTGTGCTATGAGAAGTGTGAATGCAAATGTTTCCATCCTGCATTACGTGATTATATGATACAAGTTCTTTATTCGAGAAACTTATTGATTCCGAACCATAACTTTTTAGTGGATATTCCGAATTGATCTGAAAGTCAAAGATTAATGGATAACCTAATTCCTCAATCAGTACTTCAACATTTCCAAAAATGGAAAATTCCCTTTGTTCAATGTTATTGATCTTTGTTACAAAGGGAATTTCACCAATAGTTGAATTGATTAGATCAAAGTTCATCTTGTCCGAAACGCTGATTGTTTGACGGAATTGATGGTCCTGCCGATGAACCTTTCAGTCCATAAGAGTTACTTGATGAATTTTCTTCTTTTTCCTCAAATTCTTCGTTGATTGGGAAATATGATTTAATATTTTCTGCGTTACTCTCAATTTGTTGAATCATTATTCCCATTTTATTAGAGAGCATCTGACGTGTCCACATATCAAGTGACTTTACAACATCGTTGTTTGAGTTTCCAGGATCTTTAAGAGTAAAATCATCTTTTGTGATATTATCTTTGATATATGTCATTACACCTTTGAGTTTTTCCCAATTGTTTCCTGATATCGTAGGTTTGGAATCAAAAGCTTTGATTGTTAAGAGCTCTAATAGAAAGGATTTGTATTTTTCCCCATTTGTATTTTTCCAAATTTTAAGCAAACGGATTACTTTTCGTTCGTTGTCTTTTGCTTTGATGTGGTCTATTTGAGCCTGGATATTTGTTTTGGTATATGTGCCTTTAGTAAAGCCCCAAGTATCTCCATTGAAATAGATATTCAAATCCCGGTCATCCAAATAAGTATCTTTGGTCAATTCTCTTCCTGGTACAACATCAATATTTATTTCATCTCCGTCTTCATCAGCATGAAACAAAACACCTATAGAAACTTTTTGCTTCCTCACTGTTGCCATACCAGATTCCTGATACTCTTTGTACAAAAAGTCATAAACA
Source organism: uncultured Chryseobacterium sp. (assembly GCA_964488745.1). Taxonomy (GTDB): domain Bacteria; phylum Bacteroidota; class Bacteroidia; order Flavobacteriales_D; family Crocinitomicaceae; genus JAQVCM01. The sequence continues at coordinate 94,884 of CAZAVP010000001.1, read as the reverse complement.
TCATTGAACATGTTTTCAATGGTATCAAAAGAATTCCTTTTGAATGGAATGACAAGATCCAAATCAAATTTGATATTGATAGCGGTATGCTTACCAAAAGAGCCAGAGTTAAATGGACTAAAAATATCCGAAGAATATTTACTTTCCATTGCTTCCTTTATTTCATCGCGTTTGTTTTTGTGTTTTGACACCAACTCCTCGATGTGTGCCATTCGATGTGATTTTAAGACACCTTCTAAATGTGTACTTTTTTCAACTGCCATAATAGTTAGTTAGGTTAATAAATTTTTCATTCTTTTGATAGCAAATGAAATACCATTATATAGTTATTTGTAATATTATTAATAATAATGCCAATTTGGCACACATATAGCTTTTAAATTGACTAGTTGGCAGGTACGTAATATTTATATCAGCGAAAAGTGGTTAGATAAGCGCCCAGCTGGAAAACGAAGCTAAATGTCAAGTTACATCTTAAAATAATGTTACAATAGATGGTGCTAATCTATTCTCTTAAATGAAGATAATTATAGATGGAGAGTAAATTCTAAGTAAATACTGCTACAACAAAATAAATAATTAAATATAATGGAATTGAGAACCAAGATAAGCGGAATAATCTTATGAGTATGATTCTTTCTCTTTTACACTCTCTCATTCTATGAATAATGTTCTTAAAGAGGTCTTTATTATTATCATTTAAATTTTGACTGTTGATCAATTTTGATGATATTTTATTCAATTTTTTGTTTCTATACTTATTTCTCCATATTGCAATTGAAATACCAAATATGTTTGTCATCAGTAGAAATAGCATTGTAAGAATTAATTTCACCTTAACAGGAGACGAAAATTGAAATGGCCAACTAAACCAAATGATACTGGTAAATGCTGATAAGAAAAAGATTGCTATGAAATTTACTATTTTATCCCATCTTTTTATTTTAAGGTCATTTTTCAGTTGAGATGTATAAATTCTTTTAAATGATGGAATGTACGTAAGGTTTATATTAAGTACTTTTTTATAATCGATAATAAAAAGATGACCTGGTATAGCTTGCTTTATAAAATCCTTTTGAAAACGAAATTTTTTATGTTGTACATAATTATATTTATGAGCATCCAATAAATAAATTTTATCTAATTGATTAGAATTTTCTTGATCTAATTCATAATCTAATACATATCCTGTGTACATTTTTGTCTTACCACATTCATCTGTTAGTATATCTGCATACGCCATACTTACATCAGTATCTTTATCTATATCATTGATTTCTATATCTATCAATGCTCTGTCAAATTTTGGGAATTTCACTATTTCTCCGCTAAGTAAATAATACCAATAATTCTTAAATCTAAGAATCTTGAATTTTTTATCCCAATTTAATTTTCTAATGACATAATGAAAAGAAACACCTAATACAAATGATGACAAATACATACTTGTAACGAAAAACACGAAATAAATCAAATTATTATCAAGAAAAAAAGATGTTTTAGCAGAAAGACTATTTTTTGCAAACATTAAATCAAGATAAATTTTGAGACTTTCACTAATTGAGAATGCGGAATCTATTATGCCATAGGTGAAAATTGAAAATAAAAAGATAAATAAACCCGGAATCAAAGAATAAAAAGCGAGTCTAATTATAGGGACTTTTGTATTAAACTGCTTAGAAAATTCCCCGATAAAATATGACCTAAGAAAAATAAGACCTGGAGCGAAAATAGTAAGAAAAACTAGTAATAACCCAACTGTAAAACTCATAATTTATTCATTCACTTTCGGTAACAAATCCCAATTTCCTTCTTTATGAAAATGTTCCACTGCTTTTCGAAGGTTTTCACGTTTAGCTGGATCACCCAATACTTTCTTACCTTGCTCTGAAACTATATCTGAAGTAGTATTCTTCTTAATGTCTTTAAACATTCGTGATATTATAGCAGCTATAATTAGTACTCCTAAAATAGCTAGTATAACCATTATAGTATTATCATCTGATTTATTTGCTTTAGACATATAACAAATGTATTAATTATTTTTGATTTGGTTATCATAAGACAAGGTAAAACAGCCTTGAGCGCTGCCGCGTGGAGCAAGGCAGCACGGCGAACAGCTGGAGGTTTCCGGAAGCTGTGAAGCTTGTGGAAGGAGGAACGACTGGAACACGCGAGCCGACTGCGAGTTGAGCGAAGGTGGGAGAGGAGAACAGCTGGTAAGCTGTGGAAATGACCTATGCAGTATGCACAAGGGTTTGGCGGAGTTTTTGATTTTCGAAGAGGGATTGTTTCAAGGGTGTGAAATGACTGAAACGTCGGAACAGAGTGTAAGGAATGAATACTCTTGACTACTGTAAATGTGTATCGAAGGGGGAATTGAACATGCTTTGAGACTGAAGGCACGAAAGGAACAATGCATACTAGTGATAATCTTTCAAAAACTGTGACAAACCCGTAGCCTGAGCGATTTAGCAGGCGAGCCAAACACAAGCGGCGGTGACACCCCATTAAATTCTCAGGAATGGAGTGAGGGACGAGCTGCCATGACTACCTTATTGGGGTTTTGGGGTGGCAAAGTAGCCGCGACTGACGACGACGAACGAACAGGCAAGGAAAATAAGTGAGCAGGCTGAGAGTGAATTCTGAACGAACGTTGCCGAACGTTAAAAACAAGGGCAAGGACGATTAGGACGCAGCTTGTATACCCTTGTTTTTATATTTTTCCGAAGCTGTGAGAGCTAGGAGGAAGACCTTTTTACCGTTTCTTGCATTAAACGAAAGTTATTCTTCAGCAGGGAGTTCATTTTCTAAGCCATATTCTTTTGCCACATTCTTCAATTTGTTCTGTTCATATTTGCTTTGTTTTGCCAACCGCTCGATCATATTTTTAAGACTATCTGCCGGAGAATTTATCACTTGAAACATGTGATGAGGATTTCCTAAGTGTTTTCCTAATGTATGCATGATTTCATAGGTTATTTCAAATAACTCTTTGATTTTATTCATTGGAATTATGTTGTCAATATCCTCACTTCCATGCTCATGTGCATAAGTCTTATCTCTCTGTTGTTTAAGATTTTCGATAAATGTTTTTTCTGATGCTATTTTAGTTTCCCATCCTACAATTTGATCAGAAGGAATTTTAAGTTCACTGAATTCACCATCCTTTTTTAAAGAATTTAATAAACTTGAGATGCTAAACTTTTCTCGATCCAAATAGAGTTTAGCTAACTCGATAATGGTTAGTTGCCAATAGGCTATACGAGAGTAATGGATAAATGTATTCAATGTCTTCTCATATGATTTTTCATCATCATCATCTGGCTTCAATAAATATTCGACAATTAAAAAAGCTTCCTGTGCTTTCATAATTATTTTCATCATGGTATTGATCCGTCGGTTCAAATGTTCTACTCTTTGCTGTTTCATTGTAATTGTAATTGTTATTTCTTTCCACTTCGTTTTGACATTTTCGGCACCGCCTCACCTGGTGTAATTATAGTTGTGATTTTTGCATCTGTAATTAGTTTTTGCAAGATCTTTCCTACGGGTTGTTTTGTTCTTTCAGATTCTTCAAAAGCTTGTTGGAGAAGTTCACCTGAAATGGTTTGCCCTTCCGGCATTTGTATCATTGTTTGGCGACTAACCGCAGCGTTATCTTCATTATCAGAAACTGTCAAAATATCATCCAAGATTTTGATTCCCTCTTCATCTTCAAGCATGCCCATACCTTCCCCATACATATGTTTTTGAATGACTAAATCTCCGGCTTGTTCTAGTGCTTGTATGTTGAATAAATCAGCTTCTGTAAATTGAATATGGAAATCATTAAATTTTAAGAAGATCCGCCCATCTACAATCATTTGAATGTGATAATGCGGATCGGCTCCTACCTTTGCATTTTCGTGACCTTCTAGATCGGTGTGGCCAATTGAAAATGCCCATTCAATATTTTTGTACTTTATTGTTGATTCAAAATATGAGGTTGCTGAAATTTCATCTGATAAATCATTAATATTACTGATCGGACTTTCTGTATTAGCTAACCATCTAAAATAACTATCAAGCTGAAAGAAACTTAAAGACTTAGATAAGTACTTTTCAAAATGTTTTTTTCGAATACCATCAGGATATGTATACCAATGAAAGCATGGTTTTGATTCTATAACAGAGTTCATATCTTCCTGGCATAGAAAACATTTCCCATTGCTTAAATTTTCAATGAAATCATTATAGGATCTTTCATTTTCTTTAATTTGTAATTGATTAATCTGATTGATTTCTTCGTCAGAAAAAGATTCAAAGAATTCCCGGATTGATTTGTCTTCTGCGCTCATATTTATTATTTTTTTAATCATATATTGTTTATTTTATGTCCCGCTATCCTGCAATCAATTTTGTATAATATCTGCTAAAGGATTTCCTTCATTTGTAATATCATTTTCTATATTAAATCTTACATAAAGGAATTCTTTAATTGATGTAAGATTTGGAAATTTCGCTTTATTTTCTAATCCGAAAGATGATAGGATAAGCAGGATTGTATTGTTTAATTGAAAATGAAATCCATCTGTTTGAAATGCTTCAAGTGGAAAATCCATATAACAGTTTTTTTCGTCAAGTTCATGAATTTCATGAAATTTTTTATCGTGTGCTTGTCGATATTCTTCTTCATTTTGAAAGGATTGACTTTCAATCGCACGTTTTGTTTTATAATCCACTATGAAATTTTTTATTGACATAATAATTTGCCAATCGGTCCAACCGTCCTGCCTTATTTGATTGACGAAAACATGAAAATCTTTATTTTGTTTTAGTTTTTCAATGGATATGTGTATTCTTTTGTGAGAATTTTTAAACCGTCCCTTCACATTATCCAATGCCTGTGGTTGATTATACTTTGGACTAAAGCCGGCCTCCCATTCCATGAAGAGATTTTCTTTCGGCAGCAGCAGGAATGGAATATCAGCAGGGGCAAAATGATTCCTTTGCAAGCTGTCAAAAGGTTCTTTCTTATAGATAAAACGATACATTTTTTGATAGGAGTTTAATGTAAGTGTTTTACTAGATAAATTCTGATCTTTAAAAAGCGAAGTGAAAACTTCCTCAAATTCCTTTTCCGGAAGCAGACTAATTTCATCTAGGATATGCATTATTGAACTTGCTTTTCTAGCTGTATTAAAGATTATATCTTTTGACTCTTGGCCATCGAAAAATTCTATTAAAACTTTCCAATTATATTCCTCGTTTGTTGGATGCTGTATTAGTGAAGAAGCCAGGTTTAATTCCAATTCGATTTTAATATTGCTTCTAACTAAATGAAAATCTTGTTTAGACAATATTATTTCAGCAAGCATTATCTGAAGAATGGCAACAAACTCCTCAGCTATTGCGGTCGTTTCATAATCATTCGCAAAAGAAACTTCCCAAGTACAACCTAGTGCATTAAAATTAATTGTTCTGACGCTGCCCAGATCTGTGAGAGGTTTGTCAGTCAATCTTGCTTCGAGCATTTCCTTCAGAGAAATATCTGTAGGAAATTGCTTTTCAACACTTGGTAAAAGAGAATTTTTCAAATCTTGCCCAGTATTACCCAGTAAGTCTATTTGAGCGTCAATTAAGACATTTAATTGAGTAGAAATTTTTCCTGAGGCGTGGAGTAAGATCGTGAAATCACCTATGACTTTAAGGAATTCAACATCCTTTTCAGGATCAATTTGAACGGGTTCGAAATTTTCTCTTGCCTCCAGGTAGTTATGGAATGCAAGTATTGCATTCATCCATGAACCTTGCTTGAATTCGACGTAAAAAATCATTGCGAAAGAATCGGCTATTCGTTTTAATAATTGCTGGTTGTCATTATGAGTGCTCATCCATAAACCACATAGTGCATAATATTTTGCAGCGAGGTTCATACCCATAGCTGAATACAACTGTGCAATATTTAGTACCGCTAAAACGAATCCATCGATAGATTCTTGCTGAAGCCAAGCGTCTTTTGCTTGATGGAAACAGTTTAAAGCTTTAAGTAAATACTTTGGATTCTTGCTATTTAGATATTGCATTCCCCTTTCAGCCTCAACTTTTGCAGCCTTGAAAGATCCTTCTCTTACTGATACTACTGGGTTAAGTTTTTGAGAATAGACTTCGAGCATTTCTATTAATTCTTCATCTTGACCAGAATCTACATAGATAAAAAGTTGTATGCAACTATTTAACCTGAAGCTTAAGTCACTTACGTTATATAAAGATGCTTTCTGAAGATGTTTCAGAATACCTTCTAAGGATTCAATTATCGAAGCAATGTCTACTTTCGATTCTGGATAAAAGGATTTTATCGCTAGATGATGCATGCAAAGATTTTCTTGCAAATAGCAAATTTCATGAGGGTTAGTTTCCACGGTTAGCCTATTGGAAATTGTTTGTCCCATCGTTTGAAACCATTCTTGCAATTGCTTTACTTCCAAATCTGATACTTTGGTGTGATAAGAAGCCATTGCAATATTCAATAAATTCTGTGCATTTTCTATCTCCTTGGCATTCCTAAATTTATCAAAGTCATTATAATATGTTTGAAAATACTCTTTATGACCAACTAAACTACCAGCTGGTGCTGAATAGATGTCAACTGGGCGGAAACTTAGCCATAGGAACTCATAAATTGCATTCAATTTAAATGATTCAATTATTGCCGGGTTGCGAATGTAGAGCTTGAGGAGCGCAAGCCAATACTCGTCATGTTGAGCAAGATGTTTACTAACCCTACAATACCTGACAGCATCAATCATTTCCAAAAACTCTCCTACATAAAACCTTTGAATGACTTCAACGTCATTCCATTTTTCTACTACTTGCCAATACCAAATATCTTTCTCTGAAGCGGATTGTAATAAATGTTCTTCCAGTTCTTTTAAAGTAAGTTTTCTATCTTCGGGATTTTGCATAGATGCTTTGTCCCAAATTACTTTATGTAATAACCCAAAAACTGCAGATATGTTTTTTTCATCAATTTGAAATGGGAGTTTTAACAGAAGTGTTTCAATTTCCTGTTTGATCATCGTGAATTCTTCCTCGGCCGATAATTCTAAAAACTGCCACTTGATTTTTTTTACAAAATTCTGCCAGTCGATTTCCGTCAATGCCCGAAATACTTTTAATGCATCGTCAATTATAGTTTGATCTTGTTTCCCTTTTAGAGCTTCACTTTGTTCTTGAATATATGGGGTAATAATGTCTTTAACTTTTGCCACACATCGGTTAAGTAAATCCTCACTCAAATTCCCCTGATTATTTTTCCATTCTTTTAATAGTTCTGCATCGTTGCCACTTTGACTCCTTGCAATAGAGGTATTTGCTTCAAAAATGAATTTTTTTTCTAAAGACAAATAATCAGTTTTAACATCAAGCATAAAGAAATGAGAAATACATTTTTGAATTTCTTCACTTGAAAAAGAGAAGTTTCTAGAATAAAGTTTGATTTGTCGAAACTTAGCTGTGTTGGATAATTGATTCTTTTGAAAAATATCTTCTTCAAAATCACAGAAAATTTCCTCATCAACAGAATTACGGTAATTTGAAACCCAAGTTTCCAGCGTTTTTAGTATTTGATACTGATAGCCCCTTAATGATGCATTGGCATCTGTGTTTTTTGCAAATAAATGAAGCTTTGATATAGTTTTTAAACTCATAGTATTGATTCTTGTTTACCATTAGACATCTTTGAGCATTCCAATCAAATTAAAAGACTCCTCCTCAATCCACATTTGACTTTGAATTAGTTCGTTAATAAGAATTAGCTCTTTCTTAGAAAACACATCTATTGGTAAGCCTGAAAGGCTTTTTGAAAGATCCCAATGGCTGTGATGATAATCGATGTAAGTACTTATTTTTTTATGTGGCTCATTGGGATATAGAAGAAGAATATCTTTACCTCTCTGCATGAGTTTTGATTTTATTCTTGAATAAATTTGTAATCCTGCTAAATCCCAATCGCAAGAGTAATAAATTGGTTTAGATAGTTCTACTTCATCAATATCGTCAATTATTTTTATGTTATTTCCTCCAACATGCCACAATTTAACTTCAGCATTCTTTACTATCCAGGTTTGTTTCAAAAAGGATCTATTTTCACATAATACGATTGCCTTAGGATTAGGGTGATCCACAACTATCCTCCATTGATTTTCTTTCTTGTCTAATGGAAATTCAGTGATCTCTAAAATTTTGAATACCGCATTTCTAAGACTTATCTTATTCTTTAAGTACTTCGAAGTATCAAAAAACTCATTGGAAAAATCTTCAATATTGGTTGGATTATTTTTTAACTCCGTTTTATTCTCTGCGATGAGCATTAAGGTTTTAATATCTTCAAGTCTAAAATTCTTTTTAGCATCAGGTTGGATATCATTTCGTATAAGAAAAGCCTTAGCTTCATCATATTGTATTTTAAACGTTTCTTCATAAAATTTTTCAAAATCGTCCGTCGAAATAATAACTTTTATATTATTTGATTTCCTATCAAGAATACATTTGTCTTCCAGCAAGTATTTTATGTAGGGATGTTCCTGGATATTTGCCCGTGTCTTTTTTAGATAGTACAAATCATCTAGTGCCTTTAATTCTTTCCAAGTAATCTTTTTATTTCTCATCATCTGGCATTGTGCTTATATATTCAGCAATGTCTTCTACAATGACATTAGAAAAAATGCCAAGTGGCGGAACATAAGAATCCATATCTGCCAAATTATTTTCATTCATGATATAGATATATTGCCCATCATCTGTTATTTCTCCCGCAGTTTCAATTGCCATTGTAACTATTTGATACTGCTCTTTTTTTGCCAATTCATGTAACATATCATAGTTGCTTCCCAAACCTTCTGCCTCATCGATAGGCATTATTTTTAATCCTTTTTTGTCTTTTTCTTCAATTAAGGATAGTCGCGCTAAACATAGTAAAGCATTTGCAGCATACGTTTGTCCATTGCTCCCTGAATTAATCTCATCGTTTTCGAGCTTTAAGTCAAACTCTAAATCGAAGTAAGATTTAGGATTCATCAAATCTTCTGGCTCAACCTTCACATTTCCTCCAAGCTGCTGGAAAGCTTTTATCATCATTTTATTGATATCCAATTCTTCTCGCAGTTCACTGAATAGGCCCGTATTAATGAATTGACTGTTGAGTTGCTTTCTAAAACTCCCTAGCCAACTATCCGGATAGTGAATTGACTTTTTTGAGGTCAACGATGCTCTATTTCCTCCCGTAATGGTTTTATTCTTCTTTTTCAGGTAAGTATCTATCTCGTTTATCTTCGTAAGATACCCGGTATAGACTCTATAGACTTCATTAAAAATACTACCCAATATTTCAATTTTTCGGGATCCTATTTCCTGTATGTTTTGTGTGAGTTTGTTTAATCTTTCTGTGATATCTGATGAAATTAGCTCCTCATTAATTATTACTGAAGGAAATATTGTTGGTAGAAGATGGTGTGCTAATTCTCCAATTGATGCCGATTCATCATAAGGGAGGTTCTTCGTTATCAGTTTTAAGTATTCTTCATAGGCTATTTTCGATTGCTCAGCTTTACTTTTGAGAGAAATTGTCCCTTCATCAGGATTTTTAAATTCCTCTATGGCTTCTTCAAAATTGATAGTTGATCTAAATATTTCCTGGTTGAGTTGTTCGGTTAGTGTTAATGCATCTGTTGCAGTAGTCTGTTGCTTTTCGTTACGATCTTCATCATCTCGAAGCCGACCAATGTCACTATCAAGTTGAAGTTTTTGATTGAATAATTTTGATTGGTTGTTTATCTCTCTAGAGTATTTTTCCTCTAATGTTCGTCGATCGGGAACCAGCAGTTTTAAGCGGTCAGTTTTTTTCGATAATTCTTTCTTGTTCAGTAAAATAGTTTCTTCTATAATCTTGATGTCAATTGATAAATTGTTTTCAAAAAGGTCAGATTCTAATTCCTGTATTCTTTTAGAATAACTATCTAAAACAGCCTTTTGACTGGTTAACTCTTCATATTTCTTTTGAGCTAAATTATATTGCAGTAGAATATCCTCTCTTTTATCATGTGTTTGAACGTACTCCTCAAATTTTTTCTCACTAATATCTGTTACTCTTGGGTCAATATGGAAACCAATAAGCTCATCTTTTCTTATGTATAAATCTATATATTCTTTAGGATTACCAAATTCAAACAACTTGTCTTTAAGTTTCTTATCACTATTAATTTTCTTTGTAAGAGCTATTAATCGTTGCTGAATACCTTCATTCAAACTCAGTAGAGATTTTTTGATTGACTCTGGATTATCTACATTCAGAATTTGATTCGGTGAATACTCGATATATTCAAACACTCCATCGAGATTTAGCCAAAAGCCAGAAGTTGTTTTCTCTTTTATTTTGGATTCGACATTTTCAAATAATTCTTCTGGAAATGGAATATACCTATTCGCATTTTTATCAGCAGGTTTAGTTTTGCCGTATTGCTGAAAATGTACCAGAATACTTTCTATAGTGTAAGATATCGGAAATGTCAAATTTTCAATTGCCCATCGTGAGAGTGATTCAGGATTATCAAGATCCGAGAACTTCGATAACGATTCAAGCTTAGTAATCTCTGATTGAATGTCGTTGAGATTGTTGGTAAACTGGTCGCTTTCCTTTTCAAAATCAGCTAACCATTCTGATTCCTCGAAATCTACTAAAACATCATTATCACTAAGATGCTTTGTAAATGCAAGTAAGCCCTGTTTGTTATTATAATCGGTTTTCTGTTGATGGAACCATTGGACTACATTTTCTATTTTACCGCCATTTAAATTCAATAATTCCTCTACGAATTCAATATTTAATTTGGCTTGCTTAAGGTTGAAAAATTCATTTTCAGTTTCTTCTTTCGAGTTTTTCTCTTCAGACAGCTCAAGAGTTTTTCTCTTAAGATCAAACAATTCTTCGCAATCCTTTATTTCTAAAGTTTGAAGTTGAATATCAATAAATTTAGATTCAACATCTTTACTTATTAATTCTTCTTCTAATCTTCTCTGTTCAATACCCAATCTTACCTTAAATGTATTCCAGTACTGATAACGTTTGATTAAATATTCTGAGTAGGTTTCCTTGTAACTTTTGTTTTTGTCAAATGCATTTTTTAATAAGCTTTGCTTGTCATTAATTAGACCAATTTCCTCTAAATATCTCTTATGCTCGTGAAAATCATTATTTATATTGTGAATTTCTTCCTTGTATTTTTCCATGATGCTGTTTTGTTCTTCATCACCAAAAAGGAATTTTTTCAGGTCTTCAGATTCAGTTTTAAATCCTTTACCCCTTGAGAATGATCTTAAAATGCTTGCATATGTTTTTAATGTTTCATCCTTTGATAAATCCAACGAAAGGATACCATTGTTATACAGAATCTGATGGTAACTTTTCTTTCTAAATGATTTGATTCTTAAATTTTCAGCTTTGTTACACAAATTACTGAGGGTATCGATCTTATCTCCTATAGTTAAATCTTTACAATAAATGGGGCTTTCAAGTGGTGTTAACTCCTCCCAATCATAACCATTTTGGATAATGAACATCTCAGCAACATTACTGGTGCTTTCTATATATGCTCCGATTACAATATATTGTTTTGGTTTGAGTTCAACATTCAGAAAAATGTAACCCATAGCAGATGATTTTCCTTTAGAAATAGAGAGCATCCCCTTGACATTTCTTTTTTTATTGGAATCTGTTGCAGATTTAAATTCACCTGAACCAGCTAAAACCAGCTGAATCATATCCGCTACCATACTTTTCCCACTTCCGCTTTCTCCGCTGAAATCGGTCCGATAGGAGTGAAACAAGTAATCGGCATTGAAGTGCTGCTTAAGGCCAATAGTAGATAAACTATATATTCGAGGAAAATTATTCTGCATCCTTCAATTCTTTTAGTAGGTTATCAATTGTTTCTATTTGTGGTTGGTATGCATTCCTTAATCTTTCGAAGGATGGCATTATTTTGAATTTGTTTTTTTTATCGTCATTTTCCCAAACTAACCATCCCAATTCTCCAAATTTCACGAAAGATTTTTTTATTACTTCGGTGAACTTCTGATCATTCAGATCAGATCCTTTGTCAGATGAACTATCGTTAATCAATTTTCTCAGCGCATTTTTCTCTTCTTCATACTCTTCGTAAAGGAGGCTTGTAAATTCGGAGATACTATCAAGCTCGATATTACCATCCAGTTTGTACATTTTCAGGAAAAGCATTCCCAAAATGATGTGCTCATTTTTCAAATAATCTCTATAATCGGATGGAATATTACTTTTTCCATCTTCATTTAGATCCAAGTAAAAGTATTGGTTAAACTCATTTCCCTCCTTTACAAGTTTGAGATTGAAAAAGTCTTTGTAATAGTTTTTCAGTGATTCAAAATTTTCATTAAGAAAACGAAATAGATTAGCATCTGTAGGATATTCCCTCTGAATGTGAATACCACCCCTGAGTGCATAGTCAAGCTTAGCCAATACTGATGTTGCTTTCTTTTCATAAAGAAATGCATATTGATCTATTTTTTCTGAATTTTCATCTGCCATAATGAGATTCTTTTATTTAGTGGGTAGCTTACTGGATTTTGTGCAACTTCTATGTAGTATTTTTGCTTTTTACTTTTACGAATAATATTATGCGCTGCTTTAACAGCTATTTCTAATCGATCGGTTTCAATAATTTTAAAAAACAACGGGGTGAAAATCATTAGACTTTTTTCGTCTAATTCCTGGAATGCTACATTTGTCCAATAGATTATCCTCTCCTTATCATGTTTCCATTTCGATGTTTTATTCACCAACTCTTTTCGCTTAATTAGATCGATCTGTCGTTGTGTTATGGTTACTGGCAGTTTCGGACTAATATCTCTTATTGGTACTACATTAAATTTTGGTAATTCAGTTAATGACTTCACCTTTAAACCTGGAAGATTATTGGGAAACAAAATTCTTTTCTTAATTCCCTCTTTATGAGTAAAAGACTTTTCAAGCAAATAGTGAATAAACTTGTTCGTTTTTCGATCAAAATTCTGTTTGTTAAAGTCGTAGATAAATTCCCTTATTCTGGGTTTTATTTTTTCAATTCTTTTGCTTACCTGTTCTAATTGACTTCTTGAATTATCATGAAATTTTTGAACTTTTTGGATATTGCCAATGCATTCACTTCCTTCGTTTCGCTCCAAGATACCGGTCAACAATTCGTCAATGTCATATGAAATTTGAAAAGCATTTTTCAATTCGGCTGCTTGCTCTTTGATGACTTCTAATCTGATCTCTATCTCATTTAAAATGTCAAGAATACTTTGATCTTCAGATTTGATACTAAGCTTGAAGTCGTTAACAGATTCGTTAACTTGTTGGTCCAGTATTTCGATCTGGGATGCAAGTTCAGGCATTCGTATTTCGAAATGATCCTCCATCCATTCATTAAAATCCTTGCCCGTTTCAATGTTTTCAGTGAGACTTTTATGCAACTCATCAAAGAACCTCTTTATTTTGGCCGGGTTGTATTTTTCAATTAGTCGTTTTTCAATGTTCTGGCAAAGTTCTAATCCGTACTTCTTAAATTGATAGGTTCTTTTCGTTTCATTACGCCAGAGAAACGATTCCTGTAATCTTAAAATTATAGTGTTGTTTCTGTTGTATTCTGTACGCGAACTATCGTTACCCAGATCTTTAAATACTTTGCTTATGATTGAAATTATATTTTCCTCAGTAAAATCGTTATCCCTATACTTTGAATAAAGAGATAGAAGAATTAATCCGTCGTTTTTTTCCGGGATTAATTTCTCGTATTGATCTTTTGCTTCGCGGTATAGGTTGAAACTATTCATCTGTTATTTTTCACTTTTTCACTTTTCCAAAAGTTTCTAGTTCCATAAACTTCGATTTAAATAATTCTGATGGAATTTTCTTTTTCAATAAAAGGTGAAAATTTTCCTCATGAGTAGAAACAATCAATTGTTTATCTAGCGACAACGTAATCCCTCTAAATAGATCTATAAATGAAAGAATGTTAATACTATCCATTGATTGAATTGGATCATCAATAAAAATACAGTCAACAGGTTGTTTTTGATCATCCTTTGTTTTTAAAGCACGAGCTAAGAAGATACTTAAACTTAAAATGTTGATTTGAGCTGTGCTAAAATAAAGGGATGGCACAGATCGAACTTCTTTTCCTTTATCATTAATCGATATAGTATAAATTTGTAATCGAGGCTTGTTTTCTGCAAAGTCGCATTCGAATTCAATAGACTTATAATCTGGATGCGGATCTATTTTTCTATATATGGCATTAATTAGTGGCGTATAAAAATAGGATTCTATGGTGTTTTTTAAATACGTTTTTAGATTTCCTTTTTCTGTATTCAATTTATTTTCAGAACTATCCAATTTTTTTAAAGACTTTTTAAGCTCGATAATCAAATCTTCTACTTTTTTTGATTCAGCTGCTTTAATGCAAGCGTCATTCAAAATTTTGACAATTTTAAATTTTTCGATTTTTGATTCAACTTGGCGTTCTAATTCCTTTTGCGTTTCAATCAAATCTATAAATGCTTTTTCAATTTGAGATTTATTTTTATCGCTTATTGATATACTAAATTCTGATTTAATGAAATTTTCATAGCTATCATAAATTCTCAGTATCAGATTCTTTGCATCATTTAGTTGTAGAGCTTTTTTTACACACTCATCTTTGGATACAGTATGATTTGATAACTTTGTCTTTAATTCATCTAAAGACTTGATTATAATTTCTTTTTTACCCGTTAATTCAGTTATGTTTTTCTGAATGTTAGTTATCCCTTCAGACAATATGATTTCTTTAACTTCATTAGAGTTCAACACTTCAATAAAATAGGTTCTAATTTCTGTGTATTCATTTGATGATTGATATTTTAAGAGATTCGGTTCCGAAATGTCTAGTTTTTCTTTCGTTGATTTAGCTAATACTTCTTTCTGTAATAGAGTTTCATCATATTTCTTAATTCGATCAGACAAGTTTAATATTTGACTATCTAATTTTGATAGATCATTTCGAATTTTGGACGATAATTCATCAAAAGTCTTGGAATCTCCTAACAATAAATTGATGTCATTTAATGATGATTGACTACTATTTAGTTTCTCTGAATTAGCGCTCCTCTCAGAATCGAATTTATCAATTGCATTTTTTGTATTCCTTTGATTCAATAAATATGGCTGTTTGATTAACGAAAAGTTCTTCTCAATTTCTTTTTTATCTGCAGATAGCTTTAATGCTAGATCGTTAATTTTTGATTCTAACTCAATCTTTTCTTCTAAGAGTACTTTCAACTGACTATCTAATAACTTATTAGATAAAATATTTTCAGATAATTTTTCAAAGGAATTATAGTTTTGGTTACACAAAGGGCAATCGGAACTTTGTGACTTGTTCACCAATTCCAATCCCGAATTGATAAAATCATTGAGCTCTTTATTAAACTGGTTTTGAGTATCGATTTGTAGTTGGATTTCCTGAAGAGATTTTTTTAATTTTTCCAGATTTTCTTTTTCGGAGATGTAACTAATAATTAACTTTTTGTGTTCGTCAAATAATTTAAACTCCAATAAGAGTTCTACGTCATCAAGAATTTTGTTTTCGTAATATTCAAATTCATCTAAAACTGTCTTTAAATTACCTAATTTCTTTTCCTCCGCGGCAATAGATTCTGATAAACTATCAATGATCTTTTTTATATCAATAATAGTTTGAGAAGTTAATTCTAGCTGTTTTTGTTGCGTAGGCAGGCTATTTAATTTAGACCTATTGATCTCAAGGGAATTATTTAATTCATTGATTTTTATTGTGGTATCATTTTTCTCCTTTTCAATATCAAGTTTTTCATGTTCGGTTCTTAGTAATGTGTCTTTGTATTCTCCAATACTCTTCTGTAAGATGTCTATCTCTTTTTGTATACTCAGAAATGTTTCAAACTGCTTCTCAATATTGAGCGCTCGTTCCAATCTGTTTTGCTGAGTTTTCAAATTCTCATCATTGACACGAGATTCATTAAAAATTCTTTCTTGATCTTCAATCAATTTGATGATCTGATTCAGTTCTGTAAGTTGCTCATCAAATTTTGAGATCTTGTCTTTATTATCTAAATAAGATAGTATTCCTCCACTCAACTTGCCATCTTCGGATTCTTCACCGTCTCTTGCTAATACTATTGTATCAATACGCAGCTTCGCCTTTTTTAATTCTTCATCTAATGAAGATAATCGAACTTCTACATTCCTGGATAAATTATCATAAGAAGTCTGATTGAATGTATTTGGATCAATAGACTTTAGGTCTTCATTTTCTTTATTTAGAGAACGAAGGACTTCATTGATTTCATCAAACTTTTTAAATTCTTGTTCAAAATCAATTTCGCCTTGAAGTTTTTTTTCCTCCTCCGTTTTTTTGTCAGTCACATCTTTTCTCTCGTCTTTTATGTACTCTAACAGGCGAATAATCTTCTTATAGGCTAAATCGTATTTTTTTAGGTTATCATCAATTTCCAAGAAGTTTTCATAGCGCTTATCAGCTTTCTCCTCTTTTAAAAAAGCGTCTATTAAATCTTGTGTTAAGATTTGATCTCTAAAATAGTCATTATCAGCTTTTGCCTTATAATCGTACTTTTTACGATTATTTATTGCGTTTTCAAAAAGTCTTGTGTCTGTCTCAATGACCACCTTTCCTGATTTGGCTGATTTATTTAGCAAAAGAGGAGCATCATTGTCTTTTCTCACTTTTTCAAAATCAACCATTCTATCGAAGCGCTGGATTTTACGGGTAACTCCCCATTCAACAGCATCGTAAAAAGAGGTTTTACCAAAACCATTTGGGGCATATATTGAAGCGAAATTCATTATTTCACCATTTTTTGTGAAATCGAAAGTGGAATCTTCTTCTTTTTCAAATGCTCTGAAACCAGTAATTTTTACACTTTTGATTTTCATAATGCGTTTATTTTTTTAACGAAGGTTTCTTGAGCTTTTCTGTCTCCAATAAGCTTTTCTTCAGCTAATAATAGTTCCCAAAGCTTTTCGTTTTTAGGATTATAAGTTGAAATAGTTACTTCTTGAGTAGAATCTACAATTTCCTTTAAATCTGAATTAGTGATGTGCTTTATGGTTAAGCGACTAGCCTCATTGTCATTAAATTCTTCGCTGTACGAGTCCTCAACAATTTTTCTGCTTGAAAATTTATCATTCTCAATTTTGTTTTTAAGCTCTTTAGAAAGAGTATCTTTCGAAATGTATATGATATAAAAATTCCATTTGTCAAACTCTCGGTCGGACATATATCCAGAATTTTGATAGTTTGCAGCTACCATATTTGAAAATCGTTTCCAATTTTCGTTTATCGTAACATTATCCGCTTGAAGAAAGAAAATATTTATTCTGAAGTTATCTTCATTTCTATAGTGATAGACTCTACAATTTTCAATTTGAAAGTCTAAGTTGGTAATTTCAATTGTTGAAAAATTCATGTACAAGGCGTTTTATTTCGGTTAAAATTTCTTCAAGTTGTTGCATAGAATACTGATTTAGAGCATTCTCATTTGAGTTTATGCAGTCAAACTCGATTGCTTTTAAATGTATTATCTCCTTTATTTTTGAGCTTGTTTGAACTCTGTCTATAGTTTCGGTATCTATCACATTACCTACATTAAGATTAACCTCACTAGCCGGCATTCTTCTTCTATTCGAAGAATTTGGAGTTGTATTTGTGGCCAATAAAACTTGACAATCATTATCAATGTTTTCAGAAGCAAACAGTAATACCTCGCTGTATAAATCATATATATCCTTAGAAGAATCAGAAAATATAAATTTCTTACTTAAGTTCATTTTAGCTAGGACAGTGTCATTAAAACCATCAGCTTCAAGAAGACTAATTATTAATGCATATTCGAGAAATGACGTCCAAAAACGTTTACTCTTTATCCCGCCCGTTGACGTCGATGATTTTTTTAAATAACTGCTAGAATAAAGACTATTTAATTCGCATTTAACTTGTGAGAATTGTTTCCTTATAGCAACTTGTAATTTAGGTTTTAAAGCAGGTAAAGTTTCATTATAGCTAATTATGGAATTTATTAATAATTCAATATTTGATAAATAGCTAGGTAGTAACTTCGATAAATTATTACTGTCAACTATTTCTTCAAATCTTTTTATTGGCACAACTTGTATTTCTCCATTACATGGACCATTTGGTGTTTTACTTTGAATTCCTGCTAATAATAAACTGTCTCCATTACATTTAATAATTCCTCCCCCTGAAAATCCAGCGATATGCTCGTGATCTAAGTGATTTACAACTAACCTTAATGCGATTAACATATCTCCATAATTGTTTAAATCACTTATTAATTGTTTGTCATATTTATCATCGGCATTACGTTTACTATTAGGATAACCTGTTAAATTAAAGCCATCAAAACCAGTAATTCTTTCATCAATAAAAATATGATCAAAACCTAAATTCTCTTCCAAAACCAATATCGCAGCATCAGCATTATCATGTTCAAAATAATTTTCCCCTTTTTTTATTTCAAAAGGAATGGGATCGCTTTGCTTATCAGAAAAAAAATAATCGATACTAGATACCAATAGTTCTTTGTCTGCCCCTCTATCATTAGAATCTTTTTTATAAAACACATGTTTCGCTGATAAAATATAAGTCTTCGTTTCGTCAAGCGGTTGAAACAAAACACCACTTCCATCACCTAAGATGACCGTATATCTTTTTAAATCGTTTTCATCCATCAAAATTCATTTTGCATTTTAGATCTAAAACACTGGTAATCTTTCCAATCCTGTTCTGAAAAGACTTTGTCTTTTAAATCATAGTTGAAGTAAATAAACGCTTTAGGATTATTCTTTATAATTCTAGCTATTGTTCTTTTATTCGGTAGTCCGTGTTTAGAGGCGTTTGAACTTATTAGATAGTTATCCGTTTTTACAATTTCTAGAAGTTCTTCATTGGTATTGTACATACTTCCATGATGTGATACTTTCATGAAAAACACATTTAGAGGTTTATCTTTGTTATAACCAAATTTGGCCAAACCCTCTGTTATTACTGATGGATGAGCATCAGCTAAAAAAAGAAAACTTTTATCCTCAGATTCTATTATAAAAGCTATAGAGCTTCCATTGGCGACACTTTTATCTTCCTCGAATTTAAAATCAGGCTGATTTTCTTCATCAATAAAATCTTTCAAAGGAATTTGGAAATCATATTCATCACCACTTGTAAAATAATCCTTTTGTTTTTCATATAACTTCAAAAGATCATTCAGTTTCCCATTATTTGGAGACAAAATTTTGAATTTTAAACCAAATAAGTTCTGTTCTGCACTTTGCTCAATAATGTTCCCTTCCCATAAATTGTTATCTCGAAGATATTTTTCAAATTTAATTCCTTGTTTCGGGCTCGTATGAAAATCATCAACTCCGTCTACTATTTCGATATTCAAATCTTTATTCTCAGCGATTTCAAACTTCTTCGCTATTTCTTTTCCTGAGTTAAACCAAACTTTTTTAATAAGCTTGGGGGCCTCTTTATCCTTATTCAGCCACCTCAAAATTCCACCAATATGATCGTCATCAAAATGGGTTAAAACAAGAAGATCTATGAATTGCTTATCTTCTCGAATCTTTTCAATTATTTTAAACAAATCGCCCTTTACATTTGATGAACTCTTGTATGTATTTCCAGTACCTCCGTCAATAATAATGTTTCTTGGCGATTCATTTTCGAGAAATGAAATCCAAAAGGAATCTCCATTAAAAGCTTTTAAAAAATTTATTTTCATGTAGAAAAGTTTTGCATATATTGGCAGTTAGTTTCTAAACACACGAGTGGTCTAGCTTGCAACTAAAAGTTTTTTCTCTAATTTTTTTTTTACTGGGATTTTAATCTATATATCTACATTAAGTTGTTTAAAGCTATCGGAACGAAAGAATAGATGGGATCGGGAATAGTTAGCATGGAAAGAATCTAATAGTTATTGCAACAAAGTAAACAATTATTTTGATAGGTTAATTAAAACAGATGAAAATACGTTAAAATTTATGATATTTGGCGGTTTTTTTTATGAGATTTAACTATAGGTTTTTTTAAGTTATAGTTTTTTGCTGTAAAATCTTTATTGTATTTTCGAAAAAGATCGACCGAGCTTTTTATCATTCGCTATCGGATAAAAAGAGAGTTTGCTACTAACTATTCCGTAGTTTAATTATGGTGCGGACTCTGTGTGCAACCTATTCTTTTTGCAATACTCATTTCTTAAAATGATTATGAATAAATAATATTACTTCAATAAAATCATAACTAACTTACAATTATTACGGTTGGTGGAAATTTAGTGGCAACTCAAGATAATAGATTCATAAGTTTTAAATAATTTTTTTAACATTTACTACTCTTCAATACTCTTTTGAGGAATTTATTTAAATGAAGATCATAAATTATCTCATTTGAATCCAGTATTGTTAATTGAGGAAATTAGCAAAAAATGAGTACATTAAACTGTTTTAATAATCTGTAATATTAGTGTACGTGATCTAACAATTTGAATTTATTGTTTTAAACCGCCTTTCCTACAATAGTTATTTCTTTTATTGACATAAGTAATGCTCCTTATAAACTAAATTACATAAAGATTCAATTACATCATCAGTATGTTGATTTTTTAATAGGGTAGTGGTACATCTTAGATTTTCTCTTTGTATTGCTGAATTACTTCCTCATGTTGTAAGTTTTAATGCGAATTGAATGTTTTAAATACTTATGATTAACACGAAGCGGAGTTTTTTGGAATCTGTAATGATAAATCAAGGGTGTGAAATGACTTTAACGCTCGAACAGCGTGTAAGGAATGA
Organism: uncultured Chryseobacterium sp.; assembly: GCA_964488745.1. Lineage (GTDB taxonomy): Bacteria > Bacteroidota > Bacteroidia > Flavobacteriales_D > Crocinitomicaceae > JAQVCM01. The sequence continues at coordinate 73,922 of CAZAVP010000001.1, read as the reverse complement.
ACACTCTTGCCTGCTATAAATGTGTATCGAAGTGGAAATTGAAGATGCTTTGTGACTGGAGGCACGAAAGGAATAATGCATGCTTGTGGGAAAATTTTAAAAAAACTATGACATACTTGAATAACTAAGACTAAAATTCAAAAAAAACAAATTGTGAGACCGATTAAGGCAAGGAAAATTACGTATATGGTCGGCTATAATTATAACAAGCGCACATGTAGACAAGTAGGAGGTGAGCAGGCATCATAAATAGGTTTATAAAGCTTATGTGATTTACATTCCAAAAGTTGAGCGGGCGAGGAGGAAATAATGCGATTTTCTTCTATAAAGTTTCTCTTGCTATCCGCACAAATTGAAAATCGACAACTAGCTATTACAGGGTAAATATCAATTTTAAAATTAAGTTTTCAAATTAAGTTTTGGAAAGAAATTTTTCAACAATGATAATTGAGAAATTGCATGTTAAAGAGAAGTTTCTTAAGTTGACCGGTTTAAGCATTAAGGCATTCGAATGTATTTTACATGCAATTTTGATGAGTTCAAATGATAATTTGTGCTGTTCGGAGGAAATTTTATGATTTACATTAATTTCATAGCTTCTTGTTTGATTTTACTTCATTCCATAAAATAAAAAGATTAAGAATTTGGTTTTTAATATTTTTTGCATTAATTTGATGCCGAAAATCATAACTAATATCTGACACTATGGCTAAAACTACGAACATCATTAACACCAGACGATTCATCGTAAAAGGACAGTTAGAATGTATATTCACTCCTAACATTACTGATTTTGTTGAAGAGATTTCAAATTTAGAAATTGAATTATGGCAAAAAAGTCCACTTAACATTTACCTTCTGGGGAAAGGGAGCACTGATTTAGATGGTAATTTTGTCATCGAATTTGAAGTTAATGATGAAACTGCTTATCTAAAGGAGGGTAAAATCGATGATGTGTTTGCAAAAGTATATTATAAGCAAGGTATTATTTCGGGAGAAAATCCTTACACTGATACAGAATCTTCTAGTAATCGCCCTATTAAAAACATTACGCTTCAGGAGGGGTTAACAGATATAGGCTCAAAGCAAATTGAAATTACTCGTTTTGAATATCCGACCGGTACAACAGTTGTGAAAATTCTTGAAAAACCAGAAGATTCGAGAGCTAGTATCCTATTTGATATCCGAGAAGCTTCATCTGGACGACCATTGCCCGTAGGAACTTCGTGTTCTTTCAGAGCGTTTTTGGAAATAGACTCTAATGAATTGGATATTTTTGACACATCATTTATAACCACTAAAGAAGGATATGCTGAACTTTCCACAGCTCCATTTCCTCTTGCACTAAAAAAAGATGAGCAGGATCTTGTTGTTAATATGCAGCTAAACGGTATTCCATCAAGTGCTTCAGATCAGTGTTACCTTAGAGTGGATGACGGTATGTTAGGATATTACTATACGCCGGTCACAAATCTGGTGATTTACGAAGGAGTTTTCAGCGTATATTCCAAAGGAAATTATTATTCCATTACTGATCTTCCGGACGGGTTAGGTGGATTTACCCTTGTTAGTATAACCGACACGGGTATTATTGGAATGTATGATCCAGGCACCGGAATCTGGTCCATGTCCTCACAACTTACATTTTACAAGTTTCAATTTCCAGAATACCTGGAAGAAATATCAGCTGGTCTCTACGCCCCTTCAGGAAGTGTGGGAACGATTTATTCAGGACATTTAGGAGATGATCGCTTTTCTCAATTTTCGCTGACAATGGAGAGCAAAGGATTCTTTCCAATCAATGTTGAATTAACAATCGAGTTGGATGAAGTTCCACTTTTTGACGAAAAACTTTACAATTTATTGCCCGGTGATACAAATTTGGTAATAGTTCAAACGACTGACCTGCCACTACCGGTAGATGATTCTCCTGACTTATCAGAAATAGAAACCGTTAGTGATACCGTCTTTACAACCACATTAGTAGATTTTTTAACTTTGAAAGATCTTACCACCATTAATAAATTAAAACAGGCGGGCCCGCTACGCTATATTAGTGACTTTCCAGCAACAGGAACCACTCCTCAGGAGATTGACCTACTTCAATCACATATTGATCTTTTTTCCATCAATGAAAATATATCTCAAAACCAACATTTAATAGATGAAGGGTATGGTAACCTCTATAAGATTGCCCAGACACCAAAAGATGTTTTTATAAATGACGTGCAGGATAATCCTGAACTGCCATTGTATCGTGCTGCCAGTCTGCACAACACGGTTCTGCAAAATCAAAAACTGCTGACCAACATGCTTTCCGGGAAAATGAAAGATTGTGAGCTGGAACATCCTTTCATTCCCGATATTGCAGGTTCTACGTTTGCAGACACTGCTTTTTCAAAATTTGTGAACCGCTGTGAATGCGAGGATTGTACTTCAGCTGTAAGCCCATTTTCTTACCTGGTAGATTTGATTAAATACGGAGCCAAACACATTAAGAAGACAGGAACTCCATCTTATTCTCCGGTCAATTACAATGCGTTTATGACCTTGCTGGAAAATTACTTCTTTCAACCTTTTGGTTCGTTTAACGTAGATTGTGATACACTTCACAGAGAATATTGCAGGTTGCGCCTTGTTACCGAAATCCTTGAACAATATGTAGCAACTAAAACGCTTCCTGCTGGGGTCGCATTAAGGCTGGAAAATGACCGGAAAAACTTTATTCTTTTAACCTATAAAACCTTACTCACCCAAGCTGGAACTTCCTATGAAGAACTGCGGAGCATAATCGCTATTCAGGATAGCGAACAAAAGATAGCAGCAGCACAAAGCTTGTCGGACAAACTGGGGGTTCCTTTGTATGATCCTACAACAAGCACGTTGGTGGCAGAAGTAATGTGGCTGACCGTTGGTGCAGGATTCAATAATGAACTTAACGCCGAAAATCTCGAATTAATTTTCGGATTTAGAAATACGCAGCGCGATGTACTCACCAATCCGGCTCCATCGCAAATGGCTGATTGGAAACAAGCACATCTGTTTGACTTGTGGAAAAGTACGGATTTCTTGTTTTCCCCTTACAGCCGTGAAGATGTAAATCCAAGTGATGACAACACCTTTAAAGCGGACTGGAAACCCATCATTGATCCTGATAGCTTTGGAAGGGGCGATATGACCTATATGTCCTCTGATTTTGCACTCGCTTTGTGGCGGCACCGAAAAGCAGACACCGATTATCACCTGAACCTTTTTGTATCAGATCCGGGAATTCTTTCCAGAACTTCTGCTGATATAGCAGGTAGAAAATTGCGTGTTCCGGGCATAGACGTTAGCGGTGTTGATTTTCAAAATAACAACATCTACATTCAAAATCCGACAAACAATGCGTTTGAACCTTTTGAGGTTTTAATCAAGGAAGCCGATGGGGCAGTTACCGATATTACCCTCAGGGACTCGACAATCAATCCACTATATATTGCACCTGCAATGTTCCAGCCCGAGGGATCAGAACCCGTAATGCGGTATGACAGTGTTCTTGAAGCAGTAAATCCAACCATAAGTACAACTTCAACAGAAGTTATTATCACTTGGGAGCAAGCACAGGTTTTCAATTATATGGACATTTCATCTGATGGATTTGTGCAGCTCATCAGCTCAGGTGCTCCTTTAGAAATTTTCACTTCAGATGCCGGAATCAGCAACGTAGTTGTAAGTACCGATCTGAAAGAAGTAGTATTGACACTTGATACAGCACCGACAGCGGAATTTGTAGAAGGAACAATCAGTTTTGTGTACCGGGCAGAAGTACCACTTGCTACAACAACTGTTCCTGATCCCAAGCAAGTTTGTGACGAATTGTTTGAAACCGAATATGAATATGAGTTTCTTGCCCCTGCTCCTTCCGGGATGGATGATCCGTTTACCTACCTGATATGGGATGACCCTGTAACATGGCCGGCACCTATAGATTCAGCACAAACCAATTATGAAAAACTAAAAACACTTTACGAAATCATTAGCTCAGGAACAACCACCGAAGCCTATTTTGATATTGTTACCAACAACCTGCATACCGACATGTATGGGTTTAACCTGCTGATGGAAACCTTGATTTCTTATGAGCAGTTCCTTGGTTCTATGTATTCGCATGATGAGCCGGACGTTCAAAAACGCTACCAGCTGGCATCTATTCTGCGAAACTCTGCCCGACAAAAGCTGAACGAATACTGGGTTCAGGAGGAAATCAAACACATTCCACTTGGTGGAACTGATCCTGAAAAATTAATGCTTCAAAGCCGTTTTTTCTGGAAACCCATCAGTGAACCGCAATCTGGCGCCTGGGATAGTTCTTTACAAACCATTCCTGCTCTCTCGACTCAAATAACAGCTTCGGATGTTCCGATCATCGATCCCGAACTCGTGGGTCGTCAGCAATTACTTATTTCACCCGATGCAAAACCATACATTGAACGCTACGATTTTCGTCAGGAAGAGCTCGATACCCAACGGGATATTTATTTTGAATGGCTTGTTCCCTATCAGGTGGAAGGTTTTAACCACGTTCTAAATCATATCAATACCGGTGATGAAAATACAGATTATGATATCAGTCCGTATTTGAATATAAATGCCCTTATTTCGGACTTTGAAAACCCGAATGAATTCCTGCAGCACAAAGCCACCACTGTATTGAAAGAAGCATTTGAATTAACCGCCGAGGCTTTTTCGGTGATTCTGCCGGTTATGACAAGCTATCAGGATGGCAATCCGTCCAATCGTCCGACTACTGCCGAGCTGCGCATGGTGACTGATTTGTTTGTAACTGCTTTTAAGAAGAAAAGACTGTATTTTACCATTGGATCAACGATCGGATGGGTCGAGCAGGAAGTTCTTGGGACTTTCAACGGCGACATTCCCGTAAAATATTACAATGTCCTTGAAATGAAACTCGATCCGGTACGGGGAAACATCACCAACCGTTCCGAGTGGCAGCGTACATTGACTGCTTGGAATCGGGTACCAACTGTTAATCCCGATATTGTGCCACCCGAAAATATCAAGCGTTTTGTGCTGGGTGAAACGATCCACGATATTTGGGTAGAGCGTAACAGTACATTGGAGTTTGCCTACGATCAACTCGCTGCAGAATTTAACAACACACTTTCTGCCGGGGAGTTGTTTGAAAATTTAAAATCACTACTCAGTGTATTAGTTGTCAGAGCGACAACTGTTCTGACTTCCGGGGACTATTACATGTATTTCACAGACCTCTTTAGTAAAGAAGATGCGGGAGAAGATATTCGACCTTATTTGAATCAACTCAATATCCTGATCAGTGAATACCGATTATTAAGACAGGTATATACAGTTCTTGAAAATGAGAACCAGATAATTCCTCCGGGTTTTTCCAACCTGCTTCCTTCGGAATATGAGGATGTAATCAACATTGGTATTCATATGAATTTTGCTAATGTCGCTTATTTCCATTTTGTCCAGCAAGAGTATTACGAAAACATAGTATTAAGTGGAAACGATTTTCAGAACTATTCGCCGTCTATTATCAATTTCCCGCTGAATATGGTACAGGAAACCACGCAGTGGCGCTCTCCGAATTCAGATAAAAAGGCATGGAAAGATACCCTTAACACCCGGATTGACAGCAAACAAAGCGCGCTGGATGAATGGGAAACAGTGATCGGAGAAACCGAAGACATCACCATGTCGGTGATGCGGGATGCGCTTATTCAGGCATTGCGAAATAATTGCGAGTCGCTTGAAGATACAGCTGAACGTTTGGCAAAAACACTCTTTATTGAAACCAAAGACAATTGCTGCGTCAAGCACAGCCGTGTATCACACGCCATTGAAACCCTGCAGGGATTCATCTTTTCTTTGGAAAGCGGTGTGTACGACAACTACCTCAACGGATTTAGTTTGAGTGCACCTAACTTTAACCGGGAATGGCAATGGCTCGGTTCGTATGCCACGTGGAGGTCAGCGATATTTACCTACATCTATCCTGAAAACTTGCTGTATCCGACTCTTAAAAGAAGACAAAGTCCTGCCTTTATTGAACTTGCTGAAACCATTCAAAATGCCAACCGTTTTACGGCGCTAAATGCGTGTCAGGCGGCGAAAAAATACCAGCAATATTTTGAAGACATTCAAAATTTGAAAATCGTCTGTACTGCTAATGCAAAAGCTTATGTATTCCGCAAAGACCCTCAGGATTGTTGCGGAGATTTGAATAACAGCATGCAGGAACACATGACTTATTACTTTGCGCAATGTACGCTGAACCAAAAAGCGTATTATTCTGAAAAACCGCTTTATGCAGCAAGTTTAGATGAGCACGATTTCTGGCACGAAATACCACTGCGGGAAGATGCCACTATCGTTGGATGCCTGCCGCTTTACAGGGATGATTATGCCATCAGCTCTGCTTTGTGGTTGTTTTACACCTATAAGGACGGTGGTGAGTTAAAACTGGCTTATCTCAAAAAAGATCTTGCTACGGCAGGTAGCAGCTGGACGGAAGAAGAAGAGATTGACCTTCCTGAAATCCATGAGATTACTTATGAAACAACTACAGTTATATCAATACCGGGCTTTACTAATATTCCCGTGATCACTAACGATATTCCTATTTTAGACGCTGCTGACGAATTATTGTCTATTACAATCTGCCAGCATTCCGAGGAATGGGATTTTGTTTATTTTGTATTCTCTTACCGCCGACTAGATGGAACCATACGAAATGTTCACATCCGTTACATGGCACAAGATGACTTTTTTGACAAAGCCATCGGAAGTATTTTGTATTTTGACAGCAATGTGTTGCCCATTACAGCAATCAAAAGTCAGGTTACAACAAATACAATCAATTTACCTGAACTGATTGGAATCACCCTTGTATTTGAAAATGAAGTGCAATGCGGCGCTTACGGTAGCCTAGACAGACCCAATCCGATTGAACCTATCAGACAGTTTGCTCCGCAAATAATCGGAGCATTTAAGAAAACCCAGTCAACGACTCATTATATTTTGGCAGGCAGAGCAAATACGGCAGAAACACGTTATACTGAGGTGCATACTACTTACACTAAAGATGCTGCAGGTTATGTGATTTTAGAGCAGGCTTGGGAAGATCTGACGGTTTCAAATTTCGAAAAAGACATTTTATCCATTGCGCCAAGGTATAATTTCTCGAACTGGGAAAGCGCAAATGCGGTTACCATCTACAACGATACAACACCTGCAGGAGTAAAATTTGCTGTGAATTTTGTTAATTTACGCACTGAAGCCGCATTCTCTCTGACACCTGAAAAAGGAGTAACAATCGCCATAGAATCGGGAGAATGTATTGACAATTACAATCTGCGTACTGCCCAGATCAAAGAACATCTAAGGGCAAATATGAATGCTCCCCAAGGAAATCCAACGGGGATCTTATACCGTACTTCCAGCACAAAAGAAGTCTTGTACGAAGCCTATTATTTTGTCCCCATGCTTCTTGCACTGGACCAGCAACAACGCGGCGATTATCCAACGGCACTCAACTGGTATCGTTCGGTCTATGATTACACCAATAATCTCAGCACCAAACGCAAAATATTCTATGGCTTAGTGTTAGAAGAAAATATTACCAACGCTTTTGACCGTCCGGCAGACTGGTTACTCGACCCGCTCAATCCGCATCTGATTGCACAAACCCGTACGAACGCCTATACCAAATATACGCTGATGAACATTACGCAGTGTATGCTGGCGTATGCTGATCGTGAGTTTACCATCGATACGATAGAAACCGTTCCTACGGCTCGTAAACTGTATTCCGAAGCGCTGGATCTATTAAAAGTGAATGAGTTAAACGTAAAACCTTCTCAGTGTTATACCAAATCCCACCCCTGTTTTGTAGGAGCGGTCACCGCACCCATAGAGGTGTATTGGGGCAACTCATTCGATGAACTGCAAAATGAGCTGCAAGGTTTAAATGACGTAGCCCTCATTGAGGAAGCTTCCGATGAATTGGCAGACATACTCAACGGTGTGGGAACGATGCAGACCAAATTTACGGCTGCTTTTACATACCTCTCTGAGTTTAATTCAGTAAGAGACGTGGAAACTTCCAATACTGTTGCCACCCTGATCGACACTTCGGGTGAACGAATGAATGATGCCTACCGCTATCTTTTTGCAGAATTAGATACACACGCTTTTAACACGACAGTAAGTGCAAAGTTCACCAGTACGCTGGCGACAATCGCTTCATTAACTCCCCAGGAGGTCGTATACAGTGAAAATCAACAGAAAATTGACTGGCTGGCATCGCCTGAGGTGGATAATGCAGCCCCTTTGGAATTTCGATTTATCAATCCCGAGGGAGTTCAACTACTGGGCGGAGAGGCAGCATTTAATCCAATGAGACCTACGCCGGCGACCTATCAGTCTAATCTGGTATTTGCCAATGCAGCGGCATTATACCAACCCTTCCTCTACGAGGAAGATTATACACCGTTCATTGATTATGCGTTCTGTCTTCCGTCTAACCCCGTGTACTCGGCACTGGAACTGAAAGCAAATCTTGAACTTTTCAAAATCCAAAACTGCCGCAACATTGCAGGAATGGAACGTTCGCTGGATATTTTTGCAGCACCCACCGATAGTGTTACCGGTGTACCAGTCATTGGTGCTGGTGGTAATCTGGTTCTTCCCGGTCTGGGAAGCTTCGCTCCTTCACAATACCGTTTCCGTGTATTGATGGAACGCGCAAAGCAATTAGTGTCTCAGGCCCAACAGCTCGAAGGTCAGTTTCTTTCCATACTCGAAAAAGAAGATGCCGAAAACTACAGCCAGCTGCGGGCACGGCAAGATCTGCAAACTGCTAAATCAACGGTAAAATTGCAAGACATGCGTGTCAAACAAGCACTGAATGAAGAAGTAGTTGCTGAATTGCAATTGGATAAAATGGAATTTATTCAGGACACGTATGACGGTTGGATTTCTGGAAAATTAAGTGGATATGAAATTGCAAGCCTAGCTTTATTAGGCGTTTCTTCGGGGCTAAATGATGCCTCAGCTACTAAAAATTTCCTTACGGGGCAAATTGCACAAGGCTTATCGAATATTGCATCTATGATGTCAACTGTTTCCAACATGATGTCGCAGCTGGCATCCTATCAACGTCGTTCACAGGAATGGCAATACCAAAAGGATCTGGCAGGATATGACATCAGCATTGCCAACCAGCAAATTAAAATTGCTGAGCAAAATACCCGCATCGTATCGCAAGAACGTGAAATTGCTTCCCTCAATATGGGACATGCAACCGATACTCTGGAATTTTTGAAAACCAAGTTTACCAATGCTGAACTCTACCGCTGGATGGGGAATGTACTGGAACGTACTTACAGCTACATGCTGAGCCTTGCCACAGCAACCGCCAAAACAGCGGAACGCCAGTATTATTTCGAGCAGCAGCAACAAGCAGGCCCGTTCATTATGGACGATTACTGGGAAGTGCCACAAACGGGAGGTTTTGCACTTAACGGTGGTGGTATAGACCGTCGGGGAATGACCGGAAGTACACGCTTGCTACAAGATGTCACCAAGCTGGATCAGCATGCTTTTGAAACAACCAAACGCAAGTTGCAAATGACTAAAGTGATTTCTATCGGACAGCTTTATCCTGATGCCTTCCAGACGTTCAGAGAAACCGGAGTATTGAATTTTGATCTCACCGATCGTTTGTTTGATTACGATTTTCCAGGACATTACCTGCGACTGGTGAACGGCATAAAAGTTTCCGTTATTGGATTGATACCAGTGTATGACAACATCAAAGCAACTTTGACAGCCGGAACGACTTCTTATACGGTTATTAACACCAACAACATGTTCCAACGGATTCCAATCCGCCGAATGGAAACCGAACAAGTTGCACTGACGGGAGCTTCACGGGCAACGGGTGTGTTTGAATTTCAGCAGCAACAAGGGGAACTGCTCAACCCATTTGAAGGAACTGGAATTGAGTCGCGCTGGGAATTTAAAATGCCGCGCTTCTCTAACCGGATGGATTACAGCAACATTGCAGATGTACTCATCGAAGTAGATTATACGGCAATGGATAGCTTCCAATACCGCTTTCAGGTACTGCAGGATATCGACAACACGCTTGGATTCAGTAGAGGATTTTCGTTCAGAAACGACTATCCCGATCAATGGTATGAACTGCAAGAAGCGGAAGCAGGTACAGCATTCTTTTCGGTGGACATCGATATCACTCGGAATCAGTTCCCACAAGGGATTGACAATATCCGTCTGGATGGTTCCAAACTAGTACTACATTTTGTACGAAAAGACGGATTTACGGATGAAATATCCATTGCGGATTTTAGTCTGGTAAGCACTGCCGCCAATAACCAACCAAAGGGCGGAACTACTGTGAACGGCACATTTGGTGCGACTGCTTTAACGAATGTACTAAGCACGCAAAGTCCACCTACACCATTTGTAAAACTGCGCCTGTCATTTGTAAATACTGCCATCAATCGCGAATGGTTCAGTGAGGAAAATGTGATGGATATTTTACTCTTGATCAACTGTAAAGCGGAACTACCAGCATATCCGTTGTAAAAATGAAAAGTGATAAATGAAAAACTAAAAATGAAATAAGATGAAAAATGTAAAATTGATACTAGTAGCCGTTGTGGCTATGCTGTTTTTGGGAGTGGGAAATGTGAGTGCGCAAGAGAAAGAGGCTCAAACAGTAATTATACAATCTTATCCTGAAGCACATGGAACAAAATTAACATCTTTATTGCTAGTAATCGACCCTAACGGAAATTCTTATGAAATTCCCATGAACGAAATGACTGTAAAGAATAAAAAAGTAGTATGGATAGATAATTTAAAAATCCTTCAAAAAGAAATTAACAAATGGAAAAATGAGGGTTTTATTATAGATGGAAAAAGTGAAACAAACAGTTACGTTAATATAATAATGTCAAAATATTAATTGTCATTTATAAAAAAAACAGCTATCACTCAAAAACTAAAAACGTATGTCAAACACCAAAGATACATCGGTAGGGTAAATGATAAGTGAAAAATGTAAAATGATAAATGGATATGGTAAGTGAAAGAGCAAATCCTTTGAAGGACAAGAGTTATATTTTTGCAACTAAAATTGTCAGGTTAAGTCAATTTCTTGTTTCAGAGAAAAAAGAATATGTTTTAAGTAAGCAAACGCTTCGCTCTGGAACTGCGGTAGGTGCTTTAATTAGAGAGTCTGAATTTGCTGCTAGTAGAGCTGATTTTATTAACAAACTCACTGTTTCACTAAAAGAAGCGAACGAAACCGAATATTGGTTAATGCTTTTAAAAGATACATATTATATAAACGATGCTGAATTCATTCAATTACGCACTGAATGCAAAGAACTGATTGCTATGTTGGTATCTTCAATAAAAACTTCAAAAAAATGAAAAACTAAAAATGTATCCAAATTTTTCACTTTTCATTTTCAACTTTTAATTTTAAAAACTATGTCTAACACCAAAGGTACATCGGCGATTGTGCCGCCAACGGGCGGTGGTGCCCAAAGCGGTATGGGAGAAAAATTCTCTCCCGATCTCTTTACGGGTACAGGAAACTTTAGTGTTCCTGTAGCTGTTCCCCCGGGAAGAAACGGTTTTCAACCTGAACTGACCTTGGGCTACAGCACCGGAAACGGCAACGGCCCATTCGGAATGGGCTGGGCGCTCGGCATACCGGGTGTGACACGCAAAACAAGTAGAGGAATCCCTGTTTACAAAGACTCAGAAGACATTTTTATTCTTTCGGGAGCAGAAGATCTTGTGCCTGTAAAGCAGGAAAAAGAAACCATTCAGTCGGGTAATACCACCATTAGCTGGCAACGGATGTTTTACCGCCCCAGAACCGAAGGGCTGTTTGCACGAATCGTTCATCACAAAAAGACAAGTGCTGATGGAACAAACACGGAAGATTATTGGGAAGTGCACAGCAAAGACGGACTTGTGAGCATTTATGACCAAACCGTTGCCAATCCAGAAAACCGAAAAGCAATTTTCGGATGGCACTTGGGAAAAACAATCGATCCTTTCGGCAATGAAATTGTGTACAACTATGAGCGTGAACTCGTTCTTTCAACGACAAACGCTCAACCGCATAGTTTTGATCAGCTCTATCTCTCATCCATCAAATATGCACAGTATTACGAAAATGAAATAAAAAAATATTTATGCGAGGTGCGCTTCAATTACGAAGAGCGACCCGATGCTTTCTCGGTTTACCGACAAGGATTTGAAATGCGAACCACCAAGAGGTGCAACAGCATTGAAACCTTTACCCACGCTGCTATTGAAAGGAAAGTAAAAACCTATCATTTCAATTATTTAGCAGAACTTCCTCTCAACGGAACTTCACTTTTAGTAAGTGTTAGCATAGAAGGACATCCAGCAGAGAGCGGACAAGCGAGTGAATGGATGCCCCCTTTGGAATTTGGTTATTCTTCTTTTACCCCTTCCCGAAGAGGACTTCGCAAACTGGAAGGTAATATTCCACCACTTTCATTAGCCGAACCAGGCTTCGAACTCGTGGACGTAACAGGAAACGGACTTCCCGATTTGTTGCAGATGGACGGAAGAGGCGCGCGCTATTGGACCAACAAGGGAAATGGCAGATTCTCAGTACCACGACCAATGAAACTCTCACCTTCGCTGCATCTCGGACAACCCGGCGTACAACTCATTGATGCCAATGGCGATGCACGAAGTGATTTGTTGATTAATAACGGCGTACAAGCAGGTTATTTTTCGGGAAGTTTTAATGGTGTTTGGGACGAGAAAAACTACCGCCCTTACTCCACAGTTCCGTCGTTTGACTTTGCCGATCCTGAAGTACAGTTCATGGACTTGAACGGTGACGGTATTACAGACGTATTGCGCAACGGAGCAAAGTTCGAGTGCTTTTTCAACGACCCTGAAAAGGGATTTGACAAAATGCGCGTAACCGAAAAAACCTTTGCCAATTTTAGTTTTGCAGACCCCAGAATCCGCTTTGCGGACATGACTGGAGACGGGTTGCAGGACATTGTATTTCTTTCTTCAGGAAGAGTACAGTACTGGCCGAACCTTGGATACGGACGTTTTGGAAAAATGGTGAACATGAAAAATGCACCCCGTTTTCCAGAGCAATATCATCCCAAACAAATACTATTAGGAGATTTGGACGGTGACGGACAGGCAGACATTGCTTTTGTGGACAACAGAAGCGTGACTCTATATGTCAATCAAAGTGGGAACAGTTTTTCTGAAGGAACGATCGTAAAGGGAACTCCCGTGGTGCATAACCTCGACAGTCTGCGCATCAGCGATATACTGGGAACAGGACAAGCAGGAATTTTGTGGGAACAACCCCAACAACAAATGACCTTGGATGCAAGAGGACAGCTCCACATGCTCGATTTTACAGGTGGCAATAAGCCTTATGTGTTGCAGGAAATGAACAACAACATGGGAAGCATTACCCGTGTAGAATACGGTTCTTCCGTTTACCATTATCTGCGCGATGAGAAAAATCCACTCACTCGTTGGAAAACGCAATTGCCTTTTCCTGTGCAGGTGGTCAACAAAGTAGAAGTACTCGACCTGCTTTCAGGTGGAAAACTTGCTACCGAATACAACTACCACAATGGGTATTGGGATGGCGCAGAACGGGAGTTCAGAGGGTTTGCCCAAGTTGATGCGCTTGATACGGAAACTTTTGAAAGGTTCAATGCTGATGGTTTGTTTAACGACACAGACCATGCAGGGCAAGGAACTTCCGAAATTGATTTTACAGGTGTAAGTTCCGAATTTTATACTCCTCCTATTCTTACCAAAAGCTGGTTTTATCCGGGACCCATTGGATCGGATTATTCAAGGTGGGAAGAAGTTGATTTTTCAGATCAATACTGGCAGGGAGATCAAACAATCTTGCAACGTACCCAGCAGACAAAAACACTGCTTGCTTCTTTGCCACGCAGAGCCAGAAGAGATGCACTTAGAACATTTAGAGGATCACTTTTACGTTCGGAAGTGTATGCCCTCGACAAATCACCGCTTCAAAACAAACCTTATACGGTTACAGAAAGCCTGATGGGACTACGATTAGAGTTTGAACCATCGCAAAACCCCGATCTATTTAAAGGCTGGAAACAATCCGGGCAAGGCTATTGGGCAGGAAGTGGTTATGTGTTTTTTCCTTTTAGCGAAGGACAACGTACCACACAATATGAGCGTGGAAACGATCCTATGCACAGCTTTAGTTTTTCAGACGGGTTTGATGCTTATGGAAATCCATTGAACAGTCTGAGTGTTGGACTCCCCAGAGGAGCGAATCCGCTCAGTGGCGGTAATGGTAGTTATCTTGGGACTTACAGCAAAACCGAATACATTTATAAGGACATTGCCAGTGGTCAGTACATGGTAGATCGGGTCAAAAAGAGTACTTCTTTTGATGCCTCGCGTGTTGCAAACAGCACCAATGTTTTCTCATATTGTGATGCAATAATTAACAGCAATACACTTTCTGTAATTGGTTGCTCGCTTAACTTTTACGACGGCGAAGCTTTTGAAGGTTTGCCATACGGGCAAATCGGAAAATATGGGGTTGGCGTGAGAAGCGAAACGCTTCTGATAACCGATCAAATTATTACAGATGCATACAAAACGGATACACCTGAATGCTTTAAAGATATTCCAGATTGGAGCGCTACCAACGGTTATCCAGCTGCTTTTGAAGGCTTACTGCAAAACGGCGATCAGCGGTTGGGTTATAAAGACAGACGAGGTGGTTTTCCAAATCACGTTGAAGGATGGTATGGCGAAGGCGGTCTCATGAAATATGATTTTCAGGATAACCTGATTGAGCACCCAATGGGGCTGGTATTAGAAACCAAAGACGTTTTTGATAACCGTTCAACAACTGAGTTTGATGAGTACGGTTTACTACCTGTTAACACCAGGCAATGGCTGAATGCTACAGACTTTCTGGAAACCAAAGCCGAATATGATTACCGTACTTTTCAGGTAAATAAAGTAACGGATCAGAATGATAACATTACCGTATTTGATTTTTCTCCTTTGGGTTTACTCCAAGCTACGGCGGTAATTGGTAAAGGAACGGAAGGTGATTATAAGGCTGATACAGGAAGTTTTTACGAACGTTATGCACCATCTGTACAGATGGAATATGATTTCTTTGCTTTTAAGAACGATGCAAACCCTATATGGGTAAAAACCATTCAACGCGAACAACATTATCAACAGAACCCTGACAGTCCTACTATTGTAAAAGTCGAATATTCTGATAGTTTTGGACGTTTACTTCAAACTCGTGAACAGGCCCAAGACGTGATTTTCGGTAACGAAACTTTTGGAAGCTCTGGGCTTTCTATAGACCAAAACAGTACGGGTTCACCTGCGCTTGGTATAGAGCGTGACGAAAACGCCCCACTCAATGTAGTAGTAAGTGGTTGGAAAATCTATAACAATAAAGGAGACGTTGTTGAACAATACGAACCATTTTTTGACAAAGGATTTGAATATGTTTTGCCACAACTCAGTACTACTGGGGGGACAATCAAACCACAATTAGGGGTTAAATTTAAACTATTTTACGATCCACTCGGAAGAGTTGTTAAAACGGTAAATCCAAATAGTAGCCAGCAAAGGACAATTTACGGTATTCCGAATGCACTTAATACACCGGATAGTTTTACACCCACCCCATGGGAAAGTTATGCGTATGATGCAAATGACCTTGCTCCTTTAACCCATTCTATCAACAATGTACCGCAAAGCAACTGGTACACGCCAAAAAGTTCCATTGTAGATGTACTCGGAAGAACAGTGCAGACTACCGAACACAAGGCACATTACAACACAGAAACTTCTCAATATGAAAATGTTGTGTTGAAATATAGTTATGACATCCGAGGGAACTTACTCGAAGCACGAGATCCATACGATAGAATAGTTTTTGCACATATTTATGACCTTAGACCACCACAAAGTGAAAAAAAACAACCTTTACCTCCTCTTTGGACATATCACATAGACAGTGGAAAGAGTACAATAGAATTTGATGTTATAGGGAAAGTTATCAAAAGTACAGATGCGAAAAATGCACAATCTTTAGCTTCGTACGGCACCTTAAATAGACCAACCAACGGCTGGTCTAGAAACAACGGAAATGAAATGCATCGTCTCACAGCATATGCTATATATGGTGAACAAGTCACGAACCCAAAAGCTAACAACTTTAATGGGCAGTTGTGGAAAAGCTATAATGAAGGTGGAAAAATTGAAAGTATCGCTTTTGATTTTAAAGGAAATCTACTTGCAAAAAAACAGCAAGTGATAAGTAATGCCGTTCTTAAAACGGCATTGGATAACTACCAGACTTACTTGGTAGACTGGACAGGACTGCCTGATATTTTAGGCACACAAGAATTTGAAACCAGCAGTGAATTTGATGCACTTGGAAGAGCTACAAAAATTACCTTGCCAAAAGACGTTGAAAACGAACGCAAAGAAATTATCCCAACCTACAACCGTGCTGGGGGCTTGGAAAAAGTACATTACAACGGTTCAGAATACGTAGAAAACATTGCCTACAATGCCAAAGGACAGCGGCTATTGGTTGCCTTTGGCAATGATATTATGACACGCTACGTCTATGAGAATAGGACTTTTAGATTGTTACGCCAACGCAGTGAAAAATATGTAAAAAGCCAAAGTGGAAATACTATTACCTATACTCCACAGAGTGGGACAAATAAGCAGGATGACGGATTTAATTTTGACCTCATCGGTAACATCCTGAAAATACTAAACCGGGTTAACGATTGTGGAATTTCGGGAAGTGCACTGGGAAGTGATGCGTTAGACCGAAATTTTGAATATGATCCATTGTACCGCGTCATTTCTGGTGATGGCAGAGAAAGCAACACGCAGAACCAAAACGACTATTTATACAGCGATGCACCTGCACCAGGCTCACCAAACGCCAATAATGTACGGGCTTATACTCGAAAATATGCTTTTGACAAACTTGGAAATATCCAACAGCTAAAGCAATTAGGAAGCAATGGTTTTACACGAAATTTTACTTACAATGCAGGCTACAATACACTGCAAAAAATAGAAACCGCAGCGCCATTGCTGTTAGAAGACTACACCTACGATCCGTGCGGAAACCAATTGAAAGCAGGAACTACCCGAAACTATGTTTGGAATGCAGGAAATCAGTTAGTAACCTACTACAATCAGGTTGGAAGTGCTGAACCGACAATATTTGCACAGTACGATTATTCGGGAATGAATCGCGTAAGTAAACTGGTTAAAACAGGAACAAGTGCCAACCCGATCTATGAACGCACCATTTATATAGACGGTATTTTTGAATACCACCTATTAGAAAACGGAACAACATACGAAAAAAACTATGTCCACATCATGGACGACCAGAGCAGAATTGCGATGGTTAGAATTGGTACTCCGTTCCCAGATGACATTGTGGATGCAGTGGTCTACAATCTGGAAGATCAGATTGGAAGCAGCACAATCAGGCTCAAT
Organism: uncultured Chryseobacterium sp.; assembly: GCA_964488745.1. Classification (GTDB taxonomy): domain Bacteria; phylum Bacteroidota; class Bacteroidia; order Flavobacteriales_D; family Crocinitomicaceae; genus JAQVCM01. The sequence goes on along the minus strand of CAZAVP010000001.1, from coordinate 56,276 downwards.
ACTAATGGCGGAATAATAGATAAAGAGGAATATTATCCGTTCGGAGACAGTTCTTTTCGTACTTTTACTAAAAAAAGGTATCGATATGTAGGAAAAGAAAAAGATTTAGAAAGCGGTTTGTACTATTACGGAGCAAGATATTATGCAGCTTGGACGTGCAGGTTTATTAGCGTTGACCCGTTAGCACATGATTATATGCACCTCACGCCTTATAATTATGCTGGAAACAAACCGATTAACTCCATTGACATTGATGGAATGCAAGGTGAGAACGAGCAAGAATCAGGAGGAAATACCAGCGACAATATTGAGAATGGAGATAAACCAAAAACTAAAAACGAGTTCAATACTCCTGGTAACGGTAGCGTAAAATTTAAAGAAAATGCGACTGTCACAACTACCACTGAACCTGGAACAGTTGTTTTAAAAGAAAGTCGCGACGAAGTTCCTGTTGACGAAGGAGTACTCACTGAGTTTAAAGTGAATGGAATAGAATATAAGTCTTTTTTTGAAAAGCAAAATGATGGTTCATGGAAATTTCAAGGCTATAGGGATAAAGATAATAATGTATATGATAATTTTGATGAAGCTGAATCAACTACCGGAGATTCGGCTACAGATGGAAATTCTGCGGAAGGATCGATAAATAAAAATGACACAACTACCGAAGCCCCATCTTCGTCTGATAATAGCGGAGCATCACAAGATGGAAATCGCGATCTAGAAAATACAATTGATAATGCAGGAACGGGTACTGGTTTTATTAATATTTTTGGAAGCTTAATAGAATTAAATGCTCTAGTAGCCTCAAAAGAAACCGTACAATACGCAAAAATAATACCTAAAGCAAATAATCCAAATCGTGTAATATCTGCAAAAGGGTTAGAAAAACATTATAGCCGATTTTTCGCAAAACTAGCAAAATTTATAGGTAAAGTAAATATTGTCACCGGAATAATTAGTGCTACTTATAGTTTGCATAAATATTTTACTGCTAAAAATGATTCAGACGCTAATTGGTATTTAGGGGATGCTTTTCTCGGTATAATAGGCTTTATTGCTGCGTTTGCGGCAGCAATAGTATCCAGTCCATTTTTGTTTGGTTTATCTTTGATCATACTAGGCTTATCTATTGCTCGTTTGTTTATAGGACCCAAATAATTTATTAAAATAAAAATGTACAATATGAAATTAATAAGATGGTATATAATAATATGGACGTATATTATTATTGAAATAAAAAAAGGAAAAGGATTATATAAAATGACAATTGGAGAAGCAAAATGGTGGTTTATGTTTGGAAGTTCTGCAATTAGAACCTTAGCAATATCCATAATGAGTGCCGTGTTTTTAAACAGTCCTCAACCTATTAATATTTTTAAATTTTTAACCGGAGACAATTTCATATTGGGGCTATTTGTTTACTTTTTTATTCCAATTTATTTATTTGATTACTTTCTTGTTTTCTATAAAGATAGATATAAGAAATATGAACATAATTTACCTACAAAAGTATATAACTGGTGGATATGGATGGGGCTTTTTTTAATTTTACCTGCCCTAATTTTTCTATCTGGCTTCGCATTTCTTGTTTATACTAGATAAGGGGATAGAAGGTGTTGATATGAAATTAATAAGATGGTATATAATAATATGGACGTATATTATTATTGAATTGAAAAAAGGGAAAGGATTATATAAACTAAAACAGACGCGAATTTGGTGATTAATTATCAAGGTGGTCAGGGACTTAGGTGGCCTTTGGGCAATGATAATAATTCTTCAGAAACACCGATTGATAAAGTAGTTTCAAACAAAACTGTTGGAGAAGTTTCAAGTGGCGGTAGATTAGCAAGTTCAATGGTAGAAACAGCAGCTAGTGAGGCTAAAAAAGAAGTTATATCAGATGTAAGAAAAGCAAATAAAACCATTGTACGTCATAAGATGAATGTCAAACTTAGTGGCGCATGGAAAAAAACGGCTAAAAGCCTTTCGAAAATTAGGAATATTGCAAAATTGGCGGGAAGAGCTTTTGGCGTAGTCGATACGTTTGTTAATCTAGTCAATGCAATTAAAGTTGGAAGAGATAAAAATGCTTCAACCTGGAAGAAAATTGGAGCAGGTCTAAATGTAGCGGCGAGCTTAGCAAGCTTTTTTATTAAAGCTACTCCATTGGGATTTGCCTTATCATTGGGAATTACTGTTTTTACAAGTTGGTGGAATAAATAGAAAAATTTATGTATTATGATGAAAACTTTTAGATTCTTTTATAAATGCGCAATATGTGCAGACCCTCGTTTTGGAATTTACTTTCATACTTGGTCTATGATTTTGATGTTTATAACCTTCCCATTTATTATCTTATCTCTTTTCATTTTTGATAAGTTTTACTCTTCAATTATAGTTGTAGGTAATGTGATGATAATTTATGGCATAAGGTCGATTGTTTTTGCATTTATACGTGATAAAACTCATATAAAAATCACAAAATTTTTATTAGGGGTTCCCCCTATCTTGCCAAAATCAAAAAGTGAAATGCTTGCCCATCAATTTTATTTTTATGGGATTTCTATGGGATTGTGGATGATACCCTTAATATTAATGTTTTTATTAGATCTATGGGGTTATTGGGGAGATAAATGATTCAAAAATTGATATATTGAACATAAAAAGAGAAATATCAGTTATTAACTCAACGAAGAAACTTGTTGAAACAAAAAACGTATATTCTTTAACGGCATACGATACCTTGCAACGACCAACTCATGGCTGGTCACAAAATAATGAAACTGACTTTTTACGATTAACAGCGCATGCAATTTACGGTGAACAAGCTACAGCACCAAAAGTTAACAACCTAAATGGGCAACTCTGGCAACAGTATGATGAAAGTGGAAAAATAGAAAGTACTGAGTTTGATTTTAAAGGCAACCTACTTTCAAAAAAACAACAAGTAATCAGTAATGCGGTTCTTAAAACGGCGTTGGATAACTACCAGACTTATTTGGTAGACTGGACAGGGCTTCCAAGTATATTGGAGACACAAATCTTTGAAACAAGCAGTGAATTTGATGCACTTGGAAGAGCTACAAAAATTACTTTGCCAAAGGATGTTGAAAACGAACGCAAAGAGATTATTCCAACCTACAACCGTGCAGGAGGATTGGAAAAAGTACATTACAATGGCTTAGAATACGTAGAAAATATTGTCTACAATGCCAAAGGACAACGCTTGCTCATTGCTTTCGGCAATGATATTATGACTCGCTACGTCTATGAGAATAGGACTTTTAGATTGTTACGCCAACGCAGTGAAAAATATGTAAAAAACCAAAGTGGAAATACTATTACCTACACGCCACAAAGCGGAACAAATAAGCAGGATGACGGATTTAATTTTGACCTCATCGGCAACATTCTCAAAATCTTAAATCGGGTTAACGATTGCGGAATTTCAGGAAGTGCACTGGGAAGTGATGCGTTAGACCGAAATTTTGAGTATGATCCTTTGTACCGTGTTATCTCGGGTGACGGAAGAGAAAGCAACACACAGAACCAAAACGACTATTTATACAGCGATGCACCTGCGCCAGGTTCGCCAAACGCCAACAACGTACGAGCTTATACTCGAAAATATACTTTTGACAAACTTGGAAATATCCAGCAACTAAAGCAATTAGGTACGAATGGCTTTACACGAAATTTCACATACAATACAGGCTACAATACACTGCAAAAAATAGAAACAGCAGCGCCGTCTTTGCTAGAAGATTTTACCTATGACGCGTGTGGAAATCAATTAACAGCAGGAACTACCCGAAACTATGTTTGGAATGCAGGGAATCAACTCGTAACCTACTACAATCAGGTTGGAAGTGCAGATCCCACCATTTTTGCCCAGTACGATTATTCGGGAATGAATCGCGTAAGTAAATTAGTTAAAACAGGAACAAGTGCCAGCCCGATCTATGAACGCACCATTTATATAGATGGTATTTTTGAATACCACATTTTAGAAAGCGGAACAACTTACGAAAAAAATTATGTTCACATCATGGACGACCAGAGCAGAATTGCGATGGTTAGAATTGGTACTCCGTTCCCAGATGACATTGTGGATGCAGTGGTCTACAATCTGGAAGATCAGATTGGAAGCAGCACAATCAGGCTCAATACTAATGGCGGAATAATAGATAAAGAGGAATATTATCCGTTCGGAGACAGTTCTTTTCGTACTTTTACTAAAAAAAGGTATCGATATGTAGGAAAAGAAAAAGATTTAGAAAGTGGTTTGTATTATTACGGAGCAAGGTACTATGCAGCGTGGACGTGCAGATTTATTTCTGTTGATCCTTTGGCAAGCGATTACGTGCACCTCACGCCTTATAATAACGCAGGAAATAAACCGATTAATTCCATTGACATTGATGGGATGCAAGGTGAGAACGAGCAAGAATCAGGAGGAAATACCCAGATAACTGCTCAGCAACTCGATGAAGTACTTGTTACTGCAAACAGGATTCCCACGGATCAGGTTAGCGAAAAAGCCAAAGGTAACGGTTGGACAAGAGTTTGGGGAGGAGCGAAAGCTCTTTTTGGAACACTATCAGCAGCTGCAGGAGTCGCCATGATTTCTACAGGAATTGGAAGTCCATTAGGAGCAGTCCTCTTAGTTTATGGAGCAGACCTTGCTTCATCTGGCGCTATGCAGGCGATAACTGGTAAACAAACCGAAACGCTTACCTATCAAGGAGCGCATAAGGTTTCAAAAGCAGCGGGAGCTTCAGATGAGACTGCAACAGGAATAGCTTCAGGAGTGGACTTGGGAATTGGACTTATTTCGGGTTTTGGTGGAAGTGCAGTAGTTAAAAATTCAGGGACACTACCAAAAGTTTTGCCTAGAAGTACTGCTGCAAACGTTGGACTTCAACTTGAGAAATCAGTGGCAAATGTGGTGGGTAAAGGATATAAAGCTGCAGGGGAAGTAACGGTACCAATCAAAAATACAGAATTACTAAATAAATTAAACGCCACATCAAAAGGAGATTGGGTTAAAGTTTATGAAGCAGGGATACAGAAAGGGAGTAAAATAGAAACACATTACTTTCGGAATAATACTACAGGACAAGTATTTGATGTAAAGACCAAGTATAACTACTGGCATCAAAAAGCATTTAAAAAATTAGGACAATGAGTATATCAATAAGCTATCTTGAAAAAATTCAAGAATCAGAAAAGTTACCCGCGAATGTAAAGAATATAATAAATATACTTCTTGCAGCAATTAACGATTGGCCAAATCCGATAATTAGTTTGGTAGATTATGAAAATGAAGTTTATAAGCTAATAAAGGGAGAAATTAGTAGAAAAACAATGGAGGAATATATTTCAAATATGGATTACTCCAAGAATGCGTGGGAGGCGGAATCTCTAAGCCAGCTTATAGAAATTTTTAATGCCTACGAGGAAGGAAAACAATTGAAAGATATATTGAAAGAAATATGCGGACAAATAGAGAACTAAAATAGGTCGCATTACAATTTAATCAGGTTAGCGAAAAAGCCAAAAGTAGCGGTTGGACAAGGTTTTGGGGAGGATTACAAGCTGTCGTAGGTATAGTGCTATCAGCTGCTGCCTCAGTTGCCATTGGGTCGGGCCTAGGTGCAGTTGTAGGTGTACCTCTGCTAGCGTATAGTGCTGACTTAGCTGCTGCCGGAATTAATCAAGCAGCAACAGGAGAACAGACAAATACGTTTTTCTTTGAAGGGACAAAAAAGACTGCAAAAGGATTAGGAGCTTCAGAAGAAACTGCTAATAATATCGCTATAGGTACCGATATTGTAGTAGGAGCAGCCTTAACAGGAGGATCGTCAAATACTAAATACATAGGAACGATACCTAAGGTTGTAGCAGGAGGAGTTGTAGCTAAGGGAGCAACAGGATTAATTGATGATGCAGAAGGTGTTTTATCGAAAGGTAATTATTTGCGAATTCAAAATGCAGCAACTCGAATTAATAAGCCCATTACAGTAGTTGGAAGTAGAGCGAGTGGAACTGCAAAAGCCTATTCAGATTGGGATTATGTAATCCCTGGACTTAACAATAGAGACTGGAGCAAGATTAAAAACTCTTTACCTGGTTCCCGTTCAATATTGGATAATACGCCAAGGAATATTGACATTTTTAAAGGACCTGTTGATGCTACAAAACCTCATATAATTATATACCCTCGACCTTAAATAATAAAAATAGATAATGAAAATAGAGCATGAAATATTAGTTAATAAATATGGACAGGAGCTTGCCACTACAGAGCAACTCTTGAATTTATTTGGAAGTTTTGATATGAGTTCCCAGAAGGTGTTTTTAAATGAAATACTATATCTTATTCTTCAATCCAAGCCGAAAGAAGAAGATATTGAACCAACTATAATCAGTAGTGGACTGAAATCTACATATACACCTTGTGTTTTACTCAAAAAAGGGATTACAAATCATAATTTGGAAAAACTTGTAAACCTGCCTGACAATGAATTAACAAAAGCGTTTATCTTACTTTTAAATTTATTTAGGATAGCTTATAAAAGAAGATTTGCAGTAGAAAAAAACACTCCTGAGAAGTGGTGGTATTGGGATTTGTCTGACGAAGCAAATATTAATAGAATACCGTGAAGTTTGTAATAATAGCAAAAACAACCTAATTGGTAGGCAGTATCGTTAAAGTGTTGATATTAAGTACTTACATGGCGGAACACCTATTCTTAGAATAGGACCTGATAATCAAGTATCAGATAATGCCCTTTGAAATGGAAATTACTGAAATAAAAAGTAAAGGAACATTATTACATCCACTAGATTGTAACGAGCAAGAGTCAGAAGGGATTTATAAAAACATTTCATATAAATTAAATAATGGTAAATTTAAACGAATTAGAGAAACTTTTAAGTAGTTCCAGCCTGCAACAAATAGAAGGTTCTATTGCTGATAAAATGAGTTGTGAATTATATAAGGACAACATCACTCTATTGACTGGATTCATTAAAGAGGAAGTAGATTCCTCAAGGTTGTCGATACAGGATATTGATTACTTTATCAACAATAATTCACGAGAAATAATTGATTTTGGTATTAAGTTTTTGGGAAAATCTAGAATTCAAAGTTTAAGTGCAGGAATTGCAATAACTTACTCTATATATTTAATTTACCTAAAAAACAAAGACGAAAAAGAACTGTTAGAATATTTAAAACGACGGAGGATACCTCAACCTCAAAAATTCTTGGAACAACTGTGGACAATCAAAGAGGAAATGAATATATAAATTATCGAAATAGACAAAGAGCAATGCAAATTATCAATACTCGAAAATATGCAAAAAAAAAACGAATACCTATGTATACAGTGCTTTAAGTTTGAGATCATCGATCGGCTAAAGGTTTTTAGTCAGCATAAGGTATATTTCTCAAAATCGGCGATGCTACTTGTAGTTGTTAAAATATATTTGTGGTGTTTGTTTTTAAAAATCACGTCCTCAAATCAACCGCATCCTCAGGAAACGTAATAAGATTAAACATTTCACGCAAACGCGAGCGAACTCTGTTGCCGTAGAGTTTTTCGAGTTCATTTGCGTTGAGGTTGGTGGTGGCGTGGGTAATAATTCCTTGATAACGCAACAGATCATAACGACTTAACAATATTTCTGCCATCACGTTTGATTCATTACCAAAGTGTTTCATATTCTGTTCAATTCCCAAATCGTCAAAACAGTAGATTTTATCTGTATTTCCATATTTGTGAATTGCTTCGTAACCGTTTTGTAGAAACTCTCCAGCAATGGTTCTGGTAGGCTTAACAATGTGTTTTCGGTGCGGATGTGTCAGAATGTTAAAGAGATGCATCAAAGAGGTTTTTCCGCAACCAATGGTGCCGACGAGTAGAATCCCTTTTTTGAGATCTATGTTGTGTTTCTTGCAGTTTTCTTGGTCTTGGATGGCGTACATCATTAGTTTTTTTAAAATGTTTTTATTTACTCGCATGATGCGGAAGTCGCTGCCAAATCGCTTCTTACCATAATCTGATAAGTACTTCATTGTGAGCATAAAATCATAAATTATTTCGTTTTCTTTGATGATAAAATGTTTTTGTTCCATGGAAAGAAAGTTAAAATGAGAAGTTAAAAATGAGAAGTTAAAAATGAAGAATGAAAAATTATAGGGGAATGTCGTAACGTTTATTTTCATCAACGTGCAGGTGTGATGAGGTTTTCTGTTCGGATTTTTCAAAACGTTTTGCGTTAATCATCCAATTTCGCGCTGCCGCTTTCCAATCCTTCATTTTTGTTTTTCCGCCGACTAACCAGCCGTTGGATTCATAATAATTGAGAAAACGTTCAGCTTCAGTTGTTGTATTTTCTTTTTCGAGAAAGTAGGATTGGATTTCCTGTAAATCAGGAATGTTCATTTTTTGATTTTTAAAATCCTCGTTTTTTGAATGGGAGGGAAGTTCGCTTTGCGAATTTCCTTTTTCTATCTTTTTATTGTTTATCTGTTTAGTTATGTTTGTACTGTTTATAGAAGGTCGCAGAAGCATTTCAACACCCTGCTTAGAAGCTTTATCACTACCATTACCACAACTATCATTCGTACCTTTATCGAAATCGAACAGGTTAACCGTACTTCCTTTTAATGGATTAAACGACGGAGCATATTGTATGTAACCATACGCATCTAGCTCCTTCAGACATTTTGTGTATGTGTTTGTTGAACCTATCTTTGAAATTTGCATCATTTCGTTTCGGCTAATTGAAATCGGGTTGTGAAAACGGTTGAGGTTCCAGAACTGAAACAATGCCATATAAAGACTAACATGTGCTGATGTCAATCGATTGTCTTTGGCTATTAAATCATAAAAACCTGTCAAATGCTGAATGTAGTTGACAGGTTTTTTCTGGTTATTCTTCATGCTACAAAGAGTTTCTTTTGTTCATTTCCATGACTTTTATTAGCTCTCTTCGCTCGTAAAAAATCACTCCGCCAACTTTAGAATAGGGCAGTGTTCCGTTGATTCTCAGATTCTGCAAAGTTCCGGGTGAAATGCCGAGCATGCGTTGCACTTGATGTGATTTTAACCAAATGACTTCTTCTTGTTGCTTTACAGGTTTTGTATTTTCTTCGATGATTGATTTGAGAGTTTCTGTCAGTCGATCACCAAACCTTTCTAAATCGTCCTGAGTAATAATTTCTGTTGCCATATCTATTTTTTTAAGTATTAATACTGCAAAACTCACACATTTGATTGAGTTTATTTATAAAGGCGTTATCAAGTTGATAGTTATTTCTCACTTAAAAAATACAACATACTGATTACAAATACTTAAAAATTGAATATCCTTAAATTTGATGCGAAAACTATAAAGGTGACTGTTTTTAGTCAACTTTATAGTTCTTGTTGATTAGTAAGAAATCGCATCCTGTGTTTTTTTTTTAAAATCAAGGTAATTCCTCCTGTTCATTCACGTACTTCGTTAAGCTTTCAGTCAGGGATTCAAGGAATATTGCAGATGACTTTTTACGTTGCTTGATGTTTGTAAAATGACGGTATGGATCACCCAATTCAATATTGAAAAAGAGTTCGAATTCCTTTACCAATTGTTTGATTTCAACTTCTCCATTGTTAATTACACCTTTACAAAAAAGAGCATACGTAAGCTCTATTAATGCGGATTTTGGAGCAGTCCAATTAAAACCTGACTTGATAGTTTTTGTGTTTTCAACTAAGAAGGGATTTACTAGTTGTTTTTTCAATTCATTTTGAATGTATTTATACAGTTTTGCATTCAAAATTAATCTTGACACCAAATAATCTCCGTTGGTTAAATGGTTTAAATCGTCATGCATAAGCAAGTAGGTGGGAATGGAGGTAGGATCAAAGTTTCTTCTCAAAAACAAAACTTCATCAAAATTGGTTTGCCCGCTGTTATAATATCTTATAAAATCGAGATGTTGCAAATGAAATTTTTCTACTTTCTGCAACTCGTATTGAAGGTAGTTTTTTGATATTTTAGAATCATTTATATAATCCTGTTTCTTAATTTTTGATTTTTTGTAGTAGTACATCAAGTTCGCTACCAGTTCAGGTTTAAAATTCCGAAAATAGTCCATTTCTTCTTTTTCAGATTTGAAATTATAGCTGGACGCAAATTTACTCAAGTCCTTATAGTGTTCTAAAATCAACAATTTACATGCTTCACATTTTTGAACTTCTGTCCGGTCTGAAATACTAATCTTACTAATCCCTTTTTCCACTTTACCGGTCAATTGATTAAAATAATTTTTCATAATGTATAGATTTTGAATTCTTGTCATATACGGATCTGAATCATAAATTGTTATATCAACAAAAAACGCCTAGTGCTTCAGCGATGCTAAGCAACCAGGCGTTTGGTAATTGTATTCATATTGCTCTAGAATTATCCCATTTTAGTCAGCTTTTCTTTACTGGATTGTGAGAAGAGTCTTTCTTTTAGTTTTTGCATATCATCGCTAACTTTTTGCTCAACGACTTTTGCATAAATCTGGGTGGTGCGAATACTGCTATGTCCAAGCATCGCACTTACGGTTTCAATCGGAACACCATTTGCAAGTGTGATTGTAGTCGCAAAGGTATGCCGTGCGATGTGTGAGGTCAGTTTTTTATTGATTCCACAGATATCGGCTATTTCTTTCAAATACGCATTGTATCGCTGATTGCTGTTGACTGGGAGTAACTTGTCGTATGTAGTACAATAGTCGTTATTTCGGTATTTATCGATTATCTGTAACGCCGCAGGGAGCAAAGGAACACTCTCTTTTTTTCCTGTTTTTTGGCGAAGCGTTGACAACCATAAATTACCATCCAATCCTTTCATGACTGCATTGTGAGAAAATTGATATACATCCGAGTAAGCAAATCCCGTGTAGCAACAAAAAATAAATACATCGCGAACTTCTTCCAGACGTTGTGCATGTAGTTTTTTAGTTAACAGAATATAGATTTCGTCCTGGTTTAAAATCTCTCTTTCTGGATTCGTATAGGAGCATTTAAACTGGTTGAAAGGGTTTGACGGTATCCAATCTAAACCAACTGCCATGTTCATGATCTTTTTTAAATTCTTGATGTATTTGTGTGCCGTGTTGGATTGAAGTTTGTCAACCGTCAATAAATAGTGTTCGAACTCTGTTACAAACCGCAGGCGCATTTCGGATAGGGGCATGCTTCCTTTTTTGTACTGGTGCTGCATAAATGCTTCGACCTTGTTTTTAGTGATGATGTAGCGACTGTATGTTTTCGGAACTACTTTGCCTATTTTAACTTGTTCACTCATTTTGAGGTTGTGATAGTCAAAGGCATCGAAGATGGTTTTGTGTTTGGGTTGTTCTTCGATATCTCTGCCTAGGTATTTATCCCGAAGCTCTTTACTGCTTGTACTTCCTCTTTGTGTTACTTCCAATACAAAAAGATGGTTGATTTCGGAACGGATTTGTTCTAGTTTGTTATTGATTAACAAAGCACTTTTATGCGTGTTTTTGACTTTGGATTTTTTTGCATCCCAATCGTTTAGTGAAACATAAAAATTGGTTGAAAATTCTGCTCGTTTACTTTCAATGTAAAGACGAACATAAATCTGCGCTTCTCCATTTCTTGTTCTTTGTTTGTTCGGGTAGAACAGAAAGTTGATTTTTTGATTTGTATTTGCCATATCTTATTGATTATTTGGTTACTGTTTCTCAGGTCTATCAATAGAGAAGCAATAAATCAATGTGAGAATCAGCTAGCAAAATAAGGTAATTATTCTGCTAGCTGACTAGCTGGCTGTTTATTTGTATTTGATTGATTTTATTTGTGTTTTATCAATCAATACAAAAATCAGAATATCAGTAAAATCAAGAAATTTGATGATGTTTAACGAAAAAAGCCACCTTGGAGGTGGCTTTCTAGTGATCCCGCTGGGGCTCGAACCCAGGACCCATACATTAAAAGTGTATTGCTCTACCAGCTGAGCTACGGAATCTAAATGTTGTCTAGTGATATGTTTCATTCCTTAGACGGGGGCAAAGATAGAGACTTTATTTGGATGTGCAAGGATAATTAGAAAGAATTTTTAAAAAAGATTTCGATTTTATTTATAACAGTCTGAAATCAAATAGTTCAGATTTTAAAATATTTTTCAAAAAAACGCTAAAACTAAAAAAGCGACTCGTTTCTGAGTCGCTTTTGGAGTATCAAATCTTTATTATTTTAGTTTAATCCTCGTGCTTTTAAAAGCGGTTCGAATTTCGCTTTTCCGCCACGCCAGTTTTCGTACATTTGATCGTAATCCAAAGTATTTCCTCTGGATAAAACCATTTCGCGGATGCGTTGTCCGTTTGCTCTGGTTAGTCCGCCGTTTTCTTCAAACCAATTGTACGCATCGTGGTGCAACATTTCTGTCCACAAATAAGCGTAGTAACCAGCGCCATATCCACCACCGAAGATGTGTGCGAAGAAGGTGGAACGATATCGAGGTAAAATCGCGCTCACAACGTCTAATTTCGTTTCATGAAGTGCCATTTTCTCAAATGCATTGGCATCGCTGATTTTGGTGTCTTTTCCAATGGAATGCCATTTCATGTCTAAATTCGCTGCTGCTAAAAACTCGGTCAACATAAATCCTTGGTTAAACGTACTTGCTTTTTTGATTTTATCAACCAACGCGCTAGGCATATCTTTTCCTGTTTCATAATGTTTGGCGTAATTTTTCAAAATCGCTGGATGTAATCCCCAGTTTTCGTTGAATTGAGAAGGGAATTCGACAAAATCTCGCGCCACAGATGTTCCAGATAGAGAAGGGTAGTGCTGGTCGGCGAAAAATCCGTGTAGCGCGTGACCATACTCGTGAAACATGGTTTCTACTTCATCATAAGTCAAAAGCGTTGGAGTTCCAGCTGCTGGTTTCACAATGTTCATCACGTTGTATATTACCGGCTTTTGTTTGTACAAATGTGATTGGGTTACAAAATTACTCATCCATGCACCGCCACGTTTGCTTTTTCTGGCGTAGAAGTCGGCGTAGAAAAGTCCCAATTTAGAACCGTCTTCTTCGAAAAGTTCATAAACCAATACATCTGGGTGATACGTTGGCAAATCCGTGCGTTTTTTATGGGTAATTCCGTATAATTTTTCAGCGGCATAAAAAACTCCTTTTTCAAGTACTTGTACCATTTCGAAATAGGGTTTAATCTGACTTTCTTCCAAATCGTATTTTTCTTTTCGCACTTTTTCAGCATACAAGTTCCAGTCGGCAGCTTCTAAAGTAAATTTCTGACCTTCTTTGTCAATCAATTGTTGCATTTCTTTTGCTTCGCTTGCGGCTTTGGCTGTAGTAGTAGGGATGAGGCTGTTAAACAAATTCCAAACATTTTCGGGCGTTTTAGCCATTGAATTTTGCATGCTCCAAGCCGCATAATTCGGATAACCTAAAATTGCCGCTTTTTCAGCTCGCAATGTTGCGATTTCAATGACAATGGCTTTGGTGTCATTTTTAGAACCATCCGCACGGTGAACGGAAGCATTCATGATTTTTTTACGCAACTCTCTGTTAGTAAGAGATTGTAAAATAGGTTGCTGTGTAGTGTTTACAATGTTGATTTTATAAGTTCCATCGTCTTGTTTCAAACCTTCCATTTCCGCTTTAGACAAACCTGCTAGTTGACCAGGATCGTTAACAACAACAGTTGCAGCTTGAGAAGCGTCTAAAATTGTTTTGTTGAATTTATTGGATAAAGACGCCAATTTTCCATTTATTTCTTTCATTTTAGTTTTATCAGCATCGCTTAAATTGGCACCTTGAATTACAAATTCGTCATAATAGTAAGTAATCAAGCGAATTGATTCACTGTCTAAATCTAATTTTTCTTTCTGATTATTAACGGTTTTGATGCGTTTAAATAATTCAGAATTCAAATAAATTTCATCGCGATGAGCAGATAAAAGTGGTGCCATTCGTTCTTGAATGCCATCCAGTGTATCGTTGGTATGTGCGCCAGTTAAGGAATAAAACACGTTTGAAATTTGATCCAACAAAGCATTGCTTTTTTCCAAAGCTAAAATCGTATTTTCAAAATTCGCTGGATTTTTATCTGCGCAAATTTCTTCAACCGTTTTATTTTGAATTTTCATCGCTTCATTAAACGCAGGCTCAAAATGATATGCGTGGATGATGGAAAAATCAGGTGTCAAATATTCCAGCGAACTGGCTTTTAATAAGGGGTTGTTTGATAAATCTTTGTTCATTTGATTTTCATTTTTGTCGCTGTTGCAGGCCTGAATCACCAGACTTAAAATCAGCAGAGGTAAACCAACTTTTTTCTTCATAGCTTTTTCTTTGCAAAATACAGATTATTTCTGAAATGGAGAGAAATCTGGATTATTCAGATATTCTATTTAACATAATATTAATTATAGGACAATTGTAGAGTGTATCATATATGTGAATTCAAATACATTTACTTCAAAAATACAATTCTAATTCCTCCTCAAATCCCTATCTTTACATTCTAAAGTTTACAAAAATCCATGTCACAACAATACATCCACATCAAAGGCGCTCGTGTTCACAATTTAAAGAATTTGGAAGTTAAAATTCCACACGGAAAAATATCGGTGATTACTGGTTTATCTGGTTCGGGGAAATCTTCCTTGGCTTTTGATACTTTGTATGCTGAAGGTCAACGTCGTTATGTGGAAAGTTTGTCGTCGTACGCGCGACAATTTTTGGGAAAATTAGACAAACCGGAAACGGATTTTATCAAAGGAATTTCGCCGGCTATTGCGATTCAACAAAAAGTAATTTCAACCAATCCACGTTCAACGGTTGGTACCACAACTGAAATTTACGATTACATCAAATTATTGTTTGCCCGAATCGGTAAAACGTATTCGCCAATTTCTGGTAATCTGGTCAAAAAACATACGGTTTCTGACGTGCTAGATTACATTAAAACCCTGGACGAAGGCACGCGCGCATACATCCTCGCTCCCATTCCATCTTTTGATAAATATGGCATCGAACGACAATTGCAAATACTTAAAGATCAAGGTTATGCTCGTTTGTTTTTCAAAGGAGAAGTGCTTGATTTAGATGAGATTGAGCCTAAATTGATTGCAAACGGCGAAATAAAAGAAGCGAAAATCTTAATCGATCGTATCAAATCGGTTCAGCAAGATGAAGAAGCCTTGATTCGCATGGCGGATTCTGTTTCGCTCGCTTTTGCGGAAGGTGATGGAAATTGCGACGTATATTTAACAGATTCTGAGATCAATGCGCATTTCAACAACCGCTTTGAATTAGACGGAATGGAATTCGTTGAACCGAGTGAACATTTCTTTACGTTCAACAATCCATTTGGCGCTTGTAGAACGTGTGAAGGCTTTGGTTCTGTGATAGGAATTGATCCAAATTTGGTTTTTCCAGATACGAATTTGAGCGTTTATCAAGGTGCCATTGCAGCGTGGAAAGGCGAATCAATGGGCGAATATTTGAAAGAATTGATTCACGGAGCTCCCAAATTTGATTTTCCAATTCATCGTCCAGTGGATGATTTGACGGAACAGGAAATGGAATTATTGTGGACTGGAAACAAGCACTTTACTGGTTTAAATACCTTCTTCAAATTTTTAGAATCACAATCCTATAAAATTCAATACCGTGTGATGCTTTCGCGTTACCGTGGAAAAACCAGTTGCCCCGATTGCAAAGGAACACGTTTGAGAAAAGATACGAATTATGTGAAAATTGGTGGCAAAACAGTCACTGAAATTGTCTTGATGCCGATTGAAATGGCTTCTGATTTCTTTCAAAACTTAGAACTTCCAGCAGGAGAAATCAACGTATCGAAACGCTTACTTCCAGAAATCACCAGTCGTTTGCAGTTTTTGCAAGATGTTGGTTTAGGATATTTGACCTTAAATCGTCAATCCAATTCACTTTCTGGTGGCGAATCTCAACGCATCAACTTGGCAACTTCGCTGGGAAGTAGCTTGGTAGGTTCGATGTATATTTTGGATGAACCAAGTATTGGCTTGCATCCGAGAGACACAGAGCGCTTGATTACCGTTTTGAAAAAATTACGCGATATCGGAAATACAGTCATCGTGGTAGAGCACGAAGAAGACATCATGCAAGCAGCAGATGAAATTATCGATATTGGTCCAATGGCTGGAGTTTTTGGTGGTGAAGTTGTTTTTCAAGGCAATCACGATGAATTGATTCACGGAGCGAATAGTTTGACAGCGAAATACTTAACGGGTGAATTGAAAATTGAAATTCCGAAGAAAAGAAAGAAATCCAACCAACAGATAAAAGTGATTGGTGCGAAAGAAAACAACTTGAAAAATGTTTCGGTGAGTTTCCCTTTGTTTAATTTGGTTTGCGTTACAGGAGTCAGCGGCTCTGGAAAATCCACTTTGGTGAAAGACATTTTATATCCAGCGGTACGAAAACATTTAGGTCAATTTGGTGATTTTCAAGGAAATTTCCAAAGCATTGAAGGCGATTTGAAAATGGTGAAAGCAATTGAATTCATCGATCAAAATCCGATTGGAAAATCTTCTCGTAGTAATCCGGTCACGTATGTGAAAGCGTTCGACGACATTCGAGAATTATTTGCCCGACTTCCACTCTCCGTTTCCCGTGGGTATCGTCCAGGATTCTTTAGTTTCAACGTAGAAGGCGGTCGTTGTGAAATGTGTGAAGGCGAAGGAGAAACAACCGTTGGAATGCAGTTTATGGCTGATGTTCACTTACTTTGCGAGTCGTGTGAAGGAAGTCGTTATAAGCAGGAAACCTTGGAAATCGAATTTGAAGGAAAAAATATTGCGGATGTCTTAAATTTAGACATTCAGACTGCTTTGGAATTCTTTAAAAATTCAAAAAATAAATTATCAGAAAAAATCACCGCTAAAATTCAACCACTTGTGGATGTCGGTTTGGGTTATTTGAAAATGGGTCAATCGTCCAGCACCTTGAGTGGCGGCGAAGCGCAACGCGTAAAATTAGCGTCTTTCCTTTCCAAAGGCGACAACTCCCCTTCTACGCTGTTTATTTTTGACGAACCTACGACTGGTTTGCATTTTTACGACATTGAAAAATTGCTCATCGCGTTTCAACGCTTGATCGATCAAGGCAATTCCATCATCGTCATCGAACACAACGCAGATGTAATTAAATGCGCAGATTGGGTAATTGATTTAGGACCAGAAGGCGGAAATAAAGGTGGGAATATTGTATTTGAAGGAACTCCGGAAGACATGGTTAAGGATAAGAAAAGTTTGACTGGAAAGTTTTTGAAGAAGAAGTTTAAATAAATACAAACATAAATCATTTAGATTCATTATAATATGCTAAAAAAACGAAATATGTTATTGGTCATCCTCATTTTATCGACTTCTGTTTCTTGTAGTCAAAAACCAGTACAAATCGACAAACTTTTTTACGAAGTTCAAGGTCCAATCAAAACCATGACGGTCATTCAAGAATTTAATGAAAGAACTGGTAAAGAAGTCTATCATTTCAATCCAAAAGGAGAACTTAAAAAGATTGAACATTTCAATTCTTTTAGCGACGACGAAGACGTGAAAATTGGAAGCATTACTTATTTTGATAAACAAGAAAATCAAACCCGGTATTTTTATCAAACGGAATTTGATTCTAAAAAAGTGATAGAGTCCTACTCCATTCAATTAATAGAAAAGAACAAAATTCATTTCTTATTTGAAACCGCTAAAAAAGATATCAAAATCGACAAAAAAATAATCTATAACAAAGAAAATAAACCAGTTAAATCCATTTCCAAAGGACATTTTTTCAAGGATTCAAATCATATTCAGCGCGATTATTTCTACGATAAGAACAACAAATTGAAACATACCATATTAACGGATTTTATGAAGGACACAAAAACAAAGGTGTATTTCAAAAACGCTAAAATGGATGCTTTTGGAAATGTCACCTACGCCGAACATCAAGATAAAAATGGGAAAATTTTATTCAAATGGGAATGTGAGTATAGCTATTACAAGTAAATTCAATACTTAAAAATCAAATAAGCCCCAAAAACAACCAAAGCAATTCCCGTCACAATGTTGACGCGATGCATCATTTTATCAGTCAATAAATGCTTGATTTTTCCTGCGAGAAATACTTTGCTCAGTTCGATTGCAAACGTGATAATCAGCACCACCACAAAAAACAGAAGCATTTTGAAGAATGAATATTCAAAGGTAATTCCAATTGCCGTGGCATTTGCCAACCATAAAAACCAAACTGCTGGGTTGAAAAGGTTGAGCAAGAAACCTTTGACGATTAGAAAATAAATGCTTTTCCCTTTTTTGGTTTCAATCAGAACTTGTGTTTTTGGCTTCTTCTTGAAGAAATAAGTGATACCAAACAAAATCAAGATGATTCCACCAACCAAAGCGGAGTTCTTTTGAACGGCTTCAGAACTCAAGTAGCTCTCTGCTCCTTTTATCAGTAAAAAGGAAATCAAGACACTCAAAATTAAATCACTCAGTATAATGCCAAAAGCCAACAAAGTTCCTTCTTTAAAACCGTCTCGAATTCCTGCGTTGATGAGTGCAAAAAATGCAGGCCCAAAAGAAAAGGTCAGGATTACAACAATGATAAATCCTTGGGAAATAAGACTTAGGAAGATTTCCAAAGGGAAGTTCGTTTAATTTATTCCGTATTCCAAACGAATGGTTATCGAAGCCGTTTTCAATTTTGAACTGGTATTGAAAGAACCGCCCCAACTGTAATCTTCAGAAGAATTACGCGCGGTTATTTGAATGATTCCCATCGAAGAGTTTTTTAAATCACCCAAAGAACTACCAGCGTTGTTTGCTATTTTTTCAGCTCTTTCGCGCGCATCTTTGGTTGCATTTTCAATCATCTTCAATTTCAAAGCTGCTAATTTTGTGTAGTAATACTCTGGCGACATCGAAGACAACTCAATGTTTTGATTGATTAAATCGGTAACTTCTCGAGAAATCATTTCAATTTTATTGACTTCATTTGATTCAATTCGCAACGATTGATTCAACGAATAACCTAAAAACTGGTTGCTCACTAAATTGCCGTAATTGTCGTATGAACGATCGTATTCTTTTCGAATATCAACGGATGAAAAAACGATTTGCTCTGCCTTCACGCCTTTCGATACCAAATAACTTTTGATCTTTTCCCGATCGGATTTCAATTCGGAAGAAGCCAATTTCAAGTTTTCACCAAATTTGGAAAAACTGGCTTGCCATACAATCAAATCCGATTCAAAATCTTCCTCTCCGAGACCAGTAACACTGATGGTTTCTGTGGTTTTAAATTTTTTAGTGTAAGCGCCTCCTAATACAATCGCAGCAACGATAATTGCTACAGATATTAATAATGTGTTGATGTGTAATCTCATGGATTTAATTTTAGTTATCCTAAATTTACGATTCTATTTTTTGATCAATCAAATAATTTAATTTGAGGGTCGTCTTCGTCACCTTCTTTTTTGGGTGTGATATCCCACTCCATGGTGTTTGAATCTGACTCTCTTTCAACTTCTTCATCCAATTCATCGTTTTCATTTCCTCCATCATCGTCTTCTGAGGCAATTACTTTTTTAACGTCTTCTGGCCAAGGCTCACCGCCATTTATTTCATGGGTAAGCATGATTTCCTTGACCTTCAATTTGGTCAACTGATTTCCTTGTGCTTTCATTCCCTTCACATCAATGATGTCGGCAATGTTGATGATGTTGTCTGGAAGGTTTTTGGTCTCTCGCAATAATTTATTGTAAACAATCTTAGCTTCAGGACGATAAGAGGTTGAAACAACACTCATGGTTGAACCTTCTGTATCAGAAATAAACGAAACGCGTTTATCGGAATGCACTTCACAAACAAAACGTTTTACATAATGCATTTCTTTTTCACCATCGTAATAAATGGTTGAAATTGGTCTATCTGGAACCCATTTTTCAATGTGAATCATGTCTTCATCAAAGTGGGTCGCTAAGTCAAATGAAGACAAACGATATTCGCCATTTTTATAAAGTGTCAACAAACGATCTGTTCCTTTAAAACTACCCAAGAATTTGCCTCTTTCTTCATCGTTTAGTCTTCCCACAACGGTGTCGTACCAAATCTTGCGAGCTGCTAGTGTTGAACCTCCAACTTCTTTCTGCGTAATTTTCTGCACAATTTCTTTGGTCACTCTGTTTCCTGCTGATGTTCTTCCCTTAATCAACAATTCTCCCATGTCGATGTCGAATCGCAATCTTTTCAAATGTGGTCTTGGTCGCAAGTGAATCGTTACCACTTCCCGTTCTCCGTTTGGATGAACCGCAAAATAAAGCAATTTAGAACCTTTTACTCCGCGAGTCAAATCGTATTCAGTGTCGCGCGTTACGCTATTGACAAAGAACCTTTTCATCATGGTTGCGCCACCTGTTCCGTCTTGATACATGACGTGATAAATGGTGCGTTTATCACCCCGTTTCCAGACATCTGCGTGAACAATTCCTTTACCTACAAACTTCTTGTCGGCAACTTTGGTTACCATCATTTTTCCGGTATCGAAAAAGAGGATGATGTCGTCAATTTCAGAGCAATCGTTAACTGGTTCATTTTTGCGAATTCCCCAACCGATAAATCCTTCTTCTGCATCCACGTATAACTTGCGGTTTGCGATGATTACTTTGGTTGCGGTGATGTTATCGAAGGTTTTGATTTCCGTTTTCCGTTCTTTTCCTTCGCCAAAACGTTTTTTCAAATCTTTGAAATAGTCAATGGCGTAATCAATCAAGTTGTCTAGTTTCTGTTTGATTTCTTCCATTTCAGCTTCCAACTTCAGAATCAATTCATCCGCTTTGTCGCTGTCAAATCGTGTGATACGAATCATTTGAATTTGCGTCAAGCGGTGTAAATCGTCGTCGTTAATCTCTCGAACAAAGTTCTTTTTGAAAGGCTCGAATCGTTTGTATAAATAGGCGTACAAATCTTCTTTGTTAGCATACAGTTTGAAGTCGATGTACATTTCTTCGCGAATGAAAATCTTCTCCAAAGTTGAGAAATGCCATTGTTGCATTAACTCTTGCATGCGAATCTCCAATTCCCATTTCAACAATTGAACAGTGTTGTCAGTATTGATTTTTAAAACTTGACTAACACCCAGAAAACGAGGTGTATCACGGTCGATAATTGAAGAATTAGGTGAGATAGAAACTTCGCAATCTGTAAACGCATACAAGGCATCTAATGATTTGTCTGGAGAAACACCAGGTGCCAAGTGGATCACAATTTCTGCTTGGGAAGAAGTATTGTCTTCTACTTTTCGGATCTTGATTTTTCCTTTTTCGTTTGCCTTCAAAATGGAATCAATCAATGAACTGGTCGTTGTTCCAAAAGGAATTTCATGAATGACCAGTGTTTTGTTGTCTATTTTTTTGATTTTCGCACGAACACGCACTTTTCCGCCCCGTAAACCGTCGTTGTAATTGCTGAAATCAGCCATTCCTCCTACTAAGAAATCTGGGAAAATTTCCACTTTTTTTCCACGCAAATGGTTGATGGATTGTTCAATCAGCTCATTAAAGTTGTGTGGTAAAATCTTACACGCCATTCCAACCGCAATTCCTTCTGCACCTTGTGCCAAAAGCAAAGGAAATTTGATAGGTAGTTGCTCTGGTTCTTTGTTTCTTCCGTCGTAACTAGTCAACCAATTGGTTGTTTTCGGGTTGAAAACAACGTGCAAAGCAAATTTGGATAAACGTGCTTCAATGTAACGCGGAGCTGCTGCACCATCTCCCGTTAAGGTATTTCCCCAGTTTCCTTGACAATCGATCAATAATTCCTTCTGACCAAGGGCAACCAACGCGTCACCAATGGAAGCATCCCCGTGAGGGTGATATTTCATGGTATTTCCAATGACATTGGCAACTTTGTTGTATCGACCGTCATCCAATTCTTTCAAAGAATGTAAAATTCTCCGTTGAACAGGTTTCATTCCGTCGAAAAGTGCTGGAACAGCACGTTCTAAAATTACATAGGAAGCATAATCCAGGAACCAATTTTCATACAATCCATTCAAAGGAATGATTTTGTCATCAGTATGTTTATTTTCCAAATTCTGGTCGTCTTCTAAACCAAGACCGTCATTGATATCTTCAGTCATATATTTAGGATACTTTATCTAATTGTTCTTCTGATGCAACATTTTCTTCTAGATCTTCCGCCAAGTCTTTTTCTACCCGAAGGTTATCGATGATGAAATCTTGTCTTTCAGGCGTATTCTTGCCCATGTAATAGGATAGTATCGACTCGATAGAGGCTTCTTTTTTATCCAAAATTACAGGATCTAAACGAATATCTGCACCAATAAAATTCTTAAACTCATCTGGAGAGATTTCTCCCAAACCTTTAAAGCGAGTAATTTCAGGATTTTTACCCAATTCTTGTATTGCATTGATTCGTTCCTCTTCGGAATAACAATAAATCGTTTTTTTCTTATTTCGAACCCTGAAAAGGGGTGTTTGCAATACGTACACGTGATTTCTTTTTACCAAATCGGGGAAAAATTGCAAAAAGAAAGTCAAGAGCAACAAGCGAATGTGCATCCCATCGACATCGGCATCGGTTGCGATTACAATTTTACTGTAACGCAAATTATCCATGTCTTCTTCAATGTCCAAAGCAGCTTGGAGCAAGTTGAATTCTTCGTTTTCATATACAATTTTCTTGGTTAAACCATAACAATTCAACGGTTTACCTCGTAAAGAGAAAACAGCCTGCGTGTTTACGTCCCTCGATTTGGTGATGGATCCACTCGCAGAATCTCCTTCGGTGATGAAAAGCGTAGTTTCTTCTCTTCGATCACTTTTCAAATCAGTCAAATGCAAACGGCAATCGCGCAATTTCTTGTTGTGCAAACTCGATTTTTTAGCCCGATCTCGGGCCAGTTTTCGTATTCCAGTTAATTCTTTGCGTTCCCGTTCGGATTGTTTGATTTTCTTCTCAATCATCTCCGCAACTTGCGGATTTCGGTGCAAATAATTATCCAATTTTTCTTTCAAAAAATCGTTGATAAACGAACGCATGGATTGTCCGCCAGGTTCAATTTCTTGTGAACCTAATTTGGTTTTGGTTTGTGACTCAAACACCGGTTCTACCACTTTCACTGCAATTGCTGCAACAATGGATTGACGGATGTCTGAGGCATCGTAATTTTTATTGTAAAAGTCTCGAATTACTTTCGCAATCGACTCTCTAAAAGCACTTTGGTGCGTTCCACCTTGCGTGGTATGTTGACCATTTACAAACGAATAATAATCTTCTCCGTAAGTTTTTCCGTGCGTAAAAGCGACTTCAATGTCTTCACCTTCCATGTGAATAATCGGGTACAGCGGATCGCCATCCATGTTGTCTTCCAGCAAATCTTTCAATCCAAACTTGGATTGGTATTTTTCGCCGTTGAAATAAATTGCCAAATCCCGGTTCAGGTAGCAATAATTCCAAAACATTTTGATGAGATAGATGGACTTGTAATTGAATTTCTTAAAAATGGTTTCATCCGGAATGAACTCCACATACGTTCCATTAGCTTCGGTGGTTTTCTCAATCGGTAAATCTTCAACCAATTCCCCTCTGGAAAAAGACGCTTGTTTTTTCTGACCATCTCGAACGGAATACAACATGAAATAACTACTCAATGCATTGACAGCCTTGGTCCCTACTCCGTTTAATCCAACCGATTTTTTAAATGCTTTGGAATCGTATTTTCCACCGGTATTCATTTTGGAAACCACTTCCACCACTTTCCCTAACGGAATTCCACGACCGAAATCGCGCACAGAAACTTTGCCTTCTTTGACTTTTATGTCAATTCGGCGACCATTTCCCATCACGAATTCATCGATGCAATTGTCGATAACTTCTTTCACCAAAATATAAATACCGTCATCCGCAGCTGCGCCATCGCCCAACTTCCCGATATACATTCCAGGTCGCAAGCGAATGTGTTCTTTCCAATCCAACGATCGGATGTTGTCTTCAGTATATTGATTTTCTGCCATTTAAATAAAAATATTTAGTGCAATGTTTCATTTATTGACCGTTTCCACTCCAATAAATTATTTTGTTTATAGCGATTTTTGAGATTACAGTCAAATATAAGCATAGATTTTGAAAGTCACTCAATCACAATCAACTACTTTTGAACGATTGAACGTTAAGAAGTTTGGTCACGTTCGAAATGTGCTTGTTTTTGAATTTGACTTCAAATCAGAAAATGATTTATAAAATCGGTGATTGGATGTTTAAATTTTTCGAAGTTTTTAGAATTTTTTAGAATTTATTATGGAGCTTTTTCCCGCTTTCCACTATATCTTTTGCTTTCAGTTGCTTGCTTGAAAAATAATTTCAAAGTGCAAAAGAATGCCGTTTCAATCGGGGCTATAAAAAATGAATCTACAAAAATGAAATTGCTTTCAACAACAATTTTATTTGCAAAAATTCCTCCTCCTTCATCCTTCTCCGAAAGGAGGAAACACGATTACAATTAAAAACAATTAGAATTCCAAAAATATTACCTTCCCGTTAACCACCACATCATTTCCAAGTACTGACGCGAAAAAACAATAAAGATATTGGCTAACAGCAGAATGGTAAATAACTCAACATAAGGCGGTTTGCCTTCTTTTTTGATGATTGTTTTGATAATTAATGTAAACAAAATTACGATGTGAAGAACGAGGGCTATTCCAATCGTTACAGCAAAGAAAATATCCGCACCACCGCTGCGATTAAACAACATCAGCGAACTTAGAATGAGGTAAGTAAAAAAGATCGCAGTTTGCTTAAGAATTGCTTTTTGAATGATTGTTTTCATACTTTTAGACGGGTTGAAATTTTAGTTGTTATTTGTTCAACTGCAAATCAGCAATGCGCTCAATTCTATTCCTTTCTAAGAAAGCATCAATCGTTTCAAAATGTTCAATGACGCGTTTTTCTTTGAATTCGAATACTTTTTGAGATAATCCTTGCAAGAAATCACGGTCGTGAGAAACGAGAATTAACGTTCCGTCGAAATTCATCAACGCTTCTTTTAAAACGTCTTTTGACTTCAAATCCAAGTGATTAGTCGGCTCGTCTAAAATCAATAGATTAACTGGTTCGAGTAACAATTTCACCATCGCCAAACGGGTTTTTTCTCCTCCAGAAAGCATGCTTACTTTTTTATCGATGTCATCGCCGTGAAACATAAAACCACCAAGAATTGTCTTAATTTGCGTCCGAATTTCACCTTGTGCAACTTCGTCGACCGTTTGAAAAATCGTTAAAGTTGGATCCAACAATGCTGCTTGATTTTGAGCAAAATAACCTACTTTCACGTTGTGACCTAATTCGCACGTTCCCGTCACATCAATTTCACCCAAAATGGCTTTGATCATGGTGGATTTTCCTTCCCCATTTCGTCCAACAAAAGTAACTTTCTCACCACGAGAAATGCTCATGTTGGCATCTTTGAATACGACATGATCTCCGTATGATTTGGAAACGTCTTTTACGCTCACTGGATAATCTCCTGAACGTGGTGCTGGAGGAAAACGTAATTTTAAGGCAGATGTGTCAATTTCATCGATCTCAATGATTTCTAATTTTTCCAACATGCGCTCGCGTGAGGAAACTTGATTGGTCTTGGAAAATGTTCCTCTAAATCGCTCAATGAATTGCATGTTGTCTGCAATAAAGCGCTGTTGTTCTTGGTATGCTTTGATTTGGTGTGAACGTCTTTCTTCTCGCAGTTGTAAATAATGCGAATAATTTGCTTTGTAATCGTAAATTCTTCCCATCGTCACTTCAATGGTTCGATTGGTGATGTTGTCAATAAATGCACGGTCGTGGGAAATAACCATCACCGCATTGGCTTTGTTTAACAAGAAGTCTTCCAGCCAAATAACCGACTCAATGTCAATGTGATTCGTTGGCTCGTCGAGTAAAATTAAATCTGGTTTTTGCAAAAGAATCTTTGCTAATTCGATGCGCATTCTCCAGCCACCACTAAATTCACTGGTCTGTCGGTGAAAATCTTCGGGTTTAAAACCCAAACCTTTCAATGCTTTTTCAACTTCAGCGTCGTAGTTTACATCTTCCAAGGTATAGAACTTCTCTCCTATTTCAGTAACGCGCTCAATGATTTTCATGTACTCGTCACTTTCATAATCCGTACGCGTTTCCAAAGCGTGATTCAATTCTTCCATCTGTGCTTTCATCTCAAACACTTGTTTGAACGCTTTTGCAGCTTCCTCAAAAACAGTACAATTATCTTCCGTCAACAAATGTTGTGGCAAGTACGCAATTACAGCGTCGCCAGGAACACGCACCGCTCCGCGATTGGCTTTTTGTTCGCCTGCAATGATTTTCATCATCGTAGATTTTCCAGCACCGTTTTTACCCATCAAGGCAATTTTATCGTTTGGATTAATCACGAATGAAACATCGCTAAATAAGGTGGTTCCGCTAAATTCTACGGCTAAGTTGTCAACTGTAATCATGTTTGTGTGCTAACGTTTTGTATCAATTTCCTATAAATGCAAAAGGATTGCAAAGCTACGACTGTTTTCGAAATTGTGATTGCTTTGTTCTGGGAAAATTGAAGATTAATTGTGAATATAACATAAATTGTTTCGGCGGTTCAAACCTAAATTATTAAGATTCTTCCATCTTGCAACTCGCGTCCGATCAAAAAGCTTGCTGAGTTAATTTAATTTCCATGATTTTGCGATTCATAGCATTATTTGCTTATTTGTAAAATGACCTAATTAGTAATTTTAAAATTAAATCTTATGTATAAAATTATTCCAGTTTTTTTGATTCTTTTTGCATCATTAACTTCCTGCAAAAAGGAATACACGTGTTCTTGCCAACAAACGTATGTAACTACAGCATACACTCAATATGGGCAATTCCATCCACAATCAATGTCTACAACTAATTTTAAAAACACGTGGAAGTTGAAGGAAGATGCTGCAAAGTCAAATTGTAAAAATTATGAAAAAGTTAGTGTAAATACGTATGGTTCTGGAGAATCACAACGTACAGCTACTGAAACGATAGAATGTGAATTATATTAAGGTCAATAGAAGTTCTATTTGAATGTTGATCTGGCTGATAATAGACGAAACAATTTATGTTGAACGAAATTAAAGTAAAAGCTGTACAATTATTTAACTGTATAAGTTTGTCCATCTTCAACAACTTCCGTGTTCTTAAAAACGGTAATTGCTTCTGCTAAATGACCTTCACCATTCTCATATCTTGCTGATAAATGTCCTAGCAAGAGTTTTTTCACTCCTGCTTTGAGCGCAATTTCAGCAGCTTGTTTGGCGGTAGCATGAAACGTTTCGTTGGCACGTTTAGACATTTCCTCCAGGAAAGTTGCTTCATGATACAACACATCTACATTTTGAATATGTGGGATAATGGCTTCAAAATAGCAAGTATCTGAACAATAAGCGTAAGATTTTGGTGTTTTAGGTGCGAATGTATATTGTGAAGCATCGTGAATTATTCCATTTTCATCGACGTAGTCCAATCCTTGACGAAAGAATGGAATTGCTTTTAAGGAAATTTTATCTTCTTTTAAGGCTTCTCCGATGATGCTGCGTTCTTTCGGTTTTTGTTGAATGCGAAAACCATTCGTAGGAATTCGGTGATTCAATGGGAAATAATGAATCTCAATCAGTTTATCTTCAAATACTAATCCACCTTCAAGATTATCCAAAATAATAAATTTGATTTTAAATCCTATCTTGGAACCTCCAACTTCCAACTGAATTCGAATGATTTGTTCCAATTCTTTTGGTCCGTAAATCGTCAAACCTTTATCGCGACCCAATAAGTGCATGGTGCTCAATAAACCGATTAATCCAAAAAAATGGTCGCCATGAAGATGTGAAATTAAAATGTGATTGATTCTTTGGAACTTAATTCCATATTTACGCAATTGATTTTGAGTTCCTTCGCCGCAATCGATTAAAATGAATCGCTCGTTGCAGTTAATGAATTGGGAACTTGGTTTTCTTTTTGAAGTAGGCAAAGCTGCACCTGAACCGAGAACAGTGACTTCAAAACTCATCGCTTAATTCGCAAGTAAAGTATTTGCTTGTTCCATATCATCTGCGATATTCAATACTTTATCTAATTGTGCGATTGATATCACTTTCCTTACAATCGGTTGCAAATTCATAAAAACAGCTTTACCATTAGAATCTTTGCAAAGACGATTGGCTAATAATATCGCACTAAGACCTGTAGAATCTGAATATTTGGTTTTTGAAAAGTCGATGATAAGTGAATTAACACCATCTTTATTCAGAACATTTATTACCTCTTTTAATTCAGAAGCGTTGGAAGCGTCCAATTTTTCAACCTGAGAAGTAATAAGTACGTAATTCGTATGTTGTGTTGTCTCGAAATTCATAATGTCGGTGTTCGCTCAAAAGTAATAAAAAATTACTGTATAACAAGCAAATCTGATAATTCCTAAAATTTAATGATTTAAGTCAGGGCAAACGCATTTAACTTCAAAATTGGTTTATGTCATGGTTTTTAAACAAAAACGCATGCCACAAACAACTCATCTCAGTTTGCAATCAAGCGGTGGATGAATCCACCGCTTAATAAAATTATCTTTTCTAAAATTTAGACTTACAAATTTTAAATGCGTTTGCCCTGTGATTTAAGTGGTATTTTTTATGTTTAGTACATGAAAATATTTTCAGAGGGATCTCAAAAAAAACACACATTTTTACAGTCTTACTACGGCTCCTTTTTCTTCAACCTGGTTCTAACGAACCCCCCAACCTTTTTTGGGCATAGTTCTTTATTTCTGGCTCCAAATTCAGCGTAGATTCTTCTAAAACGTTTCGAAACTGTTATGGTGGAGATAGAGAAATCCAATTCTTTTATTGAAAAAGATGGATAAGAAATCGAACACCTGATAGACTTTGGTTATCTTTGTTCGTAAACGTCCACATTAATCCAATATTTGTGAATACCGTAACAAAAAAGAAAGTATTAATCATCACTTATTATTGGCCACCAAGTGGTGGTGCTGGTGTTCAACGTTGGTTGAAACTAAGTAAATATTTACCCGATTTTGGAATAGAGCCTATCATTTTAACGGTTGATGAACATCATGCAAGTTATCCTATTTTGGATGAAACGTTGTTGTTAGATGTTGATCCGGATTTAAAAGTGATTAAAACCAAGTCATTTGAAGTACTGAATTGGTATAAAAAATTTCAAAAAAACAAGAAAATTCCCTACGGTGGATTTGCCAGTTCTTCACAAGACATTGGCTTCCTCGAAAAAACGATGCGCTTTGTCCGAGGTAACTTTTTTATTCCCGATGCAAGAATAGGATGGAATAAATATGCTTTGAAAGAAGCATTGAGATTGATTTCAGCAGAAGGAATTGAAACGATTATCACCACAGGAACGCCACATTCAACACATTTGATTGGTTTAAAAATCAAACAGAAATATTCAAATATTCAATGGTTTGCTGATTTTAGAGATCCTTGGACGGACATTTTTTACAACGATTTATTGATGCAAACAAAGCTCGCTCAAAAGATCAACGCTTCACAAGAAAAAAACGTGTTGGAACAAGCAGACTGCGTGATAACAGTGGGGGAAAATTTGAAAGAAATGCTACTTCTTAAATCAAAAGAAAATTTGGCTGAAAAATTCTTCATTCTTGAAAATGGGTTTGATTCTGCAGATTTTCATACTTTACCAATAAAAGAGCCTTCAGATCACTTTAAGATTCTCTATTTAGGAACTGCATCCATCGATTATCCTTTTCAAAGTGTTCTAGAGGCAATTGATTTAATTCCCTTAGCGGAAAAAAAGAAAATTCAACTAGAAATCATTGGTAGTTTTGACTATGAAACGGATCAATTATTCAAAAAGTATGACAAATCATTTTCTATCATAAAGAAACCATATGTCCCTCACAATGAAGTTCCGGTTCAACTAAACTCTGCTGACATGTTGATCTTGATGATTCCAAAAACCAAAAACGACAAAGCGATTACAACTGGTAAAATCTTCGAATATTTAGCAATTAAAAAAATGATTTTGGGAATTGGTCCAACCGATGGTGATGCGGCAAAAATCATTCAACAGACGGATTCTGGTGCATTCTTCATTTCTACTGATATTCGTTCCATTCAAAAATTCATCCAGAAAAGTTTACAAGAAAGCACAGTCACTTTTGTTGGTGTGGAAAAATACTCGAGAAAAAACCAAGCTGAAAGATTAGCTAAGAAGCTTTTGTTTAATTTTTTAAAATAGCAATTAGCTTTTCAGTTCTCAACGATAAAGGAAACAATTTAATAATTCTTTCTCTGGCAAATTGAGCGTTTGTCACTTGATTTTCATCGATTGCCTTTGTGATAATTTCAATCAATTGCTGGTTGTCTTTTTCTGTTAAAACATAACCGATATTTCCTACGATGAAAGGCATGGCACCAACATTCGAAACAATCGGCACGCAACCAGACAACATCGCTTCACATAATGCATTTGGGAATCCTTCACTCAGAGATAATTGCAAGTAAAACTCTTGAGTTGAAATATAATCCGCCACCTCTTCTGGGCTCATGGTAGGTAATAAACAAACGTTTTCTGGAACAGTAGAATTCAACGATTTTCCACCAATGATGTTAAACGTGAAATGCGGAAAATGAGGTGCTATTTCCAAAATAAGATCAATCCCTTTAAGTTTTTTAGCATAAGTATTCCCCAAATTTGCACCAATTGTAACAAATGTTCTTTTTATTTTTTCTTTCGGAGACCATTTGCTTGAATCGTATCCGTTATAAATCGTAGTAAATGGAGTTTGAACAGTTGGTAAAAACGCCAAATATCCCTGATAATCAAAATCGGCAGGTTGATATGTATATCTATAATGAACCAAAGAATCCGCTACAGGAAGAAGGTGACTTGCGTGTTTGATGCTAAAAGCGACAAAATGTTTTAATATCTTGTTGTTAAAACTCCCGTAATTAATTGAGGGAAAGGATGCACAATCCGAACCACCTAAAACAATAAACGTTTTGAAAGGAAATATTTTCCCAAATAAAGTTGGCAAAAAAGATTGGTAACCAGCAAATTGAACTATAACGTTTGCTTTCTTTGGGTGTCGAAATAAAAGTTCGATAAAAAGCTTCAAAAAAGAAATAGGCAATTTACTTTTTTTAGAAATATCAAAAAAATGAACTCTTACATCAAATTCCTCCTTCAAAATCGCAATATCTTTCACGACAAATGTGGAAAGTCCTGGATGGATATATAATACCTTATTTCTCAATTAAAAATATTTAACCGTGAAGTTTTGAATCAATTGTGAGATTTTACTTTTTAAAACAACTGGTTTTAATGCTACATCTCGTGTAAAAACGATTTTCAAATAATTGTTTTCTGTTGTGTGTATTGAATAAGGCTCAATGCACTGAACATGGAATCCGTATTGAATGGCATCTCCTAAAAGTTTATGCATGCAAAGCGATTGATCGATGATTTGCAATAATTCAGGATTGTACTTTCTGACTGAATTTAAAAAATTAGGTTCAGGCAAATTAATTAAAACTTTGGTTGTAGGCTTGGATGCTTCAGCTATTTTTTTAAAAATATTCGCGTGTTGTTCCACTGGAATGTGCTCCAATACATCTGGAAAAACAATAAAGTCAAATTGAATGTTGGATGAAAAATCCGACATGTCTGACACGCGAAAATCTGCTCTGGTTTCAGGATTGAATTTTTTAGCTGCCTCTATGCTCTGAGGAGAAATATCACAACCTAAAAAAAGCCCATTTGGTATTCCTTTAATAATCAACTTACTAACTGTTCCGATTCCACAACCTACTTCCAAAACATTGGATGAAGGTTTTAAACCAATTGCTTTTAAATTTTTATAAATTATTCGATGTCTTGTAGACACACCTAATTTCTTTTGATGTCCAACAAAAGAATCGTAAAAATCTTCTACATTTTCTTTACCTATCATTTTGATTTTTTCGTTGCTTAAAACTATTTACCATTATTTATCCCTTAAATCAAAGTCCCATTCACACTTTACTTTTTCTTTAAATCTAAGAATAAGCCGCCTGCAATTAAGAGGAAGATTAGAATTGACCCAATGCGGGCAAGTGTGTTTGAAGTATGAAACATTGGTGAATCATAAACAAATTCAATTTGTTGATTGACTCCACCAAGAACTTCAATCCCACGTAAAATATAATTGGTTTTCACGATGGGTGTTTCTTTTCCATTTACGAAGGCTTTCCAGCCATCAGCGTAGTATATTTCAGAGAAAACAATAAACTGTTTGCCTGTAGTATTTGCTTCGTAGGTGATTTTATTTGGCAAGTATTCTTTCATGACAACCGAACCATCACCAGTGTATGTTTTAGAAGATATCTTTTTGGACTCTGATTCCAACATCACTGCCATTTGACGTGGATTGAATTCTGAAATCACTTTTAAATCCAGTAACTGCAAGAACGATTTAGCCGTGTCTAAAATCAGCATGTCTTTCAGAATGTAATCTGTTTTTCCATTGATATCCATCACCATTACGGCTTCCATGTCTTGTCGCAAACCGTTGGTAATTGGAACTTCCAGAGTATCTTGGTTTAAAACGTATTTTAAAGATTCTGAACCCGTAACAATGACTGATTTCACTGCTTGACCATTTACCAATAAAGTACCCAAACCTTTGTCGTTGAATTCAAACAAACTACCCAAAGCTCTAATTTCTTCGTCTGGTGTAGCAAAAGTTTTGATTTCTTTCACCAACCAAGCATTTCCCATTGCTGTCTGATTTGGTCTTGCAACCGATTGGCCGTTATCATCTTGTTGAACGAAGTATTTTACATTCATCATGTCATAAACTTTGTTGTTGGATTTGGATAAATGAAAATCAAATAAATTCTGAATGTTCCGCAATTTCGCTCCGTGATAACCACCCAAAGCTTTGTGAAAATAGGATGAATTGGCACTGTTAAAACCGCCACTCAAATCAAAAACACGGTAATTGGTGTGCATGTTCAATTCATAAAAACGATAAGAATCTTCTATTCGACGAATGTCTTTGCTTTCAAATATCCCCAGTTCGTCTGCTTTTTCTTGGGCACGTTTTTTTCCCGCTTCCACAATGGGCACCAAAGCTGGATTTTCCGCAAGCTCCCTATTCATAATCTCTTCATCCGCTGGACTTGCCACAATTGGATACAGCGTATTTGCTTTCTTATCCCAATGTTTATACGAATCTGGACGGTTTTCATCCGTTAATTGATTTCCTAAATAATTGGTGGAAACCGAAATCATATCGATAGAGACAATGACAATCAAACCAAGAACGATGAATTCAGATTTAATTTCGGTATAGAAAAGTAATGACAATAGACCTGCTCCTAAAAGCAAGAACAGAATTGAACGATTCATACTCGATTGATAAATCGATTTTCGAATGGTTTGAATCGATTCCATGTCAATATTCGGAATGTATTGTTTGGCTTGTTGATTCACAAATTCCTCCATTTGAGCAGCATTGTTGACATCTAAATTAAACTGTGCTTTTAAAGTCTCTGGATTTTCTGCCAATACTTGATTTCTAATTTGTTGTTTGATGTTGATGGTTTGTTGCGCAATTCCATTCATCTGCCGTTTATCAGATTCAGAAGAATAGTTATCGTTTAAGCCAACCAATTTCAACAACAATAAAAACACCAACAATCCACCACTGATCGCTAGGAATAATTTTTTCTTTTCTTTAATCGTTTCTCTTTCTTTAACGAATTTGTCGAGCAGCATGGCTCCCACGATTGGAAAAATCAATCCAGTTACCATTAAAATAATGGTAACTGCTCTAAACTTATTATAACCAGGAATGTAATCTAGAAAGAAATCCGTTAATCCCATGAAGTTTTTGCCCCAAGAAAGCATCAGAGTTAAAATGGTTACTGCCAAATAAGCCCATTTTAAAGGTGTCTTTAAAAAGAACATTCCCAACAAAGCCATCAAAAACACGATTATTCCAATGTAAACAGGTCCTGATGTCATCGGTTGATCCCCCCAATAAACGGGATAATTCATTGCGCCGCGAATTTGATCTGTTGATAAATCGCTATTTTCCGCATTTTCAACAAACGGACTGTCACCTAAAGCTACAGAACCTCCGCCTTTTACATACGGAGAAATCAAAGTGAATGATTCACCAATTCCATAACTCCATTGTGTTACGTATTCACGATCCAATCCTTTGGTGACAGTTGATTTATTGGACGAACCATCTGGATTTAAGGTTAAGTCATTTCCACCACGCGTGGTGTGTTTCGCGTAATCGCTCGTAATGGTGATGTTTCCAATATTAATTACGAGTGCTAAGATGTACGCTACTAAAACACCTCCAGTTGCAAGGAAGAAATTTTTGAATGCTTTGTTTTTGAACGCTTCAATAAAAAATACAATTCCCACGGCTATTAGCAAGAAAGCAAAGTAATAGGTAATTTGTAAATGATTAGCCGACAATTCCAATGCCATAAATAAGGCGGACAAGATGATTCCCCATTTTAAATTTCGCTGATAAGCCAAAATAAAAGCCCCCAAAGTGGGCGCCATAAATGCTGCTGCGATCGCTTTGGTATTGTGTCCTGCTTGTAAAATAATGATGTCGTAACTTGCAAATCCATAAGCGATTGCTCCCAATAAACCAATCCAGGGGTTAATTTTAAGACACATCATCAAAATGTAGAAACCAAGCATGGTAATCAAGGTCGCGCCAGCGGGAATTTCAAAAATCTGGAAGAATCCGTTTGAAAGTGCTTTCACATAATTTCCATCATACACGTAAGAAATTTGAGCAGAAGGCATTCCTCCAAACATGGAATTTGTCCACAAAGTTTCTTTGCCCGTTTGTTCACGATAGTTTACGATTTCATTAGACATTCCTTTAAACTGAGCAACATCATGTTGCTTTAAACCATACCCTTTAAACTGCATGCTGAAATAAGCAGAAGTTAAAATAATCATAGTCAAAACAGCGACTAAATGGATCCAGTTGTTTTTGAAAAATTGATTCAATTTCATAGTTTAATATTACATTTGATTCGAGTGTTTTTTAAACCTGAATCGGGTATTAAATAAGAGAACTTTTATCCGTTCTTGTTTTAAATTTGGGTGAAGTTAATGAAAGCTAATCAAATTTAGAAAAAAACCAAAAAAATCCACAGAAAAAATTCCATGAATTTCAGTTAATCGTTTTACTTTTTAACCTCTTCGTAGTCTACATCTTCAAAGGGTGTGGTAGGAGAAGCTTGTGGGGAAACGATGTTCACTTTCCCCTTGTTCTTCTCAACATATTGCTTTTGTCTATTGATGGATTCTTGATGTTCTTTCGCTGATTTTGCAGCTGCTTGATTCCGTTTACCATTCAAAACTTGACCTATAAAACGCAATAGAACAGTCACCCCGATGATAATTAATATCGTTCTGATTACCCCCATTTTATTTAGATAAGTGCATGTTTCGTTCAGCGTAAATCTTGGTAAAGAACGGATCTTTTAAATTTTTAATAAATCGAATTCCTTCACCAGTAGATTTCATTTCTGGTCCCAATTCCTTTTTCACATCTGGAAATTTCTCGTAAGAGAATACGGGAATTTTAATCGCGTAACCTTCTTTTCGAGGTTGGAAATTGAAATCTTTCACTTTTGCATGACCTAACATTACTTTCGTAGCGTAATTTACATACGGTTCGTCGTATGCTTTCGCAATGAAAGGAACTGTTCTGGAAGCTCTTGGGTTTGCCTCAATGACATATACTTTATCATCTTTAATAGCAAATTGAATGTTTATCAAACCAACGGTTTTCAATGCAACAGCAACTTTTCGAGTAATTTCTTCAATTTGAAGCATTACAAAATCACCTAAGTTATAAGGTGGCAATAATGCGTATGAATCACCTGAGTGAATTCCAGCAGGTTCAATGTGCTGCATGATTCCGATGATATAAACATCTTCACCATCACAAATCGCATCTGCCTCTGCTTCTATTGCGCCACCAATAAAATGGTCTAATAAAATTTGATTGTCACCCATTTCACTAATGATATCAATCACATGGGTTTCTAACTCTTCTTCGTTGATGACGATTTTCATCTTTTGTCCACCCAAAACGTATGAAGGACGAACCAATAATGGGAAACCTAAATCTTGGGAAAGTTCAATTGCTTGTTCCGCATCTTCAACTACGCCGTACTTAGGGAAAAGAATGTTATTTTCTTCTAATAATTTAGAGAATCGCCCCCGATCTTCGGCCAAGTCCAAGGCTTCAAAGCTTGTTCCCAAAATTTTAATTCCAAATCGTTCTAATTTCTTCGCCAATTTCAAAGCCGTTTGACCGCCCAATTGGACAATTACGCCAATCGGATTTTCATGCTTGATGATGTCGTAAATGTGTTCCCAAAAAACAGGTTCAAAATACAGTTTATCAGCCGTATCAAAATCCGTAGAAACCGTTTCAGGGTTACAATTAATCATGATGGTTTCATAACCACATTCTTTCGCAGCCAAAACACCGTGAACACAACTGTAATCAAATTCAATTCCTTGACCAATGCGGTTTGGTCCAGAACCTAAAACGATGACTTTTTTCTTGTCTGATCGAACACTTTCGTTTTCGTATTCGAATGTGGAGTAATAATAAGGTGTTTGTGCTTCAAACTCAGCAGCACACGTATCCACCAATTTGTAAACGCGTTGAATTCCCATTTCCGTTCGCTTGTCGTACACTTCAGACTCTAAACATCTTAATAAGTGTGCAATTTGGCGATCAGCATAACCTTTTTGCTTTGCAGAAAAAAGCAATTCTTTGGGAAGGGTATTTAAATTGTATTTTTCAATCTTTCGCTCTTCTTTGATCAAATCTTCAATTTGTTTTAAGAACCAAATGTCGATTTTTGTTTTTTCTTGAATCGTTTTAAATGGGATTCCCAATTTAATCGCATCGTAAACGTGGAAAAGTCTATTCCAACTTGCATTTTCCAACGAATGTAAAATTTCAGCTTGATCCGTTAATTCTTTCCCGTCAGCCCCCAAGCCGTTTCTGTTGATTTCGAGTGATTGACATGCTTTTTGCAAAGCTTCTTGAAAGGATCTTCCAATTCCCATAACTTCTCCAACAGATTTCATCTGAAGACCTAAACGGCGATCCGTACCGGGAAATTTATTGAAGTTCCACCTTGGAATTTTTACGATTACATAATCCAGTGTCGGCTCAAATAAAGCAGAAGTATTTCCTGTAATTTGATTTGAGAGTTCATTCAAATGGTAACCGATGGCTAATTTAGAGGCGATTTTCGCAATTGGATAACCCGTGGCTTTGGAAGCCAACGCAGAAGAACGAGAAACCCGTGGATTAATTTCAATGGCGATGATGTCTTCGTTATCATCTGGTGAAACTGCAAACTGAACGTTACAACCACCGGCGAAATTTCCAATGGAACGCATCATTTTGATGGCCATATCTCGCATGCGTTGGTAGGTTGTATCAGACAAAGTCATCGCTGGTGCCACCGTAATTGAATCACCCGTATGAATTCCCATCGGGTCAAAATTTTCAATGGAACAAATGATAACTACATTGTCGTTGGCATCTCTTAAAAGTTCTAATTCAAATTCTTTCCATCCAAGCAATGCTTTGTCAATCATCACCTCGTGAATTGGAGACAATTGTAATCCGCGTTCCAGTAAATCGTCAAACTCTTTGGGGTCGTGAACAATGGAAGCTCCAGCGCCACCCAAGGTAAAAGAAGCTCGAATGCATAGAGGAAAACCGAAAGCTTGTGCGATTTCCTTTCCTTCTAGGAAAGATTTTGCTGTTTGCTGTGGAGCCATTGGCACTCCGATTTCCAACATCAACTCACGGAAAGATTCTCTGTTTTCAGTAATTTCAATGGCTTTGATATCCACTCCAATCATTTCAACACCGTATTCTTCCCAAATACCCATTTCCTCGCATTCCATTGCCAAATTCAATGCTGTTTGACCACCCATTGTCGGGAGAACGGCATCAATTTTATGCGTTTTCAATATCTGAATAATACTGTCGGTTTCTAACGGTAAAAGATAGACATTGTCTGCCATAATCTTATCCGTCATAATGGTTGCTGGATTCGAATTTATCAAGGTAACTTCAATACCTTCTTCTCTAAGTGATCGTGCTGCTTGGGAACCTGCGTAGTCAAATTCACAGGCTTGCCCGATTACAATCGGACCACTTCCGATGATTAAAACTGATTTAATGGAATGATTTCTTGGCATTTTATGCTCTTTTTTGGATTCAATTTGAAAAAACTTCTATACGCAAATTGAGCGCAAATTTACTCCAAAATTTGGGTTTAAGCACTATAATTCTCGCGCAGTTTTTAACAATTTGATGTGTTTTGTTGATAATGAATGATTCTTGAGCGGAAAATCGTAAAAATTCATGATCTGAAGACAATTAGTCGACCTTATTTAGCGTCAGAATATACTTGTCAATGTATAATTGTTTTTCCTTCGACTTATATTGTTGGATATAACGAGGATGTTCTAAAACTTTAATTTCATCAAAGAGTTTAGCTTCTTTGTTTAATTTGTGAATGAATTTCGCGTTTTTCATTCCGAGTACATAAACTTCAGATGTATCCAACCCAAGCTTAATATGTTCTTTCAGGGAAGCAATCATAAAATCTTTGACCATTTCAAAAAGCAACGAATCATCGTAGTAATTCGCATTCACCCACCTTGCCTCTTTGTTTTGACGAATGATAGCCAACGGAAATGGTGAATTGACGTAAAACCGCTCGTAAAATGAGTGAACTCCTCCAAACTGAGTGATCATGTCGTACATGTACACCGATGAAATCTCATGTGTATGCGCCGACTGCATCGGAATTCCGCATTCACTTTCTAATCTTTTTGTGTCTGTAAATGGAACACCCGTTACTCCTGCCCCGTGACGACTAGGATTAATTCCAATGATAAATCTCCTTGTATTGACGTCATTGTAAAATTGTTGGTAAAACCGAATCATTACCGTCATCGTTTCTGGGTTGTCCAAGTAAGGATTAACCACTTGAAAACCAGTCGGTAATTTACCTTTGTAAATTAGACTACGATTAAATTCGATTACTTTTTCCCCAAAAGTTTTATCCATAGTATCGTTGTTTTATCTTCTAAATTTAAAATATTTTGCCAAGGAATTGGATTTGTTTTTTAACATATCTGAAATAATTTGCTTTCCAATGATTGAAAAGGTGATCCCATTTCCACCAAATCCAAGCAAGAAATAGGAATGCTTAAAATCAGGATGTTCTCCAATATAGGGCAATCCATCTTTGGTTTCTCCAAATGTTCCAGCCCAACTAAAATCCGTTCTAAAATGGTAATTAGGAAGTAGCTTTTCTATTTTTTGCTTTAATCTCTTGCTTTTTTCAATGATTAACGCATCCCGCTTTGTTGGATTTTTAAATTCTTCATCTTCTCCTCCAATTAAAAGTCGGTTATCTGCTGTTGCCCTAAAATAAACATACGGTTCGGCGGTATCCCAAAACAAAGTTTTATTCAATTGTTTTTGATTTTCAATCGGTTCGCCAATAATTACAAAAGTGAAAAGTAGTTTTACAAAATCATCTTTTATCATTTCAGTACTTTCATAACCTGTGCAGTAAATCACTTTGTTAGCTTGAATCGTATTTCCAAAATTGGTTGTAAGCAAGGCGTGATCTGAATTGTATTGAGTAGAAGTTAGATTCGTTTTGTCGTACACTTTGAGTCCTTTCTTGATATTGTATTGAAGTAAATCATGTGTAAAACGAAAAGCATCCATGCTTCCTCCTTGTTTGGATAAAATTCCTTGGTATGCTCTATGTAACTGGTACTTTTTTTGAATTTCTTCTGCTGACAACCATTTTACAGAAAATCCTGCCGCTTTTCGAGCTTCAAATTCCTTTTTCAATGAAGGAATGTCTTTTTTTAAAGAAGCGTATAAAAGGGATTCTTTCTTTTCAAATCCACAAGCAGATTTAATTTCAGTTACGATTCGCTGTAATTCATTAATGGAGTCATGACCAGCCCAATAATTCGCTTCTGCACCTTCTCTACCAATTAACTTACTGAGTTTATAAAGCGGAACATCGATTTCATATTGCAACATCGATGTAGTAGCTGCCGAACTTCCATTCGCTATTTCTCTTCGGTCAATTAAAGTTGTTTGATACCCATCTTTTATGCATTGATGTGCCATTAAAGCTCCAGTAATCCCACCGCCTACAATTAAAATTTCTGTTTGAATGTCTGTTTTCAAAGAAGGATACGTGTTCACCAATCCATTTTTAACTAACCAAAAAGGCTCATTTGATGTAAGATCCATAAATTCAATTTTTACACTATATAGACTTTTTCATCCACTCCAAGTCCCCTAAATAGATACAATTATTGTTATTTTAAATTACTCATCAATAGGCAGATAATTAACTTCACGTTTCTATTTTTTTAATTGTATAATACAAAAACAAACCCTCTCATTTGAAAGGGTTTATTCGAATAAAAAAAAGGACTTGTGATGTTTGCTAATCCTAAAAGGATTTGAAAATAGACTTTGGACTAGAAAATCATTTATCATCTCTTGTTCTTTTTCTCATTCTATTTTTGCATTTCTTGATCTCCAAAAACATGTTTTATTCATCTTGATGTTGGTTTCCTCTACCTTGCGGAGTCTCTGGCGTTTGCTTTCTTGTAAAGTCATCTGGTCTTCCTTGATCAGTACGTTGTGGATTTTGATTATCGCGTCCTGGATTATCATTTTGATTTCCACGATTGCCTTGTTGAGTTCGATTTTCTGGATTTTGGTTTTGTTCCCGATTTTGTCCAGGTTGTTCGAAATTACCCGTTGGTTGCGTTCTTGATTGGAAATCTTGATTTTGATTTCTTTCATTTTCGTTTCGCTGGTTTTGATCTTTTTGATCTCTTTCTTGATTTTTCATAATATCTGTTTTTTAAAGTTATACCACAAATTTACATACAAGTAACGCTAATTTTTAACGCTATAAAACTTGATATTAACGCAATAAATTTATTGACATTTTTTGTGATTTAACTGATAGTCAATATTAAAACTCACCTAAGTTAAAGTTAAATGATAGCTCTTGTTAAAAATAATTAATGCATTTGAACCTTCGAGCCTTTCTGTTTACTTTTAAAGAAAATGAAACAATCTTAAAATAAAATAGCATGCTTAAAACAAATCCAATTTGGAATATCAATTCCTCAGAAACAAACTTCAAATCTTTAAATCGTGAAATTTCTGCTGATGTTGTCGTTATCGGTGGCGGAATAACTGGAATAACAACGGCTCAACTTTTAAAAGAAAGGGGATTCCATGTCGTATTGGTAGAAGCGATGCGTGTAGGTCAAGGTACCACTGGACAAAGTACAGGTAATCTATATGCTTTAACCGAATATTCTTTACAAGAATTGAAGAAAAAACACAATACTGAAATCGTTAAAAAAGTGATTGACGCACGAACTGAAACCATTCGTTTTATTCGCGATAACGTGGATAAATACAAAATCAATTGCGATTTAAAATCACAATCCATGTATCTATTTGAATTCGAGTATGGGGTAGAAATCGAAAAAGAGCGTGATTTAGCAACAGAAATCGGGCTTGTCACTCAACCAATAACCGATTTAGATTTTCCCTTTCCATATCGAGAAGGAATGGTTTTGGAAAATCAAATGCAACTCAATCCTTTAACCTACACCCAAGAATTAGCGCAGCGAATTAATGGAAATAATTGTCAGATTTATGAAGAAACAACTGTATTAGAAATTAATGAGGAAGCAGATTATATTTCTATAAAAACAGATAAAGCCACTATCAAAGCAAAATACGTTGTTCACGCTACGCACACGCCGAAAGGCCTTCTTCCCCTTTATCATTCCTCGCTCGGCCCGTATCGAGAATATGGAATAGCAGTTAAACTGAAAAATGAAGCATATCCGCAAGGAATTTTCTGGGCACATTATAACAACAAAAAGTACTCAATTAGAAGTTATAATAATGAACTCAACCCCTATTTAATTTGCGTTGGAAGTATGCATAAAGTCGGTCAAGCTGAGGATAACAGAGAGAACGTCAAAGAACTTGAAAAGTTTGTAAATACGCATTTCGAAGTGGATACAATCACGCATAGTTGGGGAGGTCAAAATTACAAACCAGCAGATTTATTACCTTATATTGGTCGCAAAACCAAAGACTCTAAACAATTTGTAGCAACTGGATTTTCCACCGATGGATTGGTTTACGGAACAGTTGCAGCAAGAATAATTGTGGATGAAATTTCAGAAATAGAAAATCCATATGCGGATTTATTCAAAGCGAATAGACATCAACCTATCAAAGCAGCGGGCAAATTCATCAAAGAAACGGTGGATGTAGTTGGTGAATTAGTAGGCGATTATTTCCGAAAAGGTGAAGACCCAAATGTTACCAATCTTCTGCTGGGCGAAGGAAAATTGTTACAGTACGATGATGGAAAATACGCCGTTTATAAAGACGAACAAGGTAAAATATCGGTATTATCACCAATTTGTCCGCACATGGGCTGTACTGTTCATTTTAATCACCTAGAAAAATCGTGGGATTGTCCTTGCCATGGCAGTAGATTTGACACCGATGGTCAATTAATTGAGGGATCTGCTTTTCATGGACTTAAATCAATTTAGCGATTGTTTTTTAGCGTAAAGATTGAATGATCCAGT
The DNA here is from genome assembly GCA_964488745.1 of uncultured Chryseobacterium sp. Classification (GTDB taxonomy): domain Bacteria; phylum Bacteroidota; class Bacteroidia; order Flavobacteriales_D; family Crocinitomicaceae; genus JAQVCM01. The sequence goes on along the minus strand of CAZAVP010000001.1, from coordinate 13,344 downwards.
TGAGGTTAAGTCGTAGAACATAATGTATTTACGATTGCGGGAATTCATTGCGGAATTCAATAAAATTTTCGAAAGTCGCTTCGTAAAGGTCATGTTCTGAGAAATATATTTATCGAACAATGGTGAATTCATATCAAAATTTACACTATTTTTAAACAAATTAAATCGAAATAAAATGCAAGAAATTACAGAATTGAACTTATTTGGACCCATTGTCTTTGGGATCATTATCTTATTACTCCTTTTTAAAAGTGTCGTAATCGTAACTGAACAAACAGCAGTCGTTATCGAACGTTTGGGGAAATTTAATCGAATTGCTACATCGGGAATTAGTTTGATGATACCCTTTATTGATCGCAAAGCTTCTGTCCAAAACTTGAGAGTTTCTCAACTGGATGTTGCTGTGGAAACTAAAACCAACGACAACGTATTTGTAAACATCAAGGTATCTGTTCAGTACAAAGTGATTCGAGTGAAAGTGAAAGATGCTTATTACTCCTTAGACAATCCGAGAGGTCAAATCTCTTCTTATGTGTTTGATATTGTTCGCGCTGAAGTGCCAAAATTGGATTTGGATGATGTTTTCTCTAAAAAGGACGACATTGCAACGGCTGTACGTCAAAACATTGCTGAAATCATGGACGATTATGGATATGAAATAATCAAAACGCTTATAACGGACATTGATCCAGATGCAAAAGTAAAAGAATCCATGAATCGAATCAATGCTGCCAAAAGAGACCGTGATGCAGCTCTGGAAGAAGCAGAAGCAAAGAAAATAACCATCATCAAAGAAGCGGAAGCTGAAGCAGAATCAAAAAGATTATCTGGAGAAGGTATCGCTCGTCAACGTTTGGAAATTGTACGCGGTTTCAAAGAATCAGTAGTTGATTTTCAAGACTCCTTGAAAGAAGTAACCCACGACGAAGTCATGCAGTTTGTATTGATGACTCAATATTTCGATACGATTAACAACATTGGTGCAAATTCGAAGAACTCTTCCATCCTATTGCCACATTCCCCTGGCGCAATCAAAGATTTCCAACAGCAAATGGCAACGGGAACTTTTGTGGGGAATAAGATTGCAAAAGACATCGATTAAACTGACTGGGATAAACAAACAGTTTGGCTGAAAGTATGAACCAAAAAAGAGGCGAAAAATTTTTCGCCTCTTTTTTATGTATTAGAAATCGAGTCGTTTCTATTTCTCCTCTTCTTTCTTTTTCTTTGGTTTCACTTTTCCTTTGGAGATGGTTACTTTCAGAATTTCAGAATCTTTTTCAATGTCCATTGAGATTTTATCACCTTCCATTAAATTAGATTTGATGATTTCTTCTGCCAATGGATCTTCAATGTACTTCTGAATGGCTCTTTTCAACGGTCTCGCTCCAAATTTTTCATCGTATCCTTTCTCAACAATGAAGTCTTTTGCAGTGTCGGTCATTTCGATCTCGTAACCTAAATCGTTGATTCTACCATACAACTTCGCCAATTCCAAGTCTATGATTTTGTGAATGTCTTCACGAGCCAATGATTTAAACATGATCATGTCGTCCATTCTGTTTAAGAATTCTGGTGAGAACGCTTTTTTCAAAGCACTTTGAATGACCGCTTTTCCGTCTTCGTCGCTGCGTTCCAATTTGGTTTTGGTGCCAAACCCAACTCCTGTTCCGAAATCCGCCAGTTGGCGAGCTCCAATGTTAGAAGTCATGATTAAAATGGTATTCTTAAAATCTACTTTTCTTCCCAAACCATCCGTCAATTGTCCATCATCTAAAACCTGCAACAACAAGTTGAAAACATCTGGATGTGCTTTTTCAATTTCATCCAATAGAATAATGGAATACGGTTTTCTTCTTACTTTTTCAGTCAACTGACCACCTTCTTCGTAACCAACGTATCCAGGAGGCGCTCCAACCAATCTTGAAATGGAGAATTTCTCCATGTATTCCGACATGTCGATGCGAATCAATGAATCTTCAGAATCGAATAAATATTTAGAAAGAACTTTTGCCAATTGTGTTTTTCCCACACCTGTTGGCCCAAGGAAGAAAAACGAACCAATCGGCTTGTTTGGATCTTTCAGTCCAGCACGGTTTCGTTGAATTGCACGAACCACTTTCGATACCGCTTCTTCTTGACCGATTACTTTTCCATTCAAGTCTTCAGCCATGGTCACCAACTTGTTACTTTCTTTTTGAGCAATACGTGTTACTGGAATTCCACACATCATCGAAACCACTTGGGCTACATCGTCTTCCGTCACTAAAATGCGGTTGATCTTGCTTTCTTGCTCCCATTTTTTCTTTTCTGCATCCAGTTTTTCCGTCAGAATTCGCTCACTATCACGGAGTTTAGCAGCATCTTCATAATGTTGTGCTTTAATCACTTCCGTTTTCTTTTCTTTTAACTCTTCCAACTGCGCTTCAATGTCGATAATCTCTTTTGGAACATTGATGTTGGTAATGTGAACCCGCGAACCTACTTCGTCCAAAGCATCAATTGCTTTGTCTGGTAAATGCCTGTCACTGATGTAACGATCGGTCAATTTTACACAGGCTTCAATTGCTTCAGGTGAAAAAGTAACCATGTGATGTTCCTCGTACTTCTCTTTGATGTTATTCAAAATCTGAATTGTCTCATCTACAGAAGTAGGCTCGATTAAAACCTTTTGAAAACGACGTTCTAAAGCCCCATCTTTTTCAATGTGCTGACGGTATTCATCCAAAGTTGTGGCACCAATTGCTTGCATTTCTCCACGCGCCAACGCAGGTTTGAACATGTTTGAAGCATCCAGTGAACCGCTTGCGCCTCCAGCACCAATAATGGTGTGAATTTCATCAATGAAAAGAATTACATCCGGATTTTTTTCGATTTCAGCCATCACCGCCTTCATGCGTTCTTCAAACTGACCTCTGTATTTGGTTCCAGCAACCAAGGATGCTAAATCCAAGGAAACAATGCGTTTATTAAACAAAATACGAGATACTTTACGTTGCACGATTCTCAAGGCAAGACCTTCGGCGATAGCACTTTTACCAACGCCTGGTTCACCAATCAAAATTGGATTGTTTTTCTTTCTTCTTGAAAGGATTTGGCTCACGCGTTCAATCTCTTTTTCACGACCAACAATTGGATCCAACTTTCCAGCTTCCGCCAATTTCGTCAAATCTCTACCGAAATTGTCCAATACAGGGGTTTTGGATTTAGAATCCGTTGGTTTACGCGAAGAAGAGCCAAAACTGTCCCCGTCTTCATCCGAAGGAGAAGAACTACCAGGAAACTCTGCTCTTGGTGTATCTAACATGTCATTATTAATATTTTCTAACTCTTCCATAGCGTTTTCATATAAAATCCCATACTTATTTAATGTTTGACAAGCAATGCTCTCTGTGCTTTTTAAAATAGACAAAAGCAAATGTTCTGTTCCAATTAAACTGCTTTTAAACACCTTTGCTTCCAAATACATTATTTTCAATACTTTTTCTGCTTGTTTTACAAGCGGAATGTTTGCAGTCGGCTGTTGAAATGAAACTTGAGATTTAATCAATCCCATTTCAATTTCTTTCCGCACGTGCATTAAATCTAGGTTGAATTCTTTTAAAATTGTAATCGCTTTCCCTTCTCCTTCTCGAATTAATCCGAGCAAAAGATGTTCAACGCCTATAAAATCATTCCCCAGTCGCAAAGCCTCTTCTCGGCTATAGCTAATTACATCTTTGACTCTTGGTGAAAATTTTGCTTCCATATTTTTGTTCTATTCTGTGGTCAAAATAACACTTTAAAACCTATAACAAATATAAACCCAATAAATTGTTAATAACTCGTTTAAAAAGACATTTTTCCACACATTTTTGTTTATAAATTAAAAAAAACGACCGCCAATCATAGCGATAATTTGACTAATTTCGGGACTTGCTTTTATCGCACTAATATTGTGCAAATTAATAAATAGGTGACAACATGGCAGATGGAGAAAGGATAATACAGATTAACATTGAAACTGAAATGAAAAGCGCATACATCGATTACTCGATGTCCGTGATTGTTTCAAGGGCTTTGCCTGATGTGCGTGACGGCTTTAAACCCGTTCACAGACGTGTATTATATGGAATGCAGGATTTGGGCGTTTTTTCGAATAGAGCTCACAAAAAATCCGCAAGAATAGTGGGTGAAGTGATGGGTAAATACCACCCTCATGGAGATTCATCCGTTTACGACACCATGGTGAGAATGGCTCAGCCTTGGTCTTTGAGATATCCTTTGGTGGATGGTCAAGGAAACTTTGGATCTGTAGATGGTGACAGTCCCGCAGCAATGCGTTATACGGAGGCTCGCCTGCGAAAGATATCCGAGGAAATGCTGGAAGACTTAGACAAAGAAACGGTTGATTTTAAACCAAACTTTGATGACAGCTTGTCAGAGCCTTCGGTAATGCCTACAAAGATTCCAAATTTATTGATTAATGGGGCTTCAGGAATTGCGGTTGGGATGGCTACTAACATGGCGCCACACAACTTGACCGAAGTCATTGACGGTTGCATTGCATTTGTTGATAACGAAGACATTACAGGCGAAGAATTGATTGAGTTTGTAAAAGCTCCTGATTTTCCTACGGGCGGTATCATCTATGGATACGAAGGTGTTCGAGAAGCTTTGTTAACTGGTCGTGGGAGAATCGTTATGCGTGCAAAAGCGGAAATAGAAGAAAATAACGGTAGAGAACAAATCGTTGTTACTGAAATCCCATACCAAGTAAACAAATCGGACTTAATCAAAAAAACAGCTGATTTAGTAAACGATAAAAAAATCGACGGTATTTCCGATATCAGAGATGAGTCGGATCGAAATGGAATGCGCATCGTATATGAATTGAAACGAGACGCTATTTCCAACGTGGTGTTAAATAAATTGTTTAAGTTTACCGCTTTACAAACTTCGTTTTCAGTAAACAACATTGCACTCGTTGATGGTCGTCCTGAAATGTTGAACTTGAAAGACATGATTTTTCATTTCATCAAATTCAGGCACGAAGTTGTTATCCGCAGAACAAAATTTGAATTGCGAAAAGCAGAAGAAAGAGCCCATATTTTAGAAGGTCTTATCATTGCATCGGATAACATCGACGAAGTAATCGAAATCATCAAGAAATCCAAAAGTCCAGACGAAGCAAGAAATTCATTGATTGCCCGTTTTGATTTAAGTGACATTCAAGCGCGTGCAATTGTGGACATGCGTCTCAGACAATTAACTGGTCTGGAACAAGACAAATTGCGTTCTGAATATGCTGATTTGATTGCTTTAATTGCTGACTTAAAAGAGATTTTAGAGAACGAAGATCGCAGAAAACAAATCATCAAAGATGAGTTGATTTTTGTAAAAGAAAAATACGGTGACGAGAGAAGATCTGAAATTCAATATTCAGCGAATGAAATGCGAATGGAAGATTTGATTCCAGATGAAGAAGTGATTATTACGATTTCCCACGCTGGATACATCAAACGCACCAGCTTAAATGAATACAAGGTTCAGAATCGTGGTGGAATGGGATCAAAAGGTTCTGCCACCCGCGACAAAGATTTCTTGGAACATTTATTTGTTGCAACGAATCATAACTATTTATTGATATTTACCGAAAAAGGTAGGTGTTTCTGGATTCGTGTGTTTGAAATTCCAGAAGGAAATAAGTTAGCAAAAGGAAGAGCCATTCAAAACTTGTTGAACATCGAGCAAGATGATAACGTGAAAGCATACGTGAAAGTCCAAGATTTGACGGATAAAGAGTATGTTGAAAATAATTTCATCATCATGTGTACACGTGAAGGTATCATCAAGAAAACTTCATTGGCAGCGTATTCTCGTCCACGTATCAATGGAATCAACGCCATCACGATTCGTGAAGGAGATGAATTGTTAGAAGCAAGATTGACGAACGGAACCAATGAAATTGTATTGGCAACTAAATCCGGTAGAGCAATCCGTTTCAACGAGGAAAAAGTTCGTCCAATGGGAAGAAACGCTTCCGGTGTTCGCGGCGTAAACATGACCAAAGAAGACGACGCTGTTGTAGGCATGGTTTGTATTCAAGATCCCGCAGCTGAAACGGTATTGGTTGTTTCTGAAAAAGGATATGGAAAACGTTCGTTCTTAAACGACCCAGAAGATGGAGAACCAGTTTACAGAATCACCAACCGTGGTGGAAAAGGTGTAAAAACTTTAAATATTACGGAAAAAACAGGTGATTTAATGGCCATTAAGAGCGTGTCCGATGAAGATGATTTAATGATCATCACCAAAGCGGGAATTACGATTCGCATGCACATGGACGTTATTCGCGTAATGGGTAGAGCTGCGCAAGGAGTTCGTTTGATTAATTTGAAAGGCAATGCAGCCATAGCCGCTGTTGCAAACGTTCCACGCGATGAAGACGAAGAAGTTGTAGCAGAAATCGACGGAGAAATTATCGAAGGAGAAATCGATGCAGACCTAGAAGATGATGCAACAGATTCAGCTGAAAATGAAGATGGCACAGATATTGAAAATGAAGACGAAAACGATCACGAATAAGCGTCTTTAAAAATTTAAAATAAATACCATGAAAAATAGACTAATTAAAATTTCTCTCATTGCATGTAGCTTTTTGTTTGCATTCAATTCCTATTCTCAAAAGTTAAATGAAACGTCAGCAGCCTTGGAATACAAAAAGTTTGAAGAGCTTTTTGCCAAAATGATGATGACAGGTGAAAACAAATTGGACGAAGGAAAGAAAATTCTTTTAAAAGCAAAATCATACATCGATTTGGCTGCAGAGAACGAGTCCACTAAAAACAATGCGAAAACACTTTTCTACAAAGGTGAAATTTACACTGGATTGATAATGGCTGCTGCTGAAGACACCGTTTTTATCAAAGAAAATGGGGATAAATTGTTAGAAGAAGGATTGGCAAGTTACAAGAAAGCTTTTGCCGATAGAAAATTTCAAGGAGACGTTCGTTCATCGATAAACTCTAAAAAAATGCTCTTCGGAATGGGCGCTCAAAAAATGTATGAAGACGAGCAATTTAAAGAAGCAGCAGAAATGTATGATTTTCAAGTGAAATTATCTGATGTCATCGGTGAAGTAGATAGCGTTTCTTTGTTTAACGCGGGTTTGTCTGCTGAAAGAGCTGGAGAAACAAAAATGGCTGCTGACCGTTACAAACAAGCCGCTGAAATTCAATACAAAGCTCCATCTATTTATGCAATCGCTTCGAGTGCTTTGAGAAAAGACGGTCGATTAGATGAAGCCAAAGAAATCATCACAGTTGGGCAAACAAAATATCCAAACAGCAAAGATATTTTGTTTGAATTGGTGAATATGAATTTGGAAGCGGGTGATAACGAAGCTGCTGAAGCAAGTTTAGCCGCTGCAATCGCTGCTGATCCAACCAACAAACAATTGTATTTGACAATTGGAACGATTTATCTCGAGTTGAAAGAGGAAAAGAAAGCCGAAGCTGCATTGATTAAAGCTTTGGAGTTGGATCCTAAATATTCTGACGCGCTGTATCAATTAGGGGCAATGTACGTTGGTACATCCTCAGACATGAAGCAACAAGCAAGTCAATTGAAAAATGGAGACCCACAATACGATGTGATGTTGGATGAAGCAAATGAAATTACCAAAAAAGCAGTTGAACCATTGGAGACATACATTGGAATCAACCCAAACGACAAACAAGTTTTGATGATTTTATCTCAAATTCACAGAAGTTTGAAAAATCCTGAAAAATCGGCAGAATACAAAAAACGTGCTGACGCTTTGTAGTCATCAGCAATTATGCCTAAAATAATTTGACACAACTAAAAGAGTAGTTGGATGTTGAAGATAGAACAAAATAAGAAAAGCAAGAAATCGATCCAATGGTTGATTTTCTTGCTTTTCTTGTTTATACTAATTATTGATCGAGCTTATACCCTATTCTACTTTGGATTTGTTTATACCGACATTGATCAATTGGTCATGTGGAATGGTGCAGTCGATTATTCCCAAGGAATTTTTCACGAACCTTTCTTCTACGGTCAGCCTTATAATTACATGTTGGAATCTTTGCTTGCCACGCCGTTTCTTTTTTTGAACATTCCGGTTTACCTAGCTTTGCCCCTTGCAACTTCCATTATTGTTCTTCTACCTTATGTCATTTTTGCAATTCTATTATTCAAAAAAAAGTATTTTTTATGGGCATATCTTGTGCTCACCGTTCCCGTAATTCTTCCATTGGAATATCAATTTTTAACAACCATCTCAAGAGGCTTTGTTCAAGCACACTTTTTCATTCCATTGTTATTTATTCCTTTGTTGAATCCAGAGCGTAAAAAGAATGTTTCATGTTTATTTATTGCATCCGCATTGTGCTTCATCGCCAATCAAAGTGCATTATTAATCATTTTCCCCATAATTATATACGTTTCAACTTACCATTTTAAATCCATTTCTTTTTATTTGAAATCACTTTGGGCAATTCCTATTTTATTAATGGATTACCTTTTCAAATATTTTTATAAAATTCATCCTGAAAGAGTTCTACACGACATCAGCGGATTAAAATTTGATTTTGCAACTTTGTTGAATACATTCAACAACAGCGATTTATTTCAACATTTATTTCCATTTACTTCCAATGGCGGTTCTATTTACCTTGTGATTTTTTCGCTACTTGCAATGATTGCTTTCAAGCGAAAAAAGAAAAAGGAATTTTTGTTTGTACTTTCTATTCTTTTTATCCTGCTGATATCTTTTGCAATTCCAAAAGTGCAGACTCCATATCCTTTGGAACGTGCAGGAATTTTCTTTAGTGTCAGTCGCTTCTACCTTACGCTACCACTTTTGGTATTTATCTCTTTCTACATGGTATTCAAAAGCTGGAAACCAAAAACAATTTCAAAATATATCCTTTTAGGAATTTGTATGTTGACGCTTTTCATTCAAAATTCTGACATTCAAAACTCAGTTAATCAAACCATTGAAAAAACAAGCTTTCCAATTGCTAAAAACCGAGATTTAATTGAAAGAAGCAACAAACTAAGTGAAATCAGAACTAAACATAAAGTCGATTTAATGGTGCATAAAATGTTACCTTCGTGGGAGTGGAACAATCTTTTTGATAGTTATGCTTTTCATCCGCTTCAACACCATCAAAATAAAAACACAATCTCAGTAAATTATACGGGAGATAGGCGATCTTGGCTTTATGAAGAAGTGAAATCTTACAATCGAATTTTATTAATTGGTTTCGAAATGGATGAAGCGTTGCTCAAACCATTTGATTATATAATTATTGAAAATAAGGGCATTCTTATCTTAGATAATCAACTAAAACCAAAAGATTTATTCCAAAAATTAAATTTAAAATGGGGTAATTACGCTCACATCTAACACGGTAAGATATTTATTTTACGTCTCCCCTATCAAAAATAAATCAATCAACACCCTGAAAAACAATTACTTAATTATAAGATTAAAAAAAACTATTGTAAACTTAATCATTTACATTTTAAAATTTTCCTCAATTTATTTGCGTGTTTTAAATTTATTACAGTACTTTGCATTACATAGTACTATAAATTATATTAATTGAAGTTGAAATAAGATGAGCTTAGTCAATACACAAGCGCAAATGCGCAAAGGAATATTGGAATTTTGCATTCTTTCCATTTTAAAACAACAAGAAGCTTATCCTTCGGAAATAATAGAAATTCTGAGAGAATCCAAATTAATTGTCGTTGAGGGAACGCTTTATCCTTTGCTTACTCGTCTAAAAAACGAAGAGCTCCTTTCCTATCGTTGGGAAGAATCAAGTGCTGGCCCACCCCGAAAATATTATGCCTTAACAAAAATAGGGATTGCTTTCTTGGAAGAATTAGAAGAAACTTGGGAAGAATTACAAAAAGCAGTAAACACAATCACTAAAAATTCTAAAGATGAAAAAAACAATTAGCATACATTTAATGGGCGTAAACTTTTTAGTTGAAGAAGGAGCTTATGAATTGTTAGACAACTACTTGAAGAGGTTAAAACAAGCATTTCAACATTCCAAAGATCAGCAGGAAATTTGTGATGATGTAGAATCGCGCATTGCAGAATTGGCAACGGATAAAATCTCTGATAAAAAGCACGTGGTAACCTATGAAGAAATGAAAGCCATTCTTGCTACGCTAGGAGATCCAGAAGATTTTGAAGGAAGCATGGAAAATGACGGAACGAACGAAAAAAGTGAATATCAAACTGAATCGAGGAAATCAAGACGTTTGTACCGTGATTATGAAAACAAATCCATCGGAGGTGTATGTGCGGGATTGGCAGCTTATCTCAGCATCGATGTTATTTATATTCGAATCATTTTTATTTTGTTGTTCTTTGTGGGCGGATTCATAGTACCTGTATATATTGTATTGTGGATTGCTGTTCCAGAGGCTAGAACAAATGCCGAAAGACTTCAAATGCAAGGAAAACCAGTTAACATTGAGACACTGAAAGAAGAACTAAAAGATGCCACCAAGAGTTTCAAAAAATCGGCCAAAGGATTTGAGCGAGAACTGAAAAATAGAAAAAGTCCCATGCGCCAACGCATGAATGAAGTTGGAAATGTATTCCTGAAAATTAGCGCAATCATTTTGTGGATTATCGGTGGCGTTGGATTATTCACCTTTATCGCCATTGCCTTTGGGAACATGGAAGCGCAAATTAACGATGATTCCATGCTTACATTCCAACAAATAAGTGATTTCTTTTTAATCGATGGAAACAATTCGTTTTATCTTTGGACTGGATTCGCACTGCTAAGCTTAAGCATTCTATTTTCCATTATTTTAACCGGCACCGTCATGTTTTTCAACTTACGTTCAATTTGGTTGAAAAGAACTTATTCTTTCCTCTCTTTGATGGCATTTATAGGCATTATCTTGGGAGTTTATCAAGGTGTTCGTTTAGCAAATGATTTTAAAGTAGTGGGTAAAACCGTTCAAAACGTCGGAGTTGTTTCAGATTCATTGCTTTTTATTTCCGTAAACAAACAAGAAGCGATTAACAAGGATGATCGTGTCTTGTTCAAATGGGATGATTCGCAAGTTGAACTCATCAACAACCAAGTGCAAGCGGCTGGCTTGGAAGTTTCGTACGGTATTTCTCCCGATACCAATTTCTATGTTTCTCAAACACTTTCCGCTCGCGGAAGATCATCCAAAGCAGCCGTTAGAAGAGCATCAAATATCGTTTTTAAAGCGCAAGTTGTTGGAAATAAAGTTCAAATTCCTGCACTTTACCAATATCCGACAAATGATAAATTCAGAAATCAATCTGTTGCCTTGAAAATTTTGATTCCATACGGCAAAATAGTAATCACAGAAAACACCGTTATTCAATCCAAAGACCGACTTCAATCGGGTTGGATAGATGCGCAAGGAAATTATGAAAATGATTGAAATTCAGAAGTTTGAGCTTTATATTTCAACGGTTAAGAAAGTTGTGCATCTGATGTACAACTTTTTTTGTTTTAGCTACATCTATTTCTGTCCTTGCTTTTTAAAATACAATAAATGTTAATTGGGTTGACATCTAAAAAAATCTTCCAACCGTTTGTTTTAAAAATGCGTTATAATTCAAACAAAAACATATTGTATATGAAAAAGAAAACATTTACGCTGCTTGTATTTTCCGCACTTTTCTTGGCAGAAACTCATGCTCAAAGTCTTTCCATGGTGAAAGACATCAATCCATTAGGCAATTCGGATATTAACAACTTTAAACTTTTTAATGGTCAGGGTTATTTTACCGCGTCCGATGGTGTGAATGGAAATGAATTGTGGAAAACGGACGGAACAACGTCTGGAACAATGATGGTGAAAGACATCAATCCGAGTGGAGATTCATACGCCTCTAATTTAACTGCATTGGATGATAAGCTGTTTTTTTCAGCTGATAATGGAACCGATGATATTGAACTTTGGTATACAGATGGCGTTGGTACCATGATGGTTAAAAACATCAACCCGAACGGTTCATCGAACCCTGCTAATTTTGTGGAATTTAATGGTAAAATTTATTTTTCAGCAAATGATGATGTAAATGGTGCGGAATTATGGGTTTCAGATGGTACAGCAGCTGGAACAGTACTTGTAAAAGACATTTATCCAGGAAGTCAAGGATCTTACCCGATGTATATGACGGTTTATAATTCAGAACTGTATTTCACAGCAACGGATGGAACAACTGGATTTGAATTGTGGAAATCCGATGGTACAGCGAACGGAACTATTTTGGTGAAAGACATTTATGCAGGATCAATGGCATCCACGCCCCGAAATTTGATTGTTTTTAATTCAAAATTATTCTTCACGGCTTCAGAGGCAACAACCGAACAAGAAGTTTGGTATAGCGATGGAACAGCAGCAGGAACAGTCATCCTAAAAGACATCCATACCACAGGGAGTTCTTATCCTAATAATTTAACGATTCTAAACAATGAATTGTTTTTCAGTGCCGAAGATGATCAAAACGGATACGAATTGTGGAAAACCGATGGGACAGCAACGGGCACTGTTTTAGTAAAAGATATCAACCCAGCTGGTTCAGGGAATCCATCTCAGTTAAGAGTGTATCATAATCAAATTTATTTTGTTGCCACCAACGGAACAGATGGACTTGAGCCTTGGACCTCCGATGGAACTGCGGCAGGAACTGTTATGCTTCAAAACATTCATGCAACTGCTGGATCCAATCCCAAAAACTTCTTTGCCTTTGAAAATCAAATTTACTTTGTCGCTTCTGATGGACTTAATGGAGCCGAGCTATGGCAAACCGATGGTACATCCACAGGGACTCTTAAAATAACAGATGCTGCTTTAACACTTTTAGATCCTTTTGGTCAGAGTTTTGGGTTTATAGAGGTAAATAATCACCTATACTTTACGGCTAATTATGACATTTTTGGAAATGAATTGTGGAAATTAAGTGGAACTTTGGGAATTGAAAACTTAAGCGATTATACAGATGTAAAACTGTACCCAAATCCAACCAACAACCTGATTAACATTGATTCAAAAAACGAAGTGAGTTTGAAATTAATGAATATTCACGGACAAATCATGAATACATTTAAGTCTTCTTTAAATCATCAAATTGACGTTTCCAATTTAAGTTCAGGAATCTACCTGATTGGTGTAAATGAATCTCAAAAAGTATATCGCTTTGTGAAAAAATAACAGGATCAATTTACTTTACTAAAATGGCAGGGCAAACGCATTTAACTTCTAAATTGGTTTATGTCATGGTTTTTAAACAAAAACGCATGCCACAAACAACTCATC